>NZ_JAGKSR010000001.1:2225388-2967184 GCF_017939615.1 Microbacterium sp. BLY
GGCAACACCGGACCGGTCTATCCGTGGTTCGGGCAGGACATCCGGCAGGGTCTGCCGCTCGCGATCGAGAACTACGCCCTGCTGCACAAGCTCTGGCGGGAGGACGTCGTCGACTGGGAGGGCAAGTTCCGCACCCCGCTGCAGGGCTTCACCTCCACGCCCCGTCCCCTCGACGGTATCGCCCCGTTCGTGTGGCACGGCTCGATCCGCACACCGGAGATCGCCGAGCAGGCCGCCTACTACGGCGACGGCTTCTTCGCGAACAACATCTTCTGGCCGAAGGAGCACTACCAGCGCCTCATCGAGCTGTACCGTCAGCGATTCGAGCACTACGGTCACGGCACGCGGGAGCAGGCGATCGTCGGTCTCGGCGGTCAGGTGTTCATGGCCGCGAAGTCGCAGGATGCGGTCAACCAGTTCCGTCCGTACTTCGACAACGCGCCCGTGTACGGCCACGGGCCGAGCATGGAGGACTTCACGGAGATGACCCCGCTCACGGTGGGCTCTCCGCAGCAGGTGATCGACCGCTACGCGGCGATGCGCGAGCACTACGGCGACTACCAGCGTCAGCTGTTCCTCATCGACCACGCCGGCCTTCCGCTGAAGACGGTCCTCGAGCAGCTCGACATCCTCGGATCCGAGGTCGTGCCGGTGCTGCGCAAGGAGCTGGCGAAGGACCGCCCCGCCGGGGTGCCGGACGCGCCGACGCACGCCGCGCGGGTGAAGGCGACCTACGGCGACGGACCCACGCGGCAGGCGCGTCCCGGTGCGAACCGGGGCGACAACCTCACCGCGGACTCGCCCTACGAGGACACCCCGGCTCCCGCGGGCGCCGCGTTCGGACTCGGCCGGAAGGGGGCGTGAGATGACCACGCGTCGCATCGCGGTCGTCTCCGCGGGACTCTCCAACCCCTCGTCCACCCGGATGCTCGCCGACCGGCTGGCCGCCGAGACCGTGAAGGCTCTCGCCGAGCGGGACATCGACGCCACCGTCGATGTGATCGAGCTGCGCGACCACGCGCACGACATCACGAACAACATGCTGACGGGATTCGCCCCTCCCGCCCTCGAGACGGCGATCAACACGGTGGTCTCGGCCGATGCGTTGATCGCCGTGACGCCGATCTTCTCGACGAGCTACTCCGGGCTGTTCAAGTCGTTCATCGACGTGCTCGACCCGGACGCGCTCGCCGGGAAGCCGGTGCTGATCGGTGCCAACGCGGGAACCCCGCGGCACTCCCTCGCGATCGACTACGCGATCCGCCCGCTGTTCGCCTACCTGCACGCCGACGCGGTGTCGACGGGCGTCTTCGCGGCCTCGAGCGACTGGGGCGGCGGCGGGGACGACGTCGCACCGCTCGCGAAGCGGGTCGAGAAGGGCGCGCGCGAACTCGCTGACGCGGTCGCACGACGGGAGGCCGCCACGATCGCCGATCCGTTCGACCCGGCGACCTACCTGGGCGAGGGGCGCTCCTTCGGTCACATGCTCGGCGGTCTCGCCGGAGAGTGACCCGTCCCCGCCCCGGACATGCCGGTGCCCCGCGCCCACTCCGGGTGCGGGGCACCGGCATGTCCGGCGGGTCACCCGGGGAGGGCGCGTTCCCGCCAGGCGTACTCGGTCTCGGGACGCCCCCGCCCGCCGGGGCGGCTGCGGCGCACCGCGACACCCGTGAGGACGAGATGCTCGAGGTACCGACGCGCGGACACCCGGGACAGTCCCGTACACTCGGCTGCTTCGCGCGCGGAGAGCGGTCCGCGCCGCCGCAACTCGGCGCGCACGCGCTCGAGGGACGAGGCGGACAACCCCTTGGGGAGGACGATGCTCCCGGTCGCCCGTCCCAGCAGCGCGTCGATCTCCTCCTGCGTGGCCGGTCCGCTGGTCGCCTGCGCGTGCGCGCGGTGGTCCCGATAGTCTTCGAGGCGCTCCCGGAAGACCGCGAACGAGAACGGCTTCACGAGGTACTGGAACACACCGAGGGCCGCCATCTGCCGCACGACCTCCGCGTCGCGCACCGCCGTGACGGCGATCACGTCGACGGCCGTGGCCCGAGCCCGCAGTGTGCGCAGCACCTCGAGTCCCGAGCCGTCGGGCATCGTCACATCGAGCAGGACGAGATCGAACGTGTTCGCTCCGCCCTCTCGGAGCGCCGTCAGCGCTGCCCGCGCGCCCGTGCACTCGCCGGCCACGGCGAAGCCGTCCAGACGCTCCAGGTAGGTGCGGTGGAGCTCGAGGGTCAGGGCATCGTCGTCCACGAGCAGGGTGCGGATCATCGGCGGCGCCTCCCGTCGCGCGCGGCCGGCAACAGCACCCGGAAGGTCGTGGGCGGTCCGAGCACCACCACCGAGCCTCCCGCCTCCGCCACGACGGACCGCACCAGGGCCAGGCCGACACCACGTCCCTCCGCGCCGGCCGGCTTCGTGGAGTACCCCGAGGCGAAGATCCTCTCCCGCAGGTCGGTGGGGACTCCCGGGCCGCTGTCCGCCACCTCGAGGAGGATCCCGCCGTCCGCGGTCGGCTCCAGGCGCACGGAGACCCACCGCTCCTCTGCGCTCGCGGCCGCGTCGAACGCGTTGTCGACGAGGTTGCCGAGGACGGCGACGGCATCCACGGCGGACAGCGGGGTGCGGGGCGTGTCCGGCGCGATGTGCACCCGCCACTCGATGCCCCGCTCCTTGGCCTGGGAGGCCTTGCCGAGCAGCAGCGCGCCCACAGCGGGGTCGCCGTGGCGCCGCGCCGTGACCTGATCCACGAGCGACTGGCTCTGCCGGGCGGTGTCGGTGAGGATGCCGATCGCCTCGTCGGTACGCCCCAACTCCATCAGGGCGACCGCCGTGTGCATCCGATTGCCGTGTTCGTGCGTCTGGGCGCGGAGAGCCTCCCCGAGTGTCCGGATCGACTCGTAGGACGAGACGGCGTCGCGGACGTCGCCGGGAGGGAGGTCGCCGGCGAAGCGGCGCGTGACGCGCCGGGCGAGGAGGGCTCCGCCGACGCCCAACAGCACGAGCGCGCCCGTGAGGGCGAGCGAGAGCGGGAGGCGACGGACGAGCGTCTGCGCGATGGTCTCGGTGGTGACCCCGGCGGCCACCCACCCCACGGGCTGCCCGTCGGCGAGGACGGGCACGATCGTCCGAACGGATGGCCCGAGCGTCCCCCGGAACTCCTCGGTGAGCGGGCGGGGGGAGGACGGGATCGTCCCGAGGTAGCGCTCGCCGACGCGGTCCGGCTCCGGGTGCGTCACGCGGACGCCGTCCGTCGTCATCACGGTGACGAAATCGAGGTCGGCGGTGGTCAGGACCTCGCGCGCGTACGGCGCGAGGTCGCGGGCCGCCGTCTCCCGGTCATCCGTCTCCAGGGCCGACGAGACCAGCGGGGAGGCGGCGATCGCGGCGGCGGTCGCCGCGGTCACGCGTTCCGCCTCGGCCCTGGCCGCCCGCTGTGCCTCCGCGACGAGGAACACGGCCACCAGGATCCCCAGAAGCACCGTCGTCACGAGAAGCAGCACGAAGACGCGCGAGGCGGCACTGCGCTCGGGGGCAGAGGACGGCATCGTTCTCCTCGATCGTCGACGGTCGGGACCGTGACCAATACGACCACAAATAGGGCGGGGGCGCGACGCGGGGAGACCGTGGAGGAGCAGCGGCACGGTCGCCGCTGTCGCAGACGACGACGTCGACGATCGAGGAGGACGCATGGCGCTCACGACAGGATTCTCGCTCCCCGGATTCCACTGGAGGCGGGGGAAGCACGCCTGGGACCGGCACACCTGGCTCTACGTGTCGGTCATCATCGCGGTGGTGCTCGGCGCCGCCGTCGGCCTGCTGTGGCCCGAGGTGGGACGGGCGTTCGAACCGCTGGGCACGGCGTTCGTGTCGCTGATCAAGATGATGATCGCCCCGATCATCTTCTGCACGATCGTGGTCGGCGTCGGCTCGATCGCGAAGGCAGCGACCGTCGGCAAGATCGGCGGGCTGGCGCTGCTGTACTTCCTCACGATGTCGACGTTCGCTCTGGCGATCGGCCTCGTCGTGGGGAACATCATCCATCCCGGTGCCGGCCTCGACATGGCGAACGCGAGCTACCAGACGGAGTCGGGCGAGGCGAAGACCACGCAGGAGTTCCTGCTCGGCATCATCCCGGCGACGTTCTTCTCGGCGTTCACCGGGGAGAGCGTCCTCCAGGTGCTCTTCATCGCCCTGCTCGTCGGATTCGCGCTTCAGGGCATGGGGGAGCGCGGGGCGCCGATCATGCAGGCGGTCACCCATCTCCAGAAGCTCGTCTTCCGCATCCTCGGGATGATCCTCTGGCTGGCGCCGGTGGGTGCTTTCGGCGCCATCGCGGCTGTGGTCGGCAAGACGGGGGCGGCGGCGATCTGGAGCCTCGGCGTCCTGATGGTCGCCTTCTACCTCACGTGCATCCTCTTCATCGTGGTCGTCCTCGGGTTCCTGCTCTGGGCGGTCACGCGGGTCAACATCTTCGCTCTCATGAAGTACCTCGCCCGGGAATACCTGCTGATCGTGGGAACGTCCTCGTCGGAGTCGGCGCTTCCGCGGCTCATCGCGAAATTGGAGCACCTGGGTATCTCGAAGCCGGTCGTGGGCATCACCGTTCCCACCGGCTACTCGTTCAACCTCGACGGAACGGCCATCTACCTCACGATGGCGTCGCTGTTCATCGCGACGGGCATGGGGCAGCCCATGTCGATCGGCGAGCAGATCGGCCTCCTCGTCTTCATGATCATCGCGAGCAAGGGGGCCGCGGGGGTGACCGGCGCCGGTCTGGCGACGCTCGCGGGCGGGCTGCAGGCCTACCGGCCCGATCTGGTGGACGGGGTCGGGGTCATCGTCGGCATCGACCGCTTCATGTCCGAGGGGCGCGCCCTGACGAACTTCACGGGCAACGCCGTGGCCACCCTCCTCATCGGCACCTGGACGAAGCAGATCGACCGCGACCGCGTCGGCCGTGTCCTGTCCGGGGAGCTTCCGTTCGATGAATCGATCCTCGACGGGGTGGACCCGCATGCGGCGCCCGCGGCGGATGCCGTCGGCATGCCGGAACTGCAGGAGGCCGCGGTCACCGAGATGGCGGCGAAGGAGGAACGCGCCCGCCAGCGCACGCTCGGTCGCTGATCTCGACGCAGAGGATGCGGGAGCCCGGACCGGGTTCCCGCATCCGGGCGGTCAACCGCTCTTGCGTCGGAACTCGCGTCGCGTCTGCGGGGCATTGGCGGCGTGCACGGCCGAGTCGCCGTCGAGGTGAGCCTCGCCCTGCCGATGGTGCGCGTTCTTCTTCTCGAGCGCTTCCTTGAACTTGCGCTTCATGTCCTCCGAGGAGGATCCGGCGCCTTCTTCGGTGCTCATGCTCCCGAGCCTAGAGCACGGGCGGACGAGCGGCGAGGGTCACCGATCCCGCCCGCGCGTGAGCCGGTCGAGTCCGAGGCCGAGCGCGACGGCCAGTGCCACGGACACCGGGACGGCGACGAGAGGGCCGCCGGGCAGCACCGCGGCGACCATCGCCCCGACGGCGGCCTGGTACCCCGCCCAGCCGAGCGCAGCCAGGGTCACGAGTGCCAGGTAGCGAGGCGGATGGATGCGGGAGGCACCCGCCACGAGGTTCACCGCGAGCCGGGCGAACGGCACGAAGCGCGCGGTGAACAGCACGGTGGCCGTGCCGTGGTCCAGCCGGTCGTGTGCCCAGGCGAGGGCCTGCTGGATTCTGCGCCCTCTCATCCAGCCCCAGCGCTCGGTGCCGACGACGCGCCCGATCAGATAGCAGCAGGCATCACCGAGCGCCGCCGCGCCCGCAGCGCAGAGCACCACCGCCCAGAGCGCGGGCGTTCCGGTCGTCGTCGCGACCGCGCCGAGGGCGGTCACAGCGATCTCCCCGGGGATGACGACGAAGAACGCGTCACCGAGCACGAGCAGGCTCATCGCGGCCAGGCTCCAGGGGCCAGCGAGGGCGTCAGCGAGCAGGTCTGTCGACACGACCGTCACTCTGCCCGGAGGCGGTGAACGGGAACCAACGCGCGGATAGCCGGTGACCCGCGGTCCAGCATCCGGTGAACATCCGGTGCCGGGGCCCGTTTCCCCTCGGGACGAGTGCGGGACGCCGCCATCCTGAAGGGGTGAGAGTCGCGATCGTCACCGAGTCCTTCCTTCCGCACATGAACGGTGTGACCGGATCCGTGATGCAGATCCTCCGTCACCTGGAGCGCCGAGGGCACGAGGCGTGTGTGCTCGCTCCGGCCGCGACCGGCATCCCGGCGGAGTTGCACGGCGCGCGCGTCGCGGCGATTCCCAGCGTCGCACTCCCGGGCTACCGGGATGTCCGCGTCGGCGCGGCGACCACGCGGAGGATCGGCGCAGAGCTCGACGGCTTCCGTCCCGACGTCGTCCACCTGGCATCGCCGTTCGCCCTCGGCTGGCGCGGACTGCTCGCCTCCGAACGCGTCGGCGTGGCCACGGTCGCGGCCTACCAGACCGACGTCGCCGCCTACACCGAGAGGTATCGGATCGCCGCCGCAACCGGGATCGCCCACGCGCACATCGCCCGCCTGCACCGGAGAGCGACCCTCACGCTCGCCCCCTCCACGGCGTCGGCGGGGCAGCTGGCTCGTCTCGGGATCGACCGCATCCGGTCGTGGGGCCGAGGGGTCGACGCCGAGCGCTTCCACCCGTCCCGGCGCAGCGAGGCGCTCCGGGAGGAGTGGGGCGCGGAGGTCGTCATCGGCTATATCGGTCGCCTGGCCCCGGAGAAGCAGGTGGAGGACCTGGCGGCCCTGCACGACCTCCCGGGCACCCGGCTCGTCATCGTCGGCGACGGGCCACGCCGGGCGCGACTCCAGGAGCTGCTGCCGCACGCGCTGTTCCTCGGCCGGCTCGACGGCGACGCGCTCGCCGCTGCGCTCGCGTCCTTCGACGTGTTCGTGCACCCGGGGGAGAGCGAGACCTTCGGCCAGACGCTGCAGGAGGCGCACGCGAGCGGTGTACCCGTCGTCGCGACCGGTCGCGGAGGCCCGCTCGACCTCGTGCGCACCGGTGTCGACGGCTGGCTCTACCGTCCCGGGGACCTGGACGATCTCCGGCGGAGGGTGGGCGACCTCGTGGGAGACGGAGACCGGCGCCGCGCGTTCGGCCAGGCGGGCTGGGCGGCGGTGCAGGAGCGGAGCTGGGCGAGCCTGGGAGACCAGCTGCTCGGGCACTTCGATGACGCGCGCGTGCTGCAGGCGGCCGACCGCCGCCGGCGGGTCCGCCGCGCCGTCCGCCCGGAGCTGACCGCGCCCGTGTCCGCCCGTCGCTGGACGCGCCTGGTCGCGCTCGGGGATTCCCTGACGGAGGGACTCTGCGACCCCGGGCCCGACGGTGCCCTCCGCGGGTGGGCCGACCGCCTGGCGCTGCTCCTGGCGGCGCAGGGTGGCCTGCACTACGCGAACCTGGCGATCCGCTCCCAGCGCGTGGACGACGTCTGCGGGCCGCAACTGCAGCGGGCGCTCGAACTCCGCCCCGACCTGGTGACGATCCTGGTGGGGGCCAACGACCTCGTGAAGTACCGTGTCGATGTCCCGGCGCTCGCCGCGAGACTGGAGGACGCGGTGCGGCGCGCGCGGGCAGCCGGTGCCGACGTCGTGCTGATCACGCCGTTCCTGCCCGGCCGGCGCGCCGCGGCGCTGTACGCCCGACGCTTCTCCTCCTTCGCCACGGCCCTCACCGGCGTCGCCGCGCGGACCGGCGCGATCCTCATCGACACGGATCTGCATCCCGCGCTCGCGGAGCGTCAGCACTGGGGGGAAGATCTCGTGCATCTCAGCAGCCGAGGACACCGCTTCCTCGCCTACCGGGTGGCGGAGGTGCTCGGGGTGCCGCACGCGGACGCGCTCGGGCTCCTGGATGCCGCGCTGCACGAGCAGGAGACCATCGGGCGTGCGGCGTGGTGGCGTCAGCACGCGCTGCCGTGGGCGTGGCGGAGGGTGCAGGGCCGGACCGCCGGCGACGGACGCCGGGCGAAGCACCGGGACTATGTCTTCGTCGGGCGGCCGCCGGCGGAAGTCGGGTCCCGCGCGCGCTGAGGGCCGACGCCTCAGCGCCGCCCCATGCCGCGGTAGTTCCAGCCCGCGGCTCGCCAGGCGGCGGCGTCGAGACAGTTGCGGCCGTCGACGATGATCCGGCCGCGAACGAGCCCCGCGGCGTGCTGTGGAGTGAGGTGGCGACGGTACTCGTCCCATTCCGTCACCACGACCACGGCATCCGCATCCCGCAGCGCCTCGTCCCTCGCTTCCGCGTAGCCGAGCTGCGGGTGCTGCGCGCGGGCGTTCTCGATGGCCGCGGGATCCGTCACGACGACGTCGGCGCCCAGCCCGCGCAGCCGGACCGCCACCTCGAGTGCCGGGGAATCGCGGACGTCGTCGCTGAAGGGTTTGAAGGCGGCGCCGAGGACCGCGATCCTGCGACCGAACACGAGCCCGTCCAGCGCGTCGACGACGAGGCGCACGGCGCGGTCCCGACGGCGGAGGTTGATCGCATCCACCTCGTGGAGGAACGCGACCGCGTCGCCGCGACCGAGCTCCTCCGCGCGCGCGGCGAACGCCCGGATGTCCTTCGGAAGGCACCCTCCGCCGAATCCGATGCCCGATCCCAGATAGCGCCGTCCGATCCGAGTGTCGTGGCCGAGGGCCTCCGCGATGAGGGTCACGTCCGCTCCGGCGGCCTCGGCGACCTCCGCGATCGCGTTGATGAAGGAGATCTTCGTGGCGAGGAAGGCGTTCGCCGCGCCCTTGACGAGTTCCGCGGTCGCGAGGTCGGTGACGAGGAACGGTGTGCCCGCGTCGATCGCGATGCGGTAGACCTGCCGCAGCACGTCGACGGCCCTCTCGCCTGCCGCTGTCGCGTCTGCGCCCACCACGAGGCGGTCGGGGGTGAGCGTGTCGTGCACCGCCCAGCCCTCCCGGAGGAACTCGGGGTTCCACACCAGCGTCGCCCCGGTGGCGGTGACCCGGCCGCCGAGCCGTGCGGCGGTGCCGACAGGGACGGTCGACTTCCCGGCCACGACGTCCCCCGGTCGCAACCGGGGGAGGAGGAGCTCGATCGCTGCCTCCACGAAAGACACGTCGGCCGCGGGGCCCTCGGGCGACTGCGGCGTGCCGACCGCGAGGAAGTGCACGTCCGCGCCGGTGGCCTCAATCATGTCGGAGCAGAAGCGCAGCCGACCGGACGCCAGCCCGTCGTGGAGGAGGTCGGCAAGGCCCGGTTCGAAGAACGGCGCGACGCCCGCGGCCAGAGACGCCACTCTGCTCTCGTCCACGTCGATGCCGACGACGTCGTGTCCGAGCGACGCCATCGCCGCCGCATGGACCGCTCCGAGGTACCCGCATCCGATCACCGACATCCGCATGTGCCCAGCAGAGCGCAGGCGCCCCACACCGCGGCGTCCGTGCGCTGAACGGCTGGTGACGGTTCGGTGTCGCGTGCGATCCCCGCAGGAGAACCCGGATTTCCGGGTGCACGCTGGTAGTGTGGATGAGGGTGACTCCGGTCATCCGACAATTTCATATCGAGTCATGGAGCGATCGGCGGAGAAGCTGGTCCCCTGTGGTGGGTTCCTCGGCGGGTGTCGGGTGGCTTTCTACTGGTGGCCAGCGCAGGCGAGATTCGCGGGAGTGCCCGCGCGCCCGAACCCTTCCGTTCCGCTCCTTTGAACACGCTCGCGCGTCATACGGATTCGCGAGTCTAAACAAAGAAGGAGAGACCTCTTGGAAGGTCCTGAAATCACCGCCACCGAGGCCGTTCTCGACAACGGCCGCTTCGGCACCCGCACCATCCGCTTCGAGACCGGCCGCCTCGCGCAGCAGGCTCAGGGCGCTGTCGCCGCGTACCTCGACGGCGAGACCATGCTCCTGTCGGCCACCAGCGCGGGCAAGCACCCGCGCGAGGGCTTCGACTTCTTCCCGCTGACGGTCGACGTCGAGGAGCGCTCGTACGCCGCGGGCAAGATCCCCGGCTCGTTCTTCCGTCGCGAGGGTCGTCCCTCGACCGAGGCGATCCTGGTCTGCCGTCTGATCGACCGTCCGCTGCGTCCGTCGTTCGTCGACGGTCTCCGCAACGAGGTCCAGATCGTCATCACGGTTCTCTCGATCGCTCCGGGCGAGTTCTACGACGCCCTCGCCATCAACGCCGCGTCCGCGTCGACGCAGATCTCGGGTCTGCCGTTCTCGGGCCCTGTCGCCGGCGTGCGCCTCGCGTTCATCCCCGGTCACGGTCAGCACGAGGACCAGTGGGTCGCGTTCCCGACCGCCGAGCAGGTCTCGGAGGCCGTGTTCGACCTCATCGTCGCCGGCCGCGTGGTCACCAAGGCCGACGGGTCCGAGGACGTCGCGATCATGATGGTCGAGGCCGAGGCGACCGAGGGCAGCTGGAACCTGATCAAGGCCGGCGCGACCAAGCCCGACGAGAGCGTCGTGGCCCAGGGTCTCGAGGCCGCGAAGCCGTTCATCGCCCAGCTCGTTAAGGCACAGGCAGAGCTCGCCGCCACCGCGTCGAAGGAGCCGGGCGTGTACCCGGTCTTCCCCGCGTACAGCGACGAGGTCTACGACTTCGTGTCCGAGCGGGCGTTCGCCGAGCTGAGCGACGTCTACCAGATCGCCGACAAGGCCGAGCGCCAGAACGCCGACGACGCGATCAAGGACCGCGTCAAGGCCGAGCTCATCGAGGCCACGGAGGCGGGTTCGCTCCCGGCCGCGGCCCCGCTGGAGTTCTCCGCCGCATACAAGTCCGTCACGAAGAAGATCGTCCGCGGCCGCATCCTCACCGAGGGCACCCGCATCGACGGCCGTGGCCTGGCGGACATCCGTCCGCTCGACGCCGAGGTGCAGGTCATCCCGCGCGTGCACGGTTCCGCGATCTTCCAGCGCGGTGAGACCCAGATCATGGGTGTCACCACGCTGAACATGCTCAAGATGGAGCAGCAGATCGACTCGTTGTCGCCCACGACGAGCAAGCGCTACATGCACCACTACAACTTCCCGCCCTACTCGACCGGTGAAACCGGCCGCGTGGGCTCTCCGAAGCGTCGCGAGATCGGGCACGGCTTCCTCGCCGAGCGCGCGCTCGTGCCGGTTCTGCCGAGCCGCGAGGAGTTCCCGTACGCGATCCGTCAGGTGTCCGAGGCGCTGAGCTCGAACGGCTCGACGTCGATGGGCTCCGTCTGCGCCTCGACCCTGTCGCTCCTGAACGCGGGTGTGCCGCTGCGCGCTCCCGTCGCCGGCATCGCGATGGGTCTGGTCTCCGACGAGGTGAACGGGGAGACCCGGTACGCCGCGCTGACCGACATCCTGGGTGCGGAGGACGCGCTCGGCGACATGGACTTCAAGGTCGCCGGTACCAGCGAGTTCGTCACCGCCATCCAGCTGGACACGAAGCTCGACGGCATCCCGTCGTCGGTGCTCGCCGGTGCGCTGACCCAGGCCAAGGACGCTCGTCTGACGATCCTCAACGTCCTGAACGCCGCGATCGACGCTCCTGACGAGATGGCGCCCACCGCGCCGCGTGTCATCAGCGTCCAGATCCCGGTCGACAAGATCGGTGAGCTGATCGGCCCGAAGGGCAAGACGATCAACGCGATCCAGGACGAGACCGGCGCGCAGATCTCCATCGAGGAGGACGGCACCGTCTACATCGGCGCGACCGACGGCCCCTCGGCCGAGGCCGCCCGCGCCCAGGTGAACGCGATCGCCAACCCGACCAACCCGGAGGTCGGCGAGCAGTTCCTCGGCACCGTCGTGAAGATCGCCACGTTCGGCGCCTTCATCTCGCTGCTGCCCGGCAAGGACGGCCTGCTGCACGTCACCGAGGTGCGCAAGCTCGCCGGTGGCAAGCGCGTGGAGAACGTCGACGACGTGCTCTCCGTCGGCCAGAAGATCCTCGTCAAGATCACGAAGATCGACGACCGCGGCAAGCTGTCGCTCGAGCCGGTGCTCGACGACGCCCCGGCAGCGGACGAGGCTCCGGCTGAGGACACCGCCGCCGAGTAAGCAACGGCTGACCCGGAACCCGGGTCCCTCCCTCGGGAGGGGCCCGGGTTTCCGTCGTCCACGCCGTGACCGAAACGTTATGGGAAGTTTGCGCGCCGTTCGCCGGATTGGACGAGACGTTCGCGCGCGTCGCATACCCTCGAAGTACGCACCGGGGGGTGCTAACGAAGCAGTGATGCTGATCGGCCGCGGCCGATCGCAGCGGGGGTGAGAGTATGCGGTTGTTCAGCGTAGGCGCAGGACCAGACGCTGAACGCGCCTCACAGGAGCACCAGGACCACCCGTCGGCTCCCATCCCGATCGTCGGGCCCGGTGTCGGCGAGTCCATCCGCAGCGCCCTCGGCGAGACGGGTTTCGAGACCTTCCCGCTGATGCTCGGCGCCGCCGAGTTCGGATGGAACGTCGATCTCGAGACGAGTCACGGCATCCTCGATCGCTACGTGGAGTTCGGCGGCAACGCCATCCACACCGCCGACGGGTTCTCGGGCGGGCGCAGCGAGCACATCCTCGGGCAGTGGCTCCGGTCGCGTGACCAACGCGATCGCGTCGTCCTGAGCGTCCGTATCGGTGCGCACGCCGACAACCCGGGTCTCGGGTCGGTCAATCTCGTGCGGGCCGTCGAAGGCTCGCTGACGCGCCTCGGCGTCGAGCGTATCGATGTGCTCTACCTCGACGCCACGCTGGACGCCACGACCAACCTCGAGGACACGCTGGCCACGGTCGAGTGGCTGGCGGAGGCGGGGAAGATCGGGGCGGTCGGAGCGTACGGATTCACCCCGGAGCGTCTGGTCGAGGCGCGCATCCTGGCCTCCGCGGGGTACCCGCGGATCACCGTGATCGACGCGCCGTACAATCTCGTCCGCCGGCAGCCGTTCGAGGGCGACCTCCGGCTCGTCGCCGGAGCCCAGAACCTCGCCGTGACGCCGTCCCATGCCCTGGAGCACGGATTCCTGTCCGGGCGTCACCGGACCAAGGCACTCGCCTCGCGCGGCATCCGCGGAGAGCAGCTGCGGGGTAACCTGAACCGCCGTGGGACCAAGGTGCTGCGCGCCCTCGACCAGGTGGCCGCGGAGCTCGCGGTTCCTGTCGCCGCCGTGTCGATCGCCTGGCTTCTCGCGCAGCGCACCGTCGCCGCACCGATCGTGAACACCTTCGCGACCGACCACGTGGACGAGCTCATGCAGGGGGCAGGGGTGACGCTGTCGCGCGCGCAGGTGGTCGAGCTCACCCGGGCGGGCGCCTGAGGTTCCGCCGCCCGTGACATAGGGTGGAAGAGGAAAACCGGCGGATGCTGGCGACGAGGCGAGCGAGCGAGTTGTTGTGACGCACTACATATATCTGGTCAGACACGGTGAACATCAGGATGCCGAGCACGGCCTCACCGACGGACCCCTTTCGCCGCGTGGCCAGCGGCAAGCGGAGCTCATCGCCGATCGTCTCTCCGGGCTCCCGCTCGATGCCGTCTGGCACTCTCCTCTCCTGCGGGCCAACGAGACCGCACGGGCGATCGCCGGGCGGCTCCCGTCGGTCGATCCCGCGCCCTCCGCTCTGCTGTTCGACTGCGTCCCGACGGGCATGACGGAGGAGACACCCGCGGTGTTCGAGCCCTTCTTCGGGTCGGTCACGGAGGCGGAGATCGAAGCGGGGCGGGCTCAGATGTCCGACGCCGTGAACGAGTTCCTGGTGCGCAAGACCGGCGACGTCCACGAGGTCCTCATCACCCACAACTTCGTGATCTCCTGGTTCGTCAGGGAGGTCCTCGCGGCTCCGGAGTGGCGGTGGATGACGCTCAACCAGTCCCACTGCGGGCTCACGGTGATCGCGCAGAAGCAGGGGCGGCCGTGGACGCTGCTCACGCACAACGACACGGGGCACCTCCCGATGGAACTGCGGACGGGCATCCCCGACGCCCTGGTGGTCTGATCCGCCCCTCCGCGCGCCGCGATGGTCGGCGGTGGCCCGGAAATAGACTGGACCCATGACCACGAAGGTAGCCCTCGTCGGCGGGACCGGAAAGCTCGGGACGATCATCGGTTCGGTGATCGCGGAGCTCGAGGGCTTCGAGGTGGGCCGGGTGCTGACCTCGACGAGCGACCTCACGGAGGTCGCCGACGCCGACCTCGTGATCGACGCCTCCACGCCGCAGGTCAGCATCGATGTCGTCCGCACTGCCGTCGAGCACGGACGAAACGTCCTGGTCGCCACGTCGGGGTGGTCGGCGGAGCGCATCGCGCTGGTCCGTCCGCTGGTCGAGGCCGCGGGCACCGGAGCGGTCTTCATCCCGAACTTCTCTCTCGGATCCGTACTCGGTTCGGCCCTCGCCGCGGCGGCGGCACCGTACTTCGGGTCCGCAGAGATCGTGGAGGCACACCGCGACACCAAGGTGGACTCGCCGAGCGGCACCGCGATCCGCACCGCGGAGCTCATCGCCGCGGCCCGCGCCGCCCAAGGACCCGTCAGCGCGCCGCACGCCGATCAGCGGGCGCGCGGCCAGCAGGTCGGCAGCGTCCCCATCCACTCGCTCCGCCGTCCCGGGGTGATCGCGAAGCAGGAGGTGATCCTGTCAGGGCCGGGGGAGTCGCTCTCGTTCACGCATGACACGACCGACCCGGCTCTCGCCTACGCTCCCGGTATCCGCCTCGCCGTGCCGTATGCGGCGTCCGCGACGGGGGTCGTCGTGGGGCTGGAGCACATGCTCGACATCGGTCTCCGCTCGTGATGTCCCGCATCGGCGTCGGGCTCATGGCCGCGGCGCTCCTGCTGTACCTGGTGGTCGCGGGGTGGCTCGCGGTCATGTTCCTCGCCGTGGGGACGCCGATCTCCATCGGCATGGGCATCACCCTGCTCGTCCTGGCGCCGGTCGGCGCGTGGGCGCTGGTGCGGGAGATGCTGTTCGGGTTCGGCGCCGACCGTCTGGGGCGCGTGCTCGATGCGGAGGGCGGCATGCCTCCCGTCGAGACGGAGCTCACGCCGAGCGGTCGGATCGCACGCAAGGATGCGGACGCGATCGTCGCTCGCTATACGGCCGAGGCGGAGGCCGCGCCGTCGGACTGGCGCGCTCGCTACCGCCTCGGCGTGGTGCAGGACGCGGCGGGCCGCCGCAAGGACGCCAGGGCGAGCATTCGCGAGGCGATCCGCCTGTCCCGCGCCTGACGCCCGACCCGGTCAGGCGAGCGTCGCCTCGAGCGTGATGTCGATGCCGGCGAGGGCCTGCGACACCGGGCAGCCCGTCTTCGCACCGTCGGCGAGCTCCTGGAACTTCTCCGGGCTGAGCCCCGGCACGGTGGCGTTCACGTTGAGATGACTCCCCGTGATGCCGACGCCCGGCTTGAAGGTCACGGATGCGCTGGTGTCGACGCGCTCGGGAGGTGTGCCGTTCTCCGCGAGGGCGTGCGAGAGGGCCATGCTGAAGCAGGAGGCGTGCGCCGCGGCGATGAGTTCCTCCGGCGTCGTGGTCGTGTCACTGCCCTCGCTGCGGGCCTTCCAATCGATCGGGAATGTGCCCAGGTGGGAGGAGGAGAAGGCCACGGTGCCGGAACCTTCCGTGAGCGATCCGGTCCAGGTGGCGGCGGCTTCACTGGTGACGGGCATGGTTCCTCCGGTCCTGACGCCACCGGGGGAGCAGCGTCGCTTGGTCGTCAGCCTACCGAGCGACCGTGCCTTGGGGAACCGGCGTCAGGCGGCGCGGCGCGGTCGTCCGGTGAGCCCGGCACGCTGCAGCAGCAGGTAGAGCTGGCAGCCGAGGCAAAACCCGAACGCGGCGTTGAGGAAGGCGGCGAGGAACGCGGCGGACGTGGCGATCGGCAGGGCCCACGGCACTCCGGCGAGGTGGAGGACCAGTCCGAGGCCCACGACGAACAGGCCGACGCCCTGGGCGAATCGCGGCGGCCTCGGGTCCTCGAGCTCGGCGGGCGGTGCCAGACGAGGACGGACGAGACGGCGGAACAGGACGCCCCACGGCGCGGTCGTCGGTGACACGACGCCCCAGAGGAACAGCAGTGCGATCAGAGCGGCGACGAGGAAGCCCGGGTCGAGTGCTCGCGCGGAAAGGCCGGACGCCGAGACCGCCCAGGTGCCGCCCCCGATGAACAAGAACCCCGACTGTGGCGACAGCGCGAACCAGCCGCCGGTGATCGACGCGGTCGAGATGCCGATCAGGGCCAGGAAGGTCGCGATGGCGAGGAGGAACGCGGTGATCGCGGCCGCGAAGCGGGGTCCGCGCGGATCGATGCCGGGTGTCGGGGTCATCGGATTCTCCAGACGGGGGCTCAGACGGCGGCGAGCGCCTGGGTCAGGCTTTCCCGGGACGGGACGCCGGCGAATCGCGCCCGGACGATCCCGGCGGCGTCGAGGACGAACGTGGTCGGCGTCTGCAGCACACGGTAGCGGGTCGAGAGATCGGGACGGTGAGTGAGGTCGACCTCGATGTGGATGATGTCGGCGTCCGCTGCGGCATACGAGCCGAGCAGGCGACGCACCTGAGGGCAGCGCGCGCACGTCTCCGTGCTGAACTGCACGAGGGTCGCGCCGGTCCCCAGCGTCACACCCTGCGCATCGGCGGGATCGAATCGCAGGCCTCCGCCGTCGCGACGACGACCCTCACGCCGCCGGAGCATGAGGCCAGCGAGGAGGGCGAGCACGACGAGTGCGGCGACGGCGGTGAGGGCGAGTGCGGGGGACACCCTTCGAGGGTACGGGCGGAGGATCAGGAGTGCCGCGATGTTTCCATCCGTGACGAGATGATCGCGTCGATCGCCGCCGCCTCCGCCGCGATCGGGGCGGGTATCCTGGCAACCATGAGCGCCGCCGTCCCGACACCGTACGAAGACCTGCTCCGCGACGTGCTCGAGACGGGCACGCACAAGAGCGATCGCACCGGGACCGGGACCACGAGCGTGTTCGGGCGGCAGATCCGCTTCGACCTTGCGCAGGGCTTCCCCCTCATCACCACGAAGCGCGTGCACTTCAAGTCCATCGCGTACGAGCTGCTGTGGTTCCTGCGCGGCGACTCCAACGTCCGCTGGCTGCAGGAGAACGGCGTCTCGATCTGGGACGAGTGGGCGGACGAGGACGGCGACCTCGGCCCGGTGTACGGCGTCCAATGGCGGTCCTGGCCGACACCGGATGGGGGCAGCATCGATCAACTGACGGAGGTCATCGAGCAGATCCGGCGGTCTCCCGACTCGCGGCGTCTGCTCGTCTCCGCCTGGAACCCCGCGGACATCCCGGACATGGCCCTCGCACCGTGCCACGCACTGTTCCAGTTCTACGTCGCCGACGGAAAGCTCTCCTGCCAGCTCTACCAGCGCAGCGCGGACATGTTCCTCGGCGTCCCCTTCAACATCGCCTCCTACGCGCTGCTGACGATGATGATCGCGCAGCAGGTGGGGCTGGAGCCGGGCGACTTCGTGTGGACCGGCGGGGACTGCCACGTGTACGACAACCACGTCGAGCAGGTGCGCGAGCAGCTCACGCGAGAGGCCTACCCGTATCCGACACTGCGGTTCGCGCGGAAGCCGGACTCCATCTTCGACTACCGGTTCGAGGACTTCGTCGTCGAGGACTACCAGCATCACGCACCAATCAGGGCGGCGGTGGCGGTATGACCTGGGTCGGGCTCATCTGGGCCGAGGCGGCGGGCGGAGTGATCGGCGCCGAGGGCGGCATGCCCTGGCACGTGCCGGAGGACCTCGCGCACTTCAAGGAGACCACGCAGGGGGCACCGGTCGTCATGGGTCGCAAGACCTGGGATTCGCTGCCCGAACGATTCCGTCCCCTTCCTGGTCGCGACAACATCGTCGTGACCCGCCAGCAGGACTGGACGGCGGAGGGCGCCCGCCGTGCGGCCACGGTGTCCGAGGCCGTGCGCGGCCAGGAGAAGGTGTGGATCATCGGCGGTGCGGAGATCTTCCGTCAGGTGATCGCCGACGCCGACCGGCTCGAGGTCACGGAGCTCGACCTCGTGGTCGACGGCGACACGTTCGCTCCGCCGAAGACCGGGTGGCACGTGGTGGACGAGGGGGACTGGCAGACATCCCGCACCGGCGTTCGGTATCGCTTCCTGAGGTACGAGCGCTGATGCCCACCGCACTGATCACCGGAGCCAGCGCGGGGCTGGGGGCCGAGTTCGCCCGTCAACTGGCACGTCGACGCGCCGACCTTGTCCTCGTGGCCCGCTCGGAGGAATCGCTCTCGGCTCTTGCGGGGGAGCTGCGGGGCGAGTGGGGAGTGGCTGTCGAGGTGCTCCCGGCCGATCTGTCGGAGGAGGCCGGCGTCGAGCGTGTGGCGGCGCGGCTCCGCGACCGGGACGACCCGATCGACCTGCTCGTGAACAACGCCGGGTTCGGGCTGCCGTTGCAGTTCGCCGACAACGACATCGAGGACGAGGTGCGGCATCTGCGTGTGCACGTCGAGGCCTCCATGCGCCTGATGCACGCGGCCCTGCAGACCATGCGGGGGCGGGGCGGTCGGATCATCAACGTCGCGTCGGTGGCCGGTTTCATCTCGCGGTCGACGTACTCCGCCTGCAAGGCCTGGCTCATCGACTTCAGCCGGTGGGCGAACACCGCATACGGCCCGGACGGCGTGAGCGTCACGGCGCTCTGCCCCGGTTTCACGCACACGTCCTTCCACGAGCGGATGGGTCTCGCGGTGGGCGAGGAGGGCGTGCCGACCTTCCTGTGGCTCGATGCCCGAGACGTCGTGCGCGAGGGGCTCCGTGACGCCGCGCGCGGCAAGGCCGTGTCCATCCCTTCACTGCGGTACAAGGCCGTCGTCGCCCTGACGAAGGTGCTGCCTCGGTCCCTCACCGCGGCGGTCGCCCGTCGGGGGCGGGTGTGACCCGCCGTCAGCGGAACATTCCGAGGCGGATCCCGGCGAGGGCGATCGCGGCGATCGTCTCGCCTTCCGTGATGCGGCCGTCGGCGATCATCCGCAGGACCTCGCTGAACGCCACCCACTCCACGGTGTCGATGCCCTCCTCCGCGCGGCTGTCGACCGCATCCTCGACGCGCTCGATCTCCCGGGCCAGGAAGACGTGCTCCGTGGCCTCCGCGAGCGATCGACGGTGACCAGGCAGACCCGGTCGTCGGCGTCCATCGCGACGATGAACACCGCCGGGTTCCGGACCGTCATGACGCCGTAGACGCCGCGGCCACCCGGTCCGGTGACGTCGTCCTCGCGGACGCGGATCCAGGCGTTCTCGTAGGTCGTGCGTGAGGCGTGCCTGATCCAACCCATGGTGCGAGCCTACGACCGACAGGGGAGGAGGTCGCGTCGGCGTCCGCGGCAGCGGCATCCGACCCGATACGCTGGACGCATGACGCACTCGGGCAACCCTTTCGGACAGGTTCTCGTCGCGCTCGTCACTCCGATGACGGCCGACGGCGAAGTCGACTGGCCCGCCGTCGAGAAGCACATCGATGACGTGATCACCGCGGGCGCGGACGGCATCGTCGTGACGGGAACGACCGGCGAGACCTCGACCCTGACGGACCCCGAGAAGCTCAAGCTCGTCGAGGTCGGCAAGTCCGTCTCGTCGGGACGCGCGAAGATCATCACGGGTGGCGGATCGAACGAGACCGCGCACGCCATCGAGCTGTACAAGGCCAGCGAGAAGGCCGGCGCTGACGGCATCATGATCGTCACGCCGTACTACAACAAGCCGACCCAGGCCGGCATCCTCACGCACTTCCGGCTCGTCGCCGATGCGACCGACCTGCCGGTCATCCTGTACGACATCCCCGGCCGGACCGGCGTCCCCATCAAGTACGAGACCATCCTCCGGCTCGCCAAGCACCCGAACATCCTCGCGGTGAAGGATGCCAAGGGCGACTTCTCCGAGGTGAGCCGCGTGCTCAACCAGACCGACCTCATGTACTTCTCCGGTGACGACGCGAACGTGCTCCCGCACCTGTCGATCGGCGCGACCGGTCTCATCGGCGTGACGGCGAACGTGGCCGCCGCCCCGTACCGCACCATCATCGACGCAGTGAACCGGGGCGACCTCGCCACGGCGACCGCCGAGCACAAGCGTCTGGAGCCGCTGGTCCGCGCCGTCATGACGCACGTCCCCGGCACTGTCGCGGCGAAGTACATCCTGCACGGGCTGGGGCGCATCTCCAGCCCGCGTGTCCGCCTTCCCCTCGTCGGCCCGGAGGAGTGGGAGGCCGCCCTCATCGAGGACGAGCTCGATCTCGTCAGCGGCGTGCCGGGGGCGGACTTCTCGAACTTCCGGCCCGACCGCAATGCGGCCGCGGGCGGCGCCCTGCCGAAGGTGCACGGCACGACGCGCTGAGACGCGTCACCATGAACGAACGGACGCGTGGAGTGTCCGACTGAGGAGACAGCATGTCCATTCCCCTGGCCGAACCGTCCGCTCTCGACGAAGGGACGCTGCGGGTCATCCCGATCGGCGGCCTGGGGGAGATCGGGCGCAACATGACCGTGTTCGAGTACGCGGGCAAGATCCTGATCGTCGACTGCGGAGTGCTGTTCCCGGAGGAACACCAGCCGGGCGTTGATCTGATCCTCCCCGACTTCGAGCCGATCCGCGACCGCCTCGACGACATCGTCGGCGTCGTGCTCACGCACGGGCATGAGGACCACATCGGCGCGGTGCCCTACCTGCTCCGGCTCAAGAGCGACATCCCGCTGATCGGCTCCGGCCTGACGCTCGCTCTCGTCGAGGCCAAGCTCAAGGAGCACCGGATCAAGGCCTTCACCCTCACGGTGAAGGAGGGCCAGCAGGAGAAGGTCGGACCGTTCGACCTCGAGTTCGTCGCGGTGAACCACTCCATCCCCGACGCACTGGCGGTCGCGATACGCACCCCCGCCGGCATGGCTCTCGCCACGGGCGACTTCAAGATGGACCAGCTCCCGCTGGACGGCCGCATCACCGACCTGCGTGCGTTCTCCCGCCTGGGGGAGGAGGGTGTCGACCTCTTCCTCGTCGACTCGACCAACGCCGACGTCCCGGGGTTCACCCCCACGGAGCGCTCCATCGGCCCGGTCCTCGACCAGGTCATCGGCAAGGCTCCGCGCCGGGTGATCGTCGCGAGCTTCTCCAGTCACGTGCATCGCGTGCAGCAGGTCATCGACGCGGCACACGCGCACGGGCGCCGAGTGGCCTTCCTCGGACGCAGCATGGTGCGCAACATGACCATCGCGGAGCAGCTGGGCTACCTCAAGGTGCCGGATGGCGTGCTGATCGACTTCAAGAAGGCGCGGGACCTCCCCGACGAGCAGATCGTCTACATGTCCACCGGCTCGCAGGGCGAGCCGATGGCCGTGCTGAGCCGCATGGCCAACATGGACCATGCCATCGAGGTGAGCGAGGGCGACACGGTCATCCTGGCGTCGAGCCTCATCCCGGGTAACGAGAACGCCGTGTACCGCGTCATCGATGGGCTCACGAAGCTGGGCGCCAACGTCGTGCACAAGGCCAACGCGCGGGTGCACGTGTCGGGGCACGCCGCGGCCGGCGAGCTGCTCTACTGCTACAACATCCTCCAGCCGAAGAACGTCCTGCCGGTCCACGGCGAGTACCGTCACCTGATCGCGAATGCGAAGCTCGCGCAGGACACCGGGATCCCCGAGCAGAACACGATCATCGCCTCCAACGGCACCGTGATCGATCTGAAGGACGGTGTCGCGCGGGTCGCCGGTCAGCTCGACCTCGGGTTCGTCTACGTCGACGGCTCGACCGTCGGGGAGATCACCGAAGCCGATCTCAAGGATCGTCGGATCCTCGGCGAAGAGGGCTTCATCTCGGTCATCGTCGTCGTGGACGCCGCCACCGGGCGCATCATCTCGGGTCCCGAGATCCACGCGCGCGGTGTCGCCGAGGACGACGCGGTCTTCGACGACGTGGCGCCGAAGATCGTCGCCGCGCTCAAGGAGGCCTCGGGCAACGGCGTGCGCGACACGCATGCGCTGTCCCAGATCGTGCGTCGCACGATCGGTCGCTGGGTCAACCAGAAGCTGCGTCGTCGTCCGATGATCGTCCCCCTCGTCATCGAGGCGTAAGTCAGGCATCCCGGCGCGCGTCGCCGCGCCGGGATCGGAGAATTCCGCGTGGTGACGCGGAGATGTCGGTCCTGGGTCGTACCGTGGAGGCATGGCCAGGAGCAGCACCAAGACCGAGCGCGCCTCGACGAGCGCGCCGTCGCGCCCTAAGCGGCAGGCGGCTCCGAAGGCGCAGCCCGCTCCCAAGAAGTACATTGACGAGGCGGACAAGCCGCCCGTGGCCGCGCGCGCCTGGAACGGGCTCGCGCACGGCGTCGGCGGACTCTTCCGGGCCTTCGGGCCTGAGACGCTGCAGAAGGACGACCGCAGGGACGGATTCCCGTTTCTGCTGGTGATCCTGGCGGCGCTCGGCGCCGTCAACGAGTGGTTCTTCATCGGCAACGAGGTTGCTGCGAACATCAGCGCCTACTCGGTGGGGCTCTTCGTCGGCCGGGTGGCCTTCATCATGCCGGTGCTGCTGCTCTTCCTCGCGGGATGGCTGTTCCGGCATCCGTCGTCTGTGCATGACAACGGGCGTATCGGTATCGGCTTCGGGATGTTCGTCCTCGCCCTGGCGGGAATCTTCCACGTCGCCGGCCCTCGTCCCCACCCGAACCAGGGCATGCCCGCGCTGAGCGAGTCGGGTGGACTGCTCGGGTGGCTCGTGGGACAGCCCTTGACCTACCTCACGGACATCCCCGCTTACATCGTCCTGGGGCTCCTGGCGGCCCTCAGCATCCTCATCCTCACCAAGACCCCGCCGAACCGCATCGGTGCGCGCCTCGGAGACCTCTACGCGTGGATGTTCGACGCGGAGCGCCCGGAGAAGCCGGAGAAAGACGCTGCGGCCGCGGTGGACGAGGCCGACAAGGTCGACGACCCGGACGTGCTGCCCTGGTGGCGACGAAACAAGACCGGCCGTGAGGAAGACCCCGACGAGGGGACGCTCGCCTCGGACGACATCACCGCGCTCCTGTCCACCACGGAGGCCACCCCCGCGTACGACCAGGCCGTGACGGTGGCGAACCCGTACGATGCGGCGACCGAGGTGCTCAGCGACGTCCGCTCGGTCACGGATGCCCTCGCGGAGCAGCAGACGACCGCGCTGCTGGACGACGAGTCCGACACCGGCGAGATGCCGGAGCTCCCCGGGCTGGACGGCTTCGGCACGGAGGGCCCCGGCGACCGCGGCCCGCAGGCGCCGGTCGCCCCGTACATCCTCCCGTCGCCCGGCGTGCTGTCCGAGGGACCGCCCTCGGTCGCCCGGTCCGAGGCGAACGACCGCATCGTCGAGCAGATCACGAGCGTCCTCGATCAGTTCAAGGTCGACGCCAAGGTCACCGGATTCTCCCGCGGCCCGACGGTCACGCAGTACGAGGTCGAGGTCGGCCACGGCGTCAAGGTCGAGAAGATCCTGCAGCTCAGCAACAACTTCGCCTACGCGGTCGCCTCCAACGACGTGCGCATCCTGTCGCCGATCCCCGGCAAGAGCGCGATCGGCATCGAGATCCCGAACACCGACCGCGAGACGGTCGCTCTCGGCGACGTGCTGCGCTCGGCGGCCGCGCAGAAGAGCACGCACCCGCTCACGATCGGTGTCGGTAAGGACGTCGGCGGCAACTTCGTCGTCGCCAACCTCGCGAAGATGCCGCACCTCCTGGTCGCCGGATCCACCGGATCCGGTAAGTCCAGCTTCGTGAACTCGATGATCACCAGCCTGCTGATGCGGGCTCGCCCCTCCGATGTGCGCATGGTCCTGATCGATCCGAAGCGGGTGGAGCTCACGAGCTACGCCGGCGTCCCGCACCTGATCACCCCCATCATCACGAACCCGAAGAAGGCCGCCGAGGCGCTGCAGTGGGTCGTGAAGGAGATGGACATGCGGTACGACGACCTCGCGTCGTTCGGGTTCCGTCACATCGACGACTTCAACCGCGCCGTGCGTGCGGGTGAGGTGGACGTGCCGCCGGGCAGCGAGCGGGTGCTCAAGCCGTACCCGTACCTCCTGGTCGTGGTCGACGAGCTCGCGGACCTGATGATGGTCGCCCCGCGCGACGTCGAGGATTCGATCGTGCGCATCACCCAGCTCGCCCGAGCGTCCGGGATCCACCTCGTGCTCGCCACGCAGCGCCCGAGCGTCGACGTCGTCACCGGCCTCATCAAGGCCAACGTGCCCTCGCGGCTCGCCTTCGCGGTGACGAGCGTCACGGACAGCCGCGTGATCCTCGACAGCCCGGGTGCCGACAAGCTCATCGGCCAGGGTGACGCCCTGTTCTCGCCCATGGGTTCGTCGAAGCCGTTCCGTCTGCAGGGCGCGTGGGTCGACGAGAAGGAGATCGACGCAGTCGTCAAGCACGTCACGCGTCAGGCGCGTCCGGAGTATCGCGCTGATGTGCAGGAAGCCATGGAGCCGGCGAAGAAGAAGGAGGTCGACGAAGACATCGGCGACGACCTCGAGCTTCTTCTCGCGGCGGCCGAGCTCATCGTCTCCTCGCAGTTCGGCTCAACGTCGATGCTGCAGCGCAAGCTGCGGGTCGGCTTCGCCAAGGCCGGACGCCTGATGGATCTGCTCGAGTCGCGGGAGGTCGTCGGCCCGTCCGAGGGATCGAAGGCGCGTGACGTGCTCGCGACGCCCGAGCAGCTGCCGCAGGTCATGGCGAAGCTCCGCGGCGAGGACGTACCGTCCGTTCCTTCGGCCCCGGCCGCTCCGACGGCTGCGGCCGCCGCGCTGCCGTCGTCCGAGCGCGATCCGCTGGAGGCCCAGTACGACGGTCTCCCGGTGGTGGAGTCCGAGGGCGATGAAGACGCCTGGGGCCTGACAGGACGAGACTGATGACCATTCCCCGGCAGCTTCCCAATGCCATCACGGTGGCGCGCATCCCGCTCGCAGTGGTGTTTTTCATCCTGTTGCTCCTGGGAGGCACGTACGGCCTCTCCGATCTCACCGTGCGCTGGGTCGCGGGCATCCTCTTCGTCGTCGCGATCTCCACCGACTGGGTCGACGGCTATCTCGCCCGCCGGTACGACATCGTCAGCGATTTCGGCAAGTTGTGGGATCCGATCGCGGACAAGCTCCTCACCGGGGCCGGATTCGTGGGACTCGCGATCCTGGGCGAGGTCTCGTGGTGGATCGTCGTGATCATCCTCGTGCGCGAATGGGGGATCACCGTCCATCGCCTCGTCGTCGCCAGCGAGCACGTCGTGGCGGCCGCCTGGATGGGCAAGATCAAGACGGCCTTCCAGGGCGTCGCCCTCGGCTGGGCTCTCCTGCCGCTGCATGTGTTCATCGGGCTCGGGCCGTGGACCGTCGTGACGGCCGTCCTCATGGTCATCGTGCTCGTGCTCACCGTCGTCAGCGGGATCGACTACATCGTCGCGCAGGTGCGCGGCGCCCGTCGCGCCTCATGAGCGACGCGACCGCGTCGGCGGTCCTCCAGGCGTTGCGCGCCCGGGGCTGGACGCTCGGAGTCGCGGAGTCTCTCACCGGGGGCGCCGTGTCTTCCGCGCTTGTCACTGTGCCGGGCGCTTCCGCGGTGCTCCTCGGCGGTGTCGTCGCGTACGCGACGCCGGTCAAGCACACGGTGCTGGGGGTCGATGCGGACCTCCTGCGGCGACACGGCCCGGTCCACCCGGAAGTGGCGAGGCAGATGGCCGACGGCGTGCGCGAGACGGTCGCGGTCGATGGACGCGCCGCGGACGTCGGTGTGTCGACGACAGGGATCGCGGGGCCGGAGTCGCCGGACGGACAACCGGTGGGTACTGTCCACGTCGGCGTCGTGACGCCGACCTCGAGCCGCACAGCGCGGTTCGTCTTCGCGGGCGACCGCGACGCCGTGCGGGCGCAGTCCGTGGACGCCGCCTTGGAGGCGCTGCTCGCAGCACTGCGGGAATAGCGTGACCCCGCCGAAGGTTGATACCGGTGTGCTCACATTCAAACCACAGAGTGCAAGGGTAGATTCTGTGCAAGCCAGGAGGACTAGACTGGCCGTCTCTTCGAGGGAGACCTCGATTCACGAACTGCGGAGGAGGTTCCGATGATTCTTGTACGACAGGAAATCGGCGATGTGCTGAGGGACTTCCGTCTGCAGAAGGGCCGCACCCTCCGACAGGTCGCGAGCAAGGCGTCGGTCGCTCTCGGTTACCTCAGTGAGGTCGAGCGCGGTCAGAAGGAGGCGTCGAGCGAGATCCTCGCTTCGGTGGCGGAAGCTCTCGACGTTCCCATCTCCACGATCATGCGCGAGGTCGGAGACCGCATCTCGGTCCTCGAAGGTATCCAGGTCTTCCCGGACGTCGTTCCCGACGATCTGGTCGCGTCCGTGGAGCCCGAGCTCTCGCTCCACTGATCCGCGAAGAGGATTGCCATGCGCCGCAGTGAGTTCCTGCGTGCCGTCGACGCGGAGTTCCACGCTCGTGGATCCTCTCTCGTCAACGATCTCGTGCTGACCGGGATGGCCGGGCGCACCGCGCTCGAAGCCCTCGACGACGGCGTGCCGCCGCGCGACATCTGGCTCGCGCTCTGTGCGGACATGGACGTCCCCGACTCCCGTCGCCACGGGGTCGGACGTCTCGAACCGCGGGGGCGCTGACAGGGGCGGTGTGCGGATGTTCGACACGCCGCCTCGGCGTGTTGTCGAAAATCTGTTCGAAGCGGGCGTAGTCTGCTGCACAAGTGGTCCGACGGATCTGGTCCTCACAGTTCCCGGCCCTCGGCGCGAATGTCGGTGGCCCGTTCTACCGTGAGGACCAGGCTGAAAAGCCACACGCCTTGTCGGAGAGTTCCTTCCAGCCGGAAGAGCCGCGACAGCCTACAGGCGGCAGCGCACGCGCAGAAGGAGCACACCATGCCATCACCCGCAGACCGCGAGAAGTCTCTCGAGACCGCCCTCGCTCAGATCGACCGCCAGTTCGGAAAGGGCTCGGTCATGCGGCTGGGCAGCGATGAGCGCGCCCCGGTGGCCGTCATCCCCACCGGCTCCATCGCCCTCGACGTCGCCCTCGGCGTGGGTGGTCTGCCACGCGGCCGCATCGTGGAGATCTACGGGCCGGAGTCGTCGGGTAAGACGACGCTGACCCTGCACGCCATCGCCAACGCCCAGCGGGCCGGCGGCATCGCGGCGTTCATCGACGCCGAGCACGCTCTCGACCCGGACTACGCCGCGAAGCTCGGCGTCGATATCGATGCCCTTCTCGTCTCGCAGCCCGACACGGGTGAGCAGGCGCTGGAGATCGCCGACATGCTGGTGCGTTCCGGCGCGATCGATCTGATCGTCGTCGACTCCGTTGCGGCCCTGGTGCCGCGTGCCGAGATCGAGGGCGAGATGGGCGACTCCCACGTGGGTCTCCAGGCGCGCCTCATGTCCCAGGCGCTCCGGAAGCTCACCGGTGGTCTCAACCAGACCAACACCACGATGATCTTCATCAACCAGCTCCGCGAGAAGATCGGTGTTTTCTTCGGCTCGCCGGAGACCACCGCGGGTGGTAAAGCCCTCAAGTTCTACGCGTCGGTGCGCATGGACATCCGCCGCATCGAGACGCTCAAGGACGGGACGGACGCGGTCGGCAACCGGACGCGCGTCAAGATCGTCAAGAACAAGATGGCGCCACCCTTCAAGCAGGCTGAGTTCGACATCCTCTACGGCGTCGGGATATCTCGTGAGGGCAGCCTGATCGACTTCGGCGTGGAGCACGGCATCGTGAAGAAGTCGGGTTCGTGGTACACCTACGACGGCGATCAGCTGGGTCAGGGCAAGGAGAACGCGCGGACGTTCCTGCTCAACAACGCGGACATCGCGTTGGCCATCGAGAGCCAGATCAAGCAGAAGCTCGGTATCGGCGGCCCGGCCGCGGCTCCGGGTGCTGACGAGCTGGCTGAGCGCCGCCCGGCCTGATGAGCGACCAGCGTGGGGGCGATTCCGAGCGGATCGCCCCCATCATCCCTCTCTTCGGCGGACCGGCGCGTCCGGAGCGTCCAGCGGAGACCGGAGCGGACGATGCGTCGCGCGGCCCCCGGCATCGGTCGACACCGTCGACCGATGCCGGAGTCTGGCGGTCGACGTGGCATGAGCCCGCCTCGGCGGGAGCGGGCGACGGCGAAGGTTCCCCGAGTGCGCGCCATCCCGCTCGGGGAGCCTCAGCACGGGCTGGGTCCCCGCGCGGGGCGACGACCCGGCTGCGCGCCGTCGGCGACACCTCCGGCCCGGCCGGGGGAGAGGCCGGAGCGGGTGACCCTTCCGCGGAGGAGATCCGGACGGCGGCGGAGGAGTCGTTGTTGCGGAAGCTCCGCACCCGCTCTCTGTCCGTCTCCGAAGCCCGGCTGGTGTTGAAGGGGCACGGACTCGCCTCCGACGCCGTCGACGACGTGATCGACGACTTCGTACGGCGCGGCTATCTCGACGACGCTGTGCTCGCCGAGCTCCTCGTCACGTCCGGCGTCGAACGCAAAGGTCAGGGGCGGGTCGCCCTGTCCCGGGCGCTGGCGCAGCGGGGCATCCCTCGCGACGTCATCGATGCGGCACTCGACCAACTGCCGGACGACGACGCGGAGCGCGCACTGGAGTTCGCCCGCACCAAGGCCCGGTCGATGGCGCGGCTCGATCCGGACGCGGCGCTCCGCCGATTGGTCGGACAGCTGTCGCGTCGGGGATACGCGGGGTCCGTCGCCATGAACGCCGCGAAGACGGCGCTCCGGGAGGCGTCCTTCGGAGGCGGGACATCGGGCGTCCGGTTCGTCGACTCCGACTGAGGGCTCGACCGCGATCGGCCCGCGGTGACGCTCGTACAATGGGAACATCATGACTATCCCCCGCAGCGAACCGACGATCATCAGCGCGTCGTCGGCGGCCGTCGACGACGACGGGCGTCAGCGATCCTACGAAGTGCGCACCTTCGGCTGTCAGATGAACGTGCACGACTCCGAGCGCCTGTCCGGCTCGCTCGAGAGTGCCGGGTATGTCCGTGCGGACGCCGGAACCGAGGCGGACGTGGTGATCATCAACACGTGCGCCGTCCGGGACAACGCCGCCGGCAAGCTGTACGGCACTCTCGGTCACCTCGCCGCCGTCAAGCGCCGGAAGGCCGGGATGCAGATCGCCGTGGGAGGCTGCCTGGCTCAGATGGACAAGCAGGCCGTGCTCGACAAGGCGCCGTGGGTCGATGTGGTGTTCGGCACGCACAACATGGGTTCACTGCCCGGTCTGCTGGAGCGCGCGCGACACAACGGCGACGCCGAACTGGAGATCCTCGAGTCGCTGGAGGTCTTCCCCTCGACGCTGCCCACGAAGCGTGATTCCGCGCACAGTGGCTGGGTCTCCATCTCCGTCGGCTGCAACAACACCTGCACGTTCTGCATCGTCCCGAGCCTGCGCGGCAAGGAGAAAGACCGTCGCCCCGGTGACATCCTCAACGAGATCCGGCTTCTCGTCGAGGACGGCGCGATCGAGGTGACTCTCCTCGGCCAGAACGTGAACTCCTACGGCGTCGAGTTCGGCGACCGTCAGGCGTTCGGCAAGCTCCTCCGCGCCGCCGGCGAGATCGAGGGCCTCGAGCGCATCCGCTTCACGAGCCCGCACCCGGCCGCCTTCACGGACGACGTGATCGATGCGATGGCCGAGACGCCGGCTGTGATGCCGCAGCTGCACATGCCCCTGCAGTCGGGGAGCGATCGGATCCTCAAGGCGATGCGTCGGTCCTATCGGAGCGAGCGCTTCCTCGGCATCCTGGACCGCGTCCGCGCGCGCATCCCGCACGCGGCGATCACCACCGACATCATCGTCGGCTTCCCGGGGGAGACGGAGGAGGACTTCGAGGAGACGATGCGCGTCGTCGAGCAGTCCCGTTTCTCGGGCGCCTTCACCTTCCAGTACTCGATCCGCGAGGGCACTCCCGCGGCGACCATGCCGGATCAGGTGCCGAAGGAGGTCGTGCAGGCGCGGTACGACCGTCTGATCGCGCTTCAGGAGCGCATCTCGCTCGAGGAGAACCAGAAGCAGGTCGGCCGCCGGATCAACGTGCTCGTCTCCACGGGTGAGGGCAAGAAGGACACCGAGACCCGTCGGCTCACCGGCCGGGCTGAGGACAACCGCCTGGTCCACTTCGAGGTGACCCCTGGTTCGGAGATTCCGCGGCCGGGTGACGTGGTCACCGTGACCGTGACCCATGCCGCGCCGTTCCATCTGCTCGCCGACGATCCGACGGGTGCACCGCTCCGGATCCGCCGGACGCGCGGCGGCGACGCCTGGGATCGGGCGCAGGCGGAGTCGTGTGCTGTCCCGGCCCCGAGTGACGGCACCCCGCGCGCGGTCTCCCTCGGTCTGCCGACTCTCCGCGTCGGCGTGTGACCACCCCGCGGCTCTGGGCCGTCGTCGGTGCGACGGGCACGGGCAAGAGCGACCTGGCGCTCGATCTCGCCGAAGAGCTCCGACGTCGTGGCAATCCCGCCGAGATCGTCAACGCCGATGCCATGCAGCTTTATCGCGGGATGGACATCGGCACGGCGAAGGTGCCGGTGGGGGAGCGGCGGGGAGTTCCGCACCATCTGTTCGACGTGCGCGACGTCACGGATGAGGCCGCGGTGGCCTGGTACCAGCCGCTGGCACGTGCGGCCGTGCAGCGGATCCACGCCGCCGGCGGCGACGCGATCCTCGTCGGCGGTTCCGGACTCTACGTGTCGAGCGTCGTCTACGAGTTCCATTTCCCGCCTCGGGACCCCGCGATCCGGGAGCGGTTGGAGCAGGAACTGGACCGTGACGGCGTCGAGGCCCTCCTCGCCCGGCTCCGAGCTCGCGACCCCGAAGCCGCCACCCGGGTGGACCCGCGTAACGCACGGCGCGTGATCCGTGCCCTCGAGGTGATCGAGCAGGGCGGCGCGACGCACGGAGCGGCGCTGCCCACGTCTCCGACCCTCTGGTACCCGCACACACGCCTGGTCGGTCTGCAGGTGGACCGCTCGGAACTGGTCGCCCGTCTGGACGCACGGGTGCGGAGGATGTGGGCGGACGGACTCGTGCAGGAGGTGGCCCGGCTGCGCCAGGACGGGCTGGAGCGGGGGGCTACGGCCGCCCGGGCGATCGGATACGCGCAGGCTCTCGCGCAGCTCGACGGTCGCGCCACCGCGGAGGAGGCGATCGCCGAGACGCAGGCGCTCACGCGGCGGTACGCCCGCCGACAGGTGTCGTGGTTCAAGCGCTATCCCGAGCTCGAGTGGCTGCAGCCCCCGGTCGCCATCGATCGGCTGCTCGATTCCTGAACCGGTGTCGATGGTCCCTGCGAGGATGCGCGCATGGCCACCCACTACTTCACCGCTTCCAGCCTCGACGGTTTCATCGCCACGACGGCGCACTCCTTGGACTGGCTGTTGCGCCAGGACATCGACATGGAGGGCCCGATGGCCTATCCCGTCTTCGAGAAGCGCATCGGCGCGCTGGTGATGGGAGCGTCGACCTACGAGTGGGTCCTGCGCCACGAGGAGGGGCGGTGGGCGTACGAGCAGCCGACCTGGGTGCTTTCGCATCGAGATCTGCCCGTGCCTTCGACGGGTGACGTCCGGGTGACCAGTGCGGACATTCGTGAGGTGCACGCCGCCATGACCGCGGCGGCCGCCGGCAAGGACCTCTGGGTGGTCGGCGGGGGAGACGTGGCCGGGCAGTTCGCGGACGCCGGGCTGCTCGACGAGGTATGGGTGCAGTACGCGCCCGTCACCCTCGGGTCGGGAGCGCCGCTGCTGCCTCGACTTCTCGACCTCGAGTTGGTCGAGGTGGCCCGCAATCGTGATTTCCTCTGCGGACGGTACCGCGTCGCGGGACCGGGAGCGGACGGTCCGGCTCTCTAGACTGGTGTCATGGTCGCATTCACCAAGGGGCACGGTACCGGCAACGACTTCATCATCATCGCCGATCCCGACGGCCAGCTGGACCTGACGGCGGAGCAGGTCGCCGTGCTCTGCGATCGCCATTTCGGGATCGGCGCGGACGGAGTGCTGCGCGTCGTGCGGTCGTCCGCGATCGCAGAGGGCGCTTCGGCCCTCGCGGAGGAGCCCGCCGCCGAGTGGTTCATGGACTACCGCAACGCCGACGGCTCACTCGCCGAGATGTGCGGAAACGGCATCCGGGTGTTCGTGCACTACCTCGTCCGCTCGGGGCTGGCGGACATCGAGCCCGGCAGTACGCTCCCGATCGGGACGCGTGCCGGCGTCCGGGACGTCACCCGCGGTGTCAGCGGCTACCAGGTCGACCTCGGCGCCTGGCGGCTGTCGGGCGACGACCCCCTGGTGCGGGCCGACGGACTGACCGTGACCCGTCCGGGACTGGGCATCGATGTCGGCAACCCGCATGTGGTCGTGGCTCTCGCGTCCGACGCCGAACTGGCGCTGCTGGAGCTCACCCGAACGCCCGAGCTGGAGCCGGCCCCGCCTGCGGGAGCGAACGTGGAGTTCGTCGTGCCGGGCGAGCCCCTCGTCCGTGACGGCATCGGGCACGTGCGGATGCGGGTCTCCGAGCGGGGTGTCGGCGAGACGCTGAGCTGTGGTACCGGTGTCGCCGCGACGGCCCTCGCGGTGCGCTACTGGGCCGGCCCGCAGGCGCCGGACAACTGGCAGGTGGAGGTACCGGGCGGCACGCTCGGGGTCCGCATGTTCGCGGCGGAGGACGGTGAGCACGTCGCTCTGTCCGGACCGGCGCAGCTCGTCTATCAGGGCGAGGTCGATCTCGTCTGAGCGCGGACGAGCGCCCGCGGATCAGACGACCGCGATCGGCTCCGTGGGCGGCGTCCCGTGCTTGCGCACCTTGAGGATGCGGTACCCCTTGCCGGTGGCGGTGCGGAAGACGCTGTAGCCCGGCTGGAAGGTCGCGGCGATCCAGCGCTGCAGGGAGTCGGCGCCGAGGTTGCGCTGCACGACGAGCCAGGCGTCGCTGCGCTCGTCGAGGCGCGGGATCCACTTCTCGAGCAGTCCGTGCAGCTCGTTCTTCCCGACACGGATGGGCGGATTGGACCTGATCGTGCGGAACGTGACGTCGGTGGGAACATCTCCGGGCAACGACGCGTTGACATTGGTGAGGCCGAGGGAAGCCGCGTTGCGGCGCACGAGATCCAGAGCCCGCTCGTTCACGTCGACCGCCCAGACGGTCGCGTGGGGGGAGGCCAGCGCCATCGACAGGGTGATCGGCCCCCAACCGCTCCCGAGGTCGAGAAGGTGACCTCCGGGAGGAACGGGAGGCGTGTTGGCGAGGAGCACTGCGGTGCCGGCGTCGAGTCGATCCGGGCTGAAGACGCCACCAGCGGTGGTCACTTCAAGCTCGCGACCTGCCAGGGATACGCGGATCTTGCGCAGGTTCTCGGGGCTTGCCGGGGCCGCAGTGAAGTAATGGTCGGACCCCATACGGTGAGCGTACCGGACAGCGCGGGCTAAGGTTAAGGCTCGCGAGGAAACCAGAGACAGGAACGGATGACGGAGACGAAGACACCCTCCACCGATGACCAGGCGGTCGACCGCGTGCTGGCGAACGCAGAGAAGCGCTCCGAGGTGCGCATGTTCGGTGCCGCCCAGGCGCTCCAGGACGACGCGACGGCGGCCCATTCGACAGCGGACGGCGACCAGTGGGACCTCGAGGATCGCCACGCGCTGCGCCGTGTGGGCGGTCTGTCCACCGAGCTCGAGGACGTCACCGAGGTCGAGTACCGGCAGCTGCGTCTCGAGAACGTCGTGCTCGTCGGCGTGTACCCGCAGGGGGCGCAGGAGGATGCGGAGAACTCGCTGCGTGAGCTCGCGGCGCTGGCGGAGACCGCCGGCGCCGTCGTACTGGACGGCGTGTTGCAGCGTCGCCCGCACCCGGACGCCGCGACGTACCTCGGCCGGGGCAAGGCCCAGGAGCTGAAGGACATCGTCGCCGCCGTCGGCGCGGACACCGTCATCGCCGACACCGAGCTCGCGCCCAGTCAGCGGCGTGCGCTGGAGGACGTCGTCAAGGTGAAGGTCATCGACCGCACCACCGTGATCCTCGACATCTTCAGTCAGCATGCGAAGAGTCGCGAGGGCAAGGCTCAGGTCGAGCTCGCGCAGCTCGAGTATCTGCTGCCCCGCCTCCGCGGGTGGGGTGAGTCCATGAGCCGGCAGGCCGGTGGACAGGTCGGTGCCGGGGGAGCGGGCATGGGCTCGCGCGGTCCCGGTGAGACGAAGATCGAGCTCGACCGCCGCAGGATCCGCACCAAGATGGCCCTGCTGCGGAAGCAGATCCGCGACTTCGGCCCCGCGCGCGAGGCGAAGCGAGCCGAGCGCAAGCGCAACACCATCCCCTCCGTCGCGATCGCCGGGTACACGAACGCCGGCAAGTCGAGTCTCCTGAACGCGCTGACCAGCGCGGGTGTCCTCGTCGAGAATGCGCTCTTCGCCACCCTCGACGCGACCGTGCGACGCTCGGAGACCGAGGATGGCCGTGTGTACACCCTGACCGACACGGTCGGTTTCGTGCGCAACCTGCCGCACCAGCTGGTCGAGGCCTTCCGGTCGACGCTGGAGGAGGTCGGCGATGCGGACGTCGTGCTGCACGTCGTCGACGGCTCGCATCCCGACCCGGCGGGCCAGTTGCAGACGGTCCGCGACGTGATGGGCGACGTCGGTGTGCGTGACATGCCGGAGATCGTCGTGTTCAACAAGGCCGACCTCATCCCGGAGGACGAGCGTCTGGTGCTCCGCGGCCTGGAGCCGCGGGCGCACTTCGTGTCGTCGCGGTCGGGGGAGGGCATCGACGAGCTGCGCGCGGCGATCGAGGAGGCACTGCCGAAGCCGGCGGTCGAGCTCCACGCCGTCGTCCCTTACGACCGTGGCGACCTGGTCGCCGCGATCCACGAGACGGGCATGCTGCTGTCCGTCGAGCACCAGGAGGCGGGCACCGCGGTCCACGCGCACGTCTCCGAGCGCCTCGCCGCCGACCTCGCCCCGTTCGTCGTCAGCGCCTGACGCCCCGGTCAGCGAGCCAGGAAGCGCGCCTCGACGGTCGCCGTGAGGACAATGTCCTGCGGTTCGTACTCCATCGCAGGAGCGACATCGGCGGCGAACGCGACCGCGCCTCGGGACTTGCCCAGGAGGGCCTCCGGCGCGGATGAGACGGCGGTGAGGAGCCCGGTGTCGGCGATCTCCACCGGCGTCACCTCACGGAGTCCGAGCGCGGCGGCGTAGGCCTCGGCCCTCGCGACGGCGACACCGACCGCCTGGGCGGCGACCTCACGCTCCACGCGGACGCGGGTCGCGGGTGTGAGGTGCCAGTCGACCCCGCCCACCTCCACGCCGTCCCAGGCGGCGATGTCGGAGACCCAGACGGACAGTTCCGAGGCTTCCGCGAAGGTCGCCGTGAAGTCGATGGTGGCGTAGTACACCGGGGCGAGGCGCTTCCCATCGGCGTTCCACGGCCGTTCTGCCCGGACGGCGAGGCGGGTGCTGCTCCACTCGAGGGCGGAGCCGGCGTCCACACGTCCCACGATGCTGCTCCGCACGGGTTCGGCGAGGCGCATCGCGTGGTCGACGACGCTCGCTCGCTCCGGGCCCTCCGCCCGGACGGTGACGCGGACGGTCGCCCTCTCCGGTGCCAGACGTGCTTCGTGTTCGCCGCGGACGGTGACGGTCACATCGCTCATGGGGCGACTCTACGCGACCCGGCTCGGGGTCCGCGGAATGGCGGCGGCGGCGGGAACGTTGTATTCTGTGATGCTCGGGTGCATGTCACCCGGGAATGAAAACTCCATAGTGTGACAGCGGCTCCTTCGAGAGAAGGACCACGGGGCTGATCGGTTTCGACAGCGCCTGTGAATCCACGAGAAGCGGGCCGAGGATGCAGAGTTATCTCGTAAACGCCCTCTGCAAAACAATAGTTGCCGAATCCAAGCGCAACGACTTCGCCCTCGCTGCCTAAGCGAGCCCGATAGTCCGTCAGACCGTATGTGATTCCGATACGGATCCTGGCGTCATCTAGGAATCTTGCTGCGTGACGGCGTCTGGACGTCACGTGGGACTCTTCCCAGGCTGGGCTCGTCGACTTAGGTGTCTGTGACAAAGGTCGGAGCCGAGCAGAACGCTTCCACAGACTGCGCCCGGAGAAGGCGTGGAGACTCAGCGTTGGACGGGGGTTCGATTCCCCCCAGCTCCACCAGGTCGCTGTCACCGGCACGAAGGTCCACCTCCCGGAGAACATCGGGGAGGTGGACCTTTCTGCTGCCCGGAGGCCTGCGGATGCAGAACCCCTGTTCCGCGGAGGAGGACGCGCCTACCATGCGGGCATGGGGTTCATCATGTACGACAGCACGAGTCAGCTGCACATCGAGGATCGCGCCCTCGCGCACCTCAAGGTCGTGATCGCGACCAAGCTGCGACGCAACGAGAGCTTCACGGTGTCGTGGACGCATGCCGAGGGCGATGCGTACGGACGCTCCACCATCTGGCTGCACCCGTCCATTCCGCTCCGGTTCACGTTCGAGGGTCGCCAGCAGCCGGCGCTGAACCCGAGATGGATCGAGGAGCTCATGCAGTCGGCGAACTCGACCGGCGGCATCACCCTCGTCGACGAGGTCGTCCAGGACTCGTCGATCGAAGGACATGACAAGAGCCCCACCTCGGGGTGAGGCGGGGCTCCTGTTCTCCGGAGTCAGTGCGAGTGGTCCGGGTCCTCGGCGATGACGTCGTCACCGTCGTCGGCCGAGCCGCTCGTGGGCGGCACCGTGGGCGGCTCGCCCTTGTTGTCCTCGGCGCCGAGGTTGTCGTTCTCCTCCGGGCCGGGGGATGGCTCGGTGCTGATGTCGTTGCGGTCGCTGTCGTTCGCCATGCGCGTTCCTTTCCTCGACGGATGCTCCCAGCCTCCTCCGTCCGCCCCGCGTGGCCCAGCCGCTTGACAAGCCCGGTCGGGAGTGTGCGTCTCAGTCGCGCCCTTCGACGAGCAGAAGGCCCTGCTTCGTGTCGGCGACCTTCACCCAGCCGTCGCCGAAGAGGTAGGTCATGCCGTAGCCGTCTTCGTCGGTGCTCATCGCGAACTGCGGGTCTTCGGTGACGTAGACGCCCTCGGGCCCTTCCTCGCTCCGCCACCCCTCCTGCTCGAGGCTCTTCTGCGCGCGCTCTGCGTCGGACTCATCGAGAGGGGACCAGCCGTACATCTGACCGTGATCGGAAGGAACGGTGAAGTCGGCCCAGAAGCACAACAGGCCGTCCGACAACTCCACGTCGCCGATGATGAAGTCGCGGGTCTCTGCCGTCCAGCCGGCATCGGTGAGCGCGGCGACGGTGCCGTCCGAGATCATCGAGTCGCACGTCAGCTCCGCGTCGGACGGAGAGCCTGTGCTGGCCTCCCCGCTCGATGCCGTGGGCTCCGGCGACGGTGGTGTCCGCCCTGCGTCGTCCGCGCACGCCGTGAGGATCGCCGCGATCATCACGAGACCGATGAGGGCCGCGAGTCGTCGGAGATTCATCTGAGCCTCGAAGTGTCAATCGTGCAGGAGACGGAGGAACTCGTCGTGGAGGACGCCGTTGGTAGCGAGTGTCGAGCGCGCGGAGATCGTCTCGGCGCCGTCGAACGCCGTCATGCGTCCACCCGCCTCCTGGACGATGGCGACCGCGGCGGCGATGTCGTACTCCTTCACGTCGAACTCCGCGACGGCCTCGAGTCGTCCTTCTGCGAGGAGCATGTAGGCGTACACATCGCCGTACGCGCGGTCCCGCCACACGCGCGCGGTCATCCGCAGCAGGGCGTCCAGGTGACCCGCATCCCGCCACTGCGCGATGCTCTGGAAGCTCACGCTCGCGTCGTCCAGGCTCGCGACCCGCGAGGTCTCCAGACGCCGCTCGGCGCCGTCGACGACGGTCCAGGCGCCGTGCCCCGCGGCCGCCCACCACCGGCGGCCGATCGCGGGCATGCTGACGACGCCCACTTGCGGCACGCCGTCGATCGCGAGCGCGATCATCGTGCCCCAGAGGGGGACGCCGCGAAGGAAGTTCGAGGTGCCGTCGATCGGATCGATGATCCACTGCCGTGTGGTGCTGCCCTGGGCGCCGAACTCCTCACCGAAGACCCCGTCGTCGGGGCGCTCCTCGGCGAGAACCCGACGGGTCGCTCGCTCCGTCGCGAGGTCCGCGTCGGTCACATGGGAGTTGTCCGCCTTCGTGGAGATCTCCAGGTCGGCGGCGTCGAACCGCGGAAGCGACTGCTCGTCGGCGGCGTCGGCGAGGCGAAGGGCGAGCTGAAGATCGGCGCGCAGAACGGCGGCGTCGGAAGTGGCGGTCACGGACTCAGGATAGCCGCCGCCATCGGCAGCCCCGCAGAGACCATCGGCCACGGTCGGGTCCGACGAAGCGCTCAGCCACGCCCGGCGCGCGCTCGATTTCGCCCCGACGCCAACCGCTGGTAATGTAATTCCTCGGTCGGGGTTATCCCGGGCCACGCACCTCTAGCTCAATCGGCAGAGCAACTGACTCTTAATCAGTGGGTTCAGGGTTCAAGTCCCTGGGGGTGCACCATTCAACGAGCCCCCGTTCTCCGCACAGACGAGAACGGGGGCTTCGTCATAGACGGAGCGCCGACTTGCCGTTCCTCGGAGCAGTGGGTATCGTCCGGGGTCACGAGGGAGGTGCACCGGAGAGATGACGACGACAACCTCGCAGAACATCGGCCAGGGGGAGCCGGATGGCGGCCCTGAGGCGCGCATTCGCGTGCTGCTTCTGACCACGAGAGACCTGATCAGGCGGGGGATGCGCTCCGTCCTGCTGGAGTCCAGGGACCTTGAGCTCATCGCTCAGGGGGCGGGCCCCTCGTACGCGATCGGGCGCGCGCCGGACGTCCTGATCCTGGACTCGGGCGGCGCGCCCGACGCTCTGCAACCGGCCGAGGGAATGCGCCGGCGCGACCCGGGGCTGCCCTCCCTGGTGCTGGGGCACGGCCTCGCGGAGACCAAGGCATCGGCCGCCGACCGTGACGCGACGGGGTATCTCCTCGACGGCGCGGAACCCAGGCAGGTGCGGGAGATCATCCGCGCTTCGGTCGGTCGCGGGCCGGGCGACGAGCCCCTCGCCCCAGAGCCGGAGGTGGTCGCGGAAGAGACGCAGCTCACCCTCCGGGAAGCCCAGGTGCTCCGCCTCATCGCGGAGGGTCTGACCAACCGAGAGATCGGACAACGGCTGGGGCTCGCGGTGAAGACGGTCAAAAACTACACGTCCTCGCTCTTCGCGAAACTGCACATCGAGCACCGGACGCAAGCGGTGGTCTACTGGCTGTCCGATCGACACGGGCTCGCAGGGCGCGAGTTCGGAGAGCCGGGAAACGGGGGGACCTAGGGCCCTGGTCGCGCTCCCACGAGTCGCGAAAGGGTGTGGGACATGTCCCACCCGCCCCGGGCCGGGACTGGAAAGGACTGGTCCCGTGGCGTTCCTCCGCAGCATCCCGCGTCGCTCGTCGGCTTCCCGCAGCTCGCGCCGTGCCGGAGTCGCCGGCGGGGTCGGTCTTCTGCTGGTCGCTTTCGCGGTGGCGGGCGGGATCGCCCCCGCGCAAGCGACGCTGCAAGAGCCGACCAGGGCCGTCGAGACCCAGGTCGGTCCGGACACCGAGATCCAGCTCACCTCCCTGGGGAACGGGCTGACGATCGACGGACTGCAGCCTCCCGCCCCGACCACGCAGGACCCGCTCGCGCCGTATCCGACCGGCAACCCCGCCGGCTATACGCGCACCAGCACTTTCGCCGGCACGATCAACGCCGCGAGCATCTCGGACCCGAGCCTCACCGCGGAGATGTACTGCATCAATCTGCGCGTCTCGACCTACGTGGGCGTCGGATACCAGGGAGGGACGTGGGAGGAGACGAACGTCCCCAACATCGGATACGTCACCTACATCCTGAACAACTACCACCCGACGACCGGAGAGCCGAGCACTCTGTCGGTCGAGCAGCGCGCGGCGGCGGTGCAGGCAGCGATCTGGTACTTCACGGACGGCTTCGTGGTGAGTACGCCCGCTCCGGGCCCCGTGCGGGCTGCCGTCGCCGCGATCGTCCAGGACGCGCAGACCAACGGGCCCGTCGTGGAGCCAGAGCGGCCGGTGGTCGAGATCACACCGGACATCACCACGGCACCGGCGGACGGCGCCGCAGGCCCGTACACCGTCACCGCCGAGGGTGCGTCCGAGGTGACCGTCACCGCACCGGCCGGGTACACCCTGCACGCGAGTGCCGAGTCGACGACGCCCTTGCCGAACCCGTCCGTGGTCGCACCAGGAACACAGCTGTGGCTGCGGAGCACCTCCGGAGATCCCGGCTCGGCGACGCTCAACGCCCGCGCCGCGGTCACCGTACAGCGGGGATCCGTGTACCTCTACGACGGGTACAGCATCGGCCTCTCCGACGCGCAGCGCCTCATCCTCGCCGACACCACGGAACTCGACGCGGTCGACACGGCCACCGCGGAACTCTTCGAGTCCGGATCGATCATCGTGGACAAGACCTTCGCCGGTGAGGCGGCCGGAGCCCAGGGGGCCGTCCAGATCACGGTCGACTGCGGTACCGCCGGGTTCTTCACGTATGACATCGCCGCGGGGGAGACCGCACCGCAGAGCTTCACCGCCTCCGGGATCCCCGTGGGCACGGCCTGCACCGTCGAGGAGCCGGTGACCGGAGCGAGCGACACCGTGATCGCGACGAGCACGCTGCCGCAGACCGCGGAGGCCTCCGCGGAGGGCACCGTCGTGACGGCGGAGAACACCTACTCGTACGAGCCCGGATCCCTGCGGGTGATCAAGTCGATCTCCGGCCTCGCCGCCGGTGCCCAGGACGACGTGACCGTCGCCGTCGAGTGCGGCGACGTGCTCGACGAGACCTGGACTGTTCCCGCCGGGAGCCCGGCCGGGGACTACGAACAGACGTTCACTGGCCTTCCCGCCGGTACGGCCTGCACCGTGAGCGAACTCGCGACCGGGGAGACGGCGGAGGTCGTCGTGACCGCGTCCGACCCCGTCGAGATCGAGATCCTCCCCGCGGCGACCGTCGACGCCGCGCTCAGCAACGTCGCCACCTTCCGGCCCGGTGACCTGCGCCTCGTGAAGACGATCTCCGGTGCCGGGGCCGGTCTCCAGGGGGCCGTCTCCCTGCAGGTGGACTGCGGCGCGGCGCTCACGGAGACGTTCGTCATCCCGGCACGCTCGGCAGCCGGGGACTATGAGCGGACGTTCGTCGATCTGCCCGCGGGCACCGAGTGCACCGTGACGGAGACGAACTCCGGCAGCAGTTCGGAGGTACGGGTGGGGGGTGGGGACCCCGTGACCGTGACGATCGTCGCCGGGGGGTCCGTCGGCGCGGCCATCGCCAATGAGGTGACGGCCGTCTCCGAGTCAGGTCCGGGACTGGCGCAGACGGGCGGGTCGTGGCGACTCGATCTGATCGTCTCCGGTCTCGGCGCGATCACCCTCGGGCTCTGGGTCCTGCTCCGTCGTCGCCGGACGGCAGCCTGATCCGACGCCCCGGGGGTGTCTCGGGGGGAGAGCCGCGCCCGGCACCGCACCGGGCGCGGCTCTACGCCCGGCGGACCGACAGCAGCTGCCAACCCTCGGGCACCTTCGCCTCGATGCCCGCCATGTCGTCCGCCTCGATCTGCTCGACGCCATCCACGCGCTGGAAGGTGCCCGTCGCCTCCATCTTCGCCTCGCCCTTGAGCATCCGCACGGGCGCGGACGTGAGGACGTAGCCTGGCTGGCGGTGGGCATCGAGCTGGGTGTGGACGTCTTCCAACGACACGCCGGTGACGTCGACGGTCGAGGAGCCCCGCGGACGGATGAGAGCGACGAGCATGCCCCCAGCTTACGAGGGCAGCGGGGCCCTCAGAGATCCCAGTCGAGGGCCGACCGGGTGTCGATGGGGGCTTCCGCCCCGCTGTCCTCGCGGATCAGATACACCACGACCCGGGACTGCGCGGTGATGAGCACGCTCGTGAGCGTCTCGCCGGTCGCCAGGTCGATGAAGGTCGGCTGGGACCGCGCCGCCGCCTCGATCCGAGACATGAGGTCGGCGACGTCGGTGGTGGCAGGCAGGAGGAAATCGTGCCCATCGATCTCGATGTGCGTCGTCGTCCGTCCCGCTGTGTTCCCCATGCCTCCACGCTAGGAACGGAGGCGGGGGAGAGCAAGAGGGGTTGAACCCTCCTGCCAAGCGTGTTACGGGCGCGCCAGGGCGCTCTCGCGATCGTCCTGCTGCTGCTCGGCGGGTTCGGGAACGAGATACAGGCCGCCGGGGGCGTTGGCGGTGAACGCCAGGGCCTCGATCCAGGCCCTGTTCACGCTGGGCTGCCGACTGCCGTGGTACTTGTAGACCAGGGAGCTGCCGGCATGCACCCACACCGTGGTGCGGCCGCCGCCCATGCTCACGTCGTCCTTCCAGGTGAAGCCGAAGGGCTCGCCCCGGCGCAGCTTCGCGGTCATGACCAATTGGATGTGGGTGAGAGCGCGGTCCTCGATGTCGACCTTGACGCTGTTCTCGTAGATGAACTTGCCCATGGGGCTTCCCCTCTCTCGCCACGAATGCCTGTGTCAAGAGGCGCGGCCGCGGTGGCCGCTGCGGTGGAGTGTGCTCAGCGTGTCACACTTCCGCCCGATCTCCTAGACGGTCGGGGTGTCGTGTGTCCGGGCGTGTCGCAGCGTGTCACCCCACCGGGTCCAGGAGGGTCGGATCGGAGGGATCGACGGTGCGGGTGTTGCTCACCTTGCGGTCGACGATGTGGCCCCGCAACGTCGCGGCCACGTCGGCGGAGGAGTGGTCGAGCATCGCGAGCGTGTCGATCTTGTTCTGCCCGGTGAGCTTCTCCGGAGCGAGCCACGCGTCCCACGTGTCAGGAGTGAGGAACGCGGGCATCCGGTCGTGCACCTCGCCGCCGGCATCGCGCGCCTCCCTGGTCACCACGACGAAGCACCGCACCTTCTCGCCCTCGTGCTCCATCGACCAGGTGAGTCCGGCGGCGGCCAGCAAGCCGCTGCCGTGCAGGAAGTGCGGGGTCTTGTGCCCCTTCTCACCCGTCCACTCGAAGTAACCGCGCATCGGGACGATGCAGCGGGCTGCTGAGAACGCGGGCGCCCAGAAGCCGGCGGCGAGCTTCTCCATCCGTGCGTTGATCAGCGGCGCCCGCTGCGGGCGGTTCGGGGGACTCTGCCAGTCCCAGCGGACCAGCTCGAGGATGCGACCCTCACCGCGGTCGCGCACGATCGGAGCACTCTCGGTCGGAGCGATCGAGTAGGCGCCGTGCCAGGACTTCCACCAGTCCTCCGGTCGCCCGCCGTCGGCGACGAACTCCCGGATGAGCTCGTCCGTCGTCGCATCGTTCGCGAATCGTCCGCACATCTCAGCGCCTCCGTCGGCCACGGCGCTCGCCCCGCGCGAGTGCATCTGCCTCCATCATCCGCCACGGCGCGGACATTCGAGTGGTCAGACGACGTCGATCGTCGTACCGTCCGTGAGGGCGGACAGCTGGGCGAAGGTCAGCGGCATGACGGTGTGCGGGTGTCCGGCGGCCGCCCAGACCACGTCGTGGTCCTCCAGGGCCGCGTCGATGTACGTGGGCAGCGGGGCCGGATGGCCGACCGGGGCGACACCGCCGATCGCCTGTCCGGTCGCTTCGCGGACGACGGCCGGCGGCGCCATCACGACCTCGCCCGCTCCGAGGCCGCGTGCGAGGACGGCGAGGTCGGCGCGATGCCCACCACTCGTCATGATGAGCGCCGGGCGCCCGTCAGCGAGGAAGACGAGGCTGTTGGCGATCGCGGAGACCTCGCAGCCGATCGCGGCGGCCGCCTCCGCGGCCGTGCGCGCCGAGTCGGGGAGGACTCTGATCTCGGTCTCGACGCCGGCTGCGGAGAGGTGCTCCTGCACCCGACGGCTGCGCTCGGGGAGAAGAGGGGTATTGGTCATGCCCCCACGGTAGCCGAGGGGTCAGCCCGCGTCACCGACGAGGATCGCGGCGGCGTCCTCCGCGGCGGCATCGGCGGCATCGGCGGGCTCGTCGTCGATGTGAGCGAGGACGCGACGCCCGAGGAGGATCGTCAGCGCGGCGAGCAGGACGGCGGCGGCCGCGAACAGGTACGGCACGGTGGCGCTGAAGAGGTGCCAGAGGAGAGCGGCGATCGGCGGGGCCATCGCGCCACCGAGGAAGCGGACCGCGGAGTAGGCGGAGGAGGCGACCGAGCGCGGGAGATCGGTCGCCTCCATGACGGCCTCGGTCAGGACCGTGTTCATCACCCCGAGGAGGAGCCCGCCGACGATGATGCACACCACCAGCGCGGCCGGTTCGGCGACGACGAGCCCCGCCACGACGAGATCCACGGCGAGCAGCGGAAGGACGGTCAGGATCACACGGGTGCGCGACATCCGCCGCATGAGCACAGGGGCGACCCAGACGCTCGTGATCGCGAGGGCGACGCCCCAGCCGAAGAACGACAGGCCGATGCCCATCGCACCGAAGCCCAGCGGGAACGGCGAGAAGGCCAGGAGCACGAAGAAGCCGATGTTGTAGAAGAGAGCGGCGACGGCGAGGATCGCGAGAGCCGGCCGGCGCAGGGCGGTGAAGGGCGCGGAGAACTTCACCGGGGTGCGCTTCTCTCCCGGCCCGCGGAGCAGCACGAGCACCGCGATGAAGGCGATGGCCATGAGGGCGACCACGCCGAAGAACGGCCCGCGCCAGCTCTGCTCGCCCAGGATGCCGCCCAGGAGCGGGCCGACGGCGATGCCGAGGCCGAGCGCGGCCTCGTACAGGACGATCGCCGCGCTGCTGCCTCCGGACGCGGCGCCGACGATGGTCGCCAGCGCGGTGGAGATGAACAGCGCGTTGCCGAGGCCCCAGCCGGCGCGGAACCCGATGACCGCGTCGACGCTGCCGCTGATCGCGCAGAGGAAGGCGAACACGACGATCAGTCCGAGACCGACGAGGAGGGTCGCCTTCGCGCCGATCCGGCTGGAGATCCAGCTCGTCACGAGCATGGCGAGGCCCGTCACGAGCAGATAGCTCGTGAACAAGAGCTCGGTCTCGACCGGCGTCGCCTCGAGCGATTCGGCGATCGCGGGCAGGATCGGGTCGACGAGCCCGATCCCCATGAAGGCGACGACGCACGCGAAGGCGACGGCCCACACCTGGGCGGGCTGCTTCCAGACCGAGGGGGTGCGGGCGGCGGTGGTGCTGTTCAACGGGTTTCTCCTGTCCGGTCTGCGGCGGTCCGCGCGGCGAGGATCTCGGCCGCGCGGGTGAGGGCGCTCCAGTCGTCGTCGTCGAGGTCGGCGAACCGCGGCGCGATCGTCTCCCGGAACTCGGCGCGCCAGGAGGACAGCGCCGCCACTCCGTCCGGGGTCGTCGCGACGACCGTCGCTCGCGAGTCATCGGGGTCGGGGGAACGGTGCACGAGCCCCTCGCGTTCGAGGGTGCCGAGCAGCCGGGTCATCCCGGGCTGCGTCGTGCGGGCCGCAGCGGCGAGCTCGCCGACGCGACGGGGGCCCGACTGATCGAGCAGGCTGAGCACCCGCCACTGCGCGGCGGGGGCCTCGTTCCCCGCGTCTTGCGCGGCGATGCGACCCAGCGCATAGCCCGACAGCACGAGCGACGGGATGACCTCGGAGCGATTCATACCAGAAAGTATATACCGGCTGGTATGTAAACAGGATCACCGCCGGGCGTGCGCGATCCTCGCCGAGAGCTGATGGGCGTGCGCGAGGAGGATCCGGCCCAGCTCGGCCTGACGCTCCGGGCCGAAGCGGAAGGCGACACCGGTGAGGCTGAGCGCCCACTCCGGGCGGCCGGCGCGGTCGAACACCGCCGCGCCGAGACCCCAGCTCCCCTCGACGATCAGCCCGGGGTTGACGGCATACCCCCGCTCCTTCGTCTCGGCGAGGCGCTTCCGCAGCGGGCGCTCACCATGAGTGCGTCCCCAGTTCTCGGCGAGCTCCGGATGGCGCTCCAGGTAGGCATCCACATCGTGGTCGGGGAGGAAAGCGAGGATCGCGAGGCCGGCGCTCGCCACGCCGAGTGGGAAGCGCACTCCCTCGCTCAGCACGAACGAGCGGATGGGGAACGAGCCCTCCTCCCGCAGCAGGCAGACCGTCTCGTCCGCGCGGCGGACGGAGAAGAACGCGCTCTCCTCGGTCTTCACGGCGAGCGACCGCACGATGTCCCGCGCCAGGGCCGTCACGTCGTACCGGGCGGCGGCCACGGAACCCATGAGGAAGAGCTCGGGTCCCGGCATCCAGCGGCTGCTGTCGGCGTCGCGGTCGACGAGCCCCTCCACACGCAGGGCGCTGAGCAGGCGATGCGTGGTCGGCCGGGAGAGCCCGGCGCTGCCGGCCAACTCCTGCAGGGTGGCGCCGTCGGCGCCGGACGCCGTCACCAACCGGAGGAGCCGGGCCGCCCGTGCGACGGCCTGGGTGCCGGGGACGGTGTGCGTCGCGGAGTCCATATCGTGGACGCTAATGGTGCGGGCGTCCACATCGCAAGAGGACGCTGGCCGTGGCTCTGCCGGGGCGAGAGGCTGGAGGGGACACGGACCCGAAGGAGCAGACGTGATCGACAAGCACTGGGAGTCCGCGGCCGCCGCGGTCGCTGACATCCCGGACGGCGCCTCGCTCGCCGTCGGAGGCTTCGGCCTCTCCGGGAACCCGATCGCCCTCATCGAAGCGCTCCTCGCGCAGGGCACGACCGACCTGAGCGTCGTGAGCAACAACTGCGGCGTGGACGACTGGGGTCTCGGCGTCCTGCTCGCCGCACAGCGCATCCGCAAGATGACCTCGTCGTACGTCGGGGAGAACAAGGAGTTCGAGCGTCAGTTCCTCTCTGGGGAGCTCGAGTTGGAGCTGACCCCGCAGGGCACGCTCGCCGAGAAGCTGCGAGCGGGAGGATCCGGCATCGCGGCGTTCTACACGCAGACCGGCGTCGGCACCCAGGTGGCCGAGGGCGGGCTTCCGCGGCGGTACCACCCCGACGGCTCCGTCGCCGTGGCGTCCTCGCCCAAAGATGTGCGCACGTTCACGGTGAACGGCGAGGCCCGCGAGTTCGTGCTGGAGGAAGCGATCACGACCGACTTCGCCCTCGTGCATGCGGCGCGCGGCGACCGGCACGGCAACCTCGTCTTCCGGAAGGCGGCGCGGAACTTCAACCCGCTCGCCGCGATGGCCGGGCGCGTGTGCATCGCGCAGGTGGAGCGCCTCGTGGAACCGGGGGAGCTGGATCCGGACACGATCCACCTGCCCGGCGTCTTCGTGCATCGGATCATCGAGGTCGGCGAGGACATCCCCAAACGCATCGAGCGACGGACCGTCGCGGCGGAAGGAGCCTGAGAGATGGCGCTCACGAGAGACCAGATGGCCGCGCGTGCGGCGGCCGAGCTGCCGGACGGGGCGTATGTGAACCTCGGCATTGGCCTGCCCACGCTCGTGCCGAACCACGTCCCGTCCGACGTGACCGTGGTGCTGCAGTCGGAGAACGGCATCCTCGGGGTCGGTCCCTACCCGCGGGAGAGCGAGGTCGACCCGGATCTCATCAACGCGGGGAAGGAGACGGTGACCACGCTGCCGGGTGCGGCGTTCTTCGACTCCGCCCTCAGCTTCGGCATGATCCGCGGCGGGAAGATCGATGCCGCGATCCTCGGGGCGATGCAGGTCTCGGCCTCCGGCGATCTGGCGAACTGGATGATCCCCGGCAAGATGGTCAAGGGGCCCGGGGGCGCGATGGATCTCGTGCACGGCGCCGGACGGGTGATTGTGCTGATGGAGCACGTCGCCAAGGACGGCTCCGCGAAGATCGTCGACGCCTGCACGCTGCCGTTGACCGGACGCGCCGTCGTGGACCGGATCATCACGGACCTCGCGGTGATCGACGTGACCCCGGACGGGCTGGTCCTGGTCGAGCTCGCCCCCGACGTCACGGTGGAGCAGGTACGGCAGGCCACGGAGCCGCCCCTCCGCCTCGCCCCGGAACTGGAGAACGGAAGGACCGAGACCAATGACTGAGAACGCCATCGTCATCGTCGCCGCCGCACGCACCCCGCAGGGGCGGCTGAAGGGGCAGCTCGCCGCGTTCACGGCGCCGCAGCTGGGGTCATTCGCGATCCGCGGGGCCCTGGAGCAGGGCGGAGTGGATCCGGGAGACGTCGACGCGGTCATCGTGGGACAGGTACTCGCCGCGGGGTCGGGACAGAACGCCGCCCGTCAGGCCGCGATCGGCGCGGGGATCGGCTGGGACGTGCCCGCGCACTCGGTGAACAAGGTCTGTCTGTCGGGCCTCACGGCCGTGATCGACGCGGCGCGCATGATCCGGACCGGGGACGCCGAGGTCGTCGTCGCCGCCGGCATGGAGTCGATGACCCGCGCACCGCACCTGCTCATGGGATCGCGCGATGGTTGGACCTACGGCACCGTCGAGGTCCTCGACCACATGGCCTACGACGGGCTGACGGACGCCTACGACCGGGAGAGCATGGGCGCGTCCACGGAGCGGCACAACGCTCGCTACGAGCTCACCCGGGAGATGCAGGACCGCGTCGCGGCCCTTTCCCACCAGCGGGCAGCCGCCGCACAGGAGAGCGGCGTGTTCGAGGCGGAGATCGTCACGGTCGAGGTGCCGCAGCGCCGGGGCGAGCCGGTGCGGGTGACGAAGGACGAGGGCGTGCGCCCCGAGACGACGGAGGAGACGCTCGCCGGGCTCCGGGCCGCGTTCGCCGAGGGCGGGTCGATCACCGCGGGCAACTCGTCGCAGATCTCGGACGGCGCCTCCGCGGTCGTCGTCACGACGCGGCGAACCGCCGAGGCCAAGGGATGGCCGGTGCTCGTGACCGTCGGAGCGAGCGGCCAGACCGCCGGGCCCGACAACTCGCTGCAGGCGCAGCCCGCGCGGGCGATCGAACAGGCGTGCCGGAAGCAGGGCATCACGCCGCAGGACCTCGACCTCGTCGAGATCAACGAGGCGTTCGGCGCGGTCGTCGCCCGCTCGCAGACCGAACTGGGGCTGGACGAGGAGATCGTCAACGTGCACGGCGGGGGCATCTCGATCGGGCATCCGATCGGCGCATCCGGCAACCGTCTCGTGGTCCACGTCGCCCACGAGCTCGCTCGCCGCGGTGGAGGGACCGCCGCGGTCGGGCTCTGCGGAGGCGGAGGTCAGGGCGAGGCGCTCATCCTCACCCGCTGACACGGCGGATGCGGGGGCGCGTCAGGACCGCTTGTCCTGGGCGTGCCCCTGCGCGTCGGCGAGGGCCTTCTGGGAGCGGAACTGCAGGCGCTGCGCCTTCTTGGACTTCTTCACCGACTGCGGGGAGTCCGCGTCCACCGGCACGCCGTGACGTTCGCGGCGCATGTCGACGACGGCGCCGACGGCGAGCGCCATCGTGATGCCCCAGCTCACCCACGACAGGAGGGAGCGCCAGGTGATCGGTTCATTGCGGGTGCCGCGCAGCAGCGAGATCCCTGCCGAGATCGCGGCGACGAGTCCGGTGCTGAAGAGGTAGCGCATGCCCCTACGGTACCCGCAGGCCGTACGCGGAGGGCGGAGCCTTGACAAGGCGGGGGAGCGGCTGGCAGGGCTCGCGTGGGGCGGACCGGATATCATGGGAGGGTCGCGGTTCACCCGCGGCCGCAGAAACCGTGTATCTACCGGCCGTCGGCGTCTCCGGCGGACAGCGGCGGCACCCGACATCGCGTCGTCGACGCGCGAGAGCCATGACACACGCCAGCACCACGCCCGATATCGCCGAGCCGAGCCTCTTCCGCCTCGCCGGCCTGCCCTACTTCCTCATCGCGTTCATCGCGCGCCTGCCCTTCGCCATGATGGTCGTCGGTGTGCTGACGGTCGTGGTGTCGGCGCGGGGATCCCTGTCCCTCGGCGGGCTCACGTCCGCTGCGGTCGGTTTCGGCACCGCCTGCTTCGGGCCGCTCCTGGGCGCCGCCGCCGACCGCTTCGGGCAGCGCCCGGTGCTCCTCGTGCTCGCCGTGGGCAATGCCACGATGCTCCTGCTCTTCACCGCGGTGGTCTACGGTCCGGCCGCCGACGGCTTCGTGCTCCTCGCCGCGATCGGCATCGGAGCGACCGCCCCGCAGGTCGCACCCCTCTCGCGCTCGCGTCTGGTCACGATCATCGGCGAGCGGATGCCGTCGGAGCGTCGCCCGCGGACGCTCTCCGGCACGATGGCGTACGAATCGGCCGCTGACGAGACCGTCTTCGTCTTCGGGCCGTTCCTCGTCGGGGTGCTGGCCTCCGCCCTCGCCCCGTGGGCGCCCCTCGTCGGCGCCGCCGTCCTGACGCTCGTCTTCGTCGGCGCGTTCGCGCTGCACCCGAGCGGCCGGCATGTGTCGCAGGACCGGACGGACGACGGGCGCGCACCGTCCGCGGTGTCCGAGCTGTTCCGACCGCAGCTGCTCATCGTCGTGCTCGGCATCCTCGGCGTCGGGATCTTCTTCGGCACGATGCTGACGTCGCTCACCTCGTTCATGGCCGACCTCGGCGCCCCGGAGCAGGCCGGTCTGCTCTACGGCGTGATGGGCGTCGGGTCGGCGGTGCTGGCGCTGGGCGTCGCGTGGCTGCCCGCGCGCTTCACGCTGCGGGCGCGGTGGCTCGTCTTCTCCGGCATCCTCCTGGCCGGCTCCCTGCTGCTCGGCGTCGTGGACTCCCCGGCCGGGATGCTCTTCGCCCTGGCGATCATGGGCGTCGGCATCGGACCGACGCTCGTGACCCAGTACAGCTTCGGAGCGGCCCGGAGCCCCCGGGGGCGGTCCGCCACGGTGATGACGATGCTCGGTTCCGGCATCGTCGTCGGCCAGTCGATCGGCGCCGCAGTCGCGGGGGAGATCGCCGAGAACGTCGGCACGTCCGCCGCTCTCGTCCTGCCGATGATCGCGGCGGCCATCGCCTTCGCGGCAGGACTCGGCAACTGGGCGCTCAGCGGTGTGCACCGCTCGGCGCCTGCTGTCAAGGCCTGACGGCTGACCGGCGGGGGAGGCGCATCCTCGCTAGGTTGGAAGCAACCGGACCTAGGAGTGCCCCCGTGACCGCTGCAGAATTCGTCGTCGTCGCCAATCGCCTCCCGGTGGACCGGGTCGTGGGCCCCGACGGCGAGGAGACCTGGCGGACGTCCCCTGGGGGCCTCGTCGCCGCGCTCGAGCCGATGATGCGCCGCGTCCACGGCGCCTGGGTCGGCTGGCCCGGACAACCCGACGTCGAACTCGAACCCTTCGAAGGCGACGGGATCCACCTGATCCCCGTGGCACTGAGCTCCGACGAGGTCGCGGACTACTACGAGGGCTTCGCCAACGACACCATCTGGCCGCTCTACCACGACGTCATCGCCCCGCCGCAGTACCACCGGGAGTGGTGGGACGCGTACGTGCGGGTGAACCGTCGCTTCGCGGAGGCGGCTGCGGCGGCTGCCGCCCCGGACGGCACGGTCTGGGTGCACGACTATCAGCTCCAGCTCGTCCCGCAGATGGTGCGCGAGCTGCGCCCCGACGTCACGATCGGCTACTTCCACCACATCCCGTTCCCCGCCCACGGTCTCTACGCGCAGCTGCCCTGGCGCGATCAGGTGCTGCGGGGTCTGCTCGGCGCCGACGTCATCGGCTTCCAGCGGGCGCAGGACGCGACGTACTTCCTGACCGCGGTGCGGCGGCGGCTCCGCTACGAGGTCAAGGGGTCCAGCATCACGATCCCGGAGGAGGGCGGCACGCGTACCGCGGTGGCGAAGGCCTTCCCGATCTCGATCGACACCGCGCCGTATCTCGAGCTCGCCGCGCGCGAGGACATCCGGGCGCGGGCCGCGGAGATCCGTGCCAGCCTCGGCAACCCGAAGCGCATCCTCCTCGGCGTCGACCGCCTGGATTACACGAAGGGCATCGGGCATCGGATCAAGGCGTACGGGGAGCTCCTGGAGGACGGGCGCCTCGACGTCGAGGACGTCACGCTCATCCAGGTCGCGAGCCCGAGCCGTGAACGCGTCGATGCGTACGCCCACCTGCGCGACGAGATCGAACTCGCGGTGGCGCGCATCAACGGCGACCACGACACCGTCGGCCACTCGGCGATCCGCTACCTGCACCAGGGATATCCGCGCGAGGAGATGGTCGCGCTGTACCTCGCGGCGGACGTCATGCTCGTGACCGCGTTGCGCGATGGGATGAACCTCGTGGCGAAGGAGTACATCGCCACCCGCACCGACAACCGCGGCGTCCTGGTCCTCAGCGAGTTCACGGGCGCCGCCGACGAGCTCCGCCAGGCCGTACGCGTCAACCCGCACGACATCGCCGGTCTCAAGGACGCGATCATGGAGGCGGTCGAGATGTCGCCGGCGGAGCAGGCTCGGCGCATGCGCTCGCTGCGTCGACGCGTGCTCGACAACGACGTCGACGCCTGGTCGTCGTCCTTCCTCGACGCCCTGGCCGCCGTGCGCGGCCGCTGACTCCCTCCTTCCCGACCGCCTCTTCCCGAACGGAGACACCGTGACGCGCCCCTGGATCCCCGGAACAGCCGACGCCGACCTCACCGCCCTCGCGACGACCCCGCGCCTGGTCGTCGCCCTCGACTTCGACGGCACCGCGTCCCCTCTGGTCGTCGACCCGATGGCGGCCAGGGCGCTGCCCGAGGTCGCCGCGCAGATGGCCCGCCTCGCCGCGATGCCGGACACGGTCGTCGCCTACGTCTCCGGGCGGAGCATGCACGACCTCCGGGAGATCACCGAGCACACGGACGACTCCGTCGTCGTGCTCGCCGGCTCCCACGGCGCGCAGTATTGGTTCCCCGGTCAGGGGGCTGCCGACGCCCCGGGCGATGCGACCGAGACCGGGGCGCGGGAGGAGCTGTGGGCTGCCGCGCAGCCGATCATCGACCGCTACGAGGGAGCGGAGCTGGAGCCGAAGACCTTCGGCATGGGCGTGCACACCCGGCGAGCGGACCGGGAGACGGAGGAGAAGGTCTTCGCCGAGATCGATGCCCTCGTCGCCGAGCGCTTCCCGCAGTGGCGGCGGCGTGCCGGCCACCGGGTGCTGGAGTTCTCGTCGCGGAACGAGGGCAAGGACGCCGCGATGATCGCTCTCCGGGAACGCTTCGACGCCACCGGGATCCTCTTCGCCGGCGACGACGTGACCGACGAGGATGCGATGCGGGTGCTGCAGGACGGCGACCTCGGCGTGCGGGTCGGACCGGGGGAGAGCGCGGCGACGCTCCGTGTGGACTCCCCACAACAGATCGCCGCGCTTCTGGAGACGCTCGCGAACGAGAGGGCCGTCGCGCAGGAATAGACTCTCGTCATGTCCTCGCATGATCCCTCCGCCAGCGCGCCCATCGACATCAAGCCCCGCAGCCGCGTCGTCACCGACGGCATCGAGGCGACGACCTCCCGCGGCATGCTCCGCGCCGTCGGGATGGGCGACGCCGACTGGGACAAGCCCCAGATCGGCATCGCATCCAGCTGGAACGAGATCACGCCCTGCAACCTGAGCCTCGACCGGCTCGCCCAGGGGGCGAAGGAGGGCGTGCACTCCGGCGGCGGCTATCCGCTGCAGTTCGGCACGATCTCGGTCTCCGACGGCATCTCGATGGGCCATGAGGGCATGCACTTCTCGCTGGTGTCGCGCGAAGTCATCGCCGACTCGGTCGAGACCGTGATGATGGCCGAGCGCCTCGACGGCTCCGTCCTGCTCGCGGGCTGCGACAAGTCGATCCCCGGCATGCTCATGGCCAGCGCCCGTCTCGACCTGTCGAGCGTCTTCCTCTACGCCGGATCGATCGCGCCCGGCTGGGTCAAGCTCTCCGACGGCACCGAGAAGGACGTCACGATCATTGACTCGTTCGAGGCGGTCGGTGCCTGCCGTGCCGGCCTCATGAGCGAGGAGGACCTGAAGCGCATCGAGTGCGCGATCGCCCCGGGCGAAGGCGCCTGCGGCGGCATGTACACCGCGAACACCATGGCCTCCGTCGCCGAGGCGCTCGGTCTCAGCCTGCCGGGCTCGGCCGCGCCGCCCGCGGCGGACCGCCGCCGCGACTACTTCGCGCACCGCTCGGGCGAGGCCGTCGTGAACCTGCTGCGTCAGGGCATCACGACGCGCGACATCCTCACCAAGGAGGCGTTCGAGAACGCGATCGCCCTCGCGATGGCCCTCGGCGGCTCGACCAACGTGGTTCTCCACCTGCTCGCGATCGCGCGTGAGGCCGAGGTCGAGCTGAGCCTGCACGACTTCAACCGCATCGGCGACAAGGTCCCGCACGTGGCCGACATGAAGCCGTTCGGCAAGTACGTCATGAACGACGTCGACCGTCACGGCGGCATCCCCGTCATCATGAAGGCGATGCTCGACGAAGGCCTGCTGCACGGCGACGCGCTGACGGTCACGGGCAAGACGCTGGCGGAGAACCTCGCCGATCTCGACCCGCAGCCCATCGACGGCGAGGTCATCCACACGTTCGACAACCCCATCCACGCCACCGGCGGACTGACGATCCTGCACGGGTCGCTCGCGCCGGAGGGCGCGGTGGTCAAGACCGCCGGCTTCGACGCGGCCGTGTTCGAGGGGCCCGCGCGGGTCTTCGAGCGCGAGCGTGCGGCCATGGACGCGGTCGCCGAAGGCAGCATCGAGCCCGGAACGGTCATCGTCATCCGGTACGAGGGCCCGAAGGGCGGACCGGGGATGCGCGAGATGCTGGCGATCACCGCGGCCATCAAGGGCGCGGGGCTCGGAAAAGATGTACTACTCTTGACGGACGGACGATTCTCAGGCGGCACAACCGGCCTGTGCATCGGCCACATAGCACCCGAAGCGGTGGACGCAGGTCCTATCGCCTTCGTGCGCGATGGTGATCTGATACGGGTCGATATCGCAGCTCGCTCTCTCGATCTACTCGTCGACGAGGCGGAGCTCGCCTCCCGCCGCTCTGGCTGGGAGCCGCTTCCCCCGCGCTACACCCGAGGCGTTCTTGCCAAGTACTCGCGCCTCGTGCGGTCCGCCGCCGAGGGAGCGACCACCGGCTGATCCATCGACCGGCTCAGGAATCCGCCCGGTCGGAACGCCGGTGTCCCGCACAGTTCATCAGAAGGAAAGTCATGACTGCTGACTCCGTCTCGGCCGTGCCGAGGCCGCCCGCCCGCCCATCCGCCCCGGAGATCACCGGCGCAGAGGCCGTCGTCCGCTCGCTCGAGCTGCTCGGCGTCACGGACGTGTTCGGTCTTCCGGGCGGCGCGATCCTTCCGGTCTACGACCCGCTGATGGACGCGTCGCAGCTGCGGCACATCCTCGTGCGGCATGAGCAGGGTGCCGGCCACGCGGCCGAGGGGTACGCATCCGCCTCCGGGAAGGTGGGCGTGTGCATCGCGACCTCCGGTCCCGGAGCGACGAACCTCGTCACCGCGATCGCCGACGCCTACATGGACTCCGTCCCGCTGCTCGCGATCACCGGTCAGGTGTTCTCGACGCTGATGGGCACGGACGCGTTCCAGGAGGCCGACATCGTGGGGATCACGATGCCGATCACGAAGCACTCGTTCCTGGTCAAGGACGCGGCCGACATCCCCGGCGCGATCGCAGCCGCCTATGAGATCGCCGGCACGGGTCGTCCCGGCCCGGTGCTCGTGGACATCACGAAGGATGCGCAGCAGGCGACGGCGCCGTTCGTGTGGCCGCCCAAGATCGACCTCCCCGGCTACCGTCCGGTGACGAAGGCGCACGGCAAGCAGATCCAGGCCGCAGCCGCCCTCCTCGCCGAGGCGAAGAAGCCGGTGCTTTACGTGGGCGGCGGCGTGGTCCGCGGCCGTGCGGCGGCAGAGCTCCTCGAGCTCGCGGAGTCGACGGGGGCGCCGGTCGTCACGACCCTGATGGCGCGGGGCGCGTTCCCCGACTCGCACCCGCAGCACCTCGGCATGCCCGGCATGCACGGCACGGTGCCGGCGGTGCTGGCGCTCCAGGAGGCCGACCTCCTCGTGTCGCTCGGCGCCCGGTTCGACGACCGCGTGACCGGCAAGGCGGCGCTGTTCGCCCCGAACGCGAAGGTCGTGCACGTCGACATCGACCCGGCGGAGATCTCGAAGATCCGCACGGCGGACGTGCCGATCGTGGGCGACGTGCGCGACGTGCTCACCGACCTGGACGCGGCCTTCCGCGGCGTCACCGGCACCGCCAAGCCCGACATCGACGAGTGGTGGTCGTACCTCGACGGGCTGCGCACCGAGTTCCCGCTCGGATACGCGCCGACGACGGACGGCCTGCTGGCGCCGCAGTACGTGATCCAGCGCATCGGCGAGCTCACCGGCCCGGAGGGCATCTTCGCCTCGGGCGTGGGCCAGCACCAGATGTGGGCCGCGCAGTTCATCAAGTACGAGCGTCCGAACGCGTGGCTGAACTCCGGCGGTGCGGGCACGATGGGCTACTCGGTGCCGGCGGCCATGGGGGCGAAGGTCGCCGAGCCGGAGCGCCCGGTCTGGGCGATCGACGGCGACGGCTGCTTCCAGATGACCAATCAGGAGCTCGCGACCTGCGCGATCAACAACATTCCGATCAAGGTCGCGATCATCAACAACTCGTCGCTGGGCATGGTCCGGCAGTGGCAGACGCTGTTCTACGACGGCCGTCACTCCAACACCGACCTGAACACCGGGCACGGGACGATCCGCATCCCGGACTTCGTGAAGCTCGCGGAGGCGTACGGCTGCCTCGCGATCCGCGTGGAGAAGGAGGAGGAGGTCGACGCCGCGATCCGGCTCGCGCTGGAGACGAACGACCGCCCCGTCGTGATCGACTTCGTGGTGAGCGCCGACTCCATGGTGTGGCCGATGGTGCCGCAGGGGGTCAGCAACAGCTATGTCCAGTACGCGCGCGACCACGCGCCCGCGTTCGACGAGGAGGACTGAGCCATGTCGACCCACGTCCTGAGCCTGCTGGTGGAGAACACCCCCGGCCTTCTGACCCGCGTCGCCGGCCTGTTCGCACGCCGCGGCTTCAACATCGACTCCCTCGCCGTCGGCGTGACCGAGGTCCCCGGGATCTCCCGCATCACGGTCGTCGTCGATGTGGAGGAGCTCCCGCTCGAGCAGGTGACCAAGCAGCTGAACAAGCTGATCAACGTCATCAAGATCGTCGAGCTCGACCCGGCATCGTCCGTGCAGCGCGAGCACATGCTGGTGAAGGTGCGCACCGACAACGCCACCCGCTCCAACGTGATCGAGGTCGTCAACCTCTTCCGCGCGTCGGTCGTCGACTACGCCGCGGACGCCCTGGTGATCGAGGTCACCGGCGACAAGGGCAAGGTCGAGGCGCTGCTGCGCGCGCTGGAGCCCTTCGGCATCAAGGAGATCGCCCAGTCCGGACTCCTCGCGATCGGCCGCGGCGGCAAGAGCATCACCGAGCGCGTCCTGCGCGGCTGACCCGTCGACAGATTCAGGGACCGCGTGTCCCGCATAACCACAACCAAGGAGAGATAACCAGTGAGCACCGAGATCTTCTACGACGACGACGCCGACCTGTCCCTGATCCAGGGCAAGAAGGTCGCCATCGTCGGCTACGGCTCGCAGGGCCACGCCCACGCCCAGAACCTGCGTGACTCGGGCGTCGAGGTCGCGATCGCCCTCAAGGAGGGCTCGAAGTCCGCCGCGAAGGCCGAGGAGGCCGGCTTCCCGGTGAAGACCGTCGCCGAGGCGACCGAGTGGGCCGACGTCATCATGATCCTCGCGCCGGACCAGCACCAGCGCACGATCTACAACGAGTCCATCGCCCCGAACCTCACCGCGGGCAAGACCCTCGCCTTCGCGCACGGCTTCAACATCCGCTTCGGCTACATCGACGCGCCCGAGGGCGTCGACGTGATCCTCGTCGCGCCGAAGGCTCCCGGCCACACCGTGCGCCGCGAGTTCGTCGCCGGCCGTGGCATCCCGGACATCATCGCCGTCGAGCGCGACGCGTCCGGCCAGGCCTGGGACCTCGCGCTGTCGTACGCGAAGGCGATCGGCGGCACCCGTGCCGGCGTCATCAAGACGACCTTCACCGAGGAGACCGAGACCGACCTGTTCGGCGAGCAGGCCGTGCTCTGTGGTGGCATGAGCCACCTCGTGCAGGCGGGCTTCGAGACCCTCGTCGAGGCGGGCTACCAGCCGCAGATCGCGTACTTCGAGGTGCTGCACGAGCTCAAGCTCATCGTCGACCTGATGTGGGAGGGCGGCATCGCCAAGCAGCGCTGGTCGATCTCCGACACCGCCGAGTTCGGGGATTACGTCTCCGGCCCGCGCGTCGTCGACGAGCGCGTCAAGGAGAGCATGAAGGGCGTGCTGGCCGACATCCAGTCGGGCGCGTTCGCGAAGCGCTTCATCGACGACCAGGACAACGGCGGTGAGGAGTTCCTCGCGCTCCGCGCCAAGGAGGAGCAGCACCCGATCGAGGCGACCGGCAAGGAGCTCCGTTCGCTCTTCGCCTGGAAGCAGCAGGATGAGGACTACGTCGACGGCAGCGCCGCACGCTGATCCGATCCGCGAACGAACGGGCGTCCCCTCGGGGGCGCCCGTTCGGCGTTCCGGACGGCATTCGCCGGCACAGACATCGGATGTCTGTGCCAGGATGGACGCATGCGACAGGAATGGTTTGATGACGCCCGCTTCGGCATGTTCGTCCACTTCGGCCTCTACAGCGGGGCGGCGCGGCACGAGTGGGTGCAGAACTACGAACGCCTCACCGACGAGGAGTACCGCCCCTACTTCGACAACTTCGACCCGGACCTCTTCGACGCCGCCGCCCTGGCGCGGACGGCGAAGGAGACGGGGATGGGCTACGTCGTGCTCACGACGAAGCACCACGACGGGTTCTGCCTGTGGGACTCGCAGCTGACTGATTTCACGTCCGTCACGGCGGTCGGTCGGGACCTGGTGCGCGAGTATGTCGACGCGCTCCGTGCCGAGGGCATCCGCGTCGGCCTCTATCACTCGGTCATCGACTGGCATCACCCCGACTTCACCGTGGACTGGAACCACCCTCGGCGGGATGACGAGAACGCGCACGCCCTGAACGAGGGGCGCGACATGGCCCGCTACCGCGAGTACCTGCACGGTCAGGTCCGCGAGCTGCTCACCGGCTACGGCGACATCGACTACCTGTTCTTCGACTTCACCTACCCGGAGGCCAAGGACGGCTGGGACGGGAAGGGGCCGCAGGACTGGGACGCCGAGGCCCTCCTCTCCCTCTGCCGGGAGCTGCAGCCGGAGATGCTCGTCAACGACCGGCTCGGCATCCCCGGCGACTTCGTGACCCCCGAGCAGTACCAGCCGACGGCGCCGCTCGTCCGGGATGGCGTGCTGCTGGTGTGGGAGGCGTGCCAGACGCTCAACGGCTCGTGGGGCTACCACCGGGACAACACCGACCAGAAGTCGCCCCTGCTGCTCGTGCAGATGCTCGTCGACTCGGTGTCGATGGACGGCAACATGCTCCTGAACATCGGCCCGGACGGTCGGGGCGCGATCGCTCCGCGGGATGCCGACACCCTGGCCGAGATCGGCGAGTGGATGCGCCTGCACCGCCGCGCCGTGGTCGGTGCGGGCCATGCGCCGTTCACGCCGCCGCGCGAGGGCGTGTACACGCTCCGCGGCGACCGCCTCTACCTGAGTCTGTTCACCTGGCCCCTGGGGTTCGTCCACCTGCCCGGTCTCGCCGGCAAGGTGTCGTACGCCCGACTGCTCAACGACGGCTCCTGGCTGCGGACCAGCGTCAGCGATCCTGATCAGCAGGCCGACCTGATGACGCCCGCCGGCGAGGCGGAGGGGACCCTGACGGTGCACCTCCCGGTCCGTCGACCGGACGTGCTCCTGCCCGTGATCGAGCTGCGCCTCACGGAGGACTGACGGTGTCGGTGGTGGCGGCTCAGGCCGCCGCCACCGGGATCTCCATGCCCTCGAGTGCCAGGCGTGCGGCCCCGAGCAGGATGGCGTCCGCCCCCGTGGCCGCCGCCTCGATCCGCAGGCGCTGCGTCGCCAGCGGGTGGCACGCCTCGTAGACCCGGCTCCGCACGGCGGCGATGAAGGGCTCGGAGGCGCTCATGCTCCCGGTGAGGAACAGGGCGTGCGGGTTGAAGAAGTTGACGACGCCGGAGAGCGCCTGGCCCAGGTGGGTCCCCGCGGTGCGCACGAGCGTCGTGGCCAGCGGGTCCGCGTCCCGGGCGAGGGTCAGCACGTCGGCGGTCGTGCGGACGTCCGTGATGCCGCGCTCGCGCATCTGACGGACCAGGCTCGCCCCGCTGGCCACCGTCTCCAGGCAGCCGGTGTTGCCGCAGGAGCAGGGGATGTCGCCGCTGCCGTCGATGCGGGTGTGCGTGATGTCGCCGGCGGCAGCGGTGGCGCCGCGGTGGATGTGCCCGTCGACGATGATCCCGCTGCCGATCGCGGTGCCCGCCTTGACGGTGATGCTGTGCTGCGTGTGCCCCAGCTGGCGCCGGTGCTCTCCGAGGGCGGCCAGGTTGGCATCGTTGTCGACCATCACGGGGACCCCGTGACGAGCGGTGAGGTGCTCGCCGACGCGGAAGCCCGGCCAGCCCGGCATCCGGGAGGGCTGGTCGACGGAGCCCGTCGTCACGTCGACGGGGCCGGGAAGGCTCACGCCGATCGCATGGACCCGGGTCTCGGCCGCGAGTCGCTCGAACACCTCCGACACGCGGGCGAGCGTCTCCTCCGGTCCGTCGGCGACGTCGATCGCGAGCGTCTCCGAGCCGAGGAGACCGCCGCTGAGATCGTGCCGCCCGATGCGGGCATGGCGGCCCCCGAGGTCGGCGGACAGGACGATGCCGTCGCCGGCGATCCGGAGCACACGCGGTCGTCGTCCGCCGCGGGAGGTGCCGGCCCCGGCCTCCTCCAGCACGCCGGCATCGAGAAGCGTCTGCACGCGCAGGCCCACGGTCGAGGCGGCCACCCCCAGCTCGGACGCGAGCTCGGAGCGGGACCGAGCCTGTCCGCGCGCGACGAGATCGAGGATGCGCCGCGTGTGCGGGTCGTCGACGGTGGTGTCGGCGGGGTTCGTCATGGTGGTCCTTCGTCTCGACGCATCGTCAGCGTAGCGGGGGAGCGGCGTGTTTCGGGGAGGTGACGAATTATCACCACCCTATAAACATCGGATGTTCGGCTTGCGGCGCCCTGCGAACTATGACAGCGTAACTTCATACGAAATCCTAATTGGTTAATTCGAGCGTCGAAATAACCGTTCCCTTCTCAGGAGGCATTCAATGAAGAAGTTGCGTGTGGGGGCTGTCGCCGCTGTCGCGGGCGTGGCCGTGGTGATGACCGGCTGCGCCAGCAACGGCGGATCCGGAGGCTCGGCCGACGGCGACACCATCGTCGTCGACATGTGGGCCGGCAGTGAGTCGGACGTCGACGCGCTGGAGGCGCAGATCGAGTTCGCGCAGAAGCAGAACCCGGACATCAAGATCAAGCTGCAGACCTCGCCGTGGAGCGACTTCTTCACGAAGCTCACGACGAACATGGCCAGCGGCAACATGGCATGCATCACCGGCATGAGCGGCGCGCAGCTCGGCGGCTACACCGCCGGCTTCCGGGCTCTCAGCGACGAGGACCTCGAGACCGCCGGCATCGACTGGTCGGAGTTCAACCCCAGCGCCGACGGCATCCTCAGCTTCGAAGGCAAGGTGTACGGCGTGCCCTTCGACGTCGCCACCATGCTCGTCTACTACAACCAGGACCTGCTGACCGCGGCCGGCGCCGCCACGCCGGAGATCGGCTGGACGTTCGACGACTTCGCCACGATCGCGGCCGACGCCACGAAGGACGGCAAGTACGGCTTCGGCATGGGCATGGGCGGCTACCAGTGGATGTCGATGCCCATCGCATACTCGGCCACGCAGCCCGCCGCCGAGGACGGCACGCTCCACATCGATGACGAGGACTTCGTCGAGGCGGCCTCGTGGTACGCCGGCCTGGTGACCGACAAGAAGGTCGCGGCGCCCGTGGCCTCCGCGTCCGACACCGGCTGGGGCGAGAACCAGTACACGGGCGGGAACGCGGCGATGGCCGTGGACGGCACGTGGAACGCGGTCAGCTACCTGAACAACGAGTCCGGCTTCGCGGCCGGCATGGTGCCGCTGCCGGCGGGTGTCGACGGCAACCCGGGCCCGATCCTCGGCTCCGGCTACGGCATCGCCGAGAATTGCGAGAACCCGGAGGCGGCGCTCAAGGTGCTCGGCGCGCTCGTCGGTGAGGACGCGCAGGACTACATCGCCTCGTCCGGCCGCTCCTACCCGGCCCGAACCTCTTCGCAGCCGCTGTACTTCGAGTCGATCGACGAGCAGTACCGCGACCAGGTCCAGTCGGTGTTCGAGGCCGCGTTCGGCGACACGGTGCCGCTGTACATGACCAAGAACTGGCAGAAGCTCGACAGCTACATCCAGCCCAACCTCGTCAGCGTCTACAACGGCCAGATGACGATGGAGGAGCTGCTGTCGAACGCCCAGGCGCAGTTCGGCGAGTGAGCCGGATCCGGTTCGCGCAGCAGTAACAGAGAAAGACGACGAGATGACGATCACGACGAGACGTCGAGGATCGCTCGCCAAGGTTGAGGGCCGCCAGGCGCTGGGTTTCGCAAGCCCGGCCCTGGTGGGCCTCGCCCTGTTCACGATCGTGCCCGTGGGGCTCTCGATCGTGATGAGCGTGTTCGACTGGCCGACCTTCGGCGAACGCACCTTCAACGGCGTGGACAACTACGTGAAGCTGTTCACCAGCAGCCCGGACTTCTGGCCCGCGCTGCGCAACTCGGCCGTGTATACGCTGCTGTACGTGCCGTTGAGCGTCGCTCTCTCGCTCGTGCTCGCCCTCGGACTCGGCCCGCGCATCCGCGGTCGCGGCGCCCTGCGCGTCCTCTTCTTCATCCCCGTCGTGACCCCGATGGTCGCGAACGTGCTGGTGTGGAAGATGATGCTGCAGCCCCAGGGTCTCTTCAACGGCCTCTCGGTCACCTGGTTCGGCATCGAGCTGCCCAACTTCCTCGCCGACCCGAACTGGGCGATGATCATGGTCGTCGTCATGAGCGTCTGGCAGGGTCTCGGCTACAACATGCTGATCTTCTCCGCGGCCCTGGAGCAGCTCCCGGAGAGCGTGCTGGAGGCCGCGAGCATCGACGGCGCGCAGGGCTTCCGGCGGGTGTGGAGCATCATCATCCCGATGATCTCGCCGTCGATCTTCTTCGCGACGATCATGACGATGATCACCTCGCTCCAGGTCTTCGTCCAGCCGCAGATGCTCACCGGCGGCGGCCCCGGCAACGCCACCAAGCCGCTCGTGATGTACATCTGGGAGCAGGGCTTCACCTTCGGCGACCTCGGACTCGCCGCCGCCGCCGCCTGGATCCTCTTCGCGATCATCATCGCGATCACGGGCCTCCAGTTCGCCGCACAGAAGAAGTGGGTGCACTATGAGCACTGAAACCCTCGTCCGGCCCACCGGCACCGTCCCGCCGCGTCAGCGCGAGCGGGAGCGGGCCCGCGGTGCGGCGACCACGCCCGGCGCGCGTGCCCGGCTGATCCTCGCGCACGTGAGCATCTACGTCGCGGCGCTCATCTTCATCGCGCCGCTCGTCTACGCGTTCTTCTCGGCCCTCAAGCCGAACTCGGAGATGTTCTCGATGCCCCCGACGCTCGTCGGTTCCGAGATCCGGTGGAGCAACTTCGTCGACGTCTTCGCCTACGGACCGTTCCTGACCTACATCATGAACTCGTTCATCGTCTCGATCGGCGGCACGCTCGTGGTGCTCGTCGTCTCCACGACCGCCGGGTACGCCTTCGGGCGCCTGCGCTGGAAGGGGCGGGACGCGGTCTTCGTCCTCTTCCTCGCCACCCTCATGGTGCCCGCCGAGGTCCTCGTCATCCCCATGTTCCAGGTCATGCAGTGGTTCAACTGGGTCGACACCTATCAGGCGCTGATCCTGCCCTTCGCGTTCGGCGCGTTCGGCACGTTCCTCATGCGGCAGTTCTTCCGCGGCATCCCCTACGAGCTGGAGGAGGCGGCCCGTGTCGACGGCGCCGGTCCCGTCCGGTCGTTCCTGCAGATCATCCTGCCGCTGTCGAAGTCCGCGGTCGCGGTGCTCGCCGTGTTCACGTTCCTCTCGTTCTGGAACAGCTACCTCTGGCCCCTCATCGTCACCGTCGACTACAACGCGCACGGCACGCTGCCGGTCGGTCTGGCGAGCTTCGCGGGCCTCACCGGCACCCGCTGGGACCTGCAGATGGCCGCGGCCATCATCTCGATGATCCCCACCACGCTGCTCGTGATCGTGCTGCAGAAGCATCTGGTCAAGGGCATCGCAATGGCGGGACTGGGCGGACGATGAGCGCGGTCGGGCAGCAGACGGACGACCCTCGACGAACGACCACGGCACCCGGGCCCGATCTCGCACTGGCGGGGGTGGACATCGGGGGCACGAAGATCGCGGCCCTCGTCGTGGACGCCTCCGGAGACGTGCTCGCACGCGGAAGCGTGCCGGCGCCCGCGCGCGTCGGCGGCTCGGCGATGGCGGATGCGGCGGCCGGCCTGGTCGCGCGGCTGGCGGCCGAGGCCGGTGTCGCGGTCGCCGCGGTCGGGGTGGGCGCCGCAGGCGTCATCGACCACGAGAGCGGCACCATCCGCGCCGCGTCCGCCCTGTTCGCGGACTGGGCGGGGTTCCCGCTCGGCCCGGAGCTGGCAGAGCGCCTCGGTGTCCCGGTGCGGGTGGAGAACGACGTGAACGCCTTCCTCCTCGGTGAAGCCGCCGCGGCGGGTCCGAGCGTGCCCGATGTGCTCGGTGTGATGCTCGGCACGGGTGTCGGCGGCGCGCTGGTCATCGGCGGAGAGCTGCACCACGGCCCGCACGGGGCCGCGGGGGAGATCGGGCACACGCCCGGTTACAGCGACCTCGTCTGCACCTGCGGACAGACCGGCCACCTGGAGACCCTGGCCTCCGGGACGTCGATCGCCCGGCGCTTCGAGGAGCGCACCGGGCGTCCGGTGAACGATGCCAGGGAGGTCGCGGAGGCCGCCCGAGCCGGCGACGCCGACGCCCGGGCCGTGTTCGACGCCGCCGGTCGTGCCCTCGCTTTGGCGTGTGCGAGCGCCGCGACGCTCCTCGACCTGCCGACCGCCATCGTCGGCGGCGGGGTCACGGCAGCCTGGGACCTCCTGTCGCCGTCGATCGAGCAGACCCTGCGCACCGACGCCCCGGTGTCCGGCATCGCGCTGCGCGTCGTCCCCGCCGTCCTCGGCGCCGACGCCGTCGCGCTCGGCGCCATCGAGAGCGCCCGGCGCGCCCTCGCCCCCGTTTCCTGACAACGACTGCGACCGCAGAGGAGAACAGCACCGTGACCGCACGCCCGGAAGCCCACGAGATCTGGATGGGTCCGCTGCCGCCGCTCGCCGAGGGCGGGCTCGCGCGACCGCGCATCGGCATCGGGGGCATCTCCATCGAGTCGAGCACGTTCTCGCCGCACATCTCGGGGGACGAGGCCTTCACGATCCGCACCGGCGATGCACTGCGGGCGTACTACCCGTTCCTCGACGCCGGACGCGAGCTCGCCGAGGCCGCGGAGTGGGTACCGCTCACGCACGGGCGTTCCCTGCCCGGCGGCGCGGTGGACCCGGACACCTATCGGCGGATGAAGGATGAGATCGTCGAGGGGATCCGCGCCGAGGGGCCGTTCGACGGCTTCTTCTTCGACATCCACGGAGCGATGAGCGTCGTCGGGATGGACGATGCCGAGGGGGATCTGGCTCTCGCGGTACGCGCGGCCCTGGGACCGGACACCCTCGTCTCCACGTCGATGGATCTGCACGGGAACGTCTCGGAGACCCTGCGCGACGCGGTGGACCTGCTCACCTGCTATCGGATGGCGCCGCATGAGGATTGGCTGAACACGAAGGAGCGGGCGGTGTGGAACCTGCTCGACCGTCTCCGCGGCCCGCACGGCGGCGACGTGCAGCTGCGGCGTCCGTTCACGGCCTGGGTGCCCGTGCCCGTGCTGCTGCCGGGGGAGAAGACGAGCACGCGGCTGGAGCCCGCGCGCGGCATCTATGCCGAGCTTCCCGGGATCGAGGCCCTGCCGGGGGTGGTGGACGCGTCGGTGTGGATCGGCTACGCGTGGGCGGATGAGCCGCGCTGTCAGGCCTACGTCGTCGTCACCGGCGACGACCGGGAGGTCATCGCCCGGGAAGCGGAACGCGTGGCCCGGATGTTCTGGGAGGCGCGGGAGGACTTTGTCTTCGTCGCGAAGACCGGAAGCCTCGACGAGGCGCTGGAGGAGGCGCTGGCACCGGGCGCCCCGCGTCCGTACCTGATCTCGGACTCCGGGGACAACCCGACGGCCGGGGGAGCGGGAGACGTGACCTGGACCCTCGCCCACCTGCTGCAGCGGCCGGAACTCGTCGACGGGACGCACACGACGCTGGTCGCCTCGATCTTCGATCCGCGGGCCGTCGCCGAAGCCGTGGCAGCGGGCATCGGCGCGACGGTCACGGTGTCCGCCGGAGCCGCGGTCGATTCCGGGCCGCACGGACCGGTCGAGATCACCGGAACGGTCTTCTCGATCACCGACGGCGACCCCGACGCCGGCACCCAGGTGGTGATCGCGGTCGGTGGGCTGCACGTCATCGTGACGGAGCGCCGCAAGCCGTTCCACCATCTCTCGGACTTCCGGATGCTGGGACTCGAGCCGACGACGGCCGACGTCGTGGTCGTGAAGATCGGCTATCTGGAGCCGGAGCTGTACGAGCTGGCGGAGGGGTGGACGCTGGCCCTCACCCCGGGCGGGGTGGACCAGGACCTGCTCCGGCTCGGGCATCACCGCCTGCGCCCCGGCGTCTATCCGTTCGACACGACCGGCGACCCCGACCTGACCGCGGTGGTCGTGCGCCGCGGCGCCGCTGAGGAGGAGAGGGCATCATGATGAACTTCGAGAAGCGCACCGGTCCCGACTTCGGTGCGGCGGCCCCGGTCTACCCATCGAACGCCGTGCCGGACTGGTACCGCGACGCCAAGCTCGGCTTCTTCGTGCACTGGGGCCTCTACTCCGTGCCGGCGTGGGCCGTGCAGCACGGCGAGGGCGTGAACATCCCGACGGAGGACGCCTACGCGTGGCACCAGTATGCGGAGTGGTACGCGAACACGGTCCGCATCCCGGGGAGCCCGACGTGGGAGCGCCACCAGCGCCTCTACGGCCCCGGCACCTCCTACGAAGACCTCGCCGACCAGTGGGACGCCGCCGCGTTCGACGCCGATGCCTTCGTGGGCGAGCTCGTCGCGGCCGGAGCACGCTACGTCGTGCCGACGACCAAGCACCACGAGGGCTTCTGTCTGTGGGACACCGCCACGACGGGATTCAACGCCGTCGCGCGCGGCCCTCGTCGCGACCTCATCTCCGAGTTCCACGACGCCACGCGGCGGGCCGGAGCCAGGTTCGGCGTGTACTACTCCGGAGCGCTCGACTGGCACGTGAGCGACTTCCCGCCGATCGAGTCGGACACCGACCTGTTCCGGTTCCGTCGCAACGACGCCCACTTCTCCCGGTACGCCGCCGCGCAGCTCGAGGAGCTCGTGGAGCGGTTCGCGCCCGACGTGCTCTGGAACGACATCGAGTGGCCGGACGGCGGCAAGGGCACGGAGGACTACGCCGTGGCCGCACTGCTGCGGCGTTACTTCGACGCCGTCCCGGACGGCGTCGTCAACGACCGGTGGGGCGTGCCGTACCACGGCTTCCTCACCCGCGAATACACGGACATCCCGGACATCATCCCGGAGCCCTGGGAGTCGACCCGCGGGCTCGGCTACTCGTTCGGGTTCAACCAGGCGGAGGACGAGCGGCACTCGCTCTCCGGGGCGGCCCTGATCCGGCTCCTCGTCGACGTCGTCGCGAAGAACGGCAACCTGCTCATCAACGTGGGTCCCGCGGCGGACGGGTCCATTCCGGCGCTGCAGCGGAAGGCGATGCAGGAGCTCGGCGGCTGGCTGGCCGTGAACGGCGCGGCGATCTACGGCACCCGGCCCTGGACGCGGATGGGGGAGCGGACCGGAGCCCCTCGCCGCTACACGACCTCGACGGACGCGGTGCACGTGCACGCGCTCGACCCGGCGACCGGGGAGCTCGAACTCCCGATCGAGCTGGCCGACGCCGCGCTGTCGTGGGTGGACGGCACCCCGGCCGCCGTGTCGGCCGATGGCGGGCCCGCCCGCGTCGTCATCCCCGCCGGTCTCCGCGAGGCTCCTGTCGCTGTGCTGACCGCGCACGGCGCCTGACGCAGGCTCTGCAGAAGGGCCCCGTCGGTGATCCGACGGGGCCCTTCGTCCCTGAGTCAGGGGCGCGTGCGCTCCTCGAGCACTTCGATCACGTGACGGTAGGGGCGGCCGGTGGCCCGGGTCATCCCGATCTCGCACGTGCGGTTGGCCGACACGAAGGCGTCGAAGCCACCGCGGGCCGTATCGGCCGCGGAGACTTCGGCCGATTCCTGCGCGGTGGCGCTCGCTGTGAGCTCGGGGTGCAGCATGCCCCGGTCGCCGGCGAACGCGCAGCATCCCCAGCCGTCGGGCACGAAGACCTCGTCGGCGACGGCGGCGGCGATCGCCGTCAGCGCCCCCGTCGCGCCGAGCGCGGTCGTCGAGCAGGTCGGGTGCACGGCGATCGAGGGGAGCTTCGCATCGACGGAGAGGCGCGGCAGCACCTCCCGCGCGACGAACGTCGTCGCGTCCTCGATCCGCAGTCCCGCGTATTCCGGGTGCGCGGCGACGGCCTGGGTGAGCATCACGTCGAGGCCCTCGGTGCAGGAGGCGGCATCGCAGACGACCGGGAGCTCCCCGTGGCGACTGGCGTCCCAGAGCGAGGCCAGCACCCGGTCGGACATGAGGCGATAGCCGTCGAGGTGTCCCTTGGACTTCCACGGCGTGCCGCAGCAGAGCCCACCGTTCTCCTCCGGCACGACGACGGGGATCCCGGCGCGGTCGAGCAGAGCGCGCAGAGCGTCGCGGGAGCCGGGACCTTCGTCCTCCGGGCCGAACATCGTGCCGATGCAGGCGCCGAAGAAGACGGCCTGGGCATCCGGCGGGGAGACGGGGCGGGGTGGCGCGGAGCCTCCGCGGGGCAGGCCGCCGTCGTAGAGCGGCACGGTGTCGGCGCCGAGCACCGCGCGTCCGACCCGCGTCGCGCCGCGCACGAGCGGGACGGGAAGAGCATCGGCGACCGTCAACGCCACGCCGCCGGCGCGCGTGACGGTGCTCCAGTGCTTCGCCGCCGTTCCCCAGGCCGCGCCTTCCACGGCGTTCTCCTGCTCGGCGCGGAGGCGGCGGACGAGGTCGCCGGTGTTGATGTCCACCGGACACGCCACGCCGCACATGCCGTCGACCGCGCAGGTCTGCACGCCGTCGTAGTCGTAGTCCGCGCGCAGGTCGCGCAGCAGCGCGGTGTCGCCCTGCTCCTCGGCCCAGGCCATGTCGCGGCGCAGCACGATGCGCTGCCGCGGGGTGAGCGTGATGCTCTTGCTCGGGCACGTGGGCTCGCAGTAGCCGCACTCGACGCAGCGGTCCACCTCGCGCTCGACCGTGGGCACGCGCTTGAGGTCCTGGAGGTAGGAGTCCGGGTCGTCCGACAATACGACGCCGGGGTTGAGGATGCCGTCCGGATCGAACAGCCGCTTGATCTCCCACATCATGTCGGTGAGCTCGTCGCCGTACTGCCGCCGCACGAACGGGGCCATGATGCGGCCGGTGCCGTGCTCGGCCTTGAGGGAGCCCTCCTGCGCGAGCACGAGGTCGACGAGATCGTCGGTGAAGCGGCGGTACCGCGCCACGCTCTCGGGGTCGTCGAAGCGCTCGTTCAGCAGGAAGTGGACGTTGCCGTCCTTCGCATGCCCGAAGATGACGGACCCCTCGTAGCCGTGCTCCGCGAACAGCTCGATCAGGCGTTCGCAGGTGGCCAGCAGCCGGGGGACGGGGACGACGATGTCTTCGAGGAGGGCGGTCGTGCCGGACGGTCGGGCGCCGGCGACCGCGGTGTAGAGGCCCTTGCGGACGTGCCACAGCGCGGCGCGTTCTCCCGCATCCGTGGTCAGTCGCGGCGCGACGGCGAGGGGGAGGGCGTCGAAGTGCGCCTGCGCTGCCGCACTCTCGCGGGCGAGGCCCTCGTCGTCGGCGGCGTGCACTTCGACGAGGAGTGCGGCGTGGCCCTGGACGTCGATCTCGGAGATCGCGGCGGGCACGTCGCTCAGGCCCTGGGCCACACGCAGCGAGGCGGCGTCGAGGAGCTCGATCGTCGCGAGTCCGAGCTCCGTGAGAGCGGGAAGCGCGGTCATCGCCGCGGACAGGGTCTCGAAGACGAGCAGGCCCGTGGCGATCGCGGGGCGCACCTCGATGGTGCGGAAACGGGCCTCGGCGACGAAGCCGAGGGTCCCTTCCGAGCCGATGAGGAGGTGCTCGAGGATGCGCACCGGGTCGTCGAAGTCGAGCAGGGCGTTCAGGCCGTAGCCCATCGTGTTCTTCATCGAGAACTGCTGTCGCAGGAACGTGACCTTCTCGGGAGAGGTGAGCAGGCGCTCCCGCAGGGAGGAGAGCCCAGCGAACAGCGCAGGCTCCGCGGTGCGGAGCACCTCTGCGGCATCCGCGCGCCCGGTGTCCAGGATCGTGCCGCTGGGCAGGACGACGACCATCGACGTGATCGTCTGATAGGAGTTCTCGGTGATGCCGCAGGCCATGCCGCTGGAGTTGTTCGCGACGACGCCGCCGATCGTGCAGGCGATCTCGCTCGCCGGATCCGGCCCCAGCTTGCGGCGATATCGGGCCAGTCGCGTGTTCACCTGGCGGACGGTGGCACCGGGGCCGACGCGGACAGCGGCGCCGTCGTCCTCGATGTGGATGTCACGGAAGTGGCTGCGCGTGTCGACGAGGATGTCGCCGCTGATGCCTTGGCCGGAGAGGCTGGTGCCGCCGGAGCGGAAGGTGAGGGTGCGCCCCGCCGCGCGGACGGCGGTGAAGGCCCGGGCGACGCCCTCGGCGTCCGCGGGGGAGAGCACCGCGTCCGGGACGAGGAGGTAGTGCGACGCATCGTGCGCGCGGGCGAACCGGTCGATGGACCGGGCGTGGACCTGCGTCCCGGCACCGAGCAGGGCCGGGTCGAGGGGGTGGTCGAGGGTGGTGGGCACGGTGCTCCTCTGCTCCGCTCAACGATTGTCAGACAAGTGTACTGAACGACGGGCCGCTCACTAGACTGTTCCGCATGACCTCGATCGCGGAGCGCCCCCTGGGCGTCGTCGGCGTGGTCGACGCCGTGACCGGACAGCTTCGCGCGCGGATTCTGTCCGGCGAGATCCGCTCGGGGGAGCCGCTCACCGAGGCGGCCGTCTCCCAGGCCTACGGCGTCGCCCGGCCGAGTGCCAAAGCGGCCATCGAGCAGCTGGTGGCCAGCGGGCTGCTCGTGCGGACGGCCCATCGCACCGCGCGCGTGGTCGGCATCGAGGCGGAGACGGTCCGCGACGTCTATCGCACGCGGATCCGGCTGGAGAGCGCGGCACTGCGCGAACTGGCGGAGAGCACCGCCGTGCCGGCGGCCGCCGTGGAGGCGAACGCCGAGCTGCAGGAGATGGCTCCGGGCCCCGATCCCGCGACGGTCGATCCCGACCTCCGCTTTCACACGGCCCTGATCGACGCGCTGGGCAGCGAACGCACCAGCCGCATGTACCGGAGCGTCCTGGATGAGGTGCGGCTGTGCATGGCGCAGGTGCAGGGGCGTCGTCTCCTCGACGCGGAACTCATCGCCGCGCAGCACGCCGAGATGCTCGAGGCGGTCGCCGCCGGGGATGCGGAGCGTGCGGCCGCGGTGCTGCGTGCCCACCTCGCCTCGGCGGAGGATCGTCTCGTCGAGGCCCTGAGCGCCTCCTGACGTCAGCCTTCGTCGGTCGATGCGTCCGGGATCTGGATCGGGGCATCCGTCGGGTCGGCCCAGACGGGAGCCGGCAGAGGCGTGTCGACGGCTCCGGCCTGGATCGCCCGCAGCGCCTCCGTGATCTCGTCCGCGTTCTCGGGGACCGCAAGACCGCACGTGCGCAGCTCGGACGCGAATTGCAGGGTGAGCCGGATCTTGCCGGCCTCGATGGCCTCCGAGGTGGTGCCGGTGCGGATTTCGCTGCCGGTCTGGATCGCGGGCACCTCATCGCACACGTGGTAGACCTTGCCGCCGTCGACCCAGACCACCTCGTCCGCACCGAGGAGCTGGATCACGGCGGACTGGTCCGCCGTGTACTGCTCGACCGAGGGCGGCGCGAAGCTGGTGCCGATGACGGCCGCGAGCACGGCCAGGACGATGCCGACCACTCCGGCGGTCGCCTTCTGTCCTTTGTCCATGTCCTTGTTGAGGAAGATGAGGATGACGAGGGGGAGGAACGCGACGACCGCGATGATCGCGCCGAGCTGGTTCTGGACGAAGAACTTCGTCTTGTCCACGCGCCGCGCCGGGTCGAGGGTGTTGGCCTTCTTCCACAGGATCGAGCCGATGATCGACAGCGCGGCGATCACGACCAACAGGACGAGCAGGGCGACGAAGGCCCACTGCGGGAACTGCGCGGTCGCTCCCTGCTCTTCCAGGAGGCCGGTGTCCGGATCGCGGAGCAGCGCGCCGCCCTCGTCGACGAACTCGCGCTGGCGCAGGAGCCAGAAGATGCCGGTGGCCTCGCCCGCGATCGCCAGCGCCCAGAGGACGGCGGCGATGATGCGGAAGCGTGTCGCGGAGGTCTTGGCCGCAGGGCTCGGCGTCCAGCCCGCGGGCGGTTCACCGGTCGTGGGGCGGCGCGGGGGAGAGGACGGAGTGTCCTGGTGGTCAGCCATCATGGTCCTTTCCCGCGGAGGCCTCGGCGGCGGTGCCCAGGCAACCCCGATCCTAATGTCCTCGGTGTCCTACGCTGGAGGGATGACTTCGGATTCGGACGACGCCCTGAGCTGGGAGGGTGACGAGAGCGCGGAGCGGCGCGCCCGCGACACCGCGTCCCGCCCCGTCCCGGCGCCGGCGCCCGAGCCGCGCCCGACCGCGTCCGCGCATCCGGCCGGCCCGGCGGCGACTCCCGCTGCGACCGCGGAGGAGGAGACGTCGGCGGCCCCCGCCGGCCTCAGCAACGCGATGCTGGTGCTCGTCGGCGTGGTCGGGGGCATCTACCTGCTCTACACCGTCGGCTGGATCGCGGGCGGTCTCCGGCTGCAGCCGCTCGCCTCGTTCCTCGTCGCAGATTTCATGTTCCTGCCGTGGTTCGTGCTGGCCATCGCCGCCCCCGCACTGTGGTTCCTCGCGACGTGGGTGCTGACGCGCGGACGGGCGTCCTGGGTACGCGCGGCATTCCTCCTGGCCGGGGTCGTGCTGCTCGTGCCGTGGCCGTTCGTGACTGTAGGGGTGATCGGCTCATGACCGCATCGTCGGCACCCGTCACCGTGGCCCCGCGCTCGCCGCGCTGGCTCGTCTGGACGGTGATCGCCCTGGCCGGGCTCTTCTACGCCTACGCGGTGTGGAACGCCGTGGCCCACCTCATCACGATGGCGCAGACCGGTCTCACCGGAACGGGGTGGGCGACCCTTCTGTTCGGCGTGGTCTTCCCGGTGATCGTCTTCGGTTTCGCCTTCGCCATCGGTCGACGCCGACGTGTGGGGGAGCTCGCGCTGTCATTCCTCGTCGGTCTCGGCATCGTCGCGGTGTTCTGGATGAGTCTGCTGGCGCTGAGTCTCACGCTTCCCAGCGCCTGAGCCAGCGCCGTGCCCGTCACACGGCACGGAGCGGTCCCGACGCTCCGGTAGAGTTGTCGCGATCGCGCCCCCGACGGTGTGCGGCGCATCGGCCCCTCCCGCCTGTCGCGCTGCCCCGAAGGATCCACTGTGCCGAAGCCTGTCGTGCTCATCGCCGAAGTACTCTCTCCCGCCACGATCGAGGCGCTCGGCCCCGACTTCGACGTCCGCCACGTCGACGGCACCGATCGCGAGGCGCTCTTCGCCGCTCTCGCCGAGTCGGACGCGGTGCTCATCCGCTCGGCGACGCGCATCGACGAGGAGGCGCTGTCGCACGCGCCGAAGCTCAAGGTGGTCGCGCGGGCCGGTGTCGGTCTCGACAACGTCGACATCAAGGCGGCGACGGCTGCCGGCGTCATGGTCGTCAACGCGCCGACGTCGAACATCGTCTCCGCCGCCGAGCTGACGGTCGGCCACATCCTCAGCCTCGCCCGCCGCATCCCGGCCGCGCACGCCTCGCTGGCCGCCGGTCAGTGGAAGCGCAGTTCCTTCACCGGTGCCGAGCTCTTCGAGAAGACCGTCGGCATCGTCGGCCTCGGCCGGATCGGCGCGCTGGTCGCCGCCCGCCTGGCCGCCTTCGACATGCGCGTCGTCGCGTACGACCCGTACGTCACGTCGGCGCGCGCCCAGCAGCTCGGCGTGCAGCTCCTCTCGCTCGACGAGCTCGTCGCCGAGGCCGACTTCCTCACGATCCATATGCCCAAGACCCCCGAGACGACCGGCATGATCGGCGCCGAGCAGTTCGCCGCGATGAAGCCGACCGCCTTCGTCGTCAACGTCGCCCGCGGCGGCCTCATCGACGAGGAGGCGCTGCACGAGGCGCTCGTCGCCGGCGAGATCGCCGGGGCCGGGCTGGACGTCTTCACCTCCGAGCCCCCGGCCGAGGGCGGCAGCGCCCGCGCCCTGCTCGATCTCCCGAACGTCGTCGTCACCCCGCACCTCGGTGCGAGCACGGAAGAGGCGCAGGAGAAGGCCGGCGTCTCGGTCGCGCGCTCGGTGCGGCTCGCCCTCGGCGGCGACCTCGTCCCGGATGCGGTCAACGTCGCGGGCGGCGTCATCGACCCGTACGTGCGCCCTGGCATCGCGCTCGTGGAGAAGCTCGGTCAGATCTTCGCGGCGCTGGCCACGTCGCCGCTCACGAGCCTCGACGTCGAGGTGCACGGCGAGCTCAACGACTACGACGTGAGCGTGCTGAAGCTCGCCGCGCTGAAGGGCGTCTTCACGAACATCGTCAGCGAGACGGTGTCATACGTGAACGCGCCCCTGCTGGCGGAGCAGCGCGGCATCGCGGTCCGTCTGCTCAAGGACGACGTGAGCGAGGAGTACCGCAACGTCATCACCCTCACCGGCGCCCTGTCCGACGGTTCGCAGCTCTCCGTGTCCGGCACGCTGACGGGCCCGAAGCAGGCCGAGAAGCTCGTCGGCATCAACGACCATGCCCTCGAGCTTCCGATCGGGAAGCACCACGTCGTGATGCTCTACACCGACCGCCCCGGCATCGTCGCGGTCTACGGCCAGAAGTTCGGCGAGGCAGGGATCAACATCGCCGGGATGCAGATCTCCCGGCGCGCGGCCGGCGACCAGGCCCTCAGCGTGCTCACGCTCGACTCGCCCGTCTCCGAGGAACTGCTCGACGACGTGCGCGATGCCATCGACGCCGACCTCTTCCGTCAGATCGAGATCACCGAGGTCTGACCAGCGGTCGGATCGAGAGGGGCGGGAGCGTGATGCTCCCGCCCCTCTCGCGTCCCCCTGGTCAGGCGGTGGCGCGCAGGACCAGAGCGATGAGGTCGGCGAGCTCGTCGCTGCGCGGCACCAGGCGCTCCGGCCCGTGCACGTCGAGCGAGTTGTTGAAGTAGAGGCCGTCGCTCACGAGCATCACCAGATCGAGGCTCGCGGTGTCGCGGACGTGCGGGCGGATCTCGTCGGCCCAGCGACGGCGGGTGTCTCGGAGCATGTCGGCCGCCGGGATCGAGCCGCCCTGCGCCAGTCGCGTCGTCGCGATCAAGGCGCGATCGAGCGCGTCGTCCTCCATGACGGAGGTGCGCACGTAGTACGCGACCGGACCCTCGTCGGCCGCACGCATGCGCTCCAGGTCGAGGGCGGTCAGGTGGTCGAGCCGCTCCAGGAGGCCGGCTTCGAGGTCATCCTTGGAGCGGAAATGGTAGAGCAGGCCGCCCTTCGACACCCCGGCGGCCTTCGCGGTCGCCTCCAGCGTCGCGGCGCGCTCGCCCTCGTCGATGAGGATCGCCTCGAAGGCGTCCAGGACCTTCTCGCGGGCGAGGGGAGGGCGGGGCATCGGTCATCCTCTATGCGGGATCGGGAGGGCGGCATCTGTTACTATACCAGCCAGACGGTTCACAAACGACCGGTCCCGGAAAAGGAGAGGTGTTCCATGACCCGTACTGCGTCGATCCCGACGACAGAGACGGAAGCTCCCCGCGTCGGAGCCCGAGGGTGGGCGGCACTCGTCGTCCTCATGCTCCCGGTGCTGCTGGTGTCGGTCGACAACACGGTGCTGAGCTTCGCGCTGCCCGAGATCGCCATCTCGCTCGCACCGAGTGGCGCCGAACAGCTGTGGATCATCGACGTCTATCCGCTCGTGCTCGCCGGACTCCTCGTCACGATGGGCACGCTCGGCGACCGCTTTGGGCGCCGCCGCCTGCTCCTCATCGGCGCGACCGGATTCGCGGTGGTCTCCGCGCTGGCCGCGTTCGCCCCGACCGCCGGCCTCCTCATCGCCGCGCGGGCCCTGCTCGGCTTCTTCGGCGCCATGCTGATGCCGTCGACGCTGTCGCTGCTGCGGTCGATCTTCCAGAACCGCGACCAGCGCCGCATGGCCATCGCGGTCTGGGCGTCCGCGTTCTCCGCCGGATCCGCGCTCGGCCCCATCGTCGGCGGCTTCCTCCTCGAGCACTTCGCGTGGGGTTCGGTGTTCCTCATCGCCGTGCCGGTGCTCATCCCGCTGCTCATCGCCGCGCCCCTGCTCGTGCCGGAGAGCCGCGACCCGAACCCGGGCCGCATCGACCCGCTCAGCATCCTGCTGTCCATGGCCGCGATGATCCCGGTGGTCTACGCCATCAAGTCCTTCGCGGTCGACGGTCCGTCGCTGTACGCCGCGGGCTGGGCCCTGCTCGGCCTGGTGATGGGCACGCTGTTCGTGCGTCGCCAGCTCCGCGCCGAGACCCCGATGCTCGACATGGCCCTGTTCCGCCGCGGCTCGTTCTCCGGAGCGATCCTCGTGAACCTGCTCAGCGTCGTGGCCCTCGTCGGGTTCCTGTACTTCGTGTCGCAGCACCTGCAGCTCGTGCTGGGACTCTCGCCGATGGTCGCGGGCCTCGCTCTCGTGCCCGGCATGGCGGCCATGATCGTCGCCGGTCTCACGGTGGTGCCGATCTCACGGCGCGTCCCGCCGCACGTGCTCATCCCGGCGGCGCTGGTGTTCTCGGTCGCCGGTTACCTCATCGTCGCCGTCACCACGCACGCGCACGGGGTGGTGCCCCTGATCCTCGCCTTCGTGGTCCTCGGCATCGGCATCGGTGCGGCGGAGACGATCTCGAACGAGCTCATCCTCTCCAGCGCCCCCGCGGCGAAGGCCGGTGCCGCCAGTGCGGTGTCCGAGACGGCGTACGAGCTCGGTGCCGTGCTGGGGACCGCGATCCTCGGCGGCATCATGACCGCGTTCTACCGCGGCGCACTGGCGCTGCCCGAGGGACTCCCGGCCGAGGTGGCCCGCGCTGCGCAGGAGACGCTGGCGGGCGCCTACACCGCCGCCCACGAGCTCCCGGCCGCGCTCGGCGACGCCCTGTGGCAGGCAGCGGCCGACGCGTTCGGCTCGGGCGTCACGGTGACCTCGCTCATCGGTGCGGGCCTCGTCGTCGTCGCGGCGGTCATCGCGGCCGTCACACTGCGCAAGGCACCCACGCACTGACCACTACGCTGGGGGGACCGGCCCGTTCGACCCGCGGTCGCGCCGCGGCCGGTCCACCCCCGTGCAGTGCGCAAGGAGTCTCATGTCGCGTGTCGTGAAGCTGGCCGTCATCCCGGGTGACGGCATCGGTCCCGAGGTCATCGCCGAGGCGGAGAAGGTGCTCGACGCCGTCACCGCCGACAGCGCCGTGACGTTCGACAAGACCCGCTTCTCGCTCGGAGCCGACCGGTACCTCGCGACCGGCGACACGCTCACCGACGACGACCTCGCCGCGATCTCCGCACACGACGCGATCCTTCTCGGCGCGGTCGGCGGCACCCCGGGCGACCCGCGGCTGAAGGACGCGAACATCGAGCGGGGCCTGCTGCTGAAGCTGCGGTTCACCCTCGACCACTACGTGAATCTGCGCCCCTCGAAGCTCTTCGCCGGAGCGCCCGGTCCGCTGTCCGACCCGGGGGAGGTCGACTTCGTCGTCGTCCGGGAAGGGACGGAGGGGCCCTACGTCGGCAACGGCGGAGCGATCCGGAAGGGGACGCCGCACGAGGTCGCGAACGAGACGTCCGTGAACACGGCCTTCGGTGTGGAGCGCGTCGTCCGCTACGCCTTCGCGCTCGCGGAGCGTCGTCGCAAGAAGCTCACGCTCGTGCACAAGACCAACGTGCTCGTGCACGCCGGTGCGATCTGGCAGCGCATCGTGAACGAAGTCGCGGCCGAGCACCCCGACGTCGCCGTGGACTACCTGCACGTCGACGCCGCCACCATCTTCCTCGTCACCGATCCCTCGCGCTTCGACGTGATCGTGACGGACAATCTCTTCGGTGACATCCTCACCGATCTCGCCGGCGCCGTCACGGGCGGCATCGGCCTCGCCGCCTCGGGGAACATCAACCCCGATGGCGCCTTCCCGTCGATGTTCGAGCCCGTGCACGGCTCGGCTCCGGACATCGCGGGTCAGCAGAAGGCCGACCCGACCGCCGCGATCCTCTCCATCGCGCTGCTGCTCGACCACCTCGGCCTGACGGCCGAGTCGGCGCGTGTGAGCGCCGCGGTCGAGGCGGACATCGCCGCCCGCAGCGGTGCCCGCACCACCGCGGAGATCGGCTCCGCGATCACTGCCCGTCTCTGAACGGCGGGCGTAGGCTGACAGGGCGCGAGGATGCGCCCACCCCACGAGGATTGGATAACGACATGACGACGATCGATGCCGAGACGAGCGTGGCTCCCCTGGAGTTCGCCGTGACGAAGAACCTGAACGCGGCCTCGCCGGCGCGCGTCGCCGAAGTGCTGGAGAACCCCGGGTTCGGGGTCGTCTTCACCGACCACATGGTCGACATCTGCTGGTCGGTCAAGGGCGGGTGGCACCGCCCCCGGGTGCAGCCGTATGGTCCGATCCCGCTCGACCCCGCCGCCTCCGTGCTGCACTACGGGCAGGAGATCTTCGAAGGCATCAAGGCCTACCGGCACGCCGACGGCTCGATCCACACGTTCCGTCCCGACCGCAACGCCGCGCGCCTGCAGGCGAGCGCCCGCCGCCTCGCGCTGCCGGAGCTGCCCACCGAGTACTTCATCCAGTCGCTGCGCGAGCTCATCGCCGTCGACGGCCGCTGGGTGCCGTCCGGCGCCGACCAGAGCCTCTACCTGCGGCCGTTCATGTTCGCCAAGGAGGCCTTCCTCGGGGTGCGGGCGGCGCAGAAGGTCGCCTACTACGTGATCGCGAGCCCCGCCGGTGCCTACTTCACCGGAGGCGTGAAGCCCGTGCGGATCTGGCTCTCCGAGGACTACGCCCGTGCGGGCCGCGGCGGCACCGGCAAGGCGAAGACGGGCGGCAACTACGCCTCCAGCCTCCTCCCGCAGGCCGAGGCCAGCGCGAGGGGCTGTGACCAGGTCGTCTTCCTCAACGAGAAGCGCGACGTGGAGGAGCTCGGCGGCATGAACGTCGTCTTCGTCTTCAAGGACGGCCGCATCGTCACGCCCGAGTCCGACAGCATCCTCGAGGGCATCACGCGCGATTCCCTCCTGCAGCTCGCCGAAGACCGCGGCTACACGGTCGAGAAGCGGCCGATCTCGATCGACGAGTGGCGCCAGGGCGTCGCCTCCGGCGACATCGTCGAGGTGTTCGCCTGTGGCACGGCCGCAGTCGTGACCCCGATCGGTGCTCTGGTGGGCGAGGGCTTCGATGAGCCGCAGCCGCTGGGCGAGCTGGCGCTGTCGCTCCGCGAGGAGCTCACCGACATCCAGTACGGTCGCCGCGAGGACAAGCACGGCTGGCTCCTCCGCCTCGACGCCTGATCCGCCTCCCCGAGACCCCGCCTTCCCGCCGACACCCCGCCGTGTCGACGCGTGGAAGGCGGGGTCTCGTCGGCAGAGCGGGGATCTAGGCTGGAGCCATGAAGATCGCCCGGTTCAGCCACGACGACGCCATCATGTACGGGATCATCGACGAGCGGGAGCTCGTCGTGCTCGCCGGGGATCCGATGTTCTCCGGATACGAGACCACCGGCGCGCGCGTCCCGCTGACCGAGGTCACGCTGCTCGCGCCCGTGATCCCGCGCTCCAAGGTCGTGTGCGTCGGCAAGAACTACCACGACCACGCTGCTGAGATGGGCGGCGTGGCCCCCGAGGAGCCGTTGCTGTTCCTCAAGCCGAACACCGCCGTGATCGGCCCGGACGACGCCATCGTGCGCCCCACCGCGCTGTCCGAGCGGACGGAGTACGAGGGCGAGCTCGTGGTGGTGATCGGTCGGATCGCGAAGAACGTGAAAGCGGAGAACGCCCTCGATCACGTGCTCGGGTACACGATCGGCAACGACGTCACGGCGCGCGACTTGCAGCGCAAGGATGGGCAGTGGTCCCGCGCGAAGGGCTTCGACACCTTCTGCCCCCTCGGTCCCGTGATCGAGACGGACTTCGACCCGGCGCAGGCCACCATCGAGACGCGCGTGAACGGTGAGGTCCGCCAGCATGCGCCGCTCACCGACATGATCCACTCGGTCGCCGCGATCATCGAGTACGCGTCCGCCGTGTTCACCCTTCTCCCGGGCGACGTCATCATGACAGGCACCCCCGCGGGCGTGGGGACGTTCGAGGCGGGCGACACCGTCGAGGTCGAGATCTCGGGACTCGGCATCCTGCGCAACACCGTGCGCGACGCCGTTCCCGGGTCATGACCGACGTCGCCCTCACGGCGGCGCAGCAACAGGCGGTCCAGCGCCGCACGGTGCTGGTGCTGTCGCTCGGCCAGGTGCTCGGTGGCATCGCCTTCGGCGCCACCGTCTCGCTCGGTGCGCTGCTCGCCGCGGACATCTCGGGCAGCGATGCGCTCTCCGGGCTCGCGACGGCGTCGGTGACGCTGGGAGCGGCACTCTGCGCGATCCCGCTCGCCCGGATGGCCGCTCGGCTCGGACGGCGCCGCGCCCTCACCCTCGGTAACCTCTTCGCCCTCATCGGGATCGCCGTGGTCATCCTCGCGGCATCCGTGCGCGTCTTCCCGCTCCTGCTCGTCGGCATCCTGCTGATCGGAGCGGGCAACGCGGGCAATCTGCAGTCCCGGTTCGCGGCGACGGACCTCGCGGCGCCGCAGCACCGCGGGCGCGACCTCTCGATCGTCGTCTGGTCCACGACGATCGGCGGGGTGGCGGGACCGCTGCTGCTCGGTCCGGGGGAGATCGTCGGTCAGACGATCGGCATGCCGCCGCAGACCGGTTCGTACGTGTTCTCGTTCGTCGCGCAGTGCGCGGCGCTCGTGCTCTACCTCGTCGCCCTCCGCCCGGATCCGCTGCTCGCCGCGCAGCGACTCGCGCAGGCGGCGGCCGCGACGACGAGCGCCGTCGTGGCGGATCGCCCGCGAGTGGCCCGCTATGCGATCTTCGCCATCGCCGGCTCGCACGTGGTGATGGCATCGGTCATGGCGATGACGCCCGTGCACCTGTCCCACATGGCCCACGGCGCCCACGGTACGGCGGCGACACCGGCTGACGTCTCGGCTCTGGTGGGCATCACCATCGCGCTGCACGTGGGCGGGATGTACGCCCTCTCACCGGTCTTCGGCGTGCTCGCCGACCGCTGGGGGCGGCTCCGTGTGGTGCTGCTGGGGCAGGCTCTCCTCGGCGGCGCCCTCGCATTCGCCGTCTTCACCGGCACCGAAGCCTGGGGTGTGATGGTCGCCCTGATCCTCCTCGGCCTCGGATGGAGCGCGGCGACGGTGGCCGGTGCGGCGCTGCTCACGGAAGCCTCGGCGCCGGAGGTGCGCACACGGCGCCAGGGGCGCAGCGACTCGCTGATGAGCCTCTCGGCCGCAGCGGGTTCCGTCCTCGCCGGCATCGTGCTGTCGCACTTCCAGTACGCGGGGCTCGGGATCGCCGCGTCCGTGCTGGTCGTGGCGATCGTGGCGCTGTCCCCACTCGCCCGGAGCAGCGCACGGTGAAGGACTGGGACGGCGTCGGGGAGGCGTACGCCGCCTCCTACGCGGCCCTGTGCGCGGGCACGTTCGATGCCCTTGCCGCCGCCCTCGGCACGGTTCCCGGCGGAACACTCCTCGACGTCGGTGCGGGGGAGGGAGGCATCGCGGCCCGCTTCGCCCATCGCGGGTGGGAGGTCACTGCCTGTGAGCCCGAACCGACGATGCGCGCCGTCGCCCTCCGGACGTACCCGACGCTGCACATGGTGGAGGGCGGACTGCCGTCGCTGCCGTTCGCGGACCGCTCCGTCGACGCCGTCGTGGCGAACTTCGTGCTGAATCACGTGCCGTCCCCGCGCGCGGCCGCCCGTGAGCTCGGTCGTGTCGCGCGGGGCACGGTCGTCGCGACGATCTGGACCCGTTCCCCCTCGTGGTTCTGGACCGGGGTCGTCGAACGCGCGGGGCTGCCGCCGTATGCGGGGGAGAGGCTTCCGGCCGAGGAGGACTTCGCACGCACCGCGGACGGCTTCGCGGCCATGCTCGTCGAGGCCGGACTCCCGGAGGTCGTGGTCAGCGAGCACACCTGGACCTGGGAGGCCGACCCCGAGACGCTGTGGACCTCCGTCGAGGGCCGTGTGGCCGGTGCGGGCGCGCAGTACGCCGCGCTCTCCTCGTCCGAGCGGTCACGGTTCCGCGCGGGGTTCGAGGAGACCGTCGCGGCGCACCGAATGGGCGGTGCGCTGCCCCTGGAGCACCGCGCGGCCGTGGCGGTCTCGCGCCGGGGCTGACCTTCCCGCACCCGTAGAATCGAAGGGCTATGGCTACTCCGCATCCCCTCACCACGACCGCCAGCGGCGCCGACGTCCGCGTCCGCTTCTGCCCCTCTCCGACGGGGCTGCCGCACGTCGGCATGGTCCGCACGGCTCTGTACAACTGGGCCTATGCCCGTCACAACGGCGGGAAGATGGTGTTCCGCATCGAGGACACCGACGCCGCCCGCGACAGCGAGGAGAGCTTCCGCCAGCTCGTCGACGCGCTCACGTGGCTGAAGATCGACTGGGACGAGGGTGTCAAGGTCGGCGGCCCGCACGCCCCGTACCGGCAGTCCGAGCGGCACGACATCTACCGCGAGGTCATCGACAAGCTGCTCGCGACGGGCGCGCTCTACGAGAGCTACTCGACCGCCGAGGAGATCGACGCCCGCAATGAGGCGAACGGTCGCGCGAAGCAGCTCGGCTACGACAACTTCGACCGCGACCTGACGGATGAGCAGAAGGCCGCCTTCCGCGCGGAGGGCCGGCAGCCCGCCCTCCGCCTGCGGGTGCCGGACGAAGACCTCACGTACGTCGACCTCATCCGCGGCGAGGTCACCTTCCCCGCCGGATCCTTCCCGGACTTCGTCGTGGTTCGCCCCAACGGCGTGCCGCTGTACACGTTCGTGAACCCCGTCGACGACGCGCTGATGGGCATCACCCACGTTCTCCGCGGTGAGGACCTCATGCCGTCCACTGCGCGCCAGCTCTCGCTCTACGCGGCGCTCATCGACGCGGGCGTGACGACGTTCGTGCCGCGGTTCGCCCACATGCCGCTCGTGCTGGGGGAGACCGGCAACAAGAAGCTCTCCAAGCGCGACCCGCAGGCCGACCTGTTCCTGCACCGCGAGCGCGGCTTCATCCACGAGGGTCTGCTGAACTACCTCGCGCTGCTGGGCTGGTCGATCGGTCCGGACCGCGACGTGTTCTCGCTCGATGAGTTCATCGCCGCGTTCGACATCGCGAACGTCAACCCGAACCCGGCCCGCTTCGACCAGAAGAAGGCCGAGTCGATCAACGGCGACCACATCCGCATGCTCGACGTGAAGGACTTCGCGGAGCGCACCGTGCCGTACCTCGCCGCGGCCGGCCTGTTCGACGAGCCGACCCATGAGCAGCTCGTCCTGGCGTTCCGTGCGGCGCCGCTGGTGCAGGAGCGTGTGCAGCTGCTGGGCGAGGTGCCGGGCATGCTCGGCTTCCTGTTCCGCGACGAGGTGTCGTATGACGCGGATGCGCTCAAGGGGCTGCCGGCCAACGCGGCCGAGGTGCTGGACGCCTGCGTCGCCGCCCTGGAGCCGGTCACGGACTTCACCCCGGAGAAGATCCAGGAGGCGCTGTCGACGGCGCTCGTGGAGAACCTCGAGCTCAAGCCGCGCGTGGCCTACGGGCCGCCGCGTGTGGCCATCACCGGACGCCGCGTCTCACCGCCGCTGTTCGAGTCGATGGAGCTGCTGGGCAAGGACGAGTCGCTGCGCCGCCTGCGCGCGCTCTCGGCGTTCCTCGCCAACTGATCCGCGACGCGCCCGAGCGGCGACACGGCACCGGTGGTTTTGCTGATCGGTCGCCGCTCGGGTAGGCTTGACTCTCGGTGCGAGGCTCCGGTTTCGCCCTTGGGGTATGGTGTAATTGGCAACACGGCTGATTCTGGTTCAGTTGTTCTTGGTTCGAGTCCAGGTACCCCAGCACTTCGCGAAACCCCCGCTCCGGCGGGGGTTTCTTCGTCTCCGCCGGCGGGCGTTCACAGCCTGCGAGGCGGCTGCTCCTCACGCGGCGCCGAGGAACGGCTCATGGCGGTAGCCCGTCGCGTCGATGATCGCGACCGTCGATTCCGGCACCTCGAGGAACGCCCCCGGCAGATCGGTCAGCGGTTCCGAGACGATCACGTGGGCATGACGGCCGAAGGCGCGCAGGCGTTCGGCATGCGGATACATCTGCCGGAGGACGTCGATGTCGGTGGAGTGGAAGAGCGTGCGGGACCGTCCCACGCTCGAGTACCGGAACGCCCACAGTGTGGTGCCGTCGGAGACGGCGAAGGTGCCCTGCACCGGGAAGCGGATGTCGTGCGCGTTCCCGATGCGCTCCGTCTCGCGGATGGCTGCCCGCATCCCCGCGATCGGGTCGTCCTGCAGGCCGTGGCTCAGCGCGAGATGGAACAAGACCTCCGAATCGGTGGTGCCCTGGATCTCCGGGTACAGCGACGGGTCGACCGCGAGGGTCAGGTCGCGCTTCATCGTCAGGAAGTCCGCGAGCCCGCCGTTGTGCATGAACAGCCAGTTCTCGTGTCGGAACGGATGGCAGTTCGTCTGCTGGATGGGGGGACCGGCGGCCGCCCGCACATGGGCGAGGAACAGCGGGCTGCGGATCGTGCTCGAGATCTCGCGGAGGTTCTGATCGTTCCATGCGGGCTCCGTGCTGCGGAACAGCGCGGGCTGCGGAGGTCGCCCGCCCGCCCCCTCGGTGTCGACCACGGGATACCATCCGAGCCCGAAGCCGTCCCCGTTGACGGTCTCCGCCCCGAGCGGCGAGTTCAGGGACTGCGCCACCAGGGAGTGGCGCGAGTCGAGGATCACCTCCGACGGATGCAGCGGTTCTCCTGCGTAGGCCAGCCAACGACACATGTCGACACCCCGTCCCGGACCTCATCGGGTCCTAACCCGACCATACGCCGCCGAGGCCGACTCGGGGTTTCGATGAGGGAGAAGCAGGCGCCGGCGCTACTCGCACTCTCCGAGGAAGCCGAGGTAGCAGACCGCCTCATGCGTGACGGCGGGCTCGTGGTCGTCGTTCGAGACCTGGCGCGTCGCCATCTCGGCGGTGCGGGTGAGGTGCCCGAAGTCACCCAGCGAGGCGACGTACATCCCCTCCGCGTCCGCCGCGATCATCCGGTCGATCTCAGCGCGATGCTGCGCGCAGAGGTCGGCGGAGGCGGGCACCAGCTCGACCCCGGCGCAGGCCCCGGCATATTCGGCTTCCATCAGTCCGATGCAGTCCGTCCAGTCCTGGTCCACCGCGCACGGGCTCACACCATCGTCCGTGACGATGTACTTGCCGGTCTCGTACTCCTCGCTGTGGAAGGTCTCCGGCTTCTCGGGGACGTCCACCTTGGTCCAGTGTCGCGCGGTCGCGAACGCGAACACCGTGACGATGGCGGCGATCAGCAGCAGTACGCCCACGATGCCGAGCGTCACCCAGAGGCCGACGCGCCGCGTGCGCTCCGGGGCCTCGGGGCCGGGTGCCACCGCGCCGACGGCGGAGCCGCCCTGGTATGCGGATGCCTCGACGGAGGGGGCCGCAGCGGGTGGGGGCGCCGCCGCGAAGCCGGGAGCCGCGGCGACCGGGAGCTCGTGCCCGCCCGGCAGACCCGCAGAGGTCGAGGGCGCCGCCGGGGCGTGGGTCGCCAGCCAGTAGTCATACCAGCTGCGGCTCGCCTGCTCGTCCGCGGCCACTTGCTGGGCTTCGGCGTCGGTGAGCGTGAGCCCCCACGATTCGCGGGTCTGCGCGTGCATCAGGGACGACCGGAACTCTTCGAATGACAGCGGCATGATCGCAGAATATCGGCTTCCCGCCGGTGCATCGGGTCGCCGCGACCGATCGGTGCTCCTCAGGAGCCTCCTGTGGTGGCGCGTCGCAGGCGGGCGGCGCCGGCGAGGCCGAGGATGAGGAATGCGGTGGCGATGAGGAGGGCGCTGCGGGTGCCGTCGGTGAAGCCGTCGGCGAGGGCGTTCACGGCCTCGGTGGTGTCGCTGCCGAGTGGGCTGTCGTCTCCGGCGGTGCGGAGCTGACCGATCGTGGTGCCCGCGGTCTGCCGGGTGGTCTCGGCGAGTCGGTCGGCGGTGGCGTCGCTGAGTCCGGTCTTCTCGAGTGCGGCGGGCAGGGTGATGGCGAGGGAGACGGACAGTGCTGCTCCGGCGAAGGCGGTGCCGAGCGCGGAGCCGATCTGCCGGACGGTGCTCTGGGTGGCCGACCCCTGGCCGGAGAGGTTCACGGGGACGTCGCGCAGGACGGTCCCGGTGAGCTGTGCAGAGGCCAGCCCCAGGCCGAGCCCGTAGACGACGAGCGGGATCGCGACCAGCCATCCGGGGGTGGTGGCCTGGATGATGAGGGCGACGACGACCACGCCGGTGACTTCGAGGCCGAGTCCGATCAGCACGGTCCCGGGGGCGCCGAAGCGATCGGCGAGATGTCGGGCCGCGGCACCGGACAGGAAGGCGCCGACGGCCATGGCCGCGAGCACGAGTCCGGCGCCCATCGCATCGAGACCCAGCGCGTTGACCAGGTAGAGCGGCAGGACGAAGATGATCGCGAACTCGCCCACCGCGACCATCGCCGCGGTGAGGTTGCCCCAGGAGAACGTTCGGTAGCCGAACAGCTCCAGGTCCAGCAGGGCGGAGCGCTGCACCTTCTCGCGGTGCCGCTCCCAGACGACGAACAGGGTCAGAGCGATCGCGGCGATGAGCAGGGCGATCGGGACCGCCGAGATCGGCGCGGTCTGCGGCCACACCCAGCCGAAGATCGTGAGGTCCTGCTGGGGCGTCCACCACCCGAGATCCGGTCCCTCGATCACGGCGAACACCAGGGCACCGAACCCGACGATGCTGAGCAGCGCACCGTCGACGTCGACGCCGGGGCGCTTCTTCGCGCCCCGCGTCTCCGGGACGGTGACGATCGCCGCGACGAACACCACCGCCCCCAGCGGCACGTTGACCAGGAAGATCCAGTGCCAGGAGGTCCACTGCGTCAACGCGCCCCCGGCCAGCGGCCCCACCGCCGCCGCCCCGGAGATCACCGCACCCCACACACCGAACGCGGCCGCCCGATACCGGCCGCGGAACACGGCGTTCACCGTCGAGAGCGTCGAGGGCATGATCAGCGCGGCCCCGACGGCCTGCACGGCGCGGGCGCCGATGAGCGCGCCCGACGACTCCGATGCCGCCGCGAGCACACTCCCCGCGACGAACACGACCAGCCCCGCGAGGAACAGCTTCTTCCGACCCCACCGGTCGGCGAGATTCCCCGTGGACAGCAGCAGCGCGGCTAACAGCACCGCATACAGACTGTTCACCCACTGCGCGTCCGTGAGATCCAGGTGCAGATCCTCGATGATGGTGGGCAGCGCGACCCCGACGATCGTGCCGTCCAACACGATCATCCCCAGTCCGACCGCCAGGACGGCCAGCCCGAGCCAGTCCCGCGCGGTGGGGGCGTCGGTCGTGACGGCATCGGTGGTCATCGAAGTGCCTTTCTGCCGGGGAGGCGTCACTCCGTGTCGTCGGCGCGACCGCGGCGACCTCCGTCCTGACCCTGCGACGGCCGCGGCTCTCCGCGCCCCAGCCTGCCTGGTGGGCGGCGATTCCGGTAGGGACCTCGGTCATCTCGCGACTGTCGCGGTCCGGTCGGCGATAGCACGTCCGCCGGGGGAGACGCCACTCCCTTCCGGCGGCGACCGGTGCCCTCCACACTCGGAGGGGAAACGACGGGGAGGAGACGCGAATGGCGCGACTGGTGCGAGTGGTGCCGGGTCAGGACCCGGGGTTCACGCGGAAGCGGACGAGCTCGGGGTTCCGGTATGTCGACCCCGCGGGGCAGCCTGCTCCCGATGCGGATCGCGAACGCATCAGCGATCTCGTGATCCCGCCGGCGTGGCAGGACGTGTGGATCGCGGCCGACCCGCTCGCGCACATCCAGGCGGTCGGGATCGACGGCGCCGGACGCAAGCAGTACCTCTATCACCCGCTCTGGCGGGTCTCGCGCGACCGCCGGAAGTTCGTCCGCGCCCTCGACCTCGCTTCCGCCCTGCCCAGCGCCCGCGCGCAGGTGACCAAGGCGCTCAAGGACGAAGGGCAGACCAAGGAGCGCGCCCTGGCGATCGCGTTCCGCCTCCTCGACGACGCCGCCCTGCGCATCGGATCGGAGCGCTATCTCGCCCGCCACGGCAGCCGGGGTCTCACCACCCTCCGTCGCCGTGACGTGCGCATCGACGGCGGGGACGTGGCCCTCTCCTTCCCGGCGAAGAGCGGACAGACTGCGGCGATCGAGATCACCGACGAATCGCTGGCCGAGGCCCTCACGGACTTCGCGAGCGGAGCGTCGTCCGCCTTCCTCCTCGCGTACCGCCGAGGCCGTCGACGCGTGAAGATCACCCCCGCGGAGGTGAACGCCTACCTCAAGGAGGTGCTGGGAGCGAGCTTCTCCGCCAAGGACTTCCGCACCCTCCACGGCACCATCATCGCCGCGGACGCCCTGGCCCGCATCGGTGTCCTCGACCGGCGCGGGCAGCGGAATCAGGCCGAGCGTCTGGCCGTGCAGGCCGCGGCGACGGCACTCGGCAACACGACGGCCGTGGCCCGCAACAGCTACATCGACCCGCGGGTGTTCCGGCAGTACGCCCGGGGGAGGACGCTCGACCTCGACGTCACCCCGGAGACCGCGATCAGGCGGCTTCTCGGAGGACCCGAGACATCGCGCAAGGTCAACCGGAGAGGGACGGCCGCTCGACGCTGACGAGCAGGGGGAGTGCGCGCGTCCCGCGCACCGGCCACCCCGCTCGGCGACGGGAAGATGCCAGGATGGAAGGATGCACACCGCGAACCTGACCCGTGAGGAGACCGCGGCGCGATCCGCCGCGATCACCCTGCACCGCATCCGCGTCGAGCTCGATCTGACCGGCGCACCGGAGCGGGCGCGCACGGGCTTCCCGACCACGACGATCCTCGAGTTCGACGCGACCGTCGACCGCACCTGGCTCGACTTCATCGGCGAGGAGGTCCGTCGGGTCGAGGTGAACGGCATCGCGCAGGAGGTCGTCTACGACGGCGCACGGATCGCACTGGAGGGTCTCGCACCGTCGAACGTCGTCCGGGTCGAGGCGGTCGGCGTCTACAGCCGTTCCGGAGAGGGTCTGCACCGGTTCCACGACCCCGTCGACGACCGCACCTACCTCTACACGCAGTACGAGCCGGCCGACTCGCGGCGTGTCATGGCCTGCTTCGAACAGCCCGACATGAAGGCCGAATACACATTCGTCGTGGACGCCCCCTCCGGATGGGAGGTGTTGTCGAACCAGTCGCCCGCCCACGTCGACCTCGGCGTCGGCGTGCAGCGCGTCCAGTTCGCGCCGACGCTGCCCCTCTCCAGCTACATCACCGCCGTCGCCGCCGGACCGTATGCCCGCGTCGACGGGGAGTGGAGCCGGGACGACCAGCAGATCGCGCTGGGGGTCTTCGTCCGGCGCTCGCTCGTGGAGCACCTCGAGGCGGACGAGATCCTCGAGGTCACCCGCCAGGGACTCGACTTCTTCACCGACGCGTTCGCGTACCCGTACCCCTGGGGCAAGTGCGACCAGATATTCGTGCCCGAGTACAACCTCGGCGCCATGGAGAACCCGGGGCTGGTGACGTTCACCGAGGCGTACCTCTCCCGCGGCGCGGCCACCGAGGCGCAGCGCGCCGGCCGGGCCAACACGATCCTGCACGAGATGGCGCACATGTGGTTCGGCGACCTCGTCACGATGACGTGGTGGGACGACCTGTGGCTCAAGGAGTCGTTCGCCGACTACATGGGCTCGCACGCCTCGGCGGTGGCCACCCGCTTCCACGACGCGTGGGTCACGTTCGCGATGCGGCGGAAGGCCTGGGCCTACCAGCAGGACCAGCTGCCGACGACGCATCCGATCGTCGCCGACATCCCCGACCTCGAGGCGGCGAAGCTGAACTTCGACGGGATCACGTACGCCAAGGGAGCGTCGGTGCTCAAGCAGCTCGTCGCGTTCGTGGGGGACGATGCCTTCTTCGAGGGCGCCCGACGGTACTTCGCGGCGAATGCGTTCGGCAACACCACCCTCGACGACTTCCTCGTCGAGCTCAGCGCGGTGTCGGGCCGCGACATGACCGACTGGGCGGCCGCGTGGCTGCAGACCACCGGCGTCTCGACGATCTGGGCGGAGACCGACGCCGACGGGACGCGGTATCTCATGCAGGACGACGTCCGCCCGCACCGTCTCCGGGTCGGTCTCTACGACCGGGTGGACGGACGCGTCGTGCGCCGGGAGCAGCGGGAGCTCGACCTGATCGGCGCGCGCGTGGCCGTCGACCTCCCCGAGGCCGACCTCGTGCTCCTCAATGACGACGACCTCACGTATGCGAAGGCGCGCCTGGACGAGCGCTCGATCCGCACGGTCGAGGAGTCGCTCTCCGACATCGAGGATCCCCTCGCCCGGGCGCTCGTGTGGTCCTCCCTGTGGAACGCCACGCGCGACGGCGAGCTGGACGCGACGCGATTCGTGGCGATCGTGCGCACGCATGCCCCCCGCGAAGGCAACGGCGGACTGCTGGCTGCAGCCCTCCTCGACGCGGCGTTCGCGATCCGGCACTTCGTCGCCGACGACCGCCGCGCCGCCGAGCAGCGGTCCTGGACGGAGGCGACGTGGTCGGCGCTCCAGCACGCCGAACCGGGCAGCGATGCGCAGCTCTCCTGGGCACGGGCGCTGGCGGCCGCCTCCGCGTTCGACGACGTGCACCACGCCGAGGTGCGTGCCCTGCTCGACGGCGAGGTGCCCGACGGTCTCGTCGTCGATCCCGATCTTCGCTGGCAGCTCCTCACCGCCCTCGTCACGACCGGCCACGCGGGCCTCCCGGAGATCGCAGCGGAGGAGCAGCGGGACGACACGGGCGACGGGCGGACGGCGGCGCGTCGCGCGCGCGCATCCCTTCCCGAGGCCGCCGTGCGTGCCGCGGCCTGGACGTCAGCGTGGGAGGACGAGACGCTCTCGAACGATCACCTCGATGCCGAGATCGCCGGTTTCCGCGCCGGAGGACGCCGCGACCTCATCGAGCAGTACGACGAGCAGTACTTCGCGCGGATCGAGCCGGTCTGGGCGCAGCGCAGCATCGAGCTCGCCAAGCGCCTGGTGCTGGGGCTGTTCCCGGCGACGCCGTCGGCCGACCTCGTCGACGCGTGGCTGGCGACGCACCCGGACGCTCCCGCGGCCCTGCGACGGCTGGTCATCGAGCAGCGCGACCACCTGCTGCGCGATCTGCGGGTGCGGGGCGCGCAGAGCTAGCCGGCGGCGGGCTCGACGGTCATCCCCATCACGGTCCGGACGATCCAGGGGTGGGCGTGGTCGTCGTCGATGTGGGTCATCCCGAGCTTGGCGGCCACGCGTCGCGAGGCGTCGTTCGCCGGATGGATGATGGCCGTGAGCAGGACGGGAGCCCACTCGCGCGCGACGAGCTCCACGCAGGCCCGAGCGGCTTCGCTCGCGTATCCGCGGCCCTGGCGGTCGGCGCGCACGTGGTATCCGACCTCGAGCACGGGGTCGCCGTTCACCGACTGCCAGGTGAGTCCGCAGTCGCCGAGGAACTCGCCGTCGTGGGTCTCGATGATCCACAGCCCGTGCCCGTGCTCGGCGTAGCGGGCCTGCATGCGGGCGATCCAGTCGGCGGCTTCGCCTCGGGATTTGGGTGCGGGGTAGTACGCCATGACCTCGGGGTCACCCAGCAGCGCGGCCATGTCATCGAGGTCCGCCTCCGTCATCTCCCGGAAGGCCAGGCGGGAAGTCGGAGCGGGAAGAAGGCGGCGGGAGGCGCTCACAGATCCACGGAGTCGCCGGGCTCGAGCACGAGGAACTCGCCACCGTTCTGTTCGGTGGCCCACTGCAGCCGCTGGCGGTGCATGTTCTTGCCGATCACCGACAGGGTCATGTCGTGCGTGCCGAACGCCTGTCGGGGCTTCACGGCGAGGACGTAGTCGATCGCGTCCCCGATCTTGAGCCAGGGCGCTCCGAGCGGCGCGGCGAGCGTGCCGACCTCGACCCCCGCGGGGACGGCGTAGGAGTCTCCCGGGTAGTAGAAGGTGTCGTTGACCAGCACTCCGACGTTGTCGATGGTCGGGATCGACGAGTGGATCACCTCGTGCGTGCCGCCGAAGAAGCGCAGGGTGAAGGCCCCGACCTCCACGGTGTCGCCCGGGGAGACGACGGTGATCTCGTAGCCCTCCGCGGCCTTCGCCACGCCCTCGGGGCCGAAGATCGGCGTGCCGGGGGCGGCGCGCAGGATGCGGTCGAGGTGCTCCGGCGTCCAGTGGTCGGGGTGCTCGTGGGTGAGCACGATGCCCACCAGGCCGCTGAGATCGTGCAGCGGCGCGGTGAAGGAGCCGGGGTCGATGAGGAGGGTGTCGTCGTTCTGGTCGAGGCGGAGGGTGGCATGTTCGAACTTGGTGACGCGCATGAGACGAGTCAACTCCTTCCCGGGGCCTCCGGCAAACGGAATCCGGCGCGCCACGCCCGGGCGTCGGGCAGGAGTGGCGTCGATTTGGCGCAGCGAGAATCGCCGTGGCATACTTGAACGGTTGTCGCGGAACGGAAAGCTCCGCCAGACGGCCCCATCGTATAGCGGCCTAGTACGCCGCCCTCTCACGGCGGTAACGCGGGTTCGAATCCCGCTGGGGTCACACAACACGACGAAAGCCCTCCGGTTCTCCGGGGGGCTTTCGTCGTTCCCGTGGGCCGGACCATCAGGCGTCGGCGCGGAGCGCGAGCGTCCGGAACGTGCGGGCGCTGAGCGGCATGATCATCAGGGCCATCATCACCCCGCCGAACACGGCGAACGGCACCCACAGGGCGGTGACGGACGCGAGGGCGCCGAACACCGCCATGGCGAGCGGCATCAGGCAGTCGTCGCCGAGCCGGGTGAGGGCGCTCATCCGGCCGAGGTAGGCCGTGTCGACGGTCGCCGCGAACGTCGCGCTCAACAGCACGGAGGCATACCCCGCGGTGGCTCCGATGATCGCGGCGGCCACAGCCACGGTCCATGCCGGGCCGAATCCGAGGGCGACGATCGCGGCCCCCTGCACGACGAGCGCCGCGAACCCGCTCCGCGCCTCGTGCCGGGGCCGGCGACGAACAACCGCCACCGCGCCCGCGGCGGCCCCGAGCCCCAGGAGCGCTTCGAACAGTCCGACGGCCGGAGCGCCCCAGCCCTCGGCATGCGCCCGCAGCGCCAGGCCGATGCCGACGGCGGGGCCGACGGCGAGGTTGAGTCCGGAGAGGGCGATCACGAGGATACGCGTCGTGGGCTCGACCCGCAGGTGGCGGAAGGCGGCCCCGATCGCCTGGAGCGATGAGGTCCGTGGGGAGCGGGCGAGGCGGAACCGCGGGCGCAGAGCGATGGCGAGAAACCCGACGACGAGCGAGAACGTCAGTGCGTTCGCCGAGGCGCTTCCCGCAAGGCCGGCGTTGGCGACGAGCACGCCGCCCACAGCGGCTCCGCCCATCGTCCCCAGACGCGACGCGGTCTGCGCGACGGCCCCGTAGGACGGGAGGTCAGCGGCCCGCACCAGTCGTCGCGAGATCGTGCCGGCGGACGGTTCGAAGAACGCGTCGCACACACCGAAGGCGACCGCGGCGCCGAGCAGCAGCGGAACGGTGGGCGGGGTCTGGAGTACCCAGACGGCGACGGTGCACAGCACGGCCACCCGCACCGTGTTGCAGAGGATCATCACCCGGCGGGCGTCCGTGCGGTCCGCCAGGGCGCCTCCGAAGAGCAGGACGACGGCGCGCGGGAGGGCGCCAGCGGCGACGATGAGTCCCGCGACGGCGGGCGAGGCGATCTGGACCGCGGTCCAGGCGAGGGCGATCGTCCACAGGGCGTCACCCACGTCGGACAGCGCCTTCACGCCGATCCAGGCGTGCACCATCCGGTCGCGCCGGAAGGGGGGAGGGGCGGACACTTCCGTGACCCCCGGGAGGGCGGTCATCACGGTTCCGTGGGGAACGCGTGGGCGAAGAAGAAGACGGGTGTGCGCTCCTGGCCGTCGTCCTCGTCGATCGATGACTGCCAGCCCCGCACCGCCCGCAGGACGCGTGCGGAGAGATCGCGCAGTTCCTCCGGGGTCGCCCACGCGGTGCTCTCCGTGTTGGAGGCGTCGTAGGCGGCCACGGCGGGATCACCTCGGCGGCGGTGCCAGCGCTGCAGGCGCTCGATCTGCATGCGGATCCCCTGTCGCTGCGCCTCCCGGGCGAGGAGGGCGTCGGCCGGGGAGTCCGCGTAGTCGTCCGCAGACCAGGTCAGGCCACGCCGGGCGACCTTCCACCAACTGGTGCGACGGTCGCCGGACGCCTCGGGAACCCGCTCGACGATCCCCGCACGCTCGAGCATCCGGAGGTGATGGCTGATGCTGCCGACCTGGCTGTCGAGCGCGCGGGCGACCACCGTCACCTGCGAGGTGCCGTAGAGCAGGAGGTAGTCGTAGATGCGACGTCGGAGCGGGTGGTGCACGGCGGTGATCACGGAGATGTCTTCCACGCCCGGAAGGCTAGGACGCACCCCGTGACTGCACAAGAGTCCTTGTACATCTCCGGACGGCGGGGACCGCCGGGTCCGCGTCCCCGCTCTACGGGCGGGCGGAGGGCGGCTCCTCCGTCGCGTCGCGAGTCGCCGCGAGGCGCCGATTGCGCCGGACGCGACGGGCGAGCCAGACGATCAGGACGACGATTCCGGCGACGGCGAGCCAGGGGAGGAGGAACCCGATCGCGATCACGAGGGCGTTGAGGGATACGACGAGCCCGTTCCAGCCGGCCCGCAGACCATCGCCGAAGCCCGCGGGATCGGCCGACGCCGTCGTGCCCTCCCGCGTGAGTTCCACGGTCAGGGACGACAGCGCCACCTGGTCGTCGAGCGCGGCGAGCTGCTGCTCGTACGACTCGAGCTGGGCCTGGCGGTCGGTGAGCGCGACCTCCGCCTCGATGAGGTCGGCGACGGAGCCCGATTGCCCCATGAGCTCCGTGAGCCGCTGCACCGATGCGCGGGTGGACTCCACGCGCGCCCGGAGGTCGATCGCCGTGGAGGTGACGTCCTGCTTCGCGATCGAGGACGACAGCACCTCGCCCGTCTCGGAGAGAGCGGCGATCACGGTCGTCAGGTCGTCGGCCGGCACACGGATCGTGATCCAGCCGTACCCCGAGTCCGCGGGCACCCGCTCGGTGGGCGCGTCCGCGGCGACCGTCTTGCCGACCTCGGTGCTCTCGACGTACCCGCCGTGCGCCTCGGCGAGCTCGCCGATGTCGGCGGCCGCGTCGGCGACGTCCTTCACCTCCACCGAGGCCTGTGCGCTCGCGATGATGTCGCGAGCGTCCTCCGCCGTGCCCGCCGCAGCATCTGCGTCGACCGTGCCCCCGATGGCCGGGACGGGCGCCGCGTCGACCATCCGGTCCGGGATGGACGATCCCGATTCCTCCATCGACCATCCCGCGGGCCCGTCCGCGGTGGATACGGCCGACCCACCACCGCCGACGGTGTTGAGGATCGGCGGCGTCACGAGGATCCCGACGACGAAGGCGGCGGCGATCCCGCCGGCCGTGAGCCATCGCCGGCGGCGCGTCCTCGTCCGCGACGCGGGGGCCGACGCGCGGGGACGGTCGTCGGCGATCTCGGCGAACACGGCCTCCTCGATCCGGGCGACGGTGTCGTCCGACAGTGCGGGGAGCCCGGTCTGGGGGGTCTGGTCGTTCATGCGTCTCTCACTTCCTTGACGGCACCGCGCAGCTGGGTGCGCACGCGTGAGAGACGGTTCCGGACGACGGCGTGGGTCACACCGAGTTCCTCCGCGGCGGCCTGGTAGGCGTACCCCTCCGCGGCGCACAACCGGAAGATCTCCCGGTCGAGGTCGCCCAGGGTGCCTACCTCCGCGGCGATCCGCGCGGCGAGCGCGGCCGTGATCACCTGCTCCTCGACGCTCACGACGTCGGGGAGCTGATCGTCCGCCGCCTCCGTCGTGTGCGCCTGATCGCGACGGCGCTGGCGGAGCCGGTTGGCCGCCTGGAAGCGGCAGATCGTCGCGAGCCAGGGCAGGATCGACTCTCCCTGCAGTTCCAGGCCCGGCAGCTTGCGCCACGCGACCACGAAGGTCTCCTGCGTCACGTCTTCCGCATCCGCCGGGGAGCCGAGGATCCCCTGGGCGATCCAGTACACGGGTCGGACATGGGCACGGTACAGCGTGCGGAAGGCGCTCTGATCGCCGGCGGCCGCCAGGGCGGCCCAGCGCTGGTCACTCGTCTGCGGGGGCATCGTCGGTTCCGTTCGGTGTCTCTCACTCGGAGAGTGTCGTCGGCCGCCCCATCGTCTCAGGTGGGGATCCGATCCGCATCCGGCCGTCCACGGCGTGGTCCCGACGCGGCGCTCCTCCGGTAGCATTGCCCGGGCGAGAGGGAGTATCCCGGATCCGCGCGTAACGTCATCACGAGCATCGACATCGCTGCTCCGGGCGCGCGCCGCACGCTGTGCGGGGGAGAGACTTTCGACTCATTCCCGACCCCTCGCGAAAGGTGCACAGCGCCCGTGGACATCCCCGTCTGGTTCGAGATCACCTCGATGGTCGTGCTGTCGATCATCCTGATCGCCGACCTGCTCCTCATCCGGCTGCGCCCGCACATCCCCTCCACGAAGGAGTCGACCCTCTGGGTCGTGTTCTACGTGGGGCTCGCGTTGCTGTTCGCGGTGCTGCTGGGCAATGTCGGGGGCTGGCAGAACGCGGGGGACTTCATCACCGGCTGGGCGCTCGAATACAGCCTGTCGGTCGACAACCTGTTCGTCTTCGTGCTGATCATGGCGCAGTTCGCGGTGCCGCGGCGGCTGCAGCAGCAGGTCCTCATGGTCGGCATCATCATCGCGCTCGTCCTGCGCGGATTGTTCATCCTCGTCGGCGTGACGATCATCGAGAACTTCTCGCCCATCTTCTACGTGTTCGGGGCGTTCCTGGTCTACACGGCCATCCGTCAGGCGATGCCGGAGGGCGACCACGAGGACGAGGTCAAGCAGGAGAACTTCATCGTCCGGCTGCTCCGGCGGCGCATCGACATCAGCGAGACGTACGACGGCTCACGGATCCGGACCACGGTGGACGGCCGGCGCATGTGGACGCCGATGATCATCGTGTTCGTCACGATCGGCGTGACCGATCTGATCTTCGCGATCGACTCGATCCCCGCGATCTTCGAGATCACCACCAACGGCTTCCTCGTCTTCGCGGCCAACATCTTCGCCCTGATGGGTCTGCGGCAGCTGTACTTCCTGTTGGGCGACCTGCTGGACCGCCTCCGCTACCTTCACTACGGCATCGCCGTGATCCTCGGATTCATCGGCATCAAGCTGATCCTGCATGCGCTGCACGTGAACGAGCTGCCGTTCATCAACGGCGGCGAGCACGTCGAATGGGTCCCGGACATCGACAACATGGTGTCGCTCGGCGTGATCCTCGTGTCGATGACGGTCGCCACCATCGCGAGCCTCATCGCGTCGTCCCGGGAGAAGCGCGCCGCGCGTCGCGGCGCCCCGAGCGGCGACTGATCACCACCCGCCTCGTCAGAAGGCGTGCAGATTCGCCTGCAGCCCGCCGTCCGCGTACTCGCGGCGCAGCAGCCCGCGGCGGCGGAGGATCGGCACGAGCTCGTCGAGGGTGCGGTGCAGGGTGACGGGGTGGAAGTCGCCCCAGAGCAGCACGCCGTCGTTGCCCCAGTCGCCGAGCTCCTCGACGAGATCGGCGAACTCCTCCGCGGTGCCGACGAAGCCGCTGCGGTCCCGCAGCCGCCCCGCACGGGCGAGGGCGGTCAGATGCGCCCGCAGCGGCGCATCCTCGCCCCGGTCGCCGATCAGCCGCTGGATGCTGCCCCGCGACACATGCGGGCCGAACAGCGACGGATCGAGGGGACGGTCGAGGTCCAGCGTCGTGAGATCGGTCTCCAGGTCGCTGGACTGCTTCCTGGCGATCTGGGCGAGTGCCGCGTCGTCCGGTCGCGCCGAGGCGGCGACGATCCGATCCGCCTCCTCGGCCGAGGTCGTGATGACGGGCTGGATGGCGAAGAGGATCTTGACGTCGTCGGGGCGTCGTCCCCGCGCGGCGGCCGCGTCGTGCACGCGCTGTCGATACTCCCGCACCGCCTTCTCGTGGAGGGGCGCGAGCGCGAGCTGGACGTCGGAGTTGGCCCCCGCGAACGCGAGGCCGCGTCCGGAGCCGCCCGGAGAGACGATGGCCGGCTCCCCATCCGGAAAGGGCAGGGCGTTCAAGGGGCCGTCGAAGGCGTAGTGGGTACCGCGATGCTGCACGGCGCGCATGCGGGTGCCGTCCGCGTAGACGCCGGATGCGGGGTCGGCGACCAGAGCATCGTCGTCCCAGCTCCGCCAGAGGGCACGGAGGCCGGCCAGCCACTCCTGGGCCCGGTCGTAGGCCTCGTTGTGTCCGAGCTGCGGGGCGTCCGAGAAGTGCCGGGCGCTTCCGGTGTCGGTGACGACGTTGAGGCCGAGCCGGTGCCCGCTGAGATGCTGCAGCGTCGCGAACTGTCGGGCGGCGGTGTAGGGAAGGAAGGCTGCCGGATTGACGGTCGGCACGACCCCCAGGTGCCTCGTCGCCTGGAAGAGGTACGGCGCGAGCAGCAGCGGGTCGTGCTTCGGGCCGCCGAAGGCGTGGCGCACGCGCAGGTCGATCGTGTCCGGGGAGCCGAGTGAGGGGCTGTCCTCGATGATCACGAGGTCGAAGCCGGCCTGCTCCAGGGTGCGCGCAGCCTCCTGGTAGACCTCCGGGCGCGTCCAGTCGTAGTCCCAGTCCAGGGACGGGTACCCCCAGCCCTGAGGACCGAACCCCCGGGCGAGGAACCAGCCGAAGTGCTGCGGGCGGCTCATGACACCGTCTCCCGGACGCTCTCGAGCACGCGCGCGAGATCGCCGATCAGGTCGTCCACATCCTCGATGCCGATCGACAGCCGCAGGGTGCCGGGCCCCACACCGAGGATTCGGCGCTCCTCCTCGGTGCGCTGCGCGTGGCTGGTGGTGCCGGGGTGCAGCACCAGCGATCGCACGTCGCCGATGTGGGTCATATGGGTGAACACGGACACCTCCTCCACGAAGCGACGGGCCGCGGGCAGTCCGCCGCGCAGGGTGAAGGTGAAGATGGAGCCGAACCCGCCGTCGAGGTAGCGCTGTGCGGTCGCGTGGTGCGGGTGCGAGGGCAGACCGACGTAGTCCACGCTCTCCACGGCGTCATGCGCGGCCAGCCAGCGGGCGACGGCGAGGGCGTTCTGCGACTGCCGCTCGACCCGCAGCCCGAGGGTCTCGGTGCCCTGCCCGATGAGGAACGCGTTGAGAGGCGAGGGGGAGGCGCCGAACCGCGGCGCCACCGACTCCCTGGCGTACCCGATCCGGGCGCGGCCGCCGTGTCGCGCGACGACACTCGGAGTGCTGCCCCGGCCCGGAAGCACGAGGTGCGGGGCGTTGTGCCCCGCGCGATCGGCGTCGAAGCGGCCGTCGTCGACGACGACACCCCCGAGCACCGCTCCCTGACCGGCGAGGAACTTCGACGCGGAGTGCACGACGATGGCGGCGCCGTGCTCCAGCGGCCGGAGCAGCGCGGGCGTCGCCAGGGTGTTGTCGACGATCAGGGGGACCGCGATCTCGTCGGCCACGGCACTCACCGCAGCCACGTCCAGCACGTCGTTGCGGGCATTCGCGAGCGATTCCGCGAACAGGGCCCTGGTCGTCGGACGCACGGCCTCGCGCCAGGCGTCCGGGTCGGCGATGTCGTCCACGAACGTCGTCTCGATGCCGAGGCGGGCGAGATTGTCCAGGAACAGCCCGCGGGTGCCCTCGTAGATGTGGGTGGACGAGACGATGTGGTCGCCCGCCCCCACGACCGAGAGCAGGGCGGTCGTCACCGCCGCCTGTCCGCTGGCGACGAGCACGGCGTCCGCGCCGGATTCGAGGCTCGCGAGCTGGCGTTCGACGGCGTGCACGGTCGGGTTCCCGGTGCGCGTGTAGCCGAAGCCCGTGCCGGTGCCGAAGTGGTCCGCGGCATGGTCGAAGTCGTCGAATTCGAACCCGGCCGTGAGGTAGATGGGCGTCACGCGGGAGGCGGCCGACGCCCGGCCTCTCGCGGCGTGGACGGCGCGGGTGGCGAAGCGGGCGGTGTCGGCGGTCATGCGGGGCCTCTCGGTCGGTCGGGTGAGCAACAGAGTGTCACGGCGTGTCTCGGCGTGTCCGAGCGGTGGTAACCTGACGTCATGCGGACCGTGCTCCTTCTTAGCGGCCGCGGCGAGACCTCGATCTGAGCCCCTCCTCGTCGCGGAGTCCATCGTGGGCCGAACCGCCATTCCCAGGAGACACGCCATGACCACCACCGCCGGTGCGGATTCCGCACGCCCCAGGACGCTCGCCGAGAAGGTCTGGGACGACCACCTCGTCGTCAAGGGCGAGGACGGCCAGCCCGACCTCATCTACATCGACCTGCACCTCGTTCACGAGGTCACGAGCCCGCAGGCCTTCGACGGCCTCCGCAGCGAAGGGCGTCCGCTCCGCCGGCTCGACCTGACGATCGCCACCGAGGACCACAACACGCCGACGTGGGAGATCGACAAGCCCATCGCCGATCTGACCAGTCGCACCCAGATCGAGACGCTGCGCCGCAACGCCGCCGAGTTCGGTGTGCGACTGCACTCGCTGGGCGACGCGGAACAGGGCATTGTGCACGTCGTCGGCCCGCAGCTCGGTCTCACCATGCCGGGCATCACCGTGGTCTGCGGCGATTCGCACACGTCGACGCACGGCGCGTTCGGCGCGATGGCGTTCGGCATCGGGACCAGCGAGGTCGAGCACGTCATGGCGACCCAGACCCTGCCGCTGAAGCCGTTCAAGACGATGGCCATCAACGTCGAGGGCACGCTGCGGCCCGGCGTCACCGCGAAAGACATCATCCTCGCCGTGATCGCGAAGATCGGCACCGGCGGCGGCCAGGGCTACGTGCTCGAATACCGCGGCAGCGCGATCCGCGCGCTCTCCATGGAGGGCCGTATGACGATCTGCAACATGTCGATCGAGGCGGGCGCCCGTGCCGGCATGGTCGCCCCGGACGAGACGACGTTCGCGTACCTCGAGGGGCGTCCGCACGCCCCGAAGGGACAGGACTGGGACGACGCGGTCGCCTACTGGCGCACGCTGCCGACGGACGAGGGGGCCGTCTTCGACGCCGAGGTCTTCATCGACGCCGACGAGCTGGAGCCGTTCGTGACGTGGGGGACGAACCCCGGACAGGGGAGCTCGCTCTCTGCCGCGGTGCCGGATCCCGCGCAGATCGCCGACCCGAACGAGCGGGCCGCGGCGGAGCGGGCGCTGGAGTACATGGACCTGACGCCCGGCACTCCGCTGAAGGAGGTGCCCGTCGACGCGGTCTTCATGGGTTCGTGCACGAACAGCCGCATCGAGGACCTCCGGGCGTTCGCGTCCATCATCCAGGGCAAGAAGAAGGCCGACGGGGTGCGGGTCATGGTGGTCCCGGGTTCTGCGCGTGTGCGCCTGGAGGCCGAAGCCGAGGGCCTCGACCAAGTCATCAAGGACTTCGGGGCGGAGTGGCGCTTCGCCGGGTGCTCCATGTGCCTCGGCATGAACCCCGACCAGCTCGCTCCCGGGGAGCGCTGCGCATCGACGTCGAACCGCAACTTCGAAGGGCGCCAGGGCAAGGGCGGACGCACGCATCTCGTGTCGCCGCTCGTCGCCGCGGCGACCGCCATCCGCGGCACCCTGTCCAGCCCGAGCGACCTGGAGGCCTGATCATGGAGAAGTTCATCACCCACACCGGGATCGCCGCGCCGCTGAAGCGGTCGAACGTCGACACCGACCAGATCATCCCCGCCGTGTTCCTCAAGCGCGTCACGAAGACGGGCTTCGAGGACGCCCTGTTCCACGGCTGGCGGCAGGACCCCGAGTTCGTGCTCAACCAGGCTCCGTACCAGGGGGCGTCCATCCTCGTCGCCGGGCCCGATTTCGGTACCGGTTCCAGCCGTGAGCACGCCGTCTGGGCGCTGCGCGACTTCGGCTTCAAGGTCGTGCTCAGCCCGCGGTTCGCCGACATCTTCCGCGGCAATGCGGGCAAGCAGGGGCTCCTCGCCGCGACCATCTCGGAAGAGGACCTGGAACGGTTCTGGGCGGTGCTGGACAAGGATCCCGGCGCGCGGATGACGGTCGACCTCGAGGCGCGCACCGCCGCCATCGGCGACCCCACGGGCGGCGCGGAGGCCGGCTTCCAGGCCGACATCGGGATCGACGATTACACTAGATGGCGGCTCCTTGAAGGGCTCGATGACATCGGGCTCACGCTGCGCAACGAAGACAAGATCGCGCAGTTCGAGGCCCGTCGCGAGTCGTGGCGGCCGCGGACCCTCCCCGTCCAGTGAGACGGAGGGGGGCGGGGGAGCCAGGGGTAACCCCGCCCCCGATGAATGAAGTGAGGCCCCGAATGACGACACCCGTGCGCGACGCTCTCTCCGACGACGCCCCCGCGCTGACCGGAGACGTCCTCGCCATCCGCGGAGGTCGTCCGCTGCGCGGACGCGTCGACGTCAAGGGCGCGAAGAACCTCGCCACCAAGGCGATGGTCGCGTCCCTGCTCGGGGAGACTACGAGCGTCCTGCGCGACGTGCCGGCCATCAGCGACGTCGCCGTGGTGCGCTCGCTGCTCGAGGTGCACGGCGTCCGCGTGTCCGAGGGCGACGAGCCCGGCTCCCTGGTGTTCGACCCGAGCGACGTCGAGTCGGCCCACTTCGAAGAGATCGACGCCCACGCCGGTGCGTCCCGGATCCCGATCCTCTTCTGCGGTCCCCTGCTGCATCGCCTCGGCCAGGCGTTCATCCCCGACCTGGGCGGCTGCCGCATCGGCGACCGTCCGATCGACTTCCACCTGGACGCGCTGCGCAAGTTCGGCGCCATCGTCGAGAAACTGCCCAGCGGCATCCGCCTCTCGACGGGTGGCAGCCGGCTGCACGGGGCGAACATCCACCTGCCGTACCCGAGCGTCGGCGCCACCGAGCAGGTGCTCCTCACCGCGGTCCGTGCGGAGGGCATCACCGAGCTCCGCAACGCGGCGATCGAGCCCGAGATCATGGATCTCATCGCCGTCCTGCAGAAGATGGGCGCGATCATCTCCTACGAGCCGAACCGCGTCATCCTCATCGAGGGCGTCGAGAAGCTCCGCGGCTACGACCACCGCTCGATCTTCGACCGGAACGAGGCGGCGTCCTGGGCGTCCGCCGCGCTGGCCACGGACGGCGAGATCTTCGTCGGCGGCGCCAAGCAGCAGGAGATGCTGACGTTCCTCAACGTCTTCCGCAAGGCGGGCGGCTGGTTCGACATCCAGGAGGATGGCATCCTCTTCCGCCGCGACGGCGACATCAAGCCGGTCGTGATCGAGACCGACGTGCACCCCGGATTCATGACCGACTGGCAGCAGCCGCTCGTGGTCGCACTGACGCAGGCGCACGGCCGCTCAGTCGTGCACGAGACCGTGTACGAGAACCGGATGGGCTTCACGGAGGCCCTCGTCAAGATGGGCGCGGACATCGTCGTGCACCCGCAGGGGCTGCAGGACGGGCCGCGTCGCGTGCCCCGCCGCGACCTGGAGCAGGCGGCCGTGATCACCGGTCCGACGCCGCTGCACGGCGCCGACATCGTGGTCCCGGATCTGCGCGGCGGCTACAGCCACATCATCGCGGCGCTGACCGCGACCGGCGAGTCGAAGGTGTCGGGCGTCGACATCCTCAGCCGCGGGTACGAGAAGTTCCTCGCCAAGCTCGACGCGCTCGGCGCCGACTTCGACGTCATCCGGTGAGCCCCATGGCTTCCCGGTCTCCGGAGAAGACGCGGCCGAGCCTGTTCTGGCCGCTCGCGGCGATCGTCGTGCCTCTCGTGTCGCTGATCGCCAAGATCCGCATTATCGGCGCGGAGAAGCTCCCCCGGGAGGGTGCGTTCGTCCTCGCACCCAACCATTACTCCGAGTTCGACCCGCTCATCGTGGCGATGGCGGTGTGGCGCATGGGGCGGGCCCCGCGGTTCATGGCGAAGGAGAGCCTGTTCCGCGTCCCGGTGCTGGGCTGGTTCCTGCACAAGACGGGGATGATCCCGGTGGCCCGCACCTCGTCCGCCGCTGCCGCGAAGCAGACGATGGCGCAGTCCGCCGCCCTCGTGGAGCACGGACGCGGGGTCATCGTCTACCCGGAGGGTACGCTCACCCGCGACCCGGACATGTGGCCGATGCGCGGCAAGTCCGGTGCGGTCCGCCTCGCTCTCGCCGACGGCATCCCGCTCATCCCGATGGCCCAATGGGGCACGCAGGCGATCATGGGGCGCTACCAGAAGGGGCTGAGCCTGTGGCCGCTCCGCAAGCCCGTCACCGTGATCGTCGGAGACGCGGTCGACGTCTCCGACCTCCGCGACCGGGCCGACGAGCCGGCGGCGCTGACGGAGGCCACCAACCGACTCATGAACGCGATCACGGCGCTGCTGGAACAGGTGCGTGACGAAAAGGCCCCCGCGGAGCGCTGGAACCCGGCGAGCCACGGGCAGAAGGAGACCGGACGCCTTGACTCCTAAGAGAACCGTGCCGACGGGTCCCCGCGTGGCCGTGATCGGCGCCGGCAGCTGGGGGACCACCTTCGGCAAGATCCTCGCCGACGGCGGCGCGCACGTGACGATGTGGGCGCGTCGCGCCGAGCTGGCGCACGAGATCGACGAGGCCAAGCGCAACTCCCGCTATCTGCCGGGCATCAACCTGCCCCGCACCATGGCGGCCACGCATGAGCTGGCGACCGCGCTGGACGGCGTGGACCAGGTCTACCTCTCCGTCCCGAGCCAATCGCTGCGGGAGAACCTCACGGCGCTCCGTCCGCTCCTCGCGTCCGGCGATGCGAAGATCGTCAGCCTCATGAAGGGCGTCGAGCGCGGCACCGGGCTGCGGATGAGTCAGGTGATCCAGCAGGAGCTGCAGTGCGATCCCGACCGGGTGGCCGTGGCGTCCGGTCCCAACCTCGCGTTGGAGATCGCCCGCGAGCAGCCCACCGCCGCCGTGATCTCCTCGCGCAGCCAGGAGACGGCGGACGTTGTCGCCCGGGCGGCGCGCAACTCGTACTTCCGCACGTTCGTGAACACGGATGTCATCGGCACGGAGTTCGGCGGGGTCTTGAAGAACCTCATCGCCGTGGCGATCGGGATCGTGGACGGCGTCGGCTACGGCGAGAACACGAAGGCCTCGATCATCACGCGCGGCCTGGTGGAGATGACCGACTTCGCGGTCGCGAACGGCGCCCAGCCGGAGACGCTGCAGGGTCTGGCGGGCCTCGGCGACCTCATCGCGACGTGCCAGTCGCCGCTGAGCCGCAACAACACCGCGGGTCGGCTGCTGGGGCAGGGCTACAGCTTCCAGGACGTGGTGAAGCAGATGCAGCAGACGGCGGAGGGTCTGGCCTCGGTCGCCCCCGTCCTGCAGCTCGCCCGCGAGGCTGACGTGCACATGCCGATCGTCGAGCAGGTCAAGATGGTGCTCGACGGCAGGATGGATCCCCGGGATATCGCCCCGCATCTGACGACGGACGACGACACCCCGCAGGGGGAGAGGACCAACCATGGACAAGCAGACGGTGGTGGTGCTCTTCGGCGGGCGCTCCAGCGAGCATTCGATCAGTTCCGCAACGGCGGGGGGAGTGCTGGGCGCGATCGATCGTGACCGCTATCGGGTGATCCCGGTGGGGATCACCCGTGACGGCGCGTTCGTCCTCGAGGACGACGATCCGGCGAAGTTCCCCCTGGACGCCGCGCATCTGCCGGAGGTCGTGGACAACGGCACCCGCGTGCTGTGGCCCGAGCCGGGCGGTGATCGCACGCTGCGTGTGGTGCATCCCGACGGGGAGACGCAGGGGCTCGGCGAGATCGACGTCGTCCTGCCCATCCTCCATGGACCGCACGGCGAGGACGGCACCATCCAGGGGTTCTTCGACACGCTCGAGGTGCCCTACGCCGGCGGCGGAGTGCTCGACTCGGCGCTGTGCATGGACAAGCACTTCATGAAGATCGCCCTGCAGGCGGCCGGGATCGCGGTGGCGCCCGGGATCACCGTCCGGCGCCGGGACTGGGACGCGGATGCCGCGGACGTGCGGCAGCGTGCCGCGCAGCTCGGGCTGCCCGTCTTCGTCAAGCCCGCACGTGCGGGCTCGAGCGTGGGCGTGTCGAAGGTGACCGCGCCGGAAGAGCTCGACGCTGCTCTGGCGATCGCTTTCGCCGAGGACGACAAGGTGCTCATCGAGACGGGCGTGACCGGTCGTGAGATCGAGGTCGCGGTGCTCGAGACGGCCGACGGGGTGCGCGCGTCGCTCCCGGGGGAGATCGTGCTGACGGACCGGGGCTTCTACGACTTCGAGGGCAAGTACCTCGGCGGCGACGGGGTCGACGTGGTGTGCCCGGCCGAGCTGAGCGCAGCGGAGGTGGCGGCCATCCAGGACGCCGGTGTCCGCGCGTTCGAGGCGGTGGAGGGCCGCGGCCTCGCCCGCGTCGACATGTTCCTGACGTCGACGGGCGAGCTCATCGTCAACGAGTTGAACACCATGCCCGGCTTCACGCCGATCTCGATGTTCCCGAAGTGCTGGGTCGCCTCCGGGCTCGGCTACGGCGACCTCATCACTGAGCTGATCGAGGCGGGCCTGCGTCGCTGAACCGGTCGTCCCCGCGGGTGCTCAGCTCGCGGGGAACTCGACCCGGTCGGTGCACTGCGCCGTGGCCGGGGCCAGGCCGGACTGGATGTTCGACGAGAGCGTGTCGACGATCGACTGGAAGTCGACCTGCTCACCGCGGCGGATGATGACCTCGATGGCCGGCTCCCGCCCGTAGGTGACGAGGCGCTGACGCTCCTCCTCCTGCTCGAGCACGAGCCAGTCGACCCCGCCGAGGGTGGTGCACACGAGGTCGGACGGGGCGGGCGGCTCCACCCCGCAGCGCAGGACGACGGTGGGGTCTCCCCAGGCGCCGGTGGCCTGGGCGTCGGTCCACACGCGCTCGTAGCCGCCGACCGAGTCCGGCAGCAGCACGGACACGTTCGCGCACGCCGGGTCGTTGGCGTCGTCCGCCGGCTCGAGGTGCACGGTCGTGGAGCATCCGGCGAGGCCGGCGGCGAGAGCGATCGCCCCCGCGACGGCAGCGAGGCGGCGGGAACGAAGCATGCTTCCAGGCTACCTTTGACGACATGCCCTCCCGACCCGACTCCGACGATCCGCGCCTGGGAGATCTCTCGGAGGGTCGCATCCTCCGTGCCATCCTCCAGCGCACCGCGCCCGGCACGCACACGCTTCTCGGCCCCGGAGACGATGCGGCCGTGATCGCCGCTCCCTCGGCCTCGGTCGTGGCGACGACGGACACCCTCGTGCACGGCCCGGACTTCCGGCTCGCCTGGACGAATGGCTATGACCTCGGCTGGAAGGCCGCGGCGGTCAATCTCGCCGACATCGCTGCGATGGGCGCGCGTCCGACCGCGCTGCTCGTGGCTCTGGCGGTGCCGCGTGACCTCCGGCTGTCCTTCGTGGAGCGCCTGGCCGACGGTTTCCGCGAGGCCTGCGTGGCGCTCGCCCCCGGGTGCGCGGTCGTCGGTGGCGATCTCACCGTCTCCGAGGCGCTCACGGTCGCCGTGACGGCCCTGGGCGACCTGGAGGGCCGCCCGCCGGTGACGCGGGCGGGGGCGCGACCGGGCGACGTCGTCGCCGTCGCGGGGGAGCTGGGCCATGCCGCGCACGGGCTGGCGGTGCTGTTCGGACGCTTCCGTGACGGCGACACACCGGTGCCGGTCGATCCCACGGCTCTCGCACCGGGGGAGAGCGCTGCGGTCGCCGCCCAGCTGCGGCCGTCGCCACCCATCGGCCTCGGCGTCGTCGCGGCCGCGGCCGGGGCGACCGCGATGATGGACGTCTCGGATGGTCTCGCCCTCGACGCGCGGCGCCTCGCGGAGGCGTCAGGCGTCACTCTCGCGCTGGACGGCGCATCGCTCGGCAGCTCTCCGCAGCGGGCGCTCGCGGGCGGTGAGGATCATGCCCTGCTCGCGACGTTCCCGAACGACGTGTTGCCGCCGGGATTCCGGGCGATCGGTGTCGTTCGTGCGCGGGGCGCGCACGACCTGCTGTGTGACGAGCAGCCGGTGGACGTCAGCGGCTGGGACCCCTACCGGGACTGGGACTCCGTCTCGGGCTGAACATCCGCCGACGCCGCGTCCTCCCGGTCCGGCTCCGCCCACCAGAGCGTCGTGTCGCCGTATGTCTTCTCGCGGAACACCCGGAGGCCGGCCGCCGGGAAGTCGGGAGCGGTGGACCGACGGGCGCGCTCGACGACCACCACGGCGTCATCGCTGAGCAGCGGCGCGAGGGCGGCGAGGTCGCCGTCCATCGCCTCGTCGTCGATGTCGTACGGCGGATCCGAGAAGACGAGGTCGTACGGTCCGGACGCCCGGCCGAGGAAGGCGCGGACCGTCGCCTCCTGCACACGTGCGGGGGCGGTTCCAGACGCCTTGGCCACCGCCGCGACGTTGCGCCTCACGACCGCGGCCGCCTGACGTCCGCGCTCGACGAGGTCGGCGCTCCGCGCCCCGCGGCTCAGCGCTTCGAGGCCGAGTGCCCCGGAGCCCGCATAGAGGTCCAGGACCCGGGCGTCCGCGATCGCGTCGAGCGACTCGAGGGCGCCGAAGAGCGACTCGCGCACGCGGTCACTCGTCGGCCGGGTCCCGGTACCGGGGACGTCGAGCCGGGTGCCGCGTGCCGTTCCGGCGATGATCCTCGTCACCCGTTCACGATACGACAGCCCGCGGGCCGGACGTGTCCGTGCGGTTCCCTAGACTCGGAGCATGTCGCTCACGCTCGATTCCTCGCTCGAGGAGGCCCTCGGTGCGGCGTCGGCCAAGACGCTCGACCGCGCCTTCGGCATGAAGACCGTGGGCGACCTCCTGGCGCATTACCCGCGCCGGTACGCCGACCCGGGGGAGCTCACCCCCATCCGCGATCTTCCTCTGGGTGAGACGGTGACGATCGTCGCCGAGGTCCTCTCATCGAGCTTCCGCCGCATGCGCAACCGCCCCGGCGCGATGGTCGACGTCGTCATCGGCGACGGTGTCGGGCGCATGTCGCTGACCTTCTTCGCCAAGAACGTCGGGGCGGCGGAGTGGCGCGCGAAGGATCTGGCGGTCGGGCGGCGGGGGGTCTTCTCCGGCAAGGTCGGCGAGTTCAACGGCATGACCCAGTTCGCTCACCCCGAGTACGAGCTCTTCGACGACGAGGACGCGGCGCGACGGCGGGCGGATGCCCGGGCGGCGGTGCCGATCCCGATCTACCCGGCGACGTCGGCGATCCAGACCTGGCAGATCGCCCGACTCGTCGGTCGGGTGCTCGACGACCTCGCGACCGTCCCCGACCCGCTGACCGCCGAGATCCGCGCGCGGGAAGAACTACTGACGGCGCGAGAGGCGCTGGAGGCCATCCACCGCCCGCGCTCCCGCAACGACATCGATCCCGCGGTGCGCACGTTGCGCATGCACGAGGCGCTGACCCTGCAGACCGCACTGCTCCAGCAGCGCGACGCCGTGCGGGCGCTGGCGGCCACCTCGCGTCCGGCGTCGCCGGGCGGGCTCCTGGAGCGCTTCGACGCGGCGCTGCCGTACACCCTCACGCCGGACCAGCAGACGGTCGGCGCGCAGATCGCGGACGACCTCGTGGGCTCGTGGCCCATGAACCGGCTGGTGCAGGGCGAGGTCGGTTCGGGCAAGACGCTCGTGGCGCTGCGGGCGATGCTGCAGGTCGCCGAGAGCGGCGGCCAGGCGGCCCTGATCGCTCCGACCGAGGTCCTGGCGGGGCAGCACCTGCGCTCGATCACCAAGATGGTCGGTCCGCAGCTGGCACCGCTGGTGATGCCCACCCTCCTGACGGGGCAGATGCCGGCAGCGGATCGGCGTAAGGCCGCGTTGCGCGTCGCCTCCGGGCAGGCGCTCATCGTCGTCGGCACGCACGCGCTCCTCGGGGAGAAGACCACCTTCGCGGACCTCGGTCTCGTCGTGGTCGACGAGCAGCACCGGTTCGGGGTCGAGCAGCGCGAGGCGCTCCGCGCGAAGGGGTCGAGTCCGCATGCGCTCGTCCTCACCGCGACGCCCATCCCGCGCACGGTGGCGATGACGGTGTTCGGCGACCTCGACACCTCCGTGATCCGCACCATGCCGGCCGGGCGCGCCGGGATCGAGTCGTATGTCGCGCCGCTGGCCGAGCACCCCGGATGGTTCAACCGCGTGTGGGAGAGGGCGGCGGAGGAGATCGCCCAGGGTCGCCAGGTCTTCGCCGTGTGCGCGGCGATCGATACCGCGGCCAAGACGGCGGAAGCGGGGGAGCAGGCCCTGCTGGCGCCGGAGGGCGGCAAGGGGCCGCGGTGGGGTGTCGTCCAGCTGGACGAGGCGCTGTCCACCCATCCCACGCTCGGCGGACTCCGTCGGGCGGTCCTCCACGGCAAGATGCCCTCGGAAGAGAAGGACGCCGTCATGCAGGCCTTCGCCCGGGGCGAGATCGATCTCCTCATCGCGACGACCGTGATCGAGGTCGGCGTCGACGTCCCGAACGCCTCGACGATGATCGTCCTCGACGCGGATCGTTTCGGGGTCTCCCAGCTGCACCAGCTCCGGGGCCGGGTGGGGCGAGGGGGCGTTCCGGGGCTGTGCCTGCTCGTGACGGAGGCGGAGGCCGGGACGGTCGCCCGGGAACGGGTCGATGCGGTCGCCGCGACGCTCGACGGCTTCGCGCTGGCCGAGGTCGATCTCGAGCTGCGCGGCGAGGGCGATGTGCTGGGCGCCGCGCAGGCCGGGGTCCGTTCCTCCCTTAAGCTCCTGCGGGTGGTCAAGGACGCCGGACTCATCACGCGCGCCCGGGAGCTCGCGGAGGACATCCTCACCACCGATCCGGAGCTCGCGGCTCATCCGGGGCTCCGGGAGGCCATCGGCCGACGGGTCACGGACGAGGATCGCGCCGCCCTCGCGAAGAACTGAGTGTCCGCCGAGGTGCCCTAGGCTGGGAGCCATGAGCAGCCGGATCGCCGTCGTCCCGGGTTCCTTCGATCCGCCGACCCTGGGTCACCTCGACGTGATCCGTCGTGCGGCCGCCCTCTACGACGAGTTGCATGTGCTCGTGGTCCACAACCCGGGCAAGGAGGCGATGCTCCCGATCGCGCAGCGCCTGTCCCTCCTCGAGCGTTCGATCGCCGAGGACGGGATGGAGGGCGAGATCGTCATCGGCTCCTGGAGCATGGGGCTGCTGGTCGACTACGCGCGTGACGTGAACGCCGGTGTGCTCGTGAAGGGCATCCGCTCGCAGGTCGATGTCGCCTACGAGTCGCCGATGGCCATCGTCAACCGGCACCTGGCCGACATCGAGACCGTCTTCCTGCTCCCGGACCCCGCGCACGCGATGGTCTCGAGTTCGCTGGTGCGCCAGGTCGCGAGCCTCGGGGGGGACGTCTCGCCGTTCGTGCCGCCGGCCGTCGCCTCGTTCCTCGACACCGGCGCGCGCGGAATCTGATCGGCGATCGCGGTCCCATTCCCGGCGGTCTCCCGGCCCTCCTCGCCGGTGACCCGGGTAGCATGGCGGGGTGCGTTCCCGACTCAACAGCCCTTTCGTCCTCCCCGTCCGTGACATCGTCCGGCGCCCGGGGGAGATGCGCGAGCACTCCTTCTCGGTGCCCCTGACCGAGCAATGGGGGGAGGGCATCGTCTCGTTCGAGGCGGGCTCCGAGCTCGATCTCGACGTGCGCCTCGAGTCCGTCCACGAGGGCATCCTCGTCACCGGAGAAGCCGAGGGGGAGTACGTCGGGGTGTGCGGCCGATGCCTCACCGACATCGCTCGGCCCGTCGAAGTCGAGTTCCAGGAGCTTTTCGCGTATCCTGGTGAGGAAGAAACTGACTTCGAGGTTCAAGACGACCACGTGGATCTTGAAACTCTCGTCAGGGATGCGGCCGTATTGGCCCTTCCTTTTCAGCCGGTGTGTCAGCCGGATTGCCTCGGGCTCGACCCGGTCACAGGCGAGAGGCTGACCGAGAGCACCGGAACGGAGCAGGTCGCTCCCATCGATCCTCGGTGGAGCGCGCTCCAGCAGATCACAGACCAGGACGGCACGGCAGAACGCGGTGCCGCCGAGAAAGAAGAGAGCTAGTCATGGCTGGTAACCCCCCGAAGCGCAAGGTCTCCCGTTCGAACACCCGCTCGCGCCGCGCGCAGTGGAAGGCGGAGGCCCCCGCGCTCGTCAAGACCATCGAGAACGGCAAGGTCGTCTACAGCCGTCCGCACCAGGCCAAGGTCGTCACCGATTCGCAGGGCACCGAGCTCTTCCTCGAGTACAAGGGCCGCAAGGTCGCCGACGTCTGAGTCGCGAACCGTGACGGAGGTCCCCGGGGGGACGAGACCTCTCCCAGCCAAGCTCCGCGTCGATATCGACGCGGAGCTTCTGGAGTTGGCCCTCACTCACCGCTCCTACGCGTACGAGCACGGCGGCATCCCGCACAACGAGCGGCTCGAGTTCCTCGGCGACTCCGTCCTGGGACAGGCCGTGACGGTGATGCTCTTCACCCGGCACCCCGAGCTCGACGAGGGCGAGCTGGCGAAGCGTCGGGCCAGCGTCGTGTCGACGGTCGCTCTGGCCGAGGTCGCGCGCGGCATCGACCTGGGTAGCCACCTGCTGCTCGGACGCGGTGAGGAGCAGACCGGTGGGCGCGACAAGGACTCGATCCTCGCCGACACGATGGAAGCCGTGATCGGCGCCACGTACCTATCGGCCGGGCCCGAGGCCGCGACGGCGCTCGTGCTCCGGCTGACCGAGCCGTTGCTCGCCGACCCTGAGCGGTACGGCGCCGCCATGGATCCGAAGACCAGCCTGCAGGAGCTCGCGGCCCGCCTCGGCGCCACACCGCCCCAGTATTCGGTCGAGGCCAGCGGCCCCGATCACGACCGCCGCTTCACGGCGACCGTCGCGGTCGGCGACGTCCGGATGACGGGGGCCGGCAGCAGCAAGAAGACGGCCGAGATGGCCGCGGCACTCAGCGCCTGGCGCACGCTCAGCGAGCGTGCCTGAGCTCCCCGAGGTCGAGGTCGTCCGCTCCGGCCTCGCACCCGCTGCCGTCGGCGCGGTCATCACCGGCGTGAGCGTCTTCGATGAGCGAGCCCTCACCCGCCACACCGCCGGCGCCGCCGACTTCGTGCAGCGCCTGGAGGGGCGTCGTTTCACCGCGGCCGCGCGACGCGGCAAGTTCCTCTGGCTGCCGTTGGACGACGAGGATTCCGCTCTGATCGCCCACCTCGGCATGAGCGGGCAGATGCTGCTCCGGGCGCCGGACGCGCCGGCGGAGCGCCATGAGCGCATCCGTCTCGGCATCGAGCACCCACGGCACGGCGAGCTCGCGATCGTGTTCGCGGACCAGCGCACGTTCGGATCGCTCGCCGTCGACGCCCTGATCACCGACGGATCGTCGCGGATCCCGACGCAGGTGGCGCACATCGCCCGCGATCCGCTCGACCCGTTCTTCGACGATGGCGTATTCCGTGTCGCTCTCGCTCGTCGGCACAGCGCGATCAAGCGGGTGCTGCTGGACCAGGGCGTCGTGAGCGGCATCGGCAACATCTACGCCGACGAGGCGCTGTGGGCCGCGCGGATCCACCCGGAGACCCCTGCCGACGCGCTCCCGACGCGGGCCGTGAACCGCCTTCTCGCCGAGGTGCGCTCCGTTCTGCAGAAGGCCCTCGCCGAGGGCGGCACGAGCTTCGATGCGCAGTACGTCAACGTGAACGGACAGGCCGGGTACTTCGCCCACAGCCTCAACGCCTACGGCCGTGGCGGCAAGCCGTGTCCTCGCTGCGGGACGCCGATCACCCGTGCCGCCTTCATGAACCGCTCCTCGCACTTCTGCCCGCGCTGCCAGCGGAGACGCTGAGGTCTCCACCGTCACGCCGGAGCGAAGGCCCGCTCCAGCAGCGGACGGGTCGCCCAGGTGCTGGCCCAGACGACGCCGATCCCGACTGTGAGGACCGTGGCGATCGTGAGCAGCGAGAGCGGAGCGACGATCAGCGCGATGCCGATGAGGGGGAAGACGAGCGCGGCCGCGCAGATCGCCGACCCCACAGCGGTGACCAGCAGGGGCGACATGATGGCCCGGCGACGGGCCCGGTCGACGGTCTCCAGCGGCATGCCCAGATGATGCAGGCTGCGGTGGAGATCGCTCTTGTCCAGCACGTCCGAGGCCTGGTTGACGCCCACGGAGGCGGCGACCATCAGGAAGGACCCGATGAGGGTGATGATGAGCCCGGTCTTGATGTCCTCGGCGAGGGCGATGCTGGCCGGGTCGTCACTTGCCCCGAGCGTGTCGAGAAGAGCGACGCCGGTGCCGGCGAAGACGGCCATGAAGCTGGCCATCGCGATGCCGCCGACCTGACGCCAGGCGGCCTTCGGTGCGTCGAGCACGAGCCGCGCGGCCAGCAGACGCTCGGGGCGCTCGGCCCGGCGGAGCTGACGGCCGGCGGAGACCTTCAGCACCCACGGGCCGAGGACGTTGAGCACGGCGAGGGCCAGGGCGAACATCGCTGCCACGACGGCGATCGTCGCGACGACGCCTCCGATCATCGGGAACACCTTGATGAGGACGAACGCGGTGGCGATCCCGGCGACGGCGATCACCGCACGGATCCAATGGACGTTCGGCGGGGTGGTGCGCGTGCGGACGCCGAGCGGCGAGATCACGACACGACGCAGTCCGACGACCCCGCTGCCGGCCGCGAGCAGCAGGGCTCCCGCGACCACGGCGGCGATCATCGCCGGCGGCAGGACCACGGAGGGGAGACCGAGCGGCTCTCCCCGGAAGGGGATGAGCCCGATGAGCGGGCTGAGGGCGAGATGACCCGCCACCCCGATGAGCGCCCCCGCCGCGGCGACGAAGACGGATTCCACCACCGTCGCGACCGTGACCCCGCCCGGAGTGACGCCGAGCAGACGCAGCGTCGAGAGGCGCTCATCGCGGCGACGGGCCGAGAGCCGGGCGGCGGCGCCGCCGAGGGAGGTCAGCGGGACCACGAGGAGGACGAGGGCGATCGCCGCGAGGGCCTGGTAGAGCATCGCCTCCGGGTCGGTCCAGGTCCAGAACGCCTGGGCGCCGCCGATGACCGTGAGCACGAGGGTCGTGACGATTCCGAACGCGATGATCGGGAGGGCGAGGACGCTGCGCTGCCCGGGCGCGGGACGCAGGAGCAGGCCGAGGACGGAGAGGTTCACGCGTTCACCGCCGAGGAGACGATGCGGCCGTCGCGCACGGCGACGGTGCGTCCGCAGCGGGCGGCCACCTCCGGGTCGTGCGTGACGACGATGAGGGTGCGTCCCTGGCCGGTGGTGGACCACAGCAGGGCGTCCATGACCTCGGACGAGGTGTGCGAGTCGAGGGCGCCCGTCGGCTCGTCCGCGAAGACGAGTTCGGCGCCGGTGGCCTGTGCGCGGGCGATCGCGACGCGTTGCGCCTGCCCGCCCGAGAGCTCGCCGATCCGCCGTTCCTCCATGCCGGCGAGTCCCAGCGCCGCGAGCCAGGATGCCGCGTGCGGCAGGGCGTCCTTCTTCGCGACGCCGTTGATCATCGACGCGAGGGCGACGTTCTCCACGGCGGTCAGCTCGGGGATCAGCAGTCCCTGCTGGAAGACGAAGCCGAAGCGTTCCCGGCGCAGGCGTGACCGGGCGGCCTCGCCGAGCGCGGTCACCTCGATGGGCGTGCCCGTGGACGGGTGGAAGACCACGCGCCCCGTGTCGGGGGCGGTGATGCCCGCGAGCACATGCAGGAGGGTGGTCTTGCCTGAACCGGACGCGCCCATGATCGCGACGGCCTCGCCGCGGTGCACGGTGAGGTCGACACCGGCGAGGGCGTGCGTGACGCCGAAGGTCTTGGTCAGGGCGTGGGCTTCGATCACGGGGGTGTTCATGCTCCCAGCCTCGCGGGACGGCGGGGTCGACGTCGTCGGCCCCGCGGATGAACCGCGGCGGCGGACGTCATCCGGGAGGATGACGTCCGCTGGAGACGCTCAGATCTTCTTCTGCCATGCCCCCGCGTACGACACGGGGACGAAGCCGATGGCCTCGTTGATGTCGAGCATCGGCCGGTTCTCCTCCGCGTTGAAGGTGGACACCACGGACGAATCCGGGACGAGCTCCCGCCAGCGCAGGAGATTGGCGCACTTGACGATCGTGCCGAGCCGGTGACCGCGATGCTCCTTCGCGACGAGGGTGCCGAACTGGTGGGTCGTGCCGGTCCGCTCCGCACCGATCAGCAGCTCGTTGTACGCGACGAGCGTGCCGGACGGGATGTGCTCCACGGCGGCGACGGAGACCGTCTGACCGGCGGCGGTGAGGCGACCGTCGCGGCGGATCACCCGATCCGCGTCATAGACCTCGGCGACGAAGTCCATGTCCCCGCTGGGGGCGTCGGTCGACAGCCGGGCGAGGACGGCGGCGTACCCGTCGCGGAGTTCCGGCGGAGTGGGCAGCTGCCATTCGATCACCCGATACTCCGGCCCTGCGGCTTCGAGAGCCGCCGCCAACGCGCGGCGGAGCGGCTCCGGATCGGCGCGCAGATCGAGTTCGCTGTTGCGCTCCACCTGCTCCAGCGTGAATCCATGCGCCTCGACCGCGTCGCTCAGCGACGTCGCCGGGATGCGCCCCCACCCGGTCCGCGGCACGAGCATGCGCTCCGCCTCCTCGGGCCGGTGGAGCGTCCAGATCTGAAGTACGGTCCGTCCGCGCTCCCTGGCCTCGTCCTCGGCGCGCGTGAGCAGCGCCTCCTCGACACCGCGACCACGGTGGGCGGCGGCAACCAGGAGGTCGATCTCGGCCGCATGCGCCTCCGCCTCCTGGGCGAAGGAGACGGTGACCATGCCGATGATCTCGTCGCCGTCCCGCGCCACGAAGCCGAGGTCGAGCGCGTCCGAGTCGTCCTGCCAGTTGGGCAGCATCTGCGCGGCGTCCGGCGCCAGGTCGGGGAGGCCGACCTCTTCGTCGCAGATCAGCCGGTTCAGGTCCCCGTAGGCGCGGAAGTCCGCGGCGTCGTCGGCGGCGAGGGTGGCCGGGACGATCAGCGGTGTGATCGTCAGAGCGGCGGTCGTCATTGTCAGGTCCTTCGGGGTTCGGCGGGAGGCAGAGGGTGCCGGGTGTCCCGGCGCCCGTCCGGGAGGAACGGACGGGCGCCGGGCCGGCGTCGATGCGGTCGTCATCGCCCGGCTCAGCGCAGGCCGCGCTGCATGTCGAAGACGAGGAGGGCGTGCGATTCCGCGGCGGAGCGGTGACGCTGCTCTCCGACGAGGAGCAGGTCGCCGGGGTCGACCGTCCACGAGCGGCGCGGACGTCGGGGGCGCTGCGCCCGCTGGAGCAGCCAGAGGCCGATCCGGAGGGAGAGGCGGTCCGCGACGCCGAGCCGACGCAGTTCGTCGTCCCGGGGGATGTGGAGGACCTCACGGTCCTCGGTATCGGGCGGATGGGTGATGCTGCGTGACAGCGTGGTGTTCACGATGGTTCCTTCGAAAGGGATGGATGTGGTGCGGAAGCACCGCGTCAGGACCGAGTCGTCGGCCGCGGCGGGTACGGACGAGAGCAGCGCCGCCGGAGCCGCGGAACGCGGAAAGCCGGAGGCGGCGGGGATCCATGATCCGAGGGATCAGAGGGTGGGACGCGACAGAACAGGCGGGAGAAGACCCAGTTCGGGCCTGCATTCCCTGGCTGCGGTTCTAGCCGAGCGAGCCGTGACGGACGCCGGCGGTCACCGATGCCGCAGGGCGCGGCGCGGAGTGCGCGGGCGCGGCGAGGCTGTATGCCTGTGCGGTGTGCTGAGTGATCATCATCGGTAACCTCCTTTCGTGTGGCGATCCGGAGGCCCACCGTAGCGAAACTCACAGGAGAACGTCAAGCATTTCGTGCTAGCACCGGCGTGTCGTGGCCTGAGGAGCCTCCGCGGCCCCCGCGCGGGATACCCGACGATCCGCGGAATTCCGGTAGCGTAGCGACGTGAATCTCCCTGGACGAGCGGTCGCCCCATGCACCTGAAGAGCCTGACGCTCAAGGGGTTCAAGTCGTTCGCCCAGCCGACGACCTTCGTCTTCGAGCCGGGTGTCACCTGCATCGTCGGCCCGAACGGCTCCGGCAAGTCCAACGTCGTCGACGCGCTGGCCTGGGTGATGGGCGAGCAGGGCGCGAAGACCCTGCGAGGCGGGAAGATGGAGGACGTCATCTTCGCCGGGACGTCGACCCGAGGACCCCTCGGGCGTGCCGAGGTCCAGCTCACGATCGACAACGCCGACGGCGCCCTCCCGATCGAGTTCGCCGAGGTGACGATCAGCCGCACCCTGTTCCGGAACGGCTCCAGCGAGTATGCGATCAACGGGGAGAGCTGCCGGCTCCTCGACGTGCAGGAGCTTCTCAGCGACTCCGGTCTCGGGCGCGAGATGCACGTCATCGTGGGGCAGGGGCGGCTGGACACCGTCCTCCAGGCCTCGCCGGAAGACCGCCGGGGCTTCATCGAGGAGGCCGCCGGCATCCTCAAGCACCGGCGCCGCAAGGAGAAGACCCTGCGCAAGCTCGACGCGATGGAGGCCAACCTCACCCGTCTGAGCGACCTCGCGGGGGAGATCCGGCGCCAGCTCAAGCCCCTCGGCCGTCAGGCGGAGATCGCCCGCGAGGCGCAGACCATCGCCGCCGTGGTGCGTGACGCCAAGGCCCGCCTGTTCGCCGACGACGTGGTCGCCCTGCGGACCGCCCTCGCCGATCACACGCGGACCGAGCAGGAACGGCACACCGAGCGGCTCGTGCTGTCCGATCAGGCCGAGGCGGTCCGCGCGGGGATCGCTCGTCTCGAGAAGGACCAGAACTCCATCGCCGTCGACGAGGCACGCAGCGTCGCGTTCGGACTCGAGCAGGTGCAGGAACGCATGCGGGGCCTGTACACGCTCGCCAACCAGCGTCTCGCGTTGCTCGGCTCCGAGGAGGATGACGCGGCGGTCACCGCAGTGACCGTGACGCAGGCGACGATCGACGAGGCGCGGGAGGACATCGAGACGATCTCCTCGGGTCTCGGCGATGCGCAGGATGCCGCCGCGGCGGCGAGCCGCGAGGTCGTGAACGCGCGCGCCGAACTCGACACGTTGGACGTGGACATCGCCGAGCAGAGCGCCCTCGTGTCGGAGTACGACATGCGTCTCTCGTCGCTGCGGGGGACCGCCGACGCCGCCGCTTCCGCGCTGGCAGCCGTCCGCGGCGCGGTGCTCCGCCAGGAGAACGCGCTCGAGGCGGCGCATGCACGTCGACGTGAGGCCGAGGAAGCCCTCGCGGCGACCGACGACGCCGAGGCGCCGGAGGGCACGGCGGTCGAGTATGCCGCCGCCTACGAGAGCGCGCAACGTGCGGCGACGGCGGCGGAGGCCGAGCGGGAGAGCCTGCGGGAACGGCTGCATGCCGCCGAGCGCGAGGTCGACGCCCTCACCGCCAAGGCGGCCGCTCTGAGCAGCGCGCTGTCGTTGTCCGGCGGCGCCGCCGAGATCGTCGCCGAAGGCGGGTCCGGCATCCTCGGCCTCGTCGGAGACGCGGTCCAGGTGCGGGCCGGATACGAGGCGGCCATCGCCGCCGTCCTCGGCCCGCTGGCCGAGGGCGTGCTCGTGGGGACGGCGGACGACGCGTTCGGACTCGCTGCGGAGGCCGCGGAGCGGCGTCGCGGGGTGGTCGACTTCGTGGTCGCCGAGGCCCCGTGCGAGAACCCCGCCCATCCGGTGGTCGACGGGGTGATCCCGGCGGCGGAGACCGTGACGGCTCCCGACGGCATCCTCGGCATCCTCGCGCACGTGCTCATCGCCGACGACCTGGATGCCGCCCGCGCGGCCCGGCGTGCCCTGGATACGGCGGGCGACACCGCCACCACGATCGTGACGACGGGCGGCGACGTCATCACCGCCCAGACGCTGCGGACGGGATCCGGAGGGGAGCGGTCCCGGCTCGAACTCGCGGCGGAGCGCGACGCGGCGACCGACCGGCTCACCGAGATCCAGATCGTCGTAGACTCCCTCCGCGAGGCGCGCATCGACGCCGACGAGGCGGTGGAAGAGACGCGGCGGCAGGCGAAAGACGCCCTGCGTGCGCTGCGTGAGCACGACGCCGCCCTCGCGACGCACGCGGAGCAGGTCAACAAGGTGACCGTGCGGCATGAGGCCGCTGTCGCGGAGTGCGATCGTCTGGAGACCGGTCTCGCCCAGGCGCAGGCCGCCGTGGCCGACGCGGAGGCGAAGGCGGAGGCCGCCAAGGCGGAGCTCGATGCGGCCGTCGCCGCGCCCCGCCCGGTGCTGGACGCCTCGGCCCGGGACGGCCTGCTGGAGGCGCTGGAGCGCGCCCGTGAAGGCGAGGTCCGTGCCCGCCTGGAGGTCGAGACCCTGCGCGAGCGCGTCCGTGCCGCCCAGTCCCGGGTGACCGCGCTGGAGCGGCAACGCGAGCAGGAGCGGGACGCCGCGGCCGAGGCGGCCCGCCGGGCCGTGATCCGTCGCGCCCAGCGCGAGGCGGCATCCGGAGTCGTGGAGGAGCTGCCGCGCATCCTCGACTCCCTCGACCGCTCGGTCACCGAGGCCCGCGTCGCGCTGGCGGAGGCGGAGGCCGCCCGATCGGCGCAGAACGAGGAGCTCGTCGCCCTGCGCGCCCAGGAGTCGTCACTGCGCGAGCGTCTGGCCGGTCTCACGGAGAGCGTGCACGGCTTGGAGCTGCAGATCCACGAGAAGAAGCTCCACCTGAACAGCCTGCTGGAGCGCGTGTCCTCGGAGCTCGCCCTCGACGAGGACGTGCTCGTCGCCGAGTACGGCCCGGACCAGCTCGTTCCGCGGGATCCGGGTGCGGAGCCCGCCGACGGCGAGCTGCTCGACGACACCGCGATCCCGTTCGACCGGCGCATCCAGCAGCGGCGTCTCGCGGACGCCGAGCGCAAGCTCGCCCAGCTCGGCCGGGTCAACCCGCTCGCGCTGGAGGAGTTCGCCGCCCTGGAGCAGCGCCACGCGTTCCTCACCACGCAGCTCGCGGACCTGACCCAGACGCGGCAGGATCTGCTGACGATCATCGCCGACCTCGACGAGCGCATGCAGACGATCTTCGCGAGCGCGTTCGAGGACACCAAGGAGGCGTTCGGCCAGGTCTTCCCCCTGCTGTTCCCCGGCGGCACGGGCAGCATCTCGCTGACCGACCCGGACAACATGCTGACGACGGGGATCGAGGTCTCGGTCCGTCCCGTCGGGAAGAAGATCGAGCGCCTGTCGCTGCTGTCCGGCGGTGAGCGGTCTCTGGCCGCGGTGGCGCTCCTGGTGGCGATCTTCAAGGCGCGCCCCAGCCCGTTCTACATCCTGGATGAGGTAGAGGCCGCGCTGGACGACGCGAACCTCGGCCGGCTGCTCACGGTCTTCGAGCAGCTGCGCGAGAGCTCCCAGCTCCTCGTCATCACGCACCAGAAGCGGACGATGGAGATCGCCGACGCGCTCTACGGCGTGTCGATGCGTCAGGACGGCGTCTCCGCGGTGGTGGGCCAGCGCGTCGGCGACCGCGCCGCCGCTGTCTGACCTCGGTCCGTCCTCCGCCCTCCCGCCCCGGGCACAGCTTCGGAGATCGTGGCCCCCATCCGGCGTGTCGATGGTCGGATCCGGCGTGTCGCCCGCGGTCTCCGAAGCCGTGATCAGCGTCGGAGAGGGGGCGCTGCTACCCGTAGGCTGGACGCATGGCAGAGAAGTCCTGGTCTCTCGGTCGCGCGCTGCGCGGCATGTTCGTGAAGCCCACCATCGACGAGACGACGTGGGAAGACCTGGAGACGGCGCTGATCACGGCGGACTTCGGCCCCGACATCAGTGAGCGCATCGTCGACGAGCTCCGCGACAAGGTCGCGAAGTACCGCACCACCGACCCCAAGGACCTCCAGCGCATGCTGCGGGAGACGCTGGAGGAGCACTTCGCGAAGTTCGACACGACCCTGAAGCTGACCGAGCGGCCCGCCGTGGTGCTCGTCGTCGGGGTCAACGGCGTCGGCAAGACGACGACGATCGGCAAGTTCACGAAGTTCCTGCGCGGCTATCAGCGGAGCGTCGTCGTGGGGGCAGCGGACACCTTCCGCGCCGCCGCCGTCGACCAGCTCGCGACGTGGGCGCAGCGCGGGGGAGCGGCCATCGTCCGACCGCAGCAGGAAGGTCAGGACCCGGCCTCCGTCGCCTTCCAGACGGTGGAGTATGCGAAGCGCGAGGGCATCGAGATCGCGATCATCGACACCGCCGGACGCCTGCACACCAAGGGCGGCCTCATGGACGAGCTCGGCAAGATCCGCCGCGTCGTCGAGAAGCAGGCACCGATCAGCGAAGTGTTGCTGGTGCTCGACGCGACGACGGGGCAGAACGGCGTCATGCAGGCGGAGACCTTCCTGCAGCACGCCGGGGTCACGGGACTCGTGCTCACCAAGCTCGACGGCTCCGCCAAGGGCGGTTTCGTGCTCGCCGTTCAGGAGCGCACGGGCATCCCGGTCAAGCTCCTCGGACAGGGCGAAGGCATCGACGATCTGACCGGTTTCACGCCGCACCTCTTCGTGCAGGCGCTGGTCGGCTGACACAGGGCTACCGTCCCGGGCATCAGGCTGGTTTCATAGCGTTATGGCGATCGAACACGACTACTTCGGACTGCTGTCGTCGGGCCCCGACGGCTCGATCTTCTGGTCGGAGACGGTCGAGCTCGGCGACCAGAGCGTGACCGTGGACCTGACCGCTCCGGACCAGGACGACGTCTCCGCGGATGCCCTCGACATCGCCGCCGGTCTCATCGCGGGGCTGGAGAACGTCGACGCCACCGCGCGCCGGGGCATGCTGTCCGAGGTGGACGACCGGACGAGCGAGGTGACCGAGTACATCCTGCAGCAGCAGGAGGTGTTCGGCGACGACCTCCCGGACGTCCTCATCGACGTGTCCGGAGACGCGGCCGTGGACATCATCCGGTCCCTGCGCCTGATGAGCATGACGATCCTCGCCGACGAGCACGGCGGCTCCGAGCCGTTCGCCGTGCTGGAGTACGCGCTCGACGACAGCGCGACCGACGACGTCCTGCTGGTGAACCTCGGGTCCGACGGCAGCGTGCAGTCGGTCATGAGCGCCGACTGACCGCCCCGCGGCTCGTCAGACCGCCTGCGCGAAGCCGAGCTCGGCGCTCTCGGCGATGTGCGCGAGGTGGGCCGGGATCTCCCGTCCCTTCGACGTCATCGACTGCGCCCACAGACGCCCGGCACGGTACGAGGAGCGCACCAGCGGGCCGGCGAGCACTCCCAGGAAGCCGATCCGCTCCGCCTCCTCCTTGAACTCGACGAACTCGGCCGGCTTCACCCATCGCGACACCGGGAGATGTCGCGGCGTCGGGCGGAGGTACTGCGTGATGGTGATGATGTCGCAGCCGGCGTCGTGGAGGTCCTGCAGCGCCTGGACGACCTCCTCCGGCTCCTCGCCCATGCCCAGGATCAGATTCGACTTCGTGATGAGTCCGGCATCGCGAGCCTGCGTGAGCACGTTCAGGGAGCGCTCGTATCGGAACGCGGGGCGGATGCGCTTGAAGATGCGGGGGACGGTCTCCACGTTGTGCGCGAACACCTCGGGGCGCGCGTCGAAGATCTGCCCGAGGAAGGCCGGGTCGGCGTTGTGCTCGTTGGCCAGCAGCTCCACGCCGGTGTTCGGGTTGAGCTCGTGGATCTTCCGGACGGTCTCGGCATTCAGCCAGGCGCCGGTGTCGGGGAGGTCGTCGCGGGCCACACTCGTCACCGTCGCGTAGCGGAGGTTCATCCGCTGCACGCTCTCGGCCACCCGTCGGGGCTCGTCGGTGTCGTAGTCGGCAGGTTTGCCGGTGTCGATCTGGCAGAAGTCGCAGCGACGCGTGCACTGGGAGCCGCCGATGAGGAAGGTCGCCTCGCGGTCCTCCCAGCACTCGTAGATGTTCGGACACCCGGCCTCCTGGCACACCGTGCGCAGGTCCTCGCTCTTCACGAGCGAGTGCAGGGCGGAGTACTCCGGCCCCATCTTCGCCTTCGTCTTGATCCACTCGGGCTTCCGCTCGATGGGGGTCTCCGCGTTGCGGATCTCGAGGCGGAGGAGCTTGCGTCCTTCGGGGGCGGCGTTCATGCCGGGACTCCTGTCATCGTCGAAGCGGCGTGGGCGGTGAGGAAGGCGTCACGCACGGCGTCGACGAGGTCGAGCGGGCCGATCACGCGGCCGGTCACCTCGCTCACGGTCGTGACTCCGGCGTCGGTGATCCCGCACGGGATGATGCCGCGGAAGGGTGCGAGGCTGTTGTCGCCGTTGATGGCGAAGCCGTGCATGGTCACGCCCTGCTGCACGCGCACACCGATGGCGGCGACCTTGTCCTCCGAGAGCGGCCGACGCACCCAGACGCCGCTCCGCCCGTCGACCTGGTGGCCGTCGACCCCGAACGGTCGCAGCACGTCGATGAGGATGCGTTCCAGACGCCGGACGTGCGCCACCACGTCCATCGGCTCGGGGAGCCGGAAGATCGGGTAGCCGACGAGCTGGCCCGGACCATGCCAGGTGATCTTGCCGCCCCGGTCCACGTCGATGACCGGCGTGCCGTCCTGCGGGCGCTCATGCTCCTCGGTGCGCTTGCCGGCGGTGTACACGGGGGCGTGTTCGAGCAGGATCAGGGTGTCAGGGCGGGCCCCGGAGACCACGTCCGCGTGCACGCGGCGTTGCAGTTCCCACCCTTCGGAGTAAGGGACGGGGTTCGGCATGAAGCCGGGAGTGAGGATGTCGAGCATGCGTCGTCGCTTCCCTCGAATAGATGGAGTGCGTCCAACAATACCCGGTGGTCGGGGGGAGAGGCTCGCGCGGTAGCGTGAAGGCATGAATCGGACTGGTCGCGCCGGCCGCCCCAAGGCCTCCTCACGCGAGACCCTCGCCGAAGCCGCCTGTGAACTGTTCCTCGAGCAGGGGTACGACGCGACGTCCGTGGCCGATATCACGCAGCGCGCGGGGGTGAGCCGGTCGAGCTTCTTCAACTACTTCACGTCCAAGAGCGACGTGCTGTGGTCGGGTATCGACGAGCGCATCGGCGTCGCGGTCGGCGCTCTGGACGACCTCGGCCGCGACGCCACGGGGGAGCGGGTGCGCGGGATCCTGCAGGGGATCGTGGACGACTTCGCCCCGGATCCGCTGGCACTGGCGCTGCGGAACGCGGAGGCCATGGCGCTCGAGGAGGAGCTGGTGCGGGAGACGGGTGTCCGTCTGGCCCGCCTCGCCGCCGCGGTCTCCCGTGCGGCGTGTGCGGCGGGCATCGATGTGATGCGTGCGGACGTGCTGGGAGCGGCGCAGGCGGCGGCTGTCCTGTCCGCCCTGCGCGTCTGGGCCGAGGAGGGGGCGGGCCGGGGCACACCGGAGTCCGTGCTCCGCGAGGCACTCGCTCGGGTGCACGATCTGCCCTGGGGGGAATGACGCGCGGACGGATCGGTGTCGGCCGGACACGTCAGTGATGAAGGCATCCCTGACGAGGAGGACACCATGACCACGGATCCGCTGGACGACCTGCTGGACGGCTCCGCGCCGCCCACCCCCGCTCTCGCTCGACACGAGCTGCGGGCGATGATCGACGCGTCCCGTCGGCGCGCTCGGCCCCGACTCCGGTCACGCGGCGTGATCGCCGCTGTGACGGCGGTGGTCCTGGTGGGCGGCGCCGGGGTGGCGACCGCATCCTCCGACTGGCTCTGGGGTGACGGTCTTGAGGATCCCGCACGGAGCTACCGGTTCACCGCGCCGACCTGGGGGGAGTGCGAGATCCGCTTCAGTGGCCTCGACACGCACAACCCGCTGATCCAGGCCGAAGTCGATCGCGTCATCGATCAGTGGTTCGCCTCGGCGGATGTGGAGGCGGAGGCCGCGCCCTACGTGGACGGCCAGCTGCGGATGCTCGAGCAGGGCGACGAGGCTGCGGGCGTTCCGGCCACGGATCGGAATGCGGCGGACACGCGGGCCTGGATGGCTCATGAGGGCGCGTTGAACGAGGCGCTCCACGCCGAACTCGAAGAGCACGGGTTCGGTCCGATCCCCGGAGCCGACTCCCACTCCCAGGTGCACTGCGACGACGAAGCCTGGAGCGGCGAGTGAGCAGCCGTGCCGACGACACGGCACTGATCGCCGCGTTCGAGGCGTGCGCCCCTGATCTCCTGGCCTATCTCGCGCGCCGCGTCGGGGCGGATGACGCCGGCGACCTGCTCGGCGAGACGATGGTCGTCGCCTGGCGGCGCGTCCGGCATCTGCCCGACGACCCCGAACGGGCGCGGATGTGGCTGTTCGGGGTCGCTCGCAAGACCCTGCTCAACCACGCCCGCGGTGAGCGGCGTCGGCACGCCCTGCACGAGCGGGTGCGGGGAGAGGGAGCGGAAGCCCGGCTCCAGGCACCGCCGGCGGACGGGGGCGCGGAGGTGCGCGACGCCATCGCCCGCCTCGATCCCGACCTCGCGGAGGTCATCCGCCTGGTGCACTGGGACGGATTCAGCCTGACCGATGCGGCCGCGCTGCTCGGCGTTCCGGCGTCCACGGTGAGAGGGCGGTACCAGCGCGCCAAGGAGCAGCTCCGTGCCGCGCTGAGCGTGGAGGCTCCACTCGCGTAGAATCGTAGGCACCATGGCTACCTTTGGCACGCTCTCCGATCGGCTCACCGACACCTTCCGCAACCTGCGCACGAAGGGAAAGCTCACCGCCGCCGACGTCGACGGCACGGTGCGCGAGATCCGTCGTGCCCTGCTCGACGCCGACGTCGCGCTCGCGGTCGTCAAGGACTTCACCGCCAAGGTGCGCGAGCGCGCACTCGGCGACGAGGTCAACAAGGCGCTGAACCCCGCGCAGCAGGTGGTGCAGATCGTGAACGAGGAGCTCGTCCAGATCCTCGGCGGAGAGCAGCGGCGCCTGCAGTTCGCCAAGACCGCGCCGACCGTGATCATGCTCGCGGGCCTTCAGGGCTCGGGTAAGACGACGTTCGCCGGCAAGCTCGCCAAGCAGCTCGAGAGCGAGGGCCACACGCCGCTCCTCGTGGCCGCCGATCTCCAGCGACCGAACGCCGTGAACCAACTCCAGGTCGTCGCGGAGCAGGCCGGGGCCACCGTGTATGCGCCGGAGCCGGGCAACGGCGTCGGCGACCCCGTGAAGGTGTCGCGCGACGGCGTCGAGCACGCCCGCCGCCAGCAGCACGACGTGGTCATCATCGACACGGCCGGACGCCTCGGTGTCGACGCCGAGCTCATGAAGCAGGCCGCCGACATCCGCAAGGCGGTCAACCCGGACGAGGTGCTCTTCGTCATCGACGCGATGATCGGTCAGGACGCCGTCAACACCGCCAAGGCCTTCCAGGAGGGCGTGGACTTCACCGGCGTCGTGCTCTCCAAGCTCGACGGCGACGCGCGAGGCGGAGCGGCGCTGTCGGTCGCCTCGGTCACGGGTCGCCCGATCATCTTCGCCTCCACGGGCGAGCGGCTGGAAGACCTCGAGCCGTTCCACCCCGACCGGATGGCGAGCCGCATCCTCGACCTCGGCGACATTCTCACCCTCATCGAGCAGGCCCAGCAGGCCTTCGACGAGGAGGAGGCACGCAAGGTCGCGGAGAAACTCGCGAACGAGGCGTTCACCCTGGAGGACTTCCTCGAGCAGCTCCAGCAGATGAAGAAGATGGGCTCGATGAAGAAGATGCTCGGGATGCTCCCGGGCATGGGCCAGATGAAGCAGCAGCTCGAGGATTTCGACGAGCGCGAGATCGACCGCACCGAGGCCATCATCCGGTCCATGACGCCGGTCGAGCGTCGCAACCCCAAGATCCTCAACGGCTCGCGCCGTCTGCGCATCGCGCGCGGTTCCGGCATGACCGTCACGGACGTGAACCAGCTTGTCCAGCGCTTCGAGCAGGCCGCGAAGATGATGAAGACGGTCGCCCGTGGCGGCACGCCGAACATCCCCGGCATGGGCCCGGTGCCCGGCATGGGGAAGCCCGGCGCCTCGTCGAAGCGCGGCAAGAAGGGCAAGGGTGGCGGCGGCAACCGCTCCCGCTCCGGCAACCCCGCGAAGCGCGCGGCGGAGAACGCCGGCCTCGCGGCCTCGTCAGCACCGACCGGCTCGGGCTTCGGCCTCGGCGGGGGAGGCGCGGCCCCCTCCGAGGCGGACCTCGCTGAGATCCAGAAGCTGTTCGGCAAGGGCTGAGCGGCAGGGACCTCAGCGCACGGCGACCGGCGCGGCCGAAGGATCGGCCGTGGTCGCGGGCGTGCCTCGCGGCCGTGCCGCGAACTGCCCGCCGATGAGGGCGGCGAGTGTGATCACGATGCCCGCCACCTGGACCGGGGTGAAGCTCTCGCCGGCGACGAGGACGCCGAGCAGCGTCGCGACGACCGGCGAGAGCAGTGCAAGGAGACCGGGCACGATCACCGGCAGGCGCTGGATGCCGCGGAACCACAGCGTGTAGGCGATGATCCCTCCCGCGGTCGCGAGCCAGAGGTAGCCGAAGAGCGCACCCGCGTCGAGGGCAGGCGGCGGGCCCTCGACAGCGAAGGTGAGGGGGAGGAGCAGCAGCCCTCCCGCGGTGAGCTGCCAGCCCGCGTAGGCCACGGGGCCGACACCGGAGGGGCGTCCCCAGCGCTTGGTGAGGATCATCCCGAGGCCGGTGGCGGTCACACCGCCCAGGGCCGCGATGAGGCCACAGAGATCCAGCGCCGCTGCGGGGCCGAGGACGACGAGGGCGACGCCGCCCGCTCCGACCACGGCTGCCGCGGCGGACGCCGGTCGGATGCGTTCCCCGAGGACGAGCGCCCCGAGGCCCAACACGATCAGCGGCTGCGCTCCGGCGACGGCGGCGGCCACCCCGCCGGGGAGGCGTTCGGCCGCGAGGAACAGCAGCGGGAAGAACGCGCCGATGTTGAGGGCACCGAGCACGAGAACCTTGCCCCACCAGGCTCCGTGCGGCAGACGGCGGGCGAGCAGCACCGCGAGGAGACCCGCGGGCAGCGAGCGGAGGAGGCCGGCGAGGAGCGGATGCCCGGCGGGGAGCAGCTCCGTCGTGACCAGGTAGGTCGTGCCCCACGCCGCAGGAGCCAGAGCCGTGACGAGGGTGAGCGTGAGGCGGTTCATGCTTCCAGCCTGCGACGCTCGTCATCATGAGTCCAACGCATTGTTGTCACGTAATCCATGAAGCGAGATCATGGGTGCATGGAACTCCAGCAACTCCGGTACGTCGTCGCGGTGAAGGACACGGGGTCGTTCACCCGCGCGGCGGACCGCTGTCACGTCACCCAATCCGCACTCAGTCACCAGGTCGCCGCTCTCGAACGCGAGTTGGGCGTGCGGCTGTTCGCGCGCACCAGTCGCAGCGTCCGCGCGACCGAGTCCGGTGAGGCTTTCCTCCGCTCTGCCCGTCTGGCGGTCCGCGCGGCAGATCAGGCACGGGAGGATGCGGCGGCGGCGAGCGGTGAGGTGGTGGGAACACTGCGACTGGGCATCATCCCCACGGTGACGGCTGTCGACGTCCCCGCACTCCTCGTGGCCTATCGCGCCGCGCATCCGGCTGCGCGCGTGGAGCTCCGCGAGGGGAACAGCGATTCACTCGCGGCCGCGATCCGACAGGGCGATCTGGATGTCGCATTCCTCGGGCTTCGGGAGGGCGCGGAGCCTGAGGGGGTGGCCTCCCGTCCGTTGTCCCGCGAGCCGCTGGTGGGCGTGGTGCCCCGCGGGCATCACCTCGGGGCGAAGCGGGTCGTGCGGCTCAGCGACCTCGCGGATTCCCCTTTCGCCGACTTCCCCGCCGGCACGTCGGGGCGAGCGCAGAGCGACGGGGCGTTCCTGACGGCACGGGTCCGGCGGGACGTGGCCTTCGAATCCGACACGGCCGCGAGCCTGATCGGCCTGGTCGCTGCGGGCCTCGCGGTCACGCTGCTTGCGCCCGGGGTGGTGCGCGGGTGCCGGGAGATCGTGGACACCGTGGCGGTGCAGGACGGCCCTGTCCGCGTCGAACACCTGGCCTGGGACGCCGCCGCACCGCGCAGCGCGGCACGCGCCTTCCTCGACATCGTGGCGGCGGCCTCCTGAGCCACGTTCCGCCTGCACGACGTGCGGACGACTGCACGACGGAACCCCCGGAACGGGCGGGCCACCGGATCTGGATCGTGCAGGCGAGTCGGCAGGGGTCGAACCGGAGACGACGAAGCGGGCCCGGGGAGAACCCGGACCCGCCACGTCATACGGTGATCAGCGCACGTCGTCGTCGACCCAGTCCATCGACTTGGTGACGGCCTTGCGCCACAGGCGCAGCTGACGGTCGCGCTCGGCGTCGTCGAGCGACGGCTCCCAGCGGCGGTCCTCCTGCCAGTTCGCGGAGAGGTCGTCGAGACCGCTCCAGAAGCCGACAGCGAGACCGGCGGCGTAGGCCGCCCCGAGCGCCGTGGTCTCCGCCACCACCGGGCGCACGACCGGCACACCGAGGATGTCGGCCTGGAACTGCATGAGCGCGTCGTTGGCGACCATGCCGCCGTCGACCTTGAGCTCGGTGAGGTCCACGCCGGCGTCCGCGTTGACCGCGTCGAGCACGTCGCGGGTCTGGAAGGCCACGGCCTCCAGGGCGGCGCGCGCGATGTGGTTCTTGTTCGCGTAGCGGGTGAGGCCGACGATCGCTCCGCGGGCATCCGGACGCCAGTACGGCGCGAAGAGACCGGAGAACGCCGGGACGATGTACACGCCGCCGTTGTCCTCGACCTTCTCGGCCAGCTCCTCGACCTCGGGGGCGGAGGAGATGATGCCGAGCTGGTCGCGCAGCCACTGGATGAGCGATCCGGTGACCGCGATCGATCCCTCCAGCGCGTAGTGCGTGGGCTGGTCGCCGAGCTTGTAGCCGACGGTGGTGAGCAGCCCGTTCTTCGAGCGGACGATCTCCTCGCCCGTGTTGAAGATGAGGAAGCAGCCCGTGCCGTAGGTGTTCTTGCTCTCGCCCTTCTGGAAGGCCGCCTGGCCGAACGTCGCCGCCTGCTGGTCGCCGAGGATGCCGGCGATCGGCGTCTCGCGCAGCAGCGACGAGCTCTCGGCGGCGCCGTACACCTCGGAGGAGGAGCGGATCTCCGGCATCATCGAGCGCGGCACGCCGAACGCTTCGAGGATGTCGTCGCGCCACTCCAGCGTCTCGAGGTCCATGAACATCGTGCGCGAGGCGTTGGTGACGTCGGTCGCGTGCACGCCCCCGTCGATGCCGCCGGTGAGGTTCCACAGCACCCACGAGTCGGTGGTGCCGAAGAGCAGATCGCCCGCCTCGGCCTTCTCCCGAGCGCCTTCGACGTTCTCCAGGATCCAGGTGATCTTGGTTCCGGAGAAGTAGGTGGCCAGGGGGAGGCCGACGATCGACTTGAACCGGTCGACGCCCTCGTCGCCCGCGAGGCGGTTGACGATCTCCTGCGTGCGGGTGTCCTGCCAGACGATGGCGTTGTAGACCGGCTTGCCCGTCGTCTTGTCCCACACGACCGCGGTCTCGCGCTGGTTGGTGATGCCCACCGCGGCGATGTCGTGACGTGTCAGATCGGCACGACCGAGGGCGAGGCCGATCACCTCCTGGACGTTGCGCCAGATCTCGGCGGCGTCGTGCTCGACCCAGCCGGCCTTGGGAAGGATCTGCTCGTGCTCCTTCTGCCCGGTGGCGACGATGCTGCCCTTCTTGTCGAAGATGATCGCGCGGCTCGACGTCGTTCCCTGGTCGATCGCGATGATGTAGTCAGCCATGTGTTCTCCTTTGAATTCCCGAGTGGTCGAGGGGGATCAGCCGGCGAGGCCGAGCAGGGCCGGGGCGGCGAGGGCGGCGATGACACCACCGATGAGCGGACCGACGACGGGCACCCACGAGTAGGACCAGTCGCTGGAGCCCTTGCCCTTGATCGGGAGGATCGCGTGCGCGATGCGGGGACCGAGGTCACGGGCGGGGTTGATGGCGTATCCCGTCGGACCACCGAGCGAGGCGCCGATCGCGACCACGAGCAGAGCCACCGGCAGGGCGGTGAGCGGGCCGAGGCCGCCGGGCGTCCCGATCTCGATGTCGCCGTAGTCCGCGAACGCGAAGATGACGAACACCAGGACGAAGGTTCCGATGATCTCGGTGACGAGGTTCCAGCCGTAGGAGCGGATCGCCGGGCCGGTGGAGAAGACGCCGAGCTTGTTGGCGGCCTCCGGCTCCTCGTCGAAGTGCTGCTTGTAGGCGAGCCAGACGACGATCGCACCGAGGATCGCACCGACGAGCTCCGCGGCGGTCGCCGTGAGGAACATCGCCACCGAGATCTTGCCGGCGACGAAGAGGCCGATGCCGACGGCCGGGTTCAGGATCGCGCCGGAGTACGCGGAGACCAGCACACCCGCGAACACCGCCAGACCCCATCCCCAGTTGACCATCAGGAAGCCGCCGCCGAAGCCCTTGTTCTTCGCCAGGGCGACGTTCGCGACCACACCGCAACCGAGCAGGACCAGCATCGCTGTGCCCACGAGCTCCGAGAGGAAGTAGAGACCGAGATTGACGTCAGTCATGTCTTCGTTGACCTTTCTTGCAGGTCGGGGCCCCTCTGCCCCGACCCCTTATGGGGTAGCACCGCGAGGAGGGCGCGGTGGTCGGAGCCCCGTCAGCCGCGGGCGCGGGACGGGATGTGGAGTCCGTGTCGCTCGTTCAGCAGGAGACGCGTCTGCTCCACCTCGGCGTCATGACGCTCGCGGTCCCACCCGAGGAGGGGGGCCAGCGCGTCGGCGATCTCGTCGAGCACCTCGGCACGTGCGCCGCCGGTGAAGGCGATGCTGGTGCGGCGAAGGATGACGTCCTCCAGTCGGGCGACCATCTCCTCGTCCACCATCCACTCGAGCTCGCGCGTGGACAGGTCGCCGCCGGCGAGGGGCGCGTCGTCGCCCTGCTCGATGTACGCCCAGACCTGGGCGGCCCTGGTGCCGTAGCGGGCGAGCAGCTGGTCGGCCCGGTCGCCGGCACCCGTGAGGTTCTCCTGCATCCAGATGCGCTTCGCCTTCTCGGTGCGCGGGAACTCGCGTCCTCCGCCGATCACGCGTCCCGCCGTGGAGACGGTGCGGCTGCGGCCGAGGAGACCGAGCACGGTGTCGGAGAGCGATTCCCCGAGCGCGCGGAACGTGGTCCACTTGCCGCCGACCAGGCTCACCAGCGGGACCGCGCCCTGACGGTCCACCTCGACGCGGTAGTCACGCGAGACGAAGCCCGGGGCGGTGTCCTCGTGACGGGGGAGCGGCCGGATGCCGGAGAAGTTGTACACGATCTGCTCGCGCGTGACGGCGATCGAGGGGAACACATGGTGGATGAGGTCGAAGAAGTAGTCGATTTCCTCCTCCGTGCACACCGGGACCTCGCGCGGGTCCGCGTCGATGTCGGTCGTTCCGACCAGGACCCGGCCCTTGAGCGGGTAGATCAGCACGATGCGGCCGTCGGAGTGCTCGAAGAAGATCTCGCGGCCGCGCGTGGCCTCGAGCAGCTCGGGGTGGTCGAGCACGATGTGCGACCCCTTGGTGCCGCCCATGAAGTGCGTGTCGGTGCCGAGCGCGTCGTTCGTCAGGTCGGTCCAGGGACCGGAGGCATTGACGACGACATCCGCAGTCACCGCGAACTCGGTGCCGCTCTCGCGGTCGCGGAGGAGGACCTTCGCGCCGTCGCGACCGATCGCCTCGACGTAGTTGAGGGCGACGGCGCCGGGGTGCGCCGCACGGCCGTCCTGCAGCACGTCCAGCGCCAGGCGCTCCGGATCGTGCATCGACGCGTCGTAGTACGTCGCGGTGTACTTGATCTTGGGGTCGAGCGAGGGCAGCTCGGCGAGCGACTTCTTCCGTCCGAGGAAGCGGTGGCGGGGAACGGTGCCGCCGTCGCGCGAGAAGGTGTCGTAGATCGTGAGGCCGACCTTGATGAGGAACGCGCCGCGCTCCTTGGGCTTGCCGCTCTTGTGGGTGAGGAAGCGGAGCGGAGCGGACAGGATCCCGGAGAACGTGGAGTAGATCGGGATGGTCGTCTGGAGGGGCTTGACGTAGTGCGGAGCGATCTTGAGCAGACCGTTGCGCTCCTCGACGGACTCGCGCACGAGACGGAACTCGCCGTTCTCGAGGTAGCGGATGCCGCCGTGGATCATGTGGCTCGACGCGGCGGAGGCGCCGGAGGCGAAGTCGCCGCGCTCGACGAGGACGACGTCGACGCCCTGGAGGGCGAGGTCGCGGAACGTCGAGATGCCGTTGATGCCGCCGCCGATGACGAGGACACTGGTGCGCCCGGAGTCGCGGAGCGCGCGGACCGCGTCCCGCTCCGGGGACGTGTGGGTGGAATCGATCATCATCGACCCTCTCTTCCTTGCTTGCCACCAGCATCGACCTCCGGGACGTCGCGCGCAACCTGGCTGCACATATGTGCAAGGATCGAGGGACAGGAGGTCGTCATGGCGGGATCCGGAGCGCAATCACGCGACGGCAAGTTGATCGCCGCGCTCACAGCCGCGCAGCTCTACTACATGCAGGACAAGACCATGGAGGTCATCGCGCAGGAGCTCGGCACCTCGCGATCGTCGGTGTCGCGGCTGCTGAGCTTCGCGCGGGAGAGCGGCCTCGTCGACATCCGCATCAATTCGCCTCTGGAACGTCTGGGGATGCTCGAACAGCGCATCCGCGACCGGCATCGCGTGGTCGCTCATGTGGTGCCCATGGCGGAGATCGTCAGCGAGGTGGAGCGCCTCGAGCGGGTGGCGCTGACCGCCGGACGCCTGCTGTCGCAGTTCGTCGACTCCAACATGATCGTCGGTGTGGCCTGGGGGTCGACCATCAGCGCCGTCAGCCGCGGTCTCACCCAGAAGGAGACGCACAACACCACGTTCGTGCAGCTCAACGGGGCGGGCAACACCCAGACCAGCGGCGTCGAGTACTCCAGCGACATCCTGCAGCGCTTCGGCAGCGCCTTCGGTGCGCAGGTGCAGCAGTTCCCCGTGCCGGCGTTCTTCGACGACCCGGCGACAAGGGAGGCTATGTGGCGAGAGCGCAGCACCCGACGCGTCCTGGACCTCCAGGCGAAGATGGACATAGCGGTGTTCAGTCTCGGCTCGCCGGCGGCGGAGGTGCCCAGCCGGGTGTACGTGGGCGGCTACCTCGGGCGCGAGGACTACCGCAGTCTGCGGGAGGACCAGGCGATCGGAGACGTGGCCACCGTGTTCTTCCGCGCGGACGGTTCCTGGCGCGACATCCGTCTCAACGCCCGGGCGACCGGACCGGGGCTCGACCGGCTGCGCCGGGTGCCCCGGCGTGTGTGCGTGGTGTCGGGGGTGCCGAAGCTCGCCAGCCTGCGTGCGGCGATGGCCGCGGATCTGGTCACCGACGTCGTGCTCGACGAAGGTCTCGCGCGACGGCTCGTCGAGGACTGAGTCGCCCCCGCGTCACTCGCCTTCGATCGAGGACTGCGGGCCGGTTCGGAACTCGCGGATCAGATGCTGCACGACCGCGCGGAGATCCCCGCCGGTCGCGTCGGCGACGGCGAGCTGTCGCGCGTAGCTCGCCCCGCCCTCGAGGATCGTCGCGATGCTCCCGAACTCGCGCACGCAGCCGAGCTCGACCGCGATCGGCGCGAGCTCCTCGATCTTCTCGGTGAGGTGCTCGCGCACCGGGCGCTCGGTGCCGATCGTGTCGACGATGACGCGGGCGTCGAGCCCGTAGCGGGCCGCCCGCCACTTGTTCTCGCGGTGGAACCATGCCGGCAGGTCGGGCAGTGCTGCCCCCTCGTCCAGCAGACGGGAGAAGTGCTCGACGAGGACCTGCACGAGCGCCGCGACGGCGGCCATCTCCGACAGGGTGGACAGCCCGTCGCAGGCGCGGACCTCGATGGTGCCCCAGCGCGGAGCCGGACGGATGTCCCACCGGACCTCGGTGGCGTCGGCCATCACGCCCGTGCGCACCATGTCGTCGAGGTACCGCTCGAACTCCGACCAGTCGCGGAGCGGCCAGGGCAGGCCGGCGGTGGGCAGCTGCTGGAACACGAGCGCGCGATTGGAGGCGTACCCGGTGCGCTCTCCCGCCCAGTAGGGGCTCGACGCGGAGAGCGCCTGCAGGTGCGGGAGGTACGCGGACAGGGCGTTGATGATGGGGAAGACCTTGCGCTGCTCGTCGATGCCGACGTGCACGTGGATCCCCCAGATCATCATGTTGCGTCCCCACCACTGGGTGCGCTCGATGAGCGTGTGGTACCGGGTCTTGTCGGTCACCTCCTGGTCGTACCACTGCGCGAACGGATGGCTGCCCGCGGAGAGGAGCTCGATGCCCGCGGGATCGGTCGCCGCGCGCACGGCGGCGATGGCGTTCGCGATGTCGTCGACAGCGTGCGCGACCGAGTCGCCGATGCCGCTGGTGACCTCGATCGTGTTGGTGAGGAGCTCGCCGGTGACGGTGTGGCGTTCATCCTCGCTCTCCGCCTCGAGCGCGGCGAGGAGCTCGGGCGCGCGGCCGACGAGATCACCGGTCTCGGGATCGGCGAGCATGATCTCCCACTCGAGACCGACGGTGGAGCGGGCCGAAGCGGCGAAGTCGAGCTGCACGTGCACAGTCTGACACGGTGCCGGGGAGACTCCGCAACGCCGTGTCGCCGGGTTTCGCGCCGGGCGCGCGCATCTGGCAGAATAGAGGGTCGGACGACGTGCTCGACCCTCTATCCAGCGCTCGTCCTCCTCATTTGAGCTTCCGCCGGGTGTGCACCCCACGCTCCAGGCGACCGGTTCGTTTCCTTCCACACCATTCAGGAGAATCGTGGCTGTCAAGATTCGTCTCAAGCGCATGGGCAAGATCCGCGCGCCCTACTACCGCATCGTCGTCGCCGACTCGCGCACCAAGCGCGACGGTCGTGTGATCGAGGAGATCGGCAAGTACCACCCCACCGAGGAGCCCTCGTTCATCGAGGTCGACTCCGAGCGTGCGCAGTACTGGCTCTCCGTCGGCGCGCAGCCGACCGAGCAGGTCGCCGCCATCCTCAAGATCACCGGCGACTGGGGCAAGTTCAAGGGCGACAAGGACGCGAAGTCCACCCTCAAGGTCGCCGAGCCCAAGGCCGCCTTCGAGGCCGACGCGTCCAAGAAGTCCGTCGTCAAGCCCAAGGCGGAGAAGAAGGAGGAGGCCCCCGCTGCGGAGGCCCCCGCTGCCGACGCCGACGCGGAGGCCGCTGAGGCTCCCGCCGCCGACGCCGAGTAATTCATCGTGCTCGCCGCCGCGCTCGAACACATCGTCAAGGGGATCGTCGATCACCCGGAGGATGTCCGCATCAACGAGTCCACATCGCCGCGAGGCGACCTCCTCGAGGTGCGCGTGCACCCCGACGACCGTGGACGCGTGATCGGGCGCGGCGGCCGCACGGCCAAGGCCCTTCGCACCCTCGTCAGCGCTCTCGCCGACGGGCGTCGGGTCCGCGTCGACGTCGCGGACGACTGACGTGGTGTCGAAGGACCGCACCCAGGGCCGCAACCAGCTGCGCGTCGGTCGGCTGGTCAAGGCGCACGGGCTCAAGGGAGCCCTCAAGCTGGAGCTCTACACCGACAACCCCGAGCGGCGCTTCGTGCCGGGGTCCGCGTTCACGTTGCAGGTGCCTGAGGCGTCTCCGTGGCACGGCAAGGACATCACGGTCCGGGAGTACCGGGTGATGAACGGCAACCCCGTCGTCTTCTTCGAGGACGTGGACGACCGGAACGCAGCCGAGAGCCTCGTCCGCGCCATCCTCTGGATGGACCAGGACGAGGACGAGGTCGAGGACAACGCCTGGTTCGACCATCAGCTCGTCGGTCTCGACGTCGTCCGCGATGACACCGTCATCGGGCGGGTCGTGCGGGTCGAGCATCTTCCGGCTCAGGATCTGCTGATCGTGAAGCCGTCGACGTCCGGTGCGGCTGATGAGGTCATGGTGCCGTTCGTCGAAGCGATCGTCCCGACCGTCGACGTCGCCGCCGGCCGCGTCATCGTTACCCCGCCCGCCGGGCTCTTCGAGGAGCTGCCCGAGTCGGAGGACGACGCCGCTCCCTCCGACGCCGCCGAGTGACCGCTGGTACGGTTCCTCCGTGCGCATCGACGTCGTCTCCATCTTCCCGTCGTACTTCGACGGCCTGACCCTCTCGCTGCTCGGCAAGGCCCGTGGATCGGGTCTCCTCGACCTCCGCGTGCACGATCTTCGCGATTGGACGCACGACCGGCACCGCACCGTCGATGACACCCCGTACGGCGGGGGAGCGGGCATGGTCATGAAGCCCGAGCCCTGGGGTCTCGCCCTCGACGAGCTCACGGCGGACGCCGCCCCGGCGCCGACCATCATCTTCCCGTCGCCCGCGGGCGAGGTCTTCACCCAGGCGACCGCGCGAGAGCTCGCAGGGCGAGACCACCTCGTGTTCGGCTGCGGCCGCTACGAGGGCATCGACGAGCGGGTCTTCGAGTACGCGGCCGAGCGCGGGGAGGTGCGGCTGCTGAGCCTCGGGGACTACGTGCTCAACGGCGGCGAGGTGGCGACGATGGCGATGATCGAGGCCATCGGGCGTCTGATCCCGGGCGTCGTCGGCAATCCGGAGAGCCTGGTCGAGGAGTCGCACGAGGACGGCCTCCTCGAATACCCGTCCTACACCAAGCCGTCGGTCTGGCGGGAACGCGCGGTCCCCGATGTGCTCCTCAGCGGCAACCACGGCGCGATCGCGGCCTGGCGGCGCGAGCAGCAACTCGTGCGCACCCGGTCGCGGCGCCCCGATCTGCTTCCTGACGCGGACTGAGGGCTGACCCGGCAGGGACCATCCACCGCGACGACTGCTGTTAGCGTCGTGACATGGTGGATGTGACGCGCGCACGATCGTTCGAAGGAATCGGCGAGGAGTACGACCGGTACCGACCAGGGTTCCCGCAGCGCGCGGCCGACGTCATCATCCCCGAGTCGGTCGACGCGGCCCTCGACCTCGGAGCCGGCACGGGCAAGTTCACGGGCCTGCTGCTCGGTCGCGCGGCGCGGGTGATCGCGGTCGAGCCTTCCGCGCCGATGCTCGCCGTGCTCGCGCGGAACCTGCCGACCGTCGACGCCCGGTCGGGGTCCGCGGAGAGCATCCCCGCGCCGGACGGCTCCGTCGACGTCGTCAGCGTCGCGCAGGCGTTCCACTGGTTCGACCGGGCGGCGGCGTCCGCGGAGATCGCTCGCGTGCTCGTCCCCGGAGGCACGCTCGGGCTTCTCTGGAACCGCGCCGACCCTGCGTGCGCGTGGGATCTCGCCTGCCACCGGGTGGCGCACCCCGCGGTCGGCGCGGATGACGACACGTCCGCATCGGCGACGGACCTCCCCGGCTTCGTCCTGGACCTGCACGAGGAGGTGCGCTGGACGGAGCGGATCACCCGGGAGGACTACCTGCGACGGTGGGGCACCGTCAGCAGTTTCCTCGTGGCGGACGATGCGGAGCGCGCGGCGATGGTGGCGTCGCTGGAGACGGTGCTGGACGGCGCGGACGAGACGCGCGGCAAGGCGGAGTTCGACCTCCCGCACCTCACCGACGTGTTCCGCTACCGCCGCGTATGAGGATCTGGTCGCTGCACCCGGCGTACCTCGACCGTCAGGGGCTCGTCGCCTGCTGGAGAGAGACGCTCCTCGCACAGGCTGTTCTCGCCGACGAGACGAAAGGGTATCGGCAGCACCCGCAGCTCGAGCGCTTTCGAGCGGTGACCGACCCGGTGGCCGCAGTGGGCACCTACCTCGGCGGCATCGCCGATGAGGCGGACGCCCGGGGCTACCGCTTCGACCGCACGCGGATCCGGCAGCCGGGGTCGGCCGTTCCCACGATCCCGGTCACGACGGGGCAGCTCGCGAGGGAGTGGGAGCACCTGCGGGCGAAGCTCGCCCAGCGCAGTCCGGAAGTGCTCGTGCGACATCAAGCCGTGGCACTCCCGCACGCGCACCCGCTGTTCGTCGTCGTCCCCGGGCCGGTCGCGACCTGGGAGCGCGCCGACCCGGCAGCGGAGGTCAGTCCACCCCGAGGAACGACCGATCCGTCAGGATGATGGGTCCGTCGTCGGTGATGGCGATGGTGTGCTCCGAGTGCGCTCCGCGGGAGCCGTCGGCGCTGCGCAGCGTCCATCCGTCGGGGTCGGTGACGAGCTCGTCGGTCGTGGCGAGGAACCACGGCTCCAGGGCGAGGACGAGCCCCGCACGGAGCGGGAAACCGCGGCCCGCACGGCCGTCGTTCGCGACGTGGGGGTCGCCGTGCATCGTGCGGCCCACGCCGTGGCCGCCGAAGTCGGTGTTGATGGAATAGCCCTCGCCGTGGGCGACGTCGGCGATCGCGGCCGAGATGTCTCCGATGCGCTTGCCGACCACCGAGCTTTCGATCGCGGCCGCCAGCGCGCGCTCCGTGGTGTCGATGAGGCGGAGGTCCTCGTCCCGCGGCGTGCCCACGACGAAGGAGACGGCGGAGTCCGCGACCCAGCCGTCGACCGACACAGCGAAGTCGAGGGTGACGAGGTCACCGTCCTTGAGCGTGTAGTCGTGGGGCAGGCCGTGCAGGACGGCGTCGTTCACCGAGGTGCAGATGACCTTGCCGAACGGGCTCGCCCCGAACGACGGGTGGTAGTCGATGTAGCAGGACTCGGCGCCGGCCTTGCGGATCATGTCGTGGGCCCGGCGGTCGATCGCCAGGAGGTTGGTGCCGACCTTCGTCTCGTCGCGCAGGGTCGCCAGCGTCTCGGCGACGAACCGGCCTGCCGCGCGCATCTCATCGATCTCGGCAGGGGTGCGCAGTTCGATCATCAGTGTCCTCTCGTCCTCTCCATTCTCCCTGATCGGGCCGGTGCCCGGCGCCTGCCGCTCTCAGCGAACACCCGTGACGCGCAGGCGGGCTCGCCGTAGCATCGGAGCATGTGGATCCGACAGGCCTTCTTCCGCTGGCTGCTGCCGTCGGCGTTCATCCTGCCGTTGTGGCTGCTCATCGGTTGGGCGGTGTTCCAGGGCGGCTGGTCGATCCTCTGGGTCCTGCTCATCGCGATGCCGTCGGTGTTCGTGGGGCAGCTCCTGCTGACGCTCCTGACGCGGTCCCGTCCCTCGGTCCGCGCCGAGCGCGCACTGTCCTGGTGGGACGTCGCCGGTTTCGGACTGTGGCACGCGCTCACGATCGCGGTCGGCTTCTTCATCGAGGGGGCTTTCGGCTGGCTCCTGGCTGCGGCCATCGTCGTCGGCATCGGACTGGTCTGGCTGCAGCTGTGGCAGCTCTGGAACGAGGCACGGGGGAGCGGGACACGGATCCGCGAGACGATCTCCTGGTCGACCGTCACACCGCCCCGAGCCGACGCGCCGCCGACGAGCGTGCACGAGGTGATCGTGGTCCGGGAGACCGACGACCGGTCCTGACCGACCGTTTTGGTGCGGCCTGTCATCCGTGGCAGAATGGTTGTTTGTGCCGTGACCGGCTCTGCCTCAGGGGAGCCCGCGGACGCGTCAGCGCCGTTCGGCACACACCCATTCTTGTTCCTTCCTAATCCGTGCATCCGACCTGAGGCGAGTGCAGAGAGAGACGATCATGCAGATCCTCGACGCCGTCGACGCGGCTTCGCTCCGTTCCGACATCCCCGAGTTCTTCCCCGGTGACACCGTCAAGGTGCACGTCAACATCACCGAGGGCAACCGCTCCCGTATCCAGGTCTTCCAGGGCGTCGTCATCGGCCGCCAGGGCGACAGCGTCCGCGAGACCTTCACGGTCCGGAAGATCAGCTTCCAGGTGGGTGTCGAGCGCACCTTCCCCGTGCACTCCCCGGTGATCGACCACATCGAGGTCGTCACCCGTGGTGACGTGCGTCGCGCCAAGCTCTACTACCTGCGCGAGCTCCGCGGCAAGAAGGCGAAGATCAAGGAGAAGCGCGTCAACAACTGACGCGTAGCTTCTTCACAGCACCCCGGGACACGATGTCCCGGGGTGCTTTCGTTCCGTCCCCGGTATGCGACCCTTGATACTGCCGTGCGCTCACGGTGCACTCTTCGAGAAGGAACCAGATGACTGACGCTCCGTCCGCACGCCCCACACGACGGCGGCGCGGGTTCCTCATCTTCCTCCGCGACGTGCTGGTGATCGTGGTCATCGCCGCGCTGGTCTCGTTCGTGATCAAGACGTTCGTGGTCCGCTCCTTCTACATCCCCTCGGCATCCATGGAGCGCACGCTGCTGATCGACGACCGCATCCTCGTCGACGAGCTGACCCCGCGGTGGACGGGCTACGAACGTGGCGACATCGTCGTCTTCAAGGACCCGGGCGGCTGGCTCGACCCGATGCCCCAGAAGCCCGCGCAGCCGCCGCTGGTCCAGGCCATCGACTGGGTGCTCACGTTCGTGGGGATCTCGGCCACCGACACCCAGGACCACCTCGTCAAGCGGGTCATCGGCGTCGAAGGCGACCACGTGGTGTGCTGCAACGCGCTCGGCCAGATCACGATCAACGGTGCGCCGATCGACGAGCTCAGCTATCTGAACCTTCCCGAGGGCGACACGGCCGCCTCCAACGAGCCGTTCGACGTCGTCGTCCCCGAGGACTCGGTCTGGCTGCTCGGCGACAACCGCGATCGTTCGCGAGATGCCCGAGCGCACCAGGACCTGCCGAGCGGGGGCTTCGTCCCGGTCTCCAACATCGTCGGCCGGGCGTTCCTGACGACCTGGCCGCTCGACCGGTTCGGGACGATCGATTCGCATCACGAGATCTTCACCGGAGTGCCGGATCCCGAATGACCGTCGTCACGCCTCGATTGACCCTGGAGCGCCGGCTCCTGGGGGAGTGCGGGCTGATCATCGCCCTCGACGAGGTGGGGCGTGGCGCCCTCGCCGGACCGGTGGCCGTCGGTGCTGCGGTGATGGATGCGAAGGGAGCGCGGCGTCGCGTCCCGGAGGGTCTGCGGGACTCGAAGCTGGTTCCGGAGCGGCGGCGTCCGGAGGTCGCCGCCCGCGCAGCCGCCTGGGTGCAGGCCTCGGCCGTCGGCTGGGCCACCGCTCAGGAGGTCGACGAGGTCGGGATCATGCGCGCGCTGGGGCTCGCGGCGTCGCGCGCGGTGGAGGCGGTCGTGGCGCAGGGCGCTGCCGTGGATGACGCGCTGGTCCTGCTGGACGGCAACCACGACTACGTCTCCCGCGTGCATCCGGTCCCGCTCCGTGTGCGCCCGGTGATCAAAGCGGACCGCGACTGCGCGTCCGTCTCCGCGGCGTCCGTGATCGCGAAGGTCGCCAGGGACGGGCTGATGGCGGAGCTCCATGAGGATCACCGCGACTACCAGTGGGACCGGAACAAGGGCTACGCGAGCGCGGAGCATCGGGAGGCCATCCGTGCGCATGGGCTCTCTCCGCACCACCGCTCGTCGTGGGCCATCGCCGACGCGCCCACCCTGTTCTGAGCCCTCAGGCCCGGGATGCCGCGGGCCGCGCCGGACGACCATAGGATGGACTCATCATGGATGAGGAAGCCTTCGACGACTACGACCGCGAACTCGAGCTCGCGCTGTTCCGCGAGTACCGCGACGTCGTCTCTCAGTTCCAGTACGTCGTGGAGACCGAGCGTCGCTTCTATCTGGCCAATGAGGTCAATGTCGTGCGCCGGGACACCGAGCACGACTTCTACTTCGAGATCTCCATGAGCGACGTCTGGGTGTGGGACATCTATCGTGCCGACCGGTTCGTCAAGGCCGTCCGGGTGCTCACGTTCAAGGACGTGAACGTCGAGGAGCTGCAGCGCCGCGAGTTCGAGCTGCCGCAGGAGCTCTCCCTCGACGGCGAGTGACGACGCGGCGGGCACGCGCCGTTCCTGCACCCCCGTCCTGTTCTTCACGATCTCCACAGCCTCCGGGGCAGAGGCCGCGGTCTGACGGCATGGTGGGGGCGCTGACCTCCATCCTGTGGGGATGGCAGCGAAAGACGACCTCGGACGAGCCGGGGAGCAGCAGGCGGCGGACTATCTGACGAGGCGCGGATACCGGATCCTCGACCGCAACTGGCGGTGTTCTCAAGGAGAGGTGGACATCGTCGCGGCCGTCGACACCCATCTCGCCATCATCGAGGTCAAGACGAGGCGATCGGCGGCATTCGGCCACCCGTTCGAGGCGATCGACGACCGGAAGCGGCGCCGACTGTGGCAACTGGCCTACGCGTGGCGCGCAGCGCATCCCGACCTCGCACGGGGGCGGATCCTGCGGGTCGAGGCGATCGGCATCGTCGGCGAGGTCCCCGCGAGCGCCGCGATCGAGCACCTCGAGGACATCGCGTGAGCACGGCGCGTACGTGGTCCGTCGCCCTCACCGGTGCCGATGGCCACGTGGTCGAGGTCGAGGCCGACCTGTCGTCGCAGACACCGGAGTTCCGCATCATCGGTCTGCCGGACAAGTCGCTCGGCGAGGCGGTCCAACGCGTGCACAACGCGTGCACGAATGCAGGACTGCCGCTTCCCCGCCGACGACTGACCGTCAACCTCTCGCCGGCCAGCCTTCCGAAGCACGGCTCGGCGTTCGATCTGGCGATCGCCGTGTCCGCCCTCGCCGCGAGCGACGTGATCGCCCGCGGGGCGGTGCGGCAGACCGTGCACCTCGGCGAGCTCGGGCTCGACGGACGTCTGCGCCCCGTTCCCGGCGTTCTCCCGGCGGTGTTCGCCGCGGCGCGCGCGCGATTCGACCGTGTGATCGTGCCAGCCGGCAATGCGACGGAGGCCGCCCTCGTGCCCGGTATCGAGGTCCGCGCGGCCTCGTCGCTCGCCGAAGTGGCCGCATGGCACGGTGCCGAGGTCGACGTGCCGGAGGTCGAGCCGGTCGCCGGGCCGACCGCGCCCGAGGACGACCCGGATGAGCGGGACCTGAGTGACGTGGTCGGGCAGGAGGAAGCCGTCGAGGCGCTGATCGTCGCCGCCGCCGGCGGCCATCACATGCTGCTGAGCGGACCGCCGGGGGCCGGCAAGACCATGCTCGCCGCCCGTCTGCCCGGCATCATGCCTCCGCTCACCGAGCAGGAGGCCATCGAGGTGGCCTCGATGCGATCGCTCTGCGGCGAGGCGGTGTCCGGGCTCGGCGATCGCCCTCCGCTCGTGACACCGCACCACAGCGCCTCGGTCGCAGCGATCGTCGGCGGCGGGTCGAGAACAGCCCGACCGGGCGCGGTCGCTCGGGCCCATCGCGGCGTGCTCTTCCTCGACGAGGCGGCGGAGTTCTCGCGGGTGGCCTTGGACGCCCTGCGGCAGCCGCTGGAGACGGGGTTCGTCGACGTGCACCGTTCCGGCTTCGTCGTGCGCTTCCCGGCGAGGTTCCAACTGCTGCTGGCGATGAATCCCTGCCCGTGCGGCAATCGGGGCGTGCGGGATGGCGACTGCAGCTGTGCGCCGCAAGCACTGCGGCGGTACGCCACCCGCCTCTCGGGACCGCTGCGCGATCGCATCGACATCGACCTTCCCGTGAGCCGTGTCGGGGCCGCGCGCTCGCTGGCGGCCACGCAGTCCGGAGTGACGAGCGAGCTGGCCAGGGAGCGGGTGTCGCGCGCACGATCGCGAGCCGCGGAGCGGTGGCGCGGGATGCCCTGGCGACGCAACGCCGACATACCGGGAACCGTGCTGCGGCACTCGACGTTCCGGCTGTCGGCGCCGGCGCGGGCCGGGCTCGATCGCGCGCTGGAGCGCGGCGTGCTGACGCTGCGAGGCTACGACCGCGTTCTGCGGGTGGCGTGGACGATGGCGGACCTCGCCGGGCGAGCGCGGCCCGAGGCCGAGGACGTCGGTCGTGCGCTGCTCCTCCGGACGGGGGTCGTTCGATGATCGACGAGCTGCTCGGGCACTCAGAGGCGGTCGAAGCGGCGCGCCGGCTGCGGGGGACGGACGACGTAAGCGAGGCCCTCGCCCGCGTCGCCTGGACCGTCGTCGCGGACCCCGGAGATGCGGTCGCCGCAACGCTGCAGCGGGAGTTCGGCCCCCTCGACGCTCTGCGGTTCGCGCTGGATCCGGGCCGCCGCGCGTGGCCGTCGATACGGTCCGTCGGGGCGCGCCGGGCTCTCGATGCGGCGCGCGCACGTTGGAGCGAGCGCGCCCGCCCGACGTCCGTGGTGCAGGCGCTCGGCGGTGCGGTGCAGGTGGGCGCACGCCTTCTCCTCCCGGGAGATGCGGACTGGCCGCGTGCACTGGACGACCTCGACGCGGAGACGCCCCTTCTTCTGTGGGCCCGAGGGCGCTCGGAACTCCTGACGCTACCGGCGCGGGTGGCCGTCGTCGGCGCTCGGGCCGCGACGGCCTACGGAGAGCGTGTCGCTTCCGACATCGCCGGGGACCTTGCGGCGACGGACGCGGCCGTGGTGTCGGGTGGGGCGTACGGCATCGACGGTACCGCCCATCGCGCTGCCCTGGCCGTGGGCGGCGCGACCATCGCGGTGCTCGCCGGGGGAGTGGATCGCGCCTACCCGGCCGGACACCGCGATCTCCTCACACGGATCGCCGGAGAGGGAGTGGTCGTCAGCGAGATGCCGTGCGGCACGACACCGGCCCGCTGGCGCTTCCTGTCGAGGAACCGCGTGATCGCCGCGCTGGGACAGGCGACCGTCGTCGTCGAGGCCGGCTGGCGCAGCGGATCCCTGAACACCGCCGGTCATGCGGCGACGCTCGGAAGACCGCTCGGCGCGGTACCCGGTCCCGTCACGTCCGCATCATCGGCCGGATGCCACCGGTTGCTCCGTGAGTATGGCGCGGTCTGTGTCACGACAGCCGAGGAGGTGAGGGAGCTCCTTCCCGCCGACGCACACCCGGACCGCGCGCAGATGCCGGCGAGCGAGGGGAACACCCGGATACTGGGCGCGCTCAGCACGCGCACCTCCCGCTCCGAAGAGGAGATCGCACATCGTTCAGGCCTGAGCGTCGACCAGGTGCGGGCCGGCCTGGGGTTGCTGGATCTCGACGGATCGGTCCGACGCGAAGGAACGGGATGGCGACGCGCGGGTGTGGTGTAGCGACCGATGTCGGCGGGGCGCACCGCTCCAGCATCCCGTGACCGGCAGGCTGTCGGTATGGACTTCGCGGTCGCGGTCGAGGCATTCGCCGACCACCTCGAAAAGGTGCGCCGGCTGTCTCCGGCGACCGTGAAGGCCTACCGCTCCGACCTGCGCGATCTCGGGGGCAGCGTCGGTGGTGGCCCCGTCAACCGGATAGATCTCGAGATGCTCCGCGAATGGCTCTGGCAGGCGACGCAACGCGGGGATGCGCGTGCGACGCTGGCGCGCCGGGCGGCCACGGCCCGGGCGTTCTTCGGATGGGCGCGGGAGCACGACCTCATCCCCGTCGACCCGAGTCTCCGTCTGGTGGCACCCAAGCGAGCGAAGACACTGCCGACCGTGGCGTCGAAGGACGCGATGGCGGAGCTTCTGGAGACCCATCGCCAGGCTGCCTCCGAGGGGGACCCCGTCGCGCTCCGCGACCACGCGGTGCTCGAACTCCTCTACGGCGCGGCCGTCCGCGTCTCCGAGCTCTGCGGCCTCGACGTCGACGACCTCGACCTCGATCGCGGGACCGCCCTCGTACGGGGCAAGGGCGACAAGGAGCGCGTCGTCCCCTTTGGCGTTCCGGCCAGGGATGCGCTGGGCGCCTACCTCCGTCGCGCGCGACCCGCACTCCTCGCCCGTGCGGCGGCCACGTCCCCCGCCGTCTTCCTCGGCAGTCGAGGGCGCCGACTCGGCCCTCGCACGGTCTACGAGGTCGTCGCCCGCGCGCTCGCGCCCGTGGTCGGAGCAGAGACGGTCGGCCCGCACGCGCTCCGCCACACCGCCGCCACGCATCTCCTCGACGGCGGCGCGGACCTGCGCGCGGTGCAGGAGATCCTCGGTCACGCGAGCCTCGGGACGACCCAGATCTACACACACGTGTCGGCGGAGCGGCTCACGGCGACCTACCGGCTGGCGCATCCCCGCGCCTGACCGCTACCGGCGGAGGCCGCAGGTCACGAGTCGCAGCAGGGGAGGAGCCGTGCGCGGGGTACCTCCTCGAACAGCAGCATCGGATTGATGTACACCCCGTCGCGTCGCACCCCGACATGCAGCGCACCCGGGGCCGTGTGCCCTCCGGCGGCGACCCGACCGATCTCCTGACCCTGACGGACCGTGTCACCCGGGCGGAGCGACGACTCCAACGGCTCGAACGTGCTCACGAGACCATCGGCGTGACGGATCGTGAGCACAGGACGGTCGACCACCATGCCCTGGAACGCGACGACGCCGTCCGCCGGAGAGGTCACCGCGCTGGCCAGGGGTGCACCGACGTCCATGCCCCGGTGCCCGGGACCGTAGGCATGCGCCGGCGCGCGATACGCCGTGCTCACCTCGCGGGCGCCGTCGACCGGCCATCGCCAGGGGGCCTCGGGTCCGGGCTCATCCTGGAGGGACCGTCCGGGGTGGGACGCCGTCGCCGCCTGCGCGGATGGTGTGTCCGCGAGTGGAGCGCCCATCCCCAAGAGGATGAGGCCGGCGAGCACGGCCGGGATCGCGAGACGAGCGGCGCGCGACCGGCGCGAACTGACGTGGTTGTGAGGTCGGAGGGGAGGAGTCATGGGGTGAGTCTGGGCCGCAGTCGATCGCACGGTCGGACACCTCGGACGGTGGACCCGGACGCAGGGGAGAATGCGTAGGATCACGTGTCTGTGCAGGACGATCCGAGGGTGCGTGATCCTGTATGCTGGACGAGCACCTCGATCTCGGGGTGACTACGCGTGCCCAGAGCGACTCCGTCGTGGCATCCACTCCCGCAGGTCCCGTCTCCGAACGGGTGGGCGTGAGCCGGGCACCAGGATGTCCGACCGTCCGGTCGGCATGACAACCTCAACGGCGCCCTGCGCCAGAATCAGGAGACGACCATGGCTGTGGTCACCATCCGCCAGCTGCTCGACAGCGGCGTGCACTTCGGACACCAGACGCGTCGGTGGAACCCGAAGGTGAAGCGCTTCATCCTCACGGAGCGCAGCGGCATCCACATCATCGACCTCCAGCAGTCGCTCGGCTACATCGACAAGGCCTACGACTTCGTCAAGGAGACCGTCGCGCACGGCGGCACGATCCTCTTCGTCGGCACCAAGAAGCAGGCGCAGGAGATCCTCGCGGAGCAGGCCACCCGTGTCGGCCAGCCCTACGTCAACCAGCGCTGGCTCGGCGGACTCCTCACCAACTTCTCCACCATCGCGAAGCGTCTCGCCCGCATGAAGGAGCTCGAGGAGTTCGACTACGAGAACCCGGCCGCCTCCGGCTTCACGAAGAAGGAGCTGCTGCTCAAGAAGCGCGAGCTGGACAAGCTCCACAAGTCGCTGGGCGGTATCCGCAACCTCACGAAGACGCCGTCCGCCCTCTGGGTCGTCGACGCCAAGCGCGAGCACCTCGCCATCGACGAGGCCAAGAAGCTCGGCATCCCGGTCATCGGCATCCTCGACACGAACGCCGACCCGGACGACTTCCAGTACCCGATCCCCGGTAACGACGACGCGATCCGCTCGGTCTCGCTGCTGACGCGCATCATCGCCGACGCCGCCGCCGAGGGCCTGCAGCAGAAGCACAACCCGGAGTCGGGCGACGCGGAGCCGCTGGCCGAGTGGGAGAAGGAGCTCCTCGAGGCTCCCGTCCAGGAGTCCGCGGACGCTGCCGAGGTCGTGACCGCTGACGACGAGGCCGCTGTCGTCGAGACCCCGGCCGCCGATGCCACCGCCGCCGACGAGGCCGGTGCCCAGGCGCACGACGAGGCGATCGCCGCCGCTTCCGGTGAGGAGACCTCCGAGGTCGCCGCCGCCGAGGCCGCAGACGCCAAGTAATCCCTCCTCCACCCACATAACGAAGCAAGGAGCCACCACACATGGCCAACTTCACCATCGCCGACCTCAAGGCGCTGCGTGAGCAGCTCGGCACGGGAATGGTCGACACCAAGAAGGCGCTCGAGGAGGCCGACGGCGACGTCGAGAAGGCCACCGAGATCCTGCGTCTGAAGGGTGCGAAGGGCAACGCCAAGCGCGCCGACCGTTCGACCAGCGAGGGCCTCGTCGTCGCTCGCGAGCAGGACGGCGCCGTGACGCTCGTCGAGCTCGCCTGCGAGACCGACTTCGTCGCGAAGAACGAGCGCTTCATCGCGCTGGCCGACAAGGTCGCCGACGCCGTCGCGGCCGTGAAGGCCGACTCGGTCGAGGCCGCTCTGGCCGCTCCGGCGGGCGACAAGACCGTCGAGCAGCTCATCTCGGAAGAGGCCGCCATCATCGGCGAGAAGGTCGAGCTCCGTCGCGTGCGCACCGTCACCGGTGACAGCGTCGAGGTCTACCTGCACCGCACGAGCAAGGACCTGCCCCCGCAGATCGGTGTCGTCGTCGCCTACACGGGTGACGACGCCGCGACCGCGCGGAGCATCGCTCAGCACATCTCGTTCGCCAACCCGTCGTACCTGTCCCGCGAGGACGTGCCGGCGGACGCGGTCGAGAAGGAGCGCGAGATCGTCACCGAGATCTCCCGCAACGAGGGCAAGCCCGAGGCCGCCCTGCCGAAGATCGTCGAGGGCCGTGTCGCCGCGTTCATCAAGCAGGTCGCCCTGCTCGAGCAGGACTACGCGAAGGACAACAAGCTCTCCGTCGCTCAGGTGGCGAAGGACGCCGGTATCACCGTGACGGACTTCGCGCGCTTCAAGGTCGGCGCGTAGCACTGTCGAAGGGGTTCGGATCGCACGATCCGAACCCCTTCTTCATGCCCACCAGGCACTATCTTGAATCGGGACGAGAGGACACTCCCATGACTGAACGCACCGGACGCCGTCGCGTCCTCCTCAAGCTCTCCGGAGAGGCGTTCGGCGCCGGACAGCTCGGCGTCAACCCCGACGTGGTCAGCCAGATGGCTCGGGAGATCGCCGCCGCGGTCGACCGTGTGGAGGTGGCCGTCGTCGTCGGCGGCGGCAACTTCTTCCGCGGCGCGGAGCTCAGCCAGCGGGGGATGGACCGCGGCCGAGCCGACTACATGGGCATGCTGGGTACCGTCATGAACGCCCTCGCCCTGCAGGACTTCCTCGAGCAGGCCGGTGCGGCGACCCGCGTCCAGTCCGCCATCGCGATGACGCAGGTCGCGGAGCCGTACATCCCGCGGCGCGCGGAGCGGCACATGGAGAAGGGGCGCGTCGTGATCTTCGGCGCCGGCGCGGGCCTTCCGTACTTCTCCACCGACACCGTCGCGGCGCAGCGCGCTCTGGAGATCGGCGCCACCGAGGTCCTCGTCGCCAAGAACGGCGTCGACGCCATCTACACCGCCGACCCGAACAAGCATGCCGACGCCGAGCGCATCGAGCGCGTCACCTACCGTGACGCACTCCAGCAGGGCCTCAAGGTCGTCGACTCGACGGCGTTCAGCCTCTGCATGGACAACAACATGGACATGCGCGTGTTCGGCATGGAGCCGGCGGGCAACGTGACGCGTGCGCTGCTCGGCGACCCCATCGGCACCCTCGTCACCGCCTGAGCGCCTGCACGGGACGGGAGCCCGCTCCCGATAGAATTTCCAGAACACCCCGACGATAGGAGCACCACCGTGATCGCGGACGTCCTCGCTGAAACCACCACCCGCATGTCCCGAGCTGTCGAGGCTGCCAAGGAGGACTTCGCCACGGTGCGCACGGGCCGTGCGAACCCGCAGCTCTTCCAGAAGGTGCTGGTGGACTACTACGGCACCCCGACGCCGCTCGCACAGCTCGCGTCCCTGGCGAACCAGGAGGCTCGCACCCTCATCATCACGCCGTACGACAAGTCGGCCCTCAAGGCGATCGAGCAGGCGATCCGCGACATGCCGAACCTCGGGGCGAACCCCACGAACGACGGCAACCTCGTGCGCGTGACGATGCCGGAGCTGACGGCTGAGCGCCGCAAAGAGTACGTGAAGCTGGTCAAGTCGAAGGCCGAGGACGCGAAGGTCCACGTCCGCGGCATCCGTCGGAAGGCGAAGGACGAGCTCGACGGCCTCAAGAGCGAGCTCGGCGAGGACGAGATCGCTCGCGGCGAGAAGGAGCTCGATGCTCTGACCCGTCAGCACGTCGACCTCATCGACGACGCGCTGAAGCGCAAAGAGGCCGAACTGCTCGAGGTGTAGCCCGGATGTCCGACGAATCGCGAGGCGCCGAGGGGGACACGCCGGTGTCCCGCCGGGAGGCGCGGCCGGAGGGCGAAGCCGACGCGGGTGTCCCGCTGGCGGATGCCGCGTTCCCGGCGTTCGACGCCGCGCGCGTGCCACCGCGACCGCCGCTCCCCGGGACGCCGGTCACGGTCGATCCGCTCGACACCGCGGATCACAATGCGATCCGCGAGCAGTGGCGCCAGGCGCGGGATGAGTTCGGCACCCACGTCTCGCATGCACGCGATCAGCTCGATCAGGCCAATGAGCGCATCAAGCAGCGCACGGGCCGCGATCTGATCCTCGCGATCCTGATCGGTCTCGCGTTCGGCGCCGCTCTCCTCGGATCGCTGCTGTTCATCAAGGCCCTCTTCGTGCCGTTCGCGCTGGCAGCGGCGCTTCTCGGCGTCTACGAGCTGTCGCGCGCCCTGCGCGCCGCCGGACGACGCGTCGACGTGATCCCACAGCTGGGTGCCGCCGCGTTCCTCGTGTTGTCGGCGTACTTCGCACAGCCGTGGCTGAGCTGGGTGATGCTGTTCGTGTCCGTCGCCTTCGTTATCGTGTGGCGTCTGGTCGCGCAGATGGTCGCCAAGGACGGGCGCACCTATGGCGACGTCCTCACGGATGCGGTCATCGGCGGCTTCGTGCAGATCTACGTACCGTTCCTGGCCGGCGTCGCCCTGATACTGCTCGAACAGGAGGGCGGGCAGTGGTGGGTGCTGAGCTTCATCGCGATCGCCGTGGCCGCCGACACAGGCGCATATGCGGCGGGTCTCGCCTTCGGGCGCCATCCCATGGCTCCGCGGATCAGCCCCAAGAAGACCTGGGAGGGCTTCGCCGGCGCTGTGGTCGCGTCCCTGCTCGTGGGCGTGCTCCTGGCGATGTTCCTGCTCGATCTGCCCTGGTGGGGCGGGGTGATCTTCGGTGCGGCCATCCTGCTCTCGGCCACGCTCGGCGACCTCGGCGAGTCCATGCTGAAGCGCGACCTGGGCATCAAGGACATGAGCTCGTGGCTCCCCGGCCACGGCGGGCTGCTCGACCGTCTGGACAGCATCCTGCCGTCCACGATCCCGGCTCTGTGCCTCTACTTCCTCCTCTCTCCCTGGGTGGTGCTGTGATGACCGAAAACCGGATCGATACCGCGACGCGGAGCACGGCGAAGCCGGCCTTCGCGCTCACCAGCGGGCGGACGAAGGGCTATCACCGCGCCGCCGTGGACAGCTTCCTCGCTTCGGCGCGCCGGGCTTTCGAGACCGGCGGCGATGATCTCACCGCCGCGGACGTTCGGACCGCCTCCTTCCCTCTGGTCAAGGAGGGCTACGTCGTCGCGGACGTCGACGCTGCTCTGGGCCGTGTGGAGGACGCGTTCGCCGCACGCGAGCGGGAGCGCGCGGTGCGTTCCCTCGGTGCAGGAGCATGGGTGGAGCAGGCGCGGTCGGACGCCCAGGTGATCCTCGACCACCTCGCCCGGCCGCGCCGCCATCGCTTCGCACGCACCGGATTCCTCACCTTCGGCTACCGTGTCGATGAGGTCGACCACGTGACCTCGCGCATCGTCCGCTATCTGCGCGACGGCGATGCCCTGACCGCCGAGCAGTTGCGGTCCGCGGCCTTCCGGATGCAGCGCGGCGGCTACCGCGAGGAGCAGGTCGACGCGCTCCTCGACGCCACGATCGACGTCATCCTCGCCGTCCGCTGAGCCTGCCTGATGGCCAGTTCAGGCAGGTATGCGTAAACTGTCCTCCATCGTGAACTCCCGAAACGACATGATTCCCGAACGAAGCGACGCCGCGCTGGTACCCGCAGCGACGGCGACGTCCGCCTCCCGAGGTACGCGCCGCTGGTCGCGGCGTCGTGGCGTCGTCGGCGTCTTCAGCTCTCTCGCCGTCGTGGGTTTCGCCGCGGCGATGGTCGCGCCCACCGGTGTCGCCCTGGCTCAGCCGGTCACCGCGGACGCTCCGGAGTCGGTGTACTCGGCCGCTCTCGCGGACACCCAGAACCTGACAGTGACGGTCGAGGGCGCCGCGATCACGCCGGTCGAGCGCGGGACCTTCGAGGTCTACGTCAAGCCGAAGCCCAAGCCCAAGCCGAAGCCCGCTCCGGCGAGCACATCCTCGTCTTCCGGCTCGCAGGGTGGATCGTCCGGCGGCGGTCTCCCGCCGTACAGCGGGGGCGGCGCCCCCGCCGAGTGGATGGCGGCCGCGGGCATCGCCCAGAGCGACTGGCAGTACGTGGACTACATCGTCTCGCGCGAGAGCGGCTGGAACCCGAACGCCACCAACTCGTCGTCGGGTGCATGCGGCCTCGTGCAGGCACTGCCCTGCAGCAAGGTGCCGGGCAACGGCTACAACCCCGTGGACAACCTGCGCTGGGCCACCGGCTATGCGACCGGTCGCTACGGCAGCTGGGCCGGCGCGTACAACTTCTGGGTCACCAACCACTGGTGGTGAGCCGGCACCATGCCCCGCTCACGCCGACGTCCTTCCGCGCGCCCTGAGGGCGAGGACTCGTTCGACCGTCTGCTCGCGGGGTGGAAGCGCACCGAGGTCCGTCGGGGCGTCGAGTGGACCGTGCAGCCGGTGTCGGCCCTCCAGGCGCAGAAGGCCTATGTGTGCCCGGGCTGCGGCAGGTCTGTGGAGCCGGGGACGGCCCATGTCGTCGCCTGGCGGGCGGACGGCGTTCTCGGTGAAGCGGCGGCCCTGGCCGACCGCAGACACTGGCACAACCACTGTTGGAGGATCGCATGACCATGGAGATCCGCGGACCGCGGGAGCTTCCGGCGCGGCGCGAGGACATCGAGCTGCACACCGCGGACGGGTTCACCCTGGTGGGCGAGCTGGCGCTGCCGGAGACATCCGCATCGGTGGCGACCCTCGTGACGTTGCACCCGCTGCCGACCGCGGGCGGTTTCATGGACTCGCACATCCTCCGGAAGGCGGCCGCGCGGCTCCCGGAACTGGCCGACCTCGCGGTCCTGCGCTTCAACACCCGTGGGACGACCTCGCCGCGCGGCACCAGCGAGGGCACATTCGACGGGGGCGGTGCGGAGCAGTTCGACGTGGCTGCCGCGATGGAGTTCGTCCGCGAGCGAGGACTACCGCGCCCGTGGCTGGTCGGCTGGTCCTTCGGCACGGAACTCGCCCTCAAGTACGGCGCCGACCATGACATCGAGGGCATCATCCTCCTCTCGCCGCCGTTGCACCGGGCGTCGGCCGATGAGGTCGCCGCGTGGGCGGGCGGCGAGCATCGTGTCGTGATCCTCGTCCCCGAGTTCGACGACTACCTCCGGCCGGCGGAGGCCCGCGAGCGGTTCGCAGCGATCCCGCACGCGCAGATCATCGCCGTCGAGGGCGGGAAGCACCTGTGGGTGGGGGAGACCCAGACACGGCGGGTGCTCACCGAGATCGTCGCGGCAGTGAATCCGGAGGCATTGCCTCTGCCCACCCACTGGCCCGCGCAGGACTGAGGGCGAACGCCGCGGTCAGCGCTCGTTCATGCGAGGGATGAGCACCTGCCGATAGATGATCAGGATGCTGGCGGCCACCGGGATCGCGATGAGGGCGCCGAGCAGGCCGAGCAGGCTGCCGCCCGCGAGCGCGGCCACGACGACGACGGCGCCGGGCACCGAGACCGCCCGGCTCATGATGCGCGGGGAGATCACGTACGCCTCGATCTGCATGTAGATGAGGTAGTAGATGGCGGCGGCGAGAGCCGTGCCGGGGGAGCCGAGGCCGGGGATGAGGCACACGAGGACGATGATCGTCGACCCGGTCAGCGTCCCCACCAGGGGGATGAGCGAGAAGAAGAACGCGACCACGGCGAGTACGGCGGGGAAGGGCGCGTCGATGATCGTGAGGTAGATCGCGCTGAGGACGCCGTTGATGACGCCCTGGCTCACCTGCCCCATGACGTAGTAGCCGACCGAGTCGGTGATCTGCTCGGAGAGGTCGATGAAGCGGTCGCGCTTGGACGCCGGCACGAGCTGGTAGACGGCCCGCTTGAGCGAAGGCGTCGAGGCGGTGAGGTAGATCGTCAGGATGAGGACGATGAACGCGCCGAACACGCCGCTGAGCACGGCCCCGCTGGCGATCAGCACGCCCTGGCCGATCGACCCGCCGATCTCGGCGAGATTGGTCGTCAGCCAGTCCTCCACGTAGGCGAAGACGTCATCGACGAGGAGGTTGGGGAAGGAGTCCTGGATCCAGGTCTTCAGATCCTCGATCGCGGTGCCGCGCTGCACGATCGTCGTGATCTGTGCGATGAGCTGCGAGATCTGATCCACCAGAACGGGGAGCACGATGAGCACGATGCCGACGAAGACCGCCAGCACCGCGAGGATCGTCGTCAGCACCGCGAGCCAGCGCGGCAGGCGCCGCCGCTCGAGGAACGTGACCAGCGGATCGAGGCCGAGGCTGAGGAACAGGGCGGTGCCGATGTACAGCAGGACGGTCGACAGCGTCTGCACGCTGCTGATCAGGACGATCCCCAAGCCCACGCCGAGTGTCGCCACGAGGGCGGTGCGGAACGGGTTGTGGATCTTCATGCAGACTCCTCGGGTACGGCTGCAGCAAGGCTACCGATGCGGAGGGCCGTCTCGCCGCCGACGTGCCGGGTCACGGCCCGGGGGAGCCCCCTCGTGGGCAACACACAGGTGACTTCGCTAGTCTGAAATGTCGAGTATGGCGTCGCGGGCGGGAAGCCGCGATGCGTGAGGAGACTATTCGTGCGTTTCGTATGGGCCGTGGTGGCCTTCGTGCTGGCTGCCGTGCTGATCGGTGCGGGCATCGCCCAGCGCACCATCTTCGTCGGCCCCTCGTCGCAGCAGACCAGGGTGGACATCGAGGAGCCGGCACCGTTCGTCCTGATGGACGGCGACGTGCTGCGTCTCAACCCCGGCGCTCAGAAGCTGCTGATCCGCGGCGACGGCGAGATCTTCGCCAGCTACGGGCGCACCGCCGACATGGAGGCCTGGCTCTCCGACTCCGACTACAACCACGTCTCCGTCAGCGATGAGGACGAGCTCGTCGTGGATCACGTCGCCGCGCCGGATGCGGAGGGGGACACCGCGACTCCCGCTCCCGAGGAGGGCGCGGAGGAGCCGGCGGGCCGCAACCCCGTCGGGTCCGACCTGTGGCTCGACTCCTTCAGCGAGGAGAACTTCCTCACCACCGACAACATGCAGCTGCCGGAGGGCACGAGCGTACTGATCGCCTACGACGGCACGAAGGATGCTCCGGACGACATCGTCGTCTCCTGGCCGCTGGACACGAGCACGCCTCTCGCCGGCCCGCTGATGGTCGCGGGCGGAATCGTGCTGCTCGTGGGCCTGGTGCTCTACGTCCTGGCGATCCGCCACCAGCGTCGCGGCCGTGGGCCGCGGCGGAAGGGCCCCGGTCCGCTGCCGACCACCCAGCCCATCGACGTCGCGGCTCTCCCGCCCGCCGAGCGCGAGGCATTGGAGGCCCCCGGTGACGCGGCGCCTCAGGAGGCGCCGGGAAAGGACGACGTGGAGGACGCAGAGATCGTCGACGAGAAGAAGTCGGACGGGAAGACGTCGATGCGCGGAGTGCGACGCCCGCCGCGCCGACGTCTGCTCGCCCTGCCCGCCCTCGGCCTCACGGCCGTCCTCGCCGCCGGCTGCTCGGCGGAGTCGTGGCCGCAGTTCGGTGACGCCTCCAGCTCGCCCTCGCCGAGCCCGACCGTGATCGCCCCGGAGAACCAGAAGCCGCCGGCGGTGACCGAGTCGCAGGCCGATCGCATCCTCCGCGAGGTGTCCGACACCCTCGTGCAGGCCGACGAGGCCAAGGACATCGATCTCGCCGCCACCCGTCTCGACGGTGCCCCGCTGGCGACGCGGACCACGGAGTACACGCTGCGTGAGAAGATCCCCGATCGTCCGGCGTCGGCCGCGATCCCGACCGACGACGTGGAGGTCGTCCTGCCCGAGGCCACGGACCGCTGGCCGCGCACCGTCCTGATGCTCTCGAAGAGCACGGGGGACGACACGGTTCCGCCGGTCCTGCTGACGATGACCCAGGCCGACCCGTGGTCCAACTACAAGGTCACGAACATGGCCGAGATGTCGGCCGACGCCGTGTTCCCCGAGGTCGCCGCGAGCTGGCTGGGCACGTCCCTCGTGCCCGCCGACTCCGCCTTCCTCTCCGTTCCGCCGAACGAGGTGGCCGCCGCCTTCGCGGACGTCGTGGACAACGGCGAGAAGAGTGCGTCCTACGGCATGTTCGACGAGCTGGCGCTCAACCTCGCGACGTCGATCAGGGACAGCCGGCAGACCCTCGTGCAGGGGCTCGCCGACGCGGGCGCCGCCAAGACGTCCAAGGCCGCGTTCGACATGAAGCCGACGGACGCCGAGCCCGTCTCCCTGACGACGCTGGACAGCGGGGCGATCGTCGCCGTCTCCGTGCTCGATGTCGAGACCATCACGCCCACGTCCTCCGATGTCGTCATCCGTTTCGGCGACAACAAGGAGGCGAAGGCTCTCACGGGAGCCAACGAGTCCGCCAAGGGCGCGGAGACGACTTACGAGTTCCAGCTGTTCTTCGCCGTCCCGTCCCAGGGATCGAGCGAACCGATCCGGCTCCTGGCCTCGCGCCAGGACCTCGTCTCCGTGAAGGTGATCAAGTGAGCGAGATCTCTCCCGCCGCCCTGCGCGGTGCCGTCGACCTGTCGAGCCTGCGCAACCGTCCGTCCGGTGCCGCGGGTGCCGCGCCCGTCTCCGCCGGTGGCCCCGTCACCGATGTGGTGGTCGACGCCACCGACGAGAACTTCGGCCAGGTCCTCGAGCTCTCGCGCACGGTTCCGGTCGTCGTCGATCTGTGGGCCGAGTGGTGCGGGCCGTGCAAGCAGCTCAGCCCCATCATCGAGAAGGTGACGCGCGAGCTCGGTGGTCGCGTGCTCCTCGCCAAGGTGGATGTCGACGCCAACCCGCAGCTCGCGCAGAGCTTCCGGGCGCAGTCGATCCCGATGGTCGTCGCGCTGATCGCCGGGCAGCCGGTGCCGATGTTCACCGGGGCCGTCCCCGAGCAGCAGGTGCGCGACGTCTTCGCCCAGCTGCTGCAGGTGGCGGCGCAGAACGGCGTCACCGGCACGCTGCCGATGGGCGACGCCGAGTCCGGCGACGCCGCGGCACCTGCCGAACCGGAGCTGCCGCCGCTGCACGCCGAGGCGTACGCCGCGATCGAGCGCGGTGACTATCGTGCGGCGATCACCGCGTACGAGAAGGCACTAGCGGAGAACCCGCGGGACGAAGAGGCGATCGCCGGTCTCGGGCAGGTGCGCCTGCTCGACCGGGTGCAGGGCCTCGACCTGCAGCAGGCGCGAGCCGCCGCGGCCGACGCGCCCCTCGACGTCCAGGCCCAGTTCAACGTGGCCGACCTCGACCTCGCCGGGGGCCACGTGGACGACGCCTTCGGACGTCTGCTCGATCTGTTCTCCCAGCTGCCCTCCGATGAGCGCGCACCGGTGCGCGAGCGCCTCGTCGAGCTCTTCGGGCTCATCGGCGCAGGCGACCCGCGCGTCGTGGCTGCGCGGAACCGCCTCTCCTCGCTGCTGTTCTGAGAGACGCCGGGCCGACCGGCTGCCGTCAGCCGTTGTTCACGGTGGGCACGTGCGGTTCCGGCTGGTGACGCAGCCAGATCGTGGACAGTGCCGGCAGCGTGAGGGAAGCGGTCGGTGCCTCTGCGTCACCGGACTCCGCGACCACCATTCCGAGGTTCCCCGAGCCGCGTCCCCCGTACACGGCGGCGTCGGAGTTGAGGATCTCCTGCCACACGCCCGCCCGGGACATGCCGAGGCGGTAGCCGGTGCGCTCGACTCCGGCGAAGTTGCTGACCACCACGAGGCGGCCGCCGTGGGAGTCGCGTCGCTCGAAGGCGATGACCGACGGGTCCCAGCTCGGCGCCCCGAGGCGGGTGAACCCTGAGCCGTCACTGTCGCGCTCCCACAGCGGTGCCTGCACCCGGTACACGCCGTTCATCGCGGCGACGAAGTCCTGCAACTGGGCGTGCGACGGCTGGTCGCGGAGCCACCAGTCCAGCTCCCGTCCCTCCGACCACTCGGCGAGCTGCCCGAACTCCTGTCCCATGAACAGGAGCTTCTTGCCGGGATGTCCCCACATGTACCCGAGGAAGGCCCGGGCATTGGCGAGCTTGTGCCAATGGTCGCCCGGCATCTTCGACAGCAGGCTCCCCTTGCCGTGCACGACCTCGTCGTGGCTGATGGGAAGGACGTAGTTCTCCCCGAACGCGTACACGAACGAGAACGTCATCTCGCCCTCGTGATGGGCCCGGTACATCGGATCGCGCCCGATGTACTGCAACGAGTCGTTCATCCAGCCCATGTTCCACTTGAACCCGAAGCCGAGGCCGGCGTGATCGGTCGGCGCCGTGACCCCCGGGAAGCTGGTGGACTCCTCGGCGATCATCAGGATCCCGGGGTGCAGACGGTATGCGGTCGCATTGACCTCCTGGAGGAACCGGATCGCCTCGAGGTTCTCGCGTCCGCCGTGGATGTTCGGCTCCCACTCGCCCTCCCGGCGCGAGTAGTCGAGGTACAGCATCGACGCCACGGCGTCCACGCGCAGCCCGTCGACGTGGAACTCCTCGAACCAGTAGAGCGCGTTCGCGACGAGGAAGCCGCGGACCTCCGGCCGGCCGTAATCGAAGATCAGCGTGCCCCAGTCCTGGTGCTCGCCGCGACGAGGGTCGGGGTGCTCGTACAGCGGCTGACCGTCGAACCGCGCCAGGGCGAACTCGTCCTTCGGGAAGTGCCCCGGCACCCAGTCCAGGATCACGCCGATGCCGGCGCGGTGCAGCCGATCGATGAGGTACCGGAGGTCATCGGGGGAGCCGTAGCGGCTCGTCGGCGCGTAGTACCCGCTCACCTGATAGCCCCAGGAGCCGCCGAAGGGATGCTCGGCCAGCGGCATGAACTCGACGTGGGTGAAGCCGGTCTCCTGCACATGGGCGATGAGCGGGTCGGCCATCTCGCGGTAGCCCAATCCACCGCGCCAGGAGCCGACGTGCACCTCGTACACCGACAGGGGCTGAGCGACGGCATGGGTCGCGGCACGCCGGGTCATCCACGCGCCGTCCTGCCAGGTGTACGAGGACGCGGTCACGACCGATGCGGTCTCGGGCGGGACCTGGGCAGCCTGTGCCATCGGGTCGGCTTTGAGGATCCAGGCACCGCTCCGCGTGCGGATCTGGTACTTGTAGCGCGTGCCGACCGCCAGGTCGGGCACGAAAAGTTCCCAGATGCCGCTGGCGCCGAGGGAACGGAGGGCATGGGTCTCGCCGTTCCAGCCGTTGTGGTCGCCCGCGACGCGGACGGCCGTGGCGTCGGGCGCCCAGACCGCGAAAGAGACTCCCTGCTCGTCGCCGTGCGTGCGCGGGTGCGCCCCCAGCACCTCCCAGAGGCGTTCGTGGCGTCCTTCGGCGATCAGGTGGAGGTCGAGTTCGCCGAGCGTGGGCGCGTGTCTATAGGGGTCGCCGGCGACGGTCTCCTCCTCATCCCGGTAGCGGGTCGCGACCCGGTAGGGGAGCGAGGGCCCAGGATGCGTGCCTTCCCAGATGCCGTGTGCGGCGTGGACGAGGGGGAGGCGGCTGCCATCGCCGAAGACGGCCTCGACTGCTTCCGCGAGAGGACGTCGCACGCGGATCGTGGTGATGGTGCGACCCGCGGCGTCCTTCGTGGGATGAGCGCCGAGAACGGCATGCGGGTCGTGGTGCTGTCCGGCCGCGACGGCCTCCCAGTCCGCCGTCGCGGTGTCGTCGATGCGGCTCATGCGCGCTCCCTCACCTTCAGGATGTGGACCGGCTCGGCGAAGGCGTCGAGCCGCACGTAGTTGTGATCGCTCCAGGTCCAGACGCTCCCGGTGAGGAGGTCCTCCACCTCGAAGGACTCGCCGAGGGGCACACCCCATCGGGTGGTGTCGAGATGGACGGTCGTCTCCCGCACCGAGTGCGGATCGACGTTCGCCACCACGATGAGGGTGTCGGCATGCCCGGTACCGGTGAACGCCGCATCGAGATGCTTGCTGTAGACGAGGATCGCGTCGTCGTCGCTCCAATGGAGCTCGAGGTTGCGCAGCTGCCGCAGCGCGGGATGCTCAGCGCGGATGCCGTTCAGCCGCCGCAGCAGGGGAGCCAGGGACTCGCCCCGCTCCTCGGCTCCGGACCAGTCGCGGAACTTGTACTCGTACTTCTCGTTGTCGATGTTCTCCTCGGAGCCGGGACGCGCCACGTTCTCGACGAGTTCGTACCCGGCATACACGCCGTACACGGGGCCCGCCGTCGCGGCGATGCAGGCGCGGATCCGATAGGCCGCCCGGCCGCCGAACTGGAGGTACTCGGTGAGGATGTCGTGCGTGTTCACGAAGAGGTTCGGACGCATGTAGTCGGCGGTCTCGTGCGAGATCGAGGTGAGGAACTCCTCCAGCTCGGCCTTGGTGTTGCGCCAGGTGAAGTAGCTGTAGCTCTGCTGGAACCCAACCGCGGCGAGCGCGCGCATCACGGCGGGGCGGGTGAACGCCTCGGCCAGGAAGATGACGTCGGGATCCGTCTCGTTCACGGTGGCGATGAGCCATTCCCAGAAGCGGAGCGGCTTGGTGTGGGGGTTGTCGACGCGGAAGATGCGCACGCCCTCGCCCACCCAGTGACGGACGACCCGCAGCATCTCGGCGGCGATGCCGTCCCGATCGTTGTCGAAGTTCAGCGGGTAGATGTCCTGGTACTTCTTCGGCGGGTTCTCGGCGTAGGCGATGCTGCCGTCCGGGAGGGTGGTGAACCACTCCGGGTGCTCGCGCACCCACGGATGGTCGGGGGAGGCCTGCAGGGCGAGGTCGAGGGCGACCTCCAGTCCCTCCTTCCGCGCCGCGCGGATGAAGGCGTGGAAGTCCTGGGCTGTGCCGAGATCCGGGTGGATGGCGTCGTGGCCCCCCTCCGCCGACCCGATCGCGTAGGGGGACCCGGGGTCTCCGGGTTCGGCGACGAGGGTGTTGTTGCGGCCCTTGCGGTTGGTGGTGCCGATGGGGTGGATCGGGACGAGGTAGATGACGTCGAAACCCATGCCGGCGACGTCCGGCAGTCGCTTGGCGGCGGTGCGGAACGTCCCGCTGCGCACGGTGCCGTCCTTGAGCCGTCGCGCGCCCTCGGATCGGGGGAAGAACTCGTACCAGGCCCCGACACCGGCACGCGTGCGCTCGACCCGCAGCACCTGGGGCTCGGACGCGGAGCGGAGAGTCGTGACGGGGCGGTCCCGGAAGATCGCCGCGAGCTCGGGGTCGACCGCCAGCGCCGCCGTGGTGGCCGCGTCTCCGGCCCGGAGCGAGTCGGCCTGTGCGCGCAGGCGGGTGCGTTGCGCGGCGGGGCGGTCCTTCTCGGCGGCCGCCCTGCGCAACAGCTCCGCGCCGAGCGCCGCCATCACGGGGACGTCCACTCCCGCCGCGACCTTGAGGTGCGCCGCATGCGCCCAGGTCGCGAAGTCGTCGGAGAACGCCTCGAAGCGATAGCGCCAGAGCCCCTCCGCATCCAGAGCGATCGGCGCCTCCCAGCGGTCGGTCCCGTCGGCGCGGGGGGTGAGGCGATGCAGGCTCTCCTCGCCGGTCGGCGCGGTCAGCCGCACGTGCACGCCGATGAGGTCGTGTCCTTCCCGGAACGCCACGACGCTGAACGGCACGACCTCTCCGGCGAACGCCTTGGCGGGGAAGCCGCCGGGCACGGAGGGTCTGCCGTCGAGCAGCGGGATGCGGGTGGTCCGCAGATCCCCCGGAAGGTCCGCGTCGGCGACGCGCATCGGGATCTGGGCGGGGCTCCGCAGAGCCGAGGGCCGGGTTCCTGCTCGTGCAATCACATGCCGAATCTACCGCTCGGGGCGCGCGCGAACCTACCGGTCGACCGCGGCGGTGAACCGTGCTATCACTCCACCCGGAACAGGCGCATGGAGGTGCCGGGGATCGGCAGGACGTCGCCGGGCGAGAACGTCTCCTCGGTCTCCGCCGGGCGCTCGTCGGCGCTCGACCAGAGGGACACGAAACGGCTCGCCCCCTCGATCTCCTTCGGCAGCGTGACGTCGATGGGCGCCTCCGTGCCGTGCACGATCAGGAGGATGCGGTTGGCGGCCTCCTTGTCCGGTGTGGAGGCCGCGACGTACTGGATCGTCCGGTTGCCGGGGTCGGTCCACTGCGCGGGCTCCATGGTGGCGCCGTCCTGGTCGTACCAGTCCATGACAGAGGCGTTGGGGATGTGCTCGCCGAGCCGGGCATAGCGACCGGGGCGCAGCGCCGGGTTCTCCCGGCGGAGACGGGTGAGTCGTGCCACGTGGGCACGGAGGTCGTCCTGCCACGGTTCGACCTCCCAGGACAGCCAGGAGACCGGGGAGTCCTGCGCGTAGGCGTTGTTGTTGCCGCGCTGGGTCCGGCCGACCTCGTCGCCGGCGGTGAGCATCGGGATCCCGGCGGAGAGGAGGAGCGTGCCGAGCAGATTGCGCATCGCCTTGCGCCGCGCGGCGAGGATCGCCGGGTCGTCGGTGGGCCCCTCCACGCCGTGGTTGAAGGACCGGTTGAGGTCGGCGCCGTCGCGGTTGTGCTCGCCGTTCGCCTCGTTGTGCTTGACGTCGTACGAGACGAGGTCGTGGAGGGTGAAGCCGTCGTGCGCGGTGACGAAGTTGACGCTCGCCAGGGGCCCGCGCTGCTCGCTGAAGGTGTTCGACGAGCCGGCGAGCCGGGTGGCGAAGCCGCCGATCCCGACCGGCGCGGATGCCCGACGGGCGTAGTCGATGTCGCTCAGCCAGAAGTTGCGCACGCGGTCCCGGTAGCGATCGTTCCACTCGTGCCAGCCGGCCGGGAAGTTGCCCGTCTGCCAGCCGCCCAGACCGACGTCCCACGGCTCGGCGATGAGCTTGGTGTCGGCGAGCACGGGGTCGGCCGCGATGGCCTGCAGGAGCGGATGGTCCGGGGTGTACGCGTGCGACGCGTCCCGGGCGATGGCGGTCGCCAGATCGAACCGGAAGCCGTCGATCTGCATCTCCTCGGCCCAGTACCGCAGGGAATCGAGGACCAGGCGCGCCGCCGCATCCGTCGCCGTGTTCAGCGTGTTCCCGCATCCCGTGGTGTCGATGTAGGCGCCGGTCGCGTCCTGTCGGTAATAGCTCGCGTTGTCGATGCCGCGGAGACTGGAGCGCGGACCCCCGATGCCCTCCTCGGAGGTGTGGTTGTAGACCACGTCCAGGATCACCTCGAGACCGGCCTCGTGCAGCAGGCGCACCATCCCCTTGAACTCGGCGATGATCGCCTCGGGGCCGCGTTTGCGAGCGTCCTCCGTCGCGTAGGCGGTGTGCGGTGTGAAGTAGTTCAGGGTGTTGTAGCCCCAGTAGTTGGTCAGCCCGCGCTCGAGGAGGCGCGGTTCGGGGACGAAGGCGTGGATGGGGAGCAGCTCCACCGCCGTCACGCCGAGCTCGTGCAGATGCGCGATCATCGCGGGATGGGCGAGACCCGCATAGGTGCCGTGCAACGCCGGCGGGATATCGGGGTGACGCTTGGTGAGACCCTTCAGATGCCCCTCGTAGATCACGGTGCGGTCCGTCGGGATGCGCGGCTTGGTCGACGCGCCCCAGTCGAAGCCGTCTTCGATGACCACGCCGCGCCACTCCTGATAGCCGTGCCCCTGGGCGAGACCACGGGCGTACGGGTCGATGAGCAGGGTCTCCGGGTTGAAGGTGTTGCCGGGGCCGTGGGGCCCCTCGACACGCAGCGCGTAGCGCACGCCCGGCTGCAGCAGCGGCGTCGTGACCTCCCAGACACCGCCGGGACGGCGCTCCAGTGCGGCCTGATCGACCACCCAGTCGAGGTCCGTCGCGTCGAACACGACCAGCTCCACGGCGGAGGCGTTCTGCGACCACACCCGCAGCGTGCCGCCGTCGTCGTGCAGACGGACGCCGAGATTGTCCAGGACCGGACCACCGGGCACGACGGAGACGCGGGACGCAGGCATGAGTACACCCTAAACGTGCGGGCATTTCCATCGGATGACGAGCACCTCGCTCTCACCCGGGGGAGCGTGCCCCGTGCGCCGGATCGCGAGAGAATCGACGTATGCGGCACTATCTCGACCATGCGGCGACCACCCCGCTGCGCCCCGAGGCCAGAGACGCCTGGCTCGAGGCGTCGGGGATCGTCGGCAACGCCTCGTCCACGCACGGCGCGGGTCAGGACGCGCGGCGCCTGCTGGAGGAGTCCCGCGAACGCGTGGCCGCGGTCCTGGATGCCGACCCGATCGAGATCGTCCTCACGTCCGGCGGGACCGAGTCGATCAACCTCGCGCTGCAGGGGCTGTGGCAGTCGCGGCCGTCGGAGAGCGATGCGGTCGTGATCCCGGACGGCGAGCATCACGCGACGATGGACACGGTGGGGGCGCTCGAGTCTGATGGCGCGGTGCTCCGCCCCGTCCCGGTGTCGGCGACCGCCCGGATCGACGCAGACCGCTTCGCCGCCGCGCTGCCGGGCGCGGCCCTCGCGACGGCGCTCGTGGCGAACAACGAGACCGGCACCGTGAACGACGCGGCGGCGCTGGCCGAGGCCGCCGCCCACGCCGCCGTGCCCCTGCACCTGGACGCCGTCGCCGCACTCGGGCATGTCCCGCTGTCGTTCCGCGCTCTGCGGGGACCCGCCGCGGACGGTGCGGGATTGGTCGCCCTGAGCATCGCGGGCCACAAGGTCGGCGCCCCCGTGGGCGTCGGGGCTCTGGTGGTCGCACGGTCGGCGCGCCTCGCGCCGCTCCTCCGGGGCGGCGGTCAGCAGCGCGGACTCCGTGCCGGCACCCAGGACGTGCCGGGAGCGGCGGCACTGGCCGTCGCGCTGGAGCTCGCCGAACGGGAGCGCGCAGCGGAGGACGACCGCGTGGGGGCGCTCCGCGACCGTCTCGTCGACGGGGTCCGCGCGCGTGTGCCCGCGGTCGAGCTCCTCGGTGACCCCGTGCACCGCCTCCCCGGCACCGCCCACCTCCTCTTCCCCGGCGCGGTGGGGGAGAGCCTGCTGTTCCTCCTGGACATGGCCGGGGTCTCCGCGTCCACCGGCTCCGCGTGCCAGGCCGGAGTCGCCGAGCCCTCCCACGTCGTGATGGCGATGGGCCGCAGCGAAGCGGAAGCCCGCAGCGTCCTGCGGTTCTCCCTCGGACGCACCTCGACGGACGACGACGTCGATGCGGTGCTCGCGGCGATCGCCGAGGCGTATGAGCGGGCGTCCGGGTCCCGTGCAGGCGCGCACTCGTAGACTGGACCCATGCGGATCCTTGCGGCGATGAGCGGTGGCGTCGACTCCGCCGTGGCGGCCGCGCGGGCGGTCGAGGCGGGGCACGACGTCGTCGGCGTGCACCTCGCGCTGTCCCGCGCGGGAGGCACGCTGCGCACGGGGAGCCGCGGCTGCTGCACCATCGAGGACGCGCTCGATGCGCGCCGCGCCGCCGACCTGCTCGGCATCCCTTTCTACGTCTGGGACTTCTCGGAGCGGTTCCGTGACGACGTGATCGACGACTTCGTCGCCGAGTACCGCGCCGGTCGTACGCCGAACCCGTGCATGCGGTGCAATGAGAAGATCAAGTTCGCGGCACTGTTGGAGCGCGCTCGGGAGCTCGGCTTCGATGCCGTGTGCACCGGGCATTACGCCACTCTCGTCGACGGGCCGGACGGCCTCGAACTGCATCGCGCTTCCGACAACGCGAAGGACCAGTCCTATGTGCTCGGCGTGCTGACGGCCGCGCAGCTCGCGCACACCTACTTCCCGCTCGGCACGACCCCCTCGAAGGCGCTCGTGCGCGCGGAGGCGGAGCGGCGCGGCCTCAGCGTGGCGCAGAAGCCGGACAGCCATGACATCTGCTTCATCCCGGACGGTGACACGCGGGGCTGGTTGGCTGAGAAGGTCGGCACCGCCACCGGGGAGATCGTCGACCGCACGGGAGCCGTGGTCGGTGAGCACGAGGGTGCCCACGCGTTCACCGTCGGCCAGCGACGCGGCCTCAAGCTCGGCGCCCCCGCGCCCGACGGCAAGCCGCGGTTCGTCCTCGAGGTGCGACCGGTGTCGAACACCGTCGTCGTCGGTCCGAAGGAAGCGCTGGCGATCGCCGAGATCGCGGGGGAGCGGTTCAGCTGGGCGGGGGCAGCGCCGACGGCGCGTACGTTCGCCTGCGACGTGCAGATCCGTGCCCACGCCGAGCCGGTCCCGGCCACGGCCTCGGTGACCGCGGAGGGCGTCCGGGTGGTTCCGGACAGCCCGCTCGACGGAGTCGCCCCCGGCCAGACGGCGGTGCTCTACGTCGGCACGCGTGTGCTCGGTCAGTTCACGATCGACACCACGGTGTCGGCGGTGCCGGTCGGCGCCTGACGGCACCCGACGGATGTCGGCGACCGCTCCTAGACTGGCGGGGTGCCGGAGAACATCTCACTGGAAGACGCCCGCAGCGAGGCTGAGGAGCTGACCACCCGCATCCTCGAGGCGAAGGACGCCTACTACGGGCGTGACACGTCGCTCGTCGACGATGCGACCTACGACGGGTGGATGCGACGGCTGGAGGAGATCGAGCGCCTGCACCCCGAGCTGCAGGGTCAGGACTCACCGACCCAGATGGTCGGTGCCGCCGAGGCGACCGGGCTCGCGACGATCGAGCACGCGGAGCGCATGCTCAGCCTCGACAACGTCTTCTCGATCGACGAGCTGCGCGACTGGGCGAGCAAGACGCGGGCGGCCGCCGGCCGCGACGTCGACTGGCTCACCGAGCTGAAGATCGACGGACTCGCGATCAATCTCCGGTACGAGGACGGTGTCCTCACCTCGGCCGCGACGCGCGGCGACGGGCGGGTCGGCGAGATCGTGACCGAGAATGCGCTCCGCCTTCCGGAGATCCCGGCACGCCTCTCCGGCGAAGGGCACCCGCCCCTCGTCGAGGTGCGTGGCGAGGTCTTCATCCCGGTCGCCGCTTTCGAACGTCTGAACGCGGCGCAGGCGGCTTTCCGCGACCGCGCCTACGCCGATGCCCTGGCACGCTGGGAGGCCAGAGGCGGTGCCAAGAAGCCCTTCGACGAGGAGAAGGCGCGCACGGCCGCCGCGCGTCGATTCCCCGCGTTCGCCAACCCGCGCAACGCCGCCAGCGGCGGCCTTCGTCAGCAGATCGACAAGAAGGACGGGCTGGAGCTCGAGGCGGGGCTGCTGCGCATTGAGTCACTCGCCCTGTATGTGCACGGCATCGGCGCCTGGCCCGACCCGCCGGTCGCCGCACAGAGCCAGGTGTACGACCTGCTGGCCGGATGGGGCCTCCCGACCAGCCCGCACACCCGCGTCTGCCACACGATCGACGAGGTGGTCGCCTTCGTCGAGCACTACGGCGAACACCGCCATGATGTCGAGCACGAGCTCGACGGCATCGTCGTGAAGGTGGACGAGCTCGATCTCCACGACGAACTCGGTGCGACGAGCCGCGCACCCCGGTGGGCGATCGCCTACAAGTACCCACCGGAGGAGGTGCAGACGAAGCTGCTCGACATCGTCGTCTCCGTCGGCCGCACCGGCCGCGCCACGCCGTTCGCGGTGATGGCTCCCGCTCACGTCGCCGGTTCGGTGGTGCGCCAGGCCACCCTCCACAACAAGGACGTCGTCAAGGCGAAGGGCGTCCTCATCGGCGACACCGTCGTGCTCCGCAAGGCAGGCGACGTGATCCCCGAGGTGCTGGGCCCGGTGGTGGAGAAGCGCGACGGGTCGGAGCGGGAGTTCGTCATGCCTGCGGAGTGCCCGGAGTGCGGCACGCCCCTCCGTCCGATGAAGGAGGGCGACATCGATCTGCGCTGCCCCAACGCGCGGTCCTGCCCCGCGCAGGTACGCGGGCGGGTAGAGCACATCGGCTCCCGGGGAGCGCTGGACGTCGAGGCCCTCGGGGAGGTCACAGCGGCCGCCCTCACGCAGCCCACCAGCCCGCCAGAGCCGCCCCTCGTCACCGAAGCAGGGCTGTTCGCGCTGACCCTCGAGCAGCTCGTCCCGATCGAGGTCGTCGTCCGCGACGCGGAGACCGGGCTTCCGAGGGAAGACGAGGACGGCCTCGTGAAGACCCGTGCGCCGTTCCGCCGTAACCCGACCGCGGCCGAGAAGAAGTCGGGACTCGAGGGTCCGCAGCCGTCGTCGCAGGCACTCACGCTCCTCGCGGAGCTGGAGAAGGCGAAGACGAAAGACCTCTGGCGTCTGCTCGTCGCACTCAACATCCGCCACGTCGGCCCCGTCGCGGCCCGCGCGCTCGCACAGTGGTTCGGATCGCTCGAGGCGATCCGCGCGGCGTCCCGCGAGGAGCTCGCCGCGGTCGAGGGCGTCGGCGGCATCATCGCCGACTCGCTGCGCGCCTGGTTCGAGGTGGACTGGCACCAGGACATCGTGACGCAGTGGGCGGAGGCCGGCGTGCGCTGGGCGACCCCCGGCCATCCGGGACCGGGAGGAGCTGTGGCCGCCGGTGGCGTGCTCGATGGGCTCACGGTCGTCGCGACCGGATCCCTCGACGGCTACACCCGCGAGGGCGCCCAGGAGGCGATCATCCAGGCCGGAGGCAAAGCGGCATCGAGCGTCTCCAAGAAGACGGACTTCGTGGCGGCGGGGCCGGGGGCCGGATCCAAGCTCGCGAAGGCGGAAGAGCTGGGCATCCGCATCCTCGATGCCGCTCAGTTCCACGTGCTGGTGACGGAAGGCCCCGAGGCGCTCGACTGATCCTCAGGAGGTCTCCGGTGCCGCCGTGGTCGGAGCGAGGAACTGCAGCAGCCGCGGGGAGTCGTCGAAGCCGAGCCCGCGGTAGAGGCCGACGGCGGCCTCGCTCGAATGCACGGTGACGCGTTCGGCGCCGATCGACACGGCGTGCGCGCAGGCCGCCGCGACGAGTCCCCGGCCCGCACCCCGCCCTCGATACTCCGGCAGCACGAACACGCTCTGGACGTCGGCGGAGATCCGGTCGGCCGCTCCGGGTCGCGGAACACGCGGGACGGAGGCCACCCAGGCGGCCCCGATCACGCGATCGTCGTCCGAGCGTGCCACGAACGCGACGTGCGTGCGCTCATGCGCCCGCCACCACTCCTCGAGCTCGACGGTGAAGGCCGCGAGCGATCGACCGGCCGTCAGCTCTGCCGGCACGTCCGCCCACTTCAGGGCGGCGAGCGCGGCGAGATCGTCCCAGCCGGCGCGGTCGATGCGCATCATGCGTCCGTTCAGGCCTTGTGGCGGGGCTTCCGGAACGGCTTGTCGTCGCGCTCACGGTGTGCCGGGCGCTCGTCGCGGTCGCGTCGGTCGGTCCGCTCCCGCTGGTCGTATCGCGGGGAGCGTCCGCGACCGTCGCCGTCGCGCGACGACCCACCGCGCCGTGCACCGGGACCGCGGTCGGGGGCGATCTCGATCAGCCGGCCGGAGATGCGCGTGTCGCGGAGCTTGTCGAGGACGGCCGGGTCGAGGTTCGCCGGGAGCTCGACGATCGAGAAGTCGGGGCGGATGTTGATCGCGCCGAAGTCGTCGCGACCGAGTCCTCCCTCGTTCGCGAGGGCGCCGACGATCTGCCGCGGCTCGACGCGGTGACGACGGCCGACCTCGATCCGGTACGGCGTGTAGTCGCCGCGGCCACGGCGTTCGCGGGGTTCGCGAGGCTCTCGCGTCTGACGCTCGCGCGCCGGCCGGTTGTCGGCGGCGATCGCCTGGGAGAGGGCGTCGTCGGCCGGGTCGAGCAGCAGCGGTGTGGCGCCCTGCGCGACGACCGCGAGGGCTGCGGCGACGTCGCCCTCCGGCACGTCGTGATGCCGGACGTAGTGGGCGATGATGTCGCGGAACGCGTCGATGCGCGACGTCTCAGAGAGCGCGGTCGTGATCGCGTCATCGAAGCGGGCGAGCCGGGTCGTATTCACGTCCTCGGTGCTCGGCAGCTGCATCTGCGCGGGCTGCTGACGCGTCGCCTTCTCGATGTGCTTGAGCAGGTAGCGCTCGCGCGGGGTGATGAAGCTGATCGCGTCGCCCGTCCGACCGGCCCGCCCGGTCCGTCCGATGCGGTGGACGTAGGACTCGGTGTCGGTGGGGATGTCGAAGTTGACGACGTGGCTGATGCGCTCGACGTCGAGTCCGCGGGCGGCGACGTCCGTGGCGACGAGGATATCGAGCTTGCCGTCCTTGAGCTGGTTGACGCTGCGCTCGCGCTGCACCTGCGGCACGTCGCCGTTGATCGCCGCGGCGGAGTATCCGCGGGCACGGAGTTTCTCGGCCAGGGTCTCGGTCTCGTTCTTCGTACGGACGAAGACGATCATCCCGTCGAAGTTCTCGACCTCGAGGATGCGGGTCAGGGCGTCGACCTTCTGCGCGTAGGACACGACGAGGTAGCGCTGGGTGATGTTCGTGTTGGTCGCCGTCTTGGACTTGACGGTGATCTCTTCCGGGTCGCGCAGGTACTGCTGGGCGAGACGGCGGATCTGCGCGGGCATCGTCGCCGAGAAGAGAGCGACCTGCTTCTCCTCGGGGGTCTGAGCGAGGATCTGCTCGACGTCCTCCGCGAAGCCCATCTTCAGCATCTCGTCCGCCTCGTCGAGGACGAGGTACTGCAGTTCGGAGAGGTCGAGCGTCCCCTTGGCCAGGTGGTCCATGATGCGGCCGGGCGTTCCGACGACGACGTGGACGCCGCGGCGCAGGGCGGACAGCTGCACCCCGTAGCCCTGGCCGCCGTAGACGGGGAGGACGTGCACCCCCTTCATACGGGAGGCGTAGGACTCGAACGCTTCGCAGACCTGCAGGGCGAGTTCGCGGGTCGGCGCGAGGACGAGTGCCTGCGGCGTCTTCTGGGCGACGTCGAGCCGTTCGAGGACGGGAAGCGCGAAGGCGGCGGTCTTGCCGGTTCCGGTCTGCGCCATGCCGACTACGTCACGGCCGGCGAGAAGGGTCGGAATGGTCGCGGCCTGGATGGGAGACGGGGTCTCGTAGCCGAGGTCCTTGATGGCCTTGAGGACCGGACCGGTGATGCCGAGGTCCTCGAATCCGGGGGTGGCAGGGGACTCGTCGGGGGCGTCGGCGGGGGGCACTTCTTCAGGGGTCACTTCCCAAGGGTAGCGCGCCTGGCCGCCCGCTTCCTGTGGGGCGGGCTCAGACGCCGGACGTGAGGGCGAGCAGCTTCTCCTTCACCTGCCGGCGGAGCACCTTCCCGATCAGCGACTTCGGCAGCTCGTCCACGACGAAGACCCGGCGCGGCACCTTGTACGGGGTGAGGATGCTGCGGGCGTACTCGCGGATCGCTTCGACGTCGACATCGGCCCCGGGGTCGACGACGATCGCCGCGACGACTTCCTCGCCCGAGTGGTCGCTGGGCAGCCCGACGACCGCGGCGTCGGTGACCGACGGGTGCTGACGCAGCGCGTTCTCCACCTCCGTGGGGGCGACGTTGAAACCCCCGGTGATGATGAGTTCCTTGATGCGGTCGACGATGCGCACGAAGCCGGCGTCGTCGATCGTGACGATGTCGCCCGTGCGGTACCACCCGTCGACGAAGACGGCCTCGGTCTCCTCGGGCTTGCCGTAGTACCCGGAGAAGACCTGAGGGCCCCGCACGATGAGCTCGCCGGCGGAACCGGCTGGGACATCTTCGGTGGGATTCTCCGGATCGACGACGCGGCACTCGGTCCCGGGGAGGGGGAGGCCCACCGTGCCGGGGACGCGGTTGTCGGCGACCGGGTTCGCCATGAGGACGGGCGAGCATTCGCTGAGACCGTAGCCCTCGACGAGGTAGCCGTGCGTGGCGGCCTCGAAGGGCACGACGAGTTCATGCGGCAGGGCCATCGCGCCCGAGATCGCCACCTCGATGCCGTCGAGCGACACGCCCTTGGCGTTCGCGGCGGTGAGCAGCCGATCCGCGATCGGCGGGACCAGCGGGAGGAAGGTGGCCGGGTGCTTCTTGACGACGTCGAGCACGAGGTCCGGATCGAACTTCGGGAACAGCACGAGGCGCGCTCCCATTGACATCGCGAAGGTGAGGCAGAGCGTCAGCCCGTACGCATGGAACATCGGCAGCACCGCGTAGACCACGCAGCCCTTGCCGCGCTGGATCGACGGGACCCAGGCCTGGGACTGTGCCGCGTTGGCGAGCAGGTTGCGATGGGTGAGGGCGGCGCCCTTCGGCGTGCCCGTGGTCCCGGACGTGTACTGGATGATCGCCAGGTCATCCGTGTCGGGCTGCGGATGCGAGGCGGGGATCGGGGTGCTGGCCACCACCGACTCCCACAGCACGGTGCCGCGGACGCGTTCGGTCAGCGCGGCCCGCGACTCCCTGGCCTTCGCGACGGGCAGGCGGAGGGCGAAGCGGGTGAGGGCCGGCATGGCGCGCGTGACATCCACGGACACGAGGGTCGAGACGGCCAGGTCGCTCGGGAACTCCTGCACCGTCGCGACGACCTTGTTCCAGACGATCGCGTGCTTGGCGCCGTGATCTTCGAACTGCTTGCGCAGCTCGCGCGGGGTGTAGAGCGGGTTGTGCTCGACGACGACGGCGCCGAGCCGGAGCACGGCGTAGAAGGCGATGATGTGCTGCGGGCAGTTCGGCAGCACGATCGCGACCGGGTCGCCCGCGCGGACGCCGAGATCACGGAGCCCCGCCGCGGCGCGATCGATCGCCTCCTGCAGCTGCGCGTAGGTCGTCTCCCTGCCGAAGAACTGCAGGGCGGGGGCATCGGGATAGTCCCGCGCCGACGCGGCGACGATGTCCACGAGGGAGCCGCTGACGGGGGCGAGGTCCTCCGGGACGCCGTCGGCGTAGCTGGCGATCCACGGGCGAGGGGGCTGGAACGTGCTCACGCGCCCAGCATAGGCGGGACGTGCCGCGCCGAGCGGTGGGCGGCACGGCAACTAGACTGAGGGCGTGTCTGAAATCACCCCTGATCTTGTGCGCCATCTCGGCGTGCTCGCGCGCATCCAGCTGAACGACGACGAGGTGACACGGCTCACGGGCCAGCTCGACGCCATCGTCGACAACATCGCCAAGGTGTCCGAGGTCGCGACCGCCGATGTCGCGGCGACCAGCCACCCGATCCCGCTGAGCAACGTTTTCCGTCCCGACGCGGTGGGCGAGACGCTCACGCACGAGCAGGTGCTGCAGAACGCCCCGGACCAGGCCGACGGCCGGTTCCGCGTCACCGCGATCCTGGGAGAAGAGCAGTGAGCGACATCATCCGGCTGACCGCGGCGGAGCTCGCCGACAAGCTCGCGGCGCGCGAGGTCTCCAGCGTCGAGGCCACGCAGGCGCACCTCGACCGCATCGCTGCGGTCGACGGCGACGTCCATGCCTTCCTGCACGTCAACGAGCATGCGCTCGACGCGGCGGCCGACATCGACGCCCGCCGCGCCGCGGGGGAGGAGTTCGGGCCGATTGCCGGCGTCCCGCTCGCCATCAAGGACGTCCTCGTCACCACCGACCAGCCGACCACGAGCGGCTCGCGGATCCTCGAGGGCTACCGCTCGCCGTACGACGCGACGGTCGTCGCCCGCTCCCGCGCTGCCGGCCTCATCCCGCTCGGCAAGACGAACATGGACGAGTTCGCGATGGGCTCCTCGACGGAGCACTCCGCCTACGGCCCCACCCGCAACCCCTGGGATCTCGACCGGATCCCCGGCGGCTCGGGTGGGGGTTCTGCCGCCGCCGTCGCCGCCTTCGAGGCCCCGCTCGCCCTCGGCTCCGACACCGGCGGTTCGATCCGTCAGCCCGCTCACGTCACCGGCACGGTCGGCGTGAAGCCGACCTACGGCGGCGTCAGCCGCTACGGCGCGATCGCGTTGGCGTCGAGCCTCGACCAGGTCGGCCCGGTCACCCGCACGGTGCTCGATGCCGGTCTGCTGCACGACGCGATCGGCGGCCACGACCCGAAGGACTCCACGTCGCTCGACGAGCAGTGGCCGTCCTTCGCCGCGGCCGCACGCGAGGGCGCCCGCGGAGACGGCCTTCAGGGCCTTCGCGTCGGCGTCATCCGCGAGCTTCCCGACAGCGGTTTCCAGCCGGGCGTCGCGGCTTCGTTCCGCAGCGCGCTGGCGCTGCTCGAGGCGCAGGGTGCCGAGATCGTCGAGATCGGTGCACCGCACTTCGAGTACGGCGTCGCCGCCTACTACCTGATCCTGCCGGCCGAGGCCTCGAGCAACCTGGCCAAGTTCGACTCGGTCCGCTTCGGTCTGCGGGTCACCCCGGCGGGCAACCCGACCGTCGAGGACGTGATGTCCGCCACGCGCGACGCCGGTTTCGGCGATGAGGTCAAGCGCCGCATCATCCTCGGCACCTACGCGCTGTCGGCCGGCTACTACGACGCGTACTACGGCAGCGCGCAGAAGGTCCGCACACTGATCCAGCAGGACTTCGCCGCGGCCTTCGCCGATGTCGACGTCATCGCGACCCCGTCGGCCCCGACCACGGCCTTCAAGCTCGGGGAGAAGATCGACGACCCGCTGCAGATGTACCTCAACGACATCACCACGATCCCGGCGAACCTCGCCGGCGTCCCCGGCATCTCGATCCCGAGTGGTCTGGCGGCCGACGACGGGCTGCCCGTCGGCATCCAGTTCCTCGCCCCGGCACGGGAGGACGCCCGCCTCTACCGGGTGGGTGCCGCCCTCGAGACGCTGCTCGTGGACTCCTGGGGCGCGCCGCTGCTGTCCCGTGCCCCCCAGCTGGAAGGAGGCGCGCGCTGATGGCCGCCGCCACGCTCATGGACTTCGACAAGGCGCTCGAGCTGTTCGAGCCGGTCCTCGGTTTCGAGGTGCACGTCGAGCTCAACACGAACACGAAGATGTTCTCCGACGCGCCCAACCCCGCGAACGAGGCGTACCACGCGGCAGAGCCGAACACCCTGATCGCGCCGGTGGACCTCGGTCTGCCCGGTGCGCTTCCGGTCGTCAACGAGACGGCCATCCGATCGTCGATCAGCCTCGGGCTCGCGCTCGGCTGTTCGATCGCGGAGTCCAGCCGGTTCGCTCGGAAGAATTACTTCTACCCGGACCTCGGCAAGAACTACCAGATCTCCCAGTACGACGAGCCGATCGCCTTCGAGGGCTCGGTCGAGGTGGAGCTCGAGGACGGCACGATGGTGACGATCCCGATCGAGCGCGCGCACATGGAGGAGGACGCCGGCAAGCTCACGCACATGGGCGGCTCGACCGGTCGCATCCAGGGCGCCGAGTACTCGCTCGTCGACTACAACCGCGCCGGCGTCCCGCTCGTCGAGATCGTGACCAAGACGATCTTCGGAACCGATCACCGGGCTCCCGAGGTCGCCAAGGCGTACGTCGCCGCGATCCGCGACATCGTCCGCGGACTCGGGATCTCCGAGGCTCGGCTCGAGCGCGGCAACCTGCGATGCGACGCCAACGTCTCGCTCCGTCGTAGGGGTGAGGAGAAGCTCGGTACGCGCACGGAGACGAAGAACGTCAACTCCATGCGATCGGTGGAGCGCGCGGTGCGGTACGAGATCCAGCGTCAGGCGCAGATCCTCGCCGACGGCGGCACCATCATCCAGGAGACCCGGCACTGGCACGAGGACACCGGGACCACCTCTCCCGGGCGGCCGAAGTCGGACGCCGACGATTACCGGTACTTCCCCGAGCCCGACCTGCTGCCGGTGCAGCCGCCGCGCGAGCTGATCGATGAGCTGCGTGCCGCCCTGCCCGAGCAGCCCGTCGCCCGCCGACGCCGACTCATGGACGAGTGGGGCTTCACCCCGCTGGAGTTCCAGGACGTGCGCAACGGCGGCCTGCTCGACGTCGTCGAGGCCACGATCGCCGCCGGGGCCACGCCGGCCGCGGCGCGGAAGTGGTGGACGGGGGAGATCACCCGCCTCGCCAACGCGCAGGAGAAGGACGCGGTCGATCTCGTCAGCCCGGAGAACGTCGCGGCGCTGCAGCAGCTCGTCGACGCCGGGACGCTGACCGACAAGCTCGCACGCCAGGTGCTGGAGGGCGTGATCGCCGGCGAGGGCACGCCGCAGGAGGTCGTCGACGCCCGCGGTCTTGCCGTGGTCTCGGACGACGGTGCGCTCATCGCGGCGATCGACGAGGCCCTCGCCGCGCAGCCGGACGTGATGGCGAAGATCCAGGACGGCAAGGTCCAGGCCGCGGGTGCCATCATCGGTGCGGTCATGAAGGCCATGAAGGGCCAGGCCGACGCCGCTCGCGTCCGCGAACTCATCCTCGAGCGCGCCGCGCAGTGATTCGTCCCCCTGGGCCTCGATGTCGGAGGCCCAGGGGACAATGGGTTCATGGGACACGGTGATGGCAGAGGCCGCATGGTGTCCTCGGCCGACGCCGACGACTCCGGCACGCGCATCCTCCACGTCGACATGGACGCGTTCTATGCGGCCGTCGAAGTGCTGGATGACCCGAATCTCCGCGGCCTGCCCCTGATCATCGGGTCTCCCGATGGGCGCTCCGTGGTCTCCAGCGCCTCGTACGAGGCGCGGCGCTACGGCGTCCGTTCGGCGATGCCGGTGTCGCAGGCGCTGCGGCTGTGCCCTACCGCGCGGATCGTCCCGCCGCACTTCCCCCGGTACCAAGAGGTCTCGCGGCAGGTGATGGCGATCTTCGAGTCGTTCACGCCGCTCGTCGAACCGCTGTCGGTGGACGAGGCGTTCCTCGACGTGCAGGGCGTGCGCCGGCTCTGGGGGAGCCCTGCCCGCATCGCCGCCCGGATCCGCGAGCGCGTTCTCGCCGAGGTCGGCATCACCTGCAGCGTCGGGGTCGCCGCGACCAAGCATGTGGCGAAGATGGCATCCACGATCGCCAAACCCGACGGGATGCTCGTGGTCGCCGAGGCCGACACGCTGGCGTTCCTCGCGCCGCGACCGGTCCGGGCGTTGTGGGGTGTCGGGCCGAAGGCCGCGGAAGCCCTCGAGGCGCGAGGTCTGCGCACGATCGGCGATCTCCGCACGGCGCCGCCGGAGATGCTGGACCGCGCCGTCGGGCCGGCACTGAGCGCACGGCTCGTCCAGCTGGCGCGCGGAGAGGACGCCCGTGCGGTCGACACCGAACGGGTCGAGAAGAGTATCGGACACGAGGAGACCTTCGATCACGACATCGTCGATCGGGACTTCCTCCGGGCCGAGCTTCTCCGGCTCGCCGACCGCGTCGGGGCGCGCCTGCGTCGGGCGGGATGGGAGACCTCGACCGTCGCGATCAAGATCCGATTCGACGACTTCCGGACGGTGAACCGGTCGCAGACGCTGGGAGAACCGACCGCGGTCGGTCAGCGCATCGGTGAGGCCGCGCAGGGGCTGTTCGAGCTCATCGAACGTCGAGACCCGATCCGGCTTGTGGGCGTCCGAGCCGAGAACCTCCGGCCGGCGGGAGGAGGTGCGCTGGCCTTGTGGGACGAGGACGAGGGGTGGCGCAAGGTCGAAGGGGCCGTCGACGAGGCCATGGCGCGGTTCGGAGCGGCGACGATCAGCCGGGCGCGCCACATCGGCCGCGGTGAAGGACGGGGTGCCGCGCGGCATCCGAAGGACCACGGCGTCGATTGACCGCGCGCGCGACGCCGGTGTCGGCTAGCGTGGGACCATGCCGAACATTGCACTGGAACTCGGGAATCAGGTCGCCTCCTTCGGCGTGAAGAGCGCGTACGGGGAACCGCAGGAGATCGACGGCGTGACCGTCACTCCGGTCGCGTTCACCTACGCGGGCTTCGGCGGCGGGAGCGGTGAAGGCGGCGAAGGGGGCGGCGGTGCCGGGGTGTCGGTGCCGGTCGGTGTCTACGTGCGTCGCGAAGAGGGCCTGCGCTTCGAGCCGAACATCGTGACGCTCCTCGTCGTGGCCGTGCCCTTCGTCTGGGTCGCCGGTCGGGCTCTCACGCGCATCATCCGTGCCCTCAAGAAGTGACGATGCGGTCGCGGCGGCGCTCGCGCGCGCAGCGGAGCTGATCGCAGCGGATATCCGCGCCCTATCCGCGTCCAACCCCGTCGTACTGATCGATGGGGGCAGCGGAGCAGGCAAGACGTCACTGGCGGCTCGTCTCGCGCAGGGCTGGCCTCTCGCCGGACGCGTGCAGGTCATCGCCCTGGACTCGCTGTACCCCGGATGGGACGGGCTGGACGAGGGCGCGGAGCGGGCCCTCGAGGGCATCCTCCGTCCGCACGGTCGCGGCCTCCTCGGCGCCTGGCGGCGTTGGGATTGGGCACGGGGCGCGGAGGCGGAGACGCACGCCGTCGATCCCGCCCTCGGGGTCATCGTCGAGGGCAGCGGCATCCTGCGCCCGTCGACCGCGCGACTGGCGGACATCCGCGTCTGGGTGGAGTCCGCCGAGACCTCGCGGAAAGCGCGTGCTCTCGCGCGCGACGGCGACACCTACCGTCCGCATTGGGACCGCTGGGCGGCGCAGGAGCGTCGTCACATCGACCGGGATCGTCCGCGCGGGCTCGCCACGCGCGTCATCGAGGTGCCCTGAGCGAGCGCGGACTCAGCGCAGGGCGTCGGCGTCGCTCTCGTCGACGGCCTCGATGAGGAGTTCGAGACGGTACCCCACCCAGTCGTACACGGCTTGACCGTCTCCTCCAACGTCCGGCTGCTCCTCGGTGATGCCGAGACGGGTCGCGATGACGAGCCGGATCGCGGTGAGCGTCCGCAACCACGCATCCACGTCCTCACGCCGCACGATCACATCACGGGGTGCACGGGCGACCTCATCCGTCACGTCGGCGTCCGGGTCGAAAGCGTCGAGCGCGGATCGCATCGTGCGCGCGTCGTGCAGGCGGCGATCGAGCAGGTCCGCGCGGGTGGCCGCGGCGAACGCGGCAGAGGCGTCGTCATCGTCGGGATAAGCGTCCGGGGTCAGCCGGGCGACGCCGGGATCATCCTCTTCGGTCTCCCGCAGCAGAGCGACGAAGTCGTCCACCAGGCGGGCCAGGTGCATTCCTTCGATGGTGGCGACGGTGAGGACGATCGGTGAGGTGTTCATGCGGCCTTCCTGACGGTCGCCCAGAGTCCGTAGTCGTGCATGGCCTGGGCATGCACCTCCATCGTCTCGCGGGGACCGGTCGAGACGATGGCGTGGCCGTCGTGGTGAACGGCGAGCATCAGCCGGGTGGCGTGCTCGCGCGAGTAGCCGAAGTAGGTGCGGAAGACGCGCACCACGTAGCTCATCAGGTTCACCGGGTCGTTCCAGACGACGACCTCCCAGGGCTCCAGGGGAGCGGCGACCAGGTCGAGGTCCTCCTCGATGTCGGGCAGTGCGGTCGACATGGTCAGGCCCATCCCAGCTCGTGGAGCTGCGCATCGTCGATACCGTGGAAGTGCGCGATCTCGTGCACGAGGGTCGTGTGGATCTCGTCGCGGAGCTCATCGAGCGTGTCGCATTGGGCGAGGTGCGGCTCGCGGTAAACGATGATGCGGTCGGGCAGTTCCCCCATGCCGTACTGGGTTCGCTCCGTCAGTGCGAGGCCGTCGTAGAGCCCCAGCAGGTCCAGACTGCCGTCTTCGGGACGGTCTTCGACGACGAAGACGACATTCTCCAGCTGCTCGACCATCTCGTCGGGCAGCTGATCCAGCTCGTCGATCACGAGGGCCTCGAAGGCGGCGGCGTCCAGTTCCATCCCCTCCAGCCTACGGCGACCAGCGGCGAGTCTTCAGTGAAGGAGGACCAGGAGGGCGGCGACACCGATGAAGAGGCTTCCGAAGACGGTGTTGAGGATGCGCTGTCCCCGCGGAGATCGCGTGAGACGCCGGAAGGGTCGTGCCGCGGTGGCGAAGAAGCCCCACATCACCAGGACATCGACGATCACGACCGTCGTGATGAGTGCGAGGTACTGGGGAAGCGGCGGTTGGTCGATGCGGATGAACTGCGGGATGAAGGCGAGGAAGAAGACGATCGCCTTCGGGTTCAGCAGGTTCACCCAGAAGCCCCGACGCATCATCGACCAATGGCTCTCGCGGGAGTCCACGGGGGAGGGGGCATCGTCGATCACGGGGGCGGGTCGGGCGATGATCAGCCGGATGCCGAGGTAGACGAGGTAGGCGGCACCGGCGTACCGGATGACGTTGAAGAGGAAGTCGGAACGCGAGACCAGGAGGCCGACCCCGGCGGCGACGATCGCGACATGGACGATGAGGGCGATCTGCTGGCCGATGATCCCCCAGATCGACCGCTTCCAGCCCTGGGTGAGCGAGTTCGACATGGTGTTGATCGCGCCGGCACCCGGCGTGAAGCTGATCACGACGGATGCGGTGAGCAGGGAGAACCAGACCGCCAGTGACACCAGGACAGTCTAGGGCCGTGGAGGGAAGCGAAGAGGCTCGGACCGTGACGGTCCGAGCCTCTTCGAGCTGGGGTGAGTAACGGGGCTTGAACCCGCGACCTCCTGGACCACAACCAGGCGCTCTACCAACTGAGCTATACCCACCATGCGCCCGCCGTAACAGGCAACCCCACGAGTCTATTACATGTTCGCGGTGAACTCGGACACGGTGCGGGCCGCGATCTCCTTGGCGTCGTCGCTGGACGGTCCGGGCTCGGCCACGAACACGGCGTCGCGGTAGTACCGGAGCTCGCGGATGGACTCGAGGATGTCCGCGAGAGCACGGTGGCCGCCGTCCTTGGCCGGAGCCTGGAAGAACACGCGCGGGTACCAGCGCCGCGAGAGCTCCTTGATGCTCGAGACATCGACGTTGCGGTAATGCAGCCACTGGTCGACCTGCGGCATGTACTTCGCGAGGAACATGCGGTCCGTACCGATGGTGTTGCCGGCGAGCGGCGCGCGACGCTCCAGCGGGACGAAACGGCGGATGTACGCCAGCGTCTGCTCCTCAGCCTCCGCGAGGGTCACCCCGCCCGGGATCTCCTCGATCAGGCCGGACGTCTCGTGCATCTTCGTGACGAAGTCGTTCATGTGGGCGAGGGCCGCCGCGCTCGGACGGATGACGACCTGGAAGCCGGGGTCGAGCGGGCGCAGCTCGAAGTCGGTGATCACGACCGCGATCTCGACCAGCTCGTCGACGGCGAGATCGAGTCCCGTCATCTCGCAGTCGATCCAGACGAGACGGTCGTTCTCGGATGCAGTCACCATGTCGCCATCCTATCGATCGTCCCGACATCGCCCGCCGGAGCGCGGTACGGTAGAACGTCCGCCTCCGTAGCTCAGGGGATAGAGCAGGAGCCTTCTAATCTCTTGGTCGCAGGTTCGAATCCTGCCGGGGGCGCCAACCGTCGTCTCTCTCGACGACCGCCGTCAGCAGTGGCGCAACGCGTCCACGGCGTCGTCGGCACGCCAGAACTCGCCGATCACGCGGAACCCGCCCGTCGCGAGGTGGAGCCGTTCGGCGCGGTACCGCAGGCCCAGGGGATCGGGCACGACGCGGAGGTGACCGAGGACGTGCTCACGACTGTCCTGCACACGCCACAGGTGGTCGGCGGCACGCACGAGGTGCTCACGGCGCGAGGCGAGGTGCGGCGCGGCGAACGGGACACCGGGGACGGGAGCGATGACGGGGCTGGGCGTGGTGGACATGGTCTCTCCTCTCAGGACTCGAACATACGACCGACCTCCGACATTCACGGAGGGACGGATACCGATCGTGATCAGGGGTGTTCCCCGTTCGCAGGAGGATGCGTGGGAAGCGGCTTAGACTCTGCTCGTGCTTCGAACGGTCTTCACCTCCCGCGCTGCGGCGCTGCTCCTCATCGCCGGCGCATCGATCGCGACCCTGGCCGGGTGTGCGGGAGAACCAGCCCCGGCACCCTCGGTCACCCCCACGGCGACTGCCGAGCCCACGGCGCCGGCGGGGCCAGTGCTGCTCCCGGACGGGACGGCGGAGGAGAACCTCCCCGTGTTCACGCAGGTCGTCGAACAGGTCTGGGGCACGGAGCGACGTGCCGAGGGGCGTGCCTACATCGACGCGCTGGTCGCCGCGGGCTTCGATCGCGATGCCATGCAGGTGACGTCCGACCGATCGACGGTGGGGAACCCGGCCGAGAGCATCCAGTTCTCCGTACGCTGGGGCGAGGAATCCTGCCTGGTCGGACAGGTGGGTCCTTCCACCGGCGCAGCGGTCACCATGGCGCTGCCGCAGCTCGCCGAGGGACGCTGCCTGGTCGGCGCGACGCGGCCGATCGACTGGTGACCCGCGCACACAGATAAGGCCGTCCCCGGCCGGTAGGCTGGAGTGTCGATCTTCGACGCCAACAGAAGGAGCGGTTTTCGGTGGCTGAGTACATCTACTCCATGGTTCGTGCCCGCAAGGCGGTGGGTGAGAAGCTCATCCTGGACGACGTCACGATGGCGTTCCTCCCCGGCGCGAAGATCGGCATGGTCGGCCCGAACGGTGCCGGAAAGTCGACGATCCTCAAGATCATGGCGGGGCTCCACACCCCCTCCAACGGTGAGGCCAAGCTCTCGCCCGGCTACTCGGTCGGCATCCTCATGCAGGAGCCGGAGCTCGACGAGTCGAAGACGGTGCTGGAGAACATCCAGGACGGCATCGCCATCAAGGCGAAGGTGGACCGCTTCAACGAGATCTCCGCGCTGATGGCCGACCCCGACGCCGACTTCGACGCGCTCCTCGCCGAGATGGGAACACTGCAGGAGGAGATCGACGCGGCCGACGGCTGGGACCTCGACTCGCAGCTCGAGCAGGCGATGGACGCCCTGCGCACCCCGCCCGGGGACGCCGCCATCGCTCCGTTGTCCGGTGGCGAGAAGCGCCGTGTGGCGCTGGCCAAGCTGCTGCTGCAGAAGCCCGACCTGCTGCTGCTCGACGAGCCCACCAACCACCTCGACGCGGAGAGCGTGCTCTGGCTCGAGCAGCACCTGCAGTCCTACAAGGGCGCCGTGATCGCGATCACCCACGACCGGTACTTCCTCGACCACGTGGCCGAGTGGATCGCCGAGGTCGACCGCGGACGTCTCATCGGCTACGAGGGCAACTACTCCACGTACCTCGAGAAGAAGGCCGAGCGCCTCGACATCCAGGGCAAGAAGGACGCCAAGCTCGCCAAGCGCCTGAAGGACGAGCTGGACTGGGTCCGCTCCAGCGCGAAGGGCCGCCAGACGAAGTCGAAGGCCCGACTGGCCCGGTACGAGGAGATGGCGGCCGAGGCGGAGCGGACGAGGAAGCTGGACTTCGAGGAGATCCAGATCCCCGCCGGTCCTCGACTCGGCAACGTCGTCATCGAGGCCAAGAACCTCCAGAAGGGCTTCGACGGGCGCTCGCTCATCGACGGCCTCAGCTTCAGCCTTCCGCCGAACGGCATCGTCGGCGTCATCGGTCCGAACGGTGTCGGAAAGACCACGCTTTTCAAGACGATCGTCGGCCTGGAGCCCCTCGACGGCGGAGAGCTGAAGATCGGCGAGACCGTCAAGATCAGCTACGTCGACCAGTCGCGTTCGTCGATCGACCCGAACAAGACGCTCTGGGAGGTCGTGTCCGACGGACTCGACTTCATCACCGTCGGCAAGACCGAGATCCCGTCGCGCGCCTACGTGTCGAAGTTCGGTTTCAAGGGTCCGGACCAGCAGAAGAAGGCCGGTGTGCTCTCCGGCGGTGAGCGCAACCGCCTGAACCTCGCGCTCACGCTCAAGGAGGGCGGCAACCTCCTCCTCCTCGACGAGCCCACCAACGACCTGGACGTCGAGACCCTGAGCTCGCTGGAGAACGCGCTGCTGGAGTTCCCCGGCTGCGCCGTGGTCATCACCCACGACCGGTGGTTCCTCGACCGGATCGCCACGCACATCCTCGCCTACGAGGGGACGGACGAGAAGCCGGATCAGTGGTACTGGTTCGAGGGCAACTTCGAGGCGTACGAGCAGAACAAGATCGAGCGCCTGGGCCCGGACGCGGCCAAGCCGCACCGGTCGACGCACCGCAAGCTCACGCGCGACTGAGGCGGCCATGAGCACCACCGCGCCGGGCTCCCGCCTGCACATCCCGATCCACCTCCGCTGGGGGGATCTGGATGCGTTCAACCACGTCAACAACACCTCGATGCTGAAGCTGCTCGAGGAGGCACGCGTCCGCGCCTTCTGGCGGGCGGGACCCGGTGAGGAAGCGCCGTCCACGGCGGTGCTCGACTCCGGGATCGAGGAGGGCATCCTCACCCTCATCGCGCGGCAGGAGATCGAGTACCTCGCTCCGGTGCCGTACCAGCGGCGCCCGCTGGAAGTGCAGATGTGGTTCGGGAAGCTCGGCGGCTCCAGCGTCGAGGTCTGCTACGAGGTGCACAACGACCCGACCGCCGAGCTGCGGGAACTCTACGCGCGGTCCACGGCCGTCATCGTGCTCGTCGATGCGGGCACCGGCCGACCGACCCGGCTGACCGCGGAGATGCGTGAGGCATGGGAGCCGTATGTCGGCCCGTCGATCGAGTACGCCCACCGCTGAGCCGGCCGGCGCTGCGCGTGGCTGATCAGCGGTCGGCGGGCACGCGGATCATGATCTCCTGCGCGACGCTCGCCACGAGCGTGCCCTCGCGCGTGTAGACGCGCCCGGTGGCGAGGCCCCGGCCGCCGCGCGCGCTCGGCGACTCCTGCACGTAGAGGAGCCACTCGTCGACCCGTGCCGGGCGATGCCACCACATGGCGTGATCGAGGCTCGCGACCTTCAGGCCGGGGAGGGACCACGAGACGCCGTGCGCGCGCAGGATCGACTCCTGGATCGTCATGTCGCTGAGATAGGCGAGCGCGGCACGATGCAACCGCTGATCGCCCGGCAACGGGGCCCGCAGACGCATCCATACCGCCTGCCGCGGAACGCGTGCGTCGTCGTTCGGCAGGTAGAGCGGCGAGTCGACATGGCGGATGTCCGCGGCGCGGTCGCTCAGCATGCGTCGAGCGCCGCCGGCGAGCCCGGGGACGCGGTCCTCATCGGGCACGAGCTCCTCGGGGACGGGAATCCCCGACGGCATCGGCTCGGCGTGCTCCACCCCGGGATCGGCATCCTGGAATGACGCGATCATCGAGAAGATCGGGACGCCGTTCTGGTACGCCTGAGTCCGGCGGGTGGAGAACGAGCGGCCGTCGTGGATCCGGTCCACGGCGATCGTGATGCCCTGGCTGGCATCGCCCGGGCGGAGGAAGTACCCGTGCATGGAGTGCACCGCACGGTCCTCGGGGAGGGTGCGCTCCGCGGCGACGAGGGTCTGCGCGAGCACCTGCCCGCCGTAGATGCGCCCACTGGGCATCGGGTGCGACGAGCCGGTGAAGATGTCCTCGGTGGTCCGCGCCTGGGTGGCGTCGAGGTCGAGGACGTCGAGAAGACGCTCCACGGTCTGGATGGCGTGCTCGTCGGCGCTCATGTGTTCCCCTCCGCGGCCCGGGTCGCCGCTCGTTGGTAGTTTAGAACGCGTGACCCCTCAGCTCCTCCTCGCCGATCCGGACACGGCGAAGGATGTCCTCACGTTCACGGGGCGCGCCGCCCGGGTCTCGGACGAGGGCGTGCGGCTGCAGGCGAGCGGGGGCGTTCTCGCCCTCACCACGGCGGTCCTCGCGCCGTCGGGCCTCTTCGACCAGACGCCGACGATCCTCGCCATGCGCATCGTCCGTGCCGATCCGGAGCTCGAATGCGACCTCGTGATCGACAGCCTCACCCCCACGGATGATCCGGAGCGGCTCGCGCTGCCGGAGACGGCGCTGTCTCCCGCGTGGGCCGGTGTCGCGCCCCCACGACAGGGGTGGGCGCTGGAGTCGACCCTTCTCGCCTCCGTCGTCGCGCAACGCGCCCAGTGGGGCATCTCCGCGGTCGCGCACGGCGCCGGGCCGGGATCCGGGGAGGAAGCCGTCCGTTCGCTCCGTGCGGCGATCTGGGGCGAGCCGGACGATGACCTGGGAGGTCTGCCTCGGGGTGTCGCCTTCGCGGCGGATGCGCTCGGTTTCATCTCCGGCGAAGAGGATGTGCCCGTGACGCGCTCCGGTCGCTGGACGCGGCTCGCGTTCCGTCGCGGCCACGTGCTCGCCCGCGGTCCCGTCGCCTCCGGACTGACCGGGGTACGCGCCACCGGCTCCCGCGCCTGACGCGATCACGCGACAGCACCGGGGACGGCGCGGTTCAGCCGAGAGCAGCCGCTGCGCGGCCGGCCTGGCGTCCGGAGAACAGGCACCCGCCGAGGAACGTGCCCTCCAAGGCGCGGTAGCCGTGTGCACCGCCGCCGCCGAAGCCGCTGGCCTCGCCCGCGGCGAAGAGACCCGGAATCGGCGCGCCGCTTCCGTCCAGGGCGCGACCATCGAGATCCGTGTTGATCCCCCCAAGGGACTTCCTGGTGAGCACGTGCAGCTTGACCGCGATCAGCGGTCCGGCTGCGGGGTCCTGCAGCCGATGCGGAGCCGCCGTGCGGATGAGCTTGTCTCCGCGGTACGTCCGCATCGAGCGAAGCATGCCGATCTGCGCGTCCTTGGTGAAGTCGTTGACCATTTCGCGATCGCGGGCCACGACCTCGCGGCGCACGGCATCGATGTCCAGGAGCTCGCCCCCGGAATGCGCCGCCATCTGCTCCAGCAGTGACTCCAGGTCGTTCTCGACGATGAAGTCCTCGCCCTCGTCGAGGAACGACTGCACGGGTCCCGTCGGCCCTTTGGCGAGGCGGGACTTGAGCAGAAGGGCCACGTCCTTGCCCGTGAGGTCGGGGTTCTGCTCACTGCCCGACAGGGCGAACTCCTTCTCCACGATCTGACGCGACGTCACGAACCAGGAGTGGTCGTGCCCGGTCTTGCGCAGGTGCTCCAACGTGCCCAGGGTGTCGAAGCCGGGGAACAGGGGAGTGGGGAGCCGCTTCCCGGTCGCGTCGAGCCACAGCGACGACGGACCGGGGAGGATGCGGATCCCGTGCTGCGGCCACACCGGATCCCAGTTGGTGATGCCCTCGACGTAGTGCCACATCCGATCGCCGTTGATGAGGCGGGCGCCGGCCGCCGCACTCACCTTCTGCATCGAGCCGTCGACATAGGCGGGCACTCCGGAGAGCATGTGCGCCGGGGGCGTGCCGAGGCGCGCCGGCCATGCCGCGCGGACGAGATCGTGGTTGCCCCCGATGCCGCCGGAGGCCACGACCGTCGCGGTGGCATCGATCTCGAACCCGCCGATGACCTCGCGAGAGGAGGGGACACCGCGGGCGGCGCCATCGGAGGACAGCACGCTGCCCCGCGCCCCGGTGACCCGCCCCGCGGTGAGGACGAGCTCTTCGACGCGGTGTCGGGCGAGGACGGTCAGTCGCCCCTCCCGTTCGCCCTGCTCCACCGCCGCCGCGAACGGGGCGACGATCCCCGGGCCGGTGCCCCAGGTGATGTGGAACCGAGGGACCGAGTTTCCCGGACCGATCGCGCCGTACCCGCCGCGCTCAGCCCATCCGACGACGGGGAAGAAGCCGACGCCGCGCGCGCGGAGCCACGATCGCTTCTCGCCGGCGGCGAACTCGAGGTAGGCCTCCGCCCACCGGCGGGGCCACTCGTCCTCAGGCCGGTCGAACCCCGCGTTGCCGAACCAGTCCTGCGTGGCGAGCTCCAGCGAGTCCGTGATACCCAGGCGGCGCTGCTCGGGGGAGTCCACCAGGAACAGTCCGCCGAACGACCACCACGCCTGCCCGCCGAGATTCGTCCGAGGTTCCTGGTCGACGATGACGACGCGGCGACCGGCGTCCAAGGCCTCCGCCGCGGCGACGAGTCCGGCCAACCCCCACCCGATCACCAGGACGTCTGCGGTCGGGGGCGTGGTCGTCATGAGTTCTCCGTTGATTCCTGACGTGAGCGGGTCTCCAGGGTGGTGCGGCCCTGCGGCGCCGCACCGATGCCGGACGGCTCGAATGTGTTCACCATGGCATAGGCGGCGCGCTCGAGGTAGTCCCAGAGGGTGGTTTCGTGCAAGGGCGACAACTGGGCCTCGTCCAGAGCGGTGCGCATATGACGAAGCCACCGATCGCGTGCGTCGGGGTCGACGCGGAAGGGCATGTGACGCATCCGCAGCCGCGGGTGCCCGCGGGTCTCCCCGTAGGTGGTCGGCCCGCCCCAGTACTGCTCCAGGAACAGCAGCAGCCGTTCTTCGGCCGGGCCGAGGTCCTCCTCGGGATACATGGGCTTGAGTACCGGATCGAGAGCGACCTCGCGATAGAAGACCGACACGATCTTCGCGAACGTCTCGCGTCCGCCCACCTCGTCGTAGAAGCTCACTTCTCCGTACTCCCCTCACCGGTGTTCTTCTTGCGCCGCCAGATCCCGCGGTCCGGGACCACCGGGACGCCGGTGACGGCGTTGGGGCGCGTCTTCGGCGGGTTGGCGCCGCGCACGCGGCGTGCGCCCTCCAACCCGGTGGGGACGACGTCCGCGAGGCGCGGAACCTCGATCTCCTTCTCGAGGAGCGCGGCCCGCAGACGACGCCGCAGCTCCTGCGCCACGTCGTCGCGAGCATTGGCCCTCGTCTTGATGACGGCGCGGACGATGAGGGCGTCGCCGTCCACGGACTCCAGCCCCCAGAGTTCCGGCTTCTCCACGATGCGTGTGCGCCACTTCGGGTCCTTCGCCAGCCCCTGCGCGGTCTCCAGGAGGATGTGCTCGACCTGCTCGAGATCGGCGTCCGGGGCCACGCCGATGTCGACGATCGCACGCGCCCAGCCCTGGGACATGTTGCCGATGCGGGTGACCTCGCCGTTGCGGACGTACCAGAGGGTGCCGTTGACGTCCCGCACCTGGGTCACGCGCACGCTGACGTACTCGACGACACCGCTCGCGAGGCCGAGGTCGACGACATCGCCGATGCCGATCTGGTCCTCGGCGACGAGGAAGATGCCGTTCAGCACATCCTTGACGATGTTCTGGGCGCCGAAACCGAGGCCGGCACCGACAGCCGCGGTGAGCAAGGTGAGTGATCCGAGCAGCGCATTGTCGATGGTGTTGACGATGAGGATGATCGCGATGATGACGAGCATCACGTTGACGATGTTCTGCAGGATCGTCCCCAGGGTGCGGGTGCGCTGTACGAGGCGCATGTCCGCGAGCGGGGAGCGCTCGAGCGCCTGCGTGTCGTCGACGGCCGCCTTGTTCTTCGCGCTGTCGACGATGCGGTGTACGACACGCGTGATGACACGGCGCAGGATCAGTGCGATGAGGACGCAGGAGCCGATGATGATGGCGATCGTCAGCAGCTTGCCGCCGACGTCCGTCAGCAGCGCGAGCATGCCCTTCGCCCAATCGGGGAGCTCGGATGGCGTCGGCGCGGGGGTCGTCTCGGCGGGAATCAGCATCGTGTCGATGTTACCGAGCGGGCCTCTGCGCCGGCTGGAAGAGCGGCGTCAGAGGCCCGGAACGGTGACCGTCGGTCGTCAGTCCTCGGCGTCGCGGGACTGCGCGGCGAGCGCGCGCTCCACATCGGCGAGGTTCTCCAGCACGAGCCGACGCAGTGCCGGCGGAGCGTCCTGATGGGCGGAGAGCCAACCGCGGGTCGCATCACGCAGCGCGATGTCCGCGAGAGCCGTCGGGAAGAGCCCGACGATGAGGTACTGGGCGATCTGATAGGTGCGCGACTCCCAGATGGGAAGGAGCATGTCGAAGTACTTCGGCACGAACTCTCCGAGCACCGCGGTCCCGGCTGGGTGCACGAACCCGAGGGCCGCGGAGCGGACGATCGTGTTCGGGGCGTCGTCGCGCTCGATCAGGGCCTCCCATGCGGCCTGCTTGGAGGCGGCGTCCGGAAGCGCGGCGCGCGCCTGTGCGGCGAACTCCGCGCCCTTGGCCGTGTTGTCCGCGGCCAGGGCGGCATCGATGGCGCCGGCGTCCGTGGCGCCGATCGTGGCCAGGCCGACGAGGAGCTGCCAGCTCAGGTCGGCGTCGATCTCCAGTCCGGGCAGCGTCTCCTCACCCGACCGGAGACGGCCGATGATGCCGGCGTGCTCGGGGGTCACGAGCGCATTCGCGAATGCGGTGACGAACTGCAGCTGGCTGTCGCTGCCGGGTGCGGCGGACTCGGCCAGCGCCCAGAGCCCGTCGGCGACCTTGAGGCGCGCGGCCTCGCGCTCCGCGGGGGCGACGTAGAGGGTCGCGGCCGTCCGCAGCTGGGTGAGGGTGGTGCGTACCGTCGTCGACTCGGTCTCGCGCCCGATGTTGCCCAGGACGAGGTCGATGTAGTCGGACGCCGGCGTCTCCGCGTCGCGGGTCTGGTCCCAGGCCGCTCCCCACACGAGCGAGCGGGCGAGGGGGTCATGGATGTCGGCGAGGTGCGCGATCGCCGTCTTCAGCGACTGCTCGTCGAGACGGATCTTCGCGTAGGCGAGGTCGTCGTCGTTGAGGAGGATGAGGTCAGGGCGGGCGAGTCCCTGGAGCTCGGGGATCTCGGTCCGATCACCGTCGACGTCCACCTCGATGTGGTGGGTGCGCGTGAGAGCGCCGTCGGCGAGGGAGTAGAAGCCGATCCCCAAGCGGTGGGGACGGATCGTCGGGTAGTCGGCGGGCGCCGTCTGCGTGACCGCGAAGCGTGAGATCCGGCCGTCGTCGCCCTCGACCACGACCGGCTCCAGGGTGTTGACGCCGGCCGTCTCCAGCCACTTCTTCGACCAGGTGCCGAGGTCGCGGCCACTCGTGGCCTCCAGCTCCGAGAGCAGGTCACTGAGCTCGGTGTTGCCCCACGAGTGCTTCTGGAAGTACTGCGACACACCGGCGAAGAACGCCTCGATGCCGACCCAGGCGGCGAGCTGCTTGAGGACCGACCCGCCCTTGGCGTAGGTGATGCCGTCGAAGTTGACCTGAACGTCCTCGAGGTCGTTGATCTCGGCGACGATCGGATGCGTCGACGGGAGCTGGTCCTGACGATAGGCCCAGGTCTTCTCCATGGCGTTGAACGTCGTCCACGCCTCGGTCCACTCGGTGGCCTCGGCGGTCGCGATGGTGGACGCCCATTCGGCGAACGACTCGTTGAGCCAGAGGTCGTTCCACCACTTCATGGTGACGAGGTCGCCGAACCACATGTGGGCGAGCTCGTGCAGGATCGTCACGACGCGACGCTCCTTCACCGCATCGGTGACCTTGCTGCGGAAGACGTAGGTCTCCGTGAAGGTCACCGCGCCCGCGTTCTCCATGGCGCCGGCGTTGAACTCCGGGACGAAGAGCTGGTCGTACTTGGCGAACGGGTACGGCACGCCGAACTTGGACTCGAAGTAGGCGAAGCCCTGGCGCGTCTTGTCGAAGATGTAGTCGGCATCCAGGTGCTGCCAGAGGCTCTTCCGGCCGTACACGCCGAGGGGGATCACCTGACCGGAGGCGCTGGTCAGCTCCGAGAAGGTGGCTTCGTACGGGCCCGCGACGAGAGCGGTGATGTACGACGAGATGCGAGGAGTGGGCTCGAAGCCCCAGGTCGCCGTCACGCCGTCGTCATGGACGATGGGCTCGGGGGTCGGGGAGTTGGAGACGACCTTCCACTCCGCGGGGGCGGTCACCGTGAACTGGAAGGTGGCCTTGAGGTCGGGCTGCTCGAAGACCGCGAACACGCGGCGGGAGTCCGGCACCTCGAACTGCGAATAGAGATAGACCTCGTCGTCCACGGGGTCGACGAAGCGGTGGAGGCCCTCACCGGTGTTCGTGTAGAGGCAGTCGGCGTCCACGACGAGGACGTTCTCCTCCTGCAGGCCGCTGAGGGCGATGCGCGAGTCCGCGAAGACCTCGCGGGGGTCGAGCTGCTCGCCGTTGAGCGAGATCTCGCGGACCTCCTGGGCGATCAGGTCGATGAAGGTGAAGCTGTCGGGGGACGCGGAGAAGCGGACGACGCTCCGGGAACCGAAGACCTCGGCGCCCTTGGTCAGATCGAGGGCGACCTCATAGGAGTGCGTGTCGATGACATCGCGGCGCTCCTGCGCTTCGATTCGGGTGAGGTTCTCTCCAGGCAAAGCTGTACTCCCAGGGGTGAGGGGACGTAACCGGGGTCGGCGCAGTTGGCGCCGACGGCAACCCTGACAGCCTACGCCAGTGCGAAGCGCCCGCCGGTGACCCGGAAACGGGGCATTGTCACGGCCGTGCGGCCGCTCGCGGTCCTCCGAGGTGGGAAGATGGAGGGGTGACCGCGATCGAGCCGAATGCCGTGCCCTTTGCTTCGCCCGCCGCTGCCGGCGGTGCCCCCTACGTGACGGCCCCCGTCGCCTATGACGCCATCCTCTTGGCGAGCTTCGGCGGCCCGGAGGGCCAGGATGACGTGATCCCGTTCCTGCGGAACGTGACGCGTGGCCGTGGCATCCCGGACGAGCGTCTCGAGGAGGTCGCGCACCATTACCGGCACTTCGGCGGCGTGAGCCCGATCAACGGGCAGAACCGCGTCCTCAAGGAGGCTCTGGAGAAGGCGCTGGTCGCCCGGGGCATCGACCTCCCCGTCTACTGGGGAAACCGCAACTGGGGCCCGTACCTCGAGGACGTCGTGCCGGAGGCCTCCGCCAACGGCCACACCACCCTGCTGGCCTTCGCGACGAGCGCGTACAGCTCGTTCTCCAGCTGCCGTCAGTACCGCGAGGACTTCGCTCGCGTCCTGACGGAGACGGGACTCGGCGACACGGTCACGATCGACAAGATCCGTCCCTTCTACGATCACCCCGGTTTCGTCGAGGCGTTCGAGGCGGGCGTGCGCGAGGCCGTGCAGGGCTACCTCGATCAGGGCTTCGCGCCCTCCGAGATCCAGGTCCTCTTCTCGACCCACAGCATCCCGACGGCGGACGCGGAGCGCTCCGGCGCCCGGGATATCGACTGGGGTGAGGGCGGCGCCTACGCCGCTCAGCACCTCGCCGTCTCGGAGTGGACGATGGACCAGGTCCGCGCGGCCGTGCCCGCGGCCGCCGATGTGCCCTGGGAGCTCGTGTACCAGTCCCGCTCCGGCCCCGCCTCGCAGCCGTGGCTCGAGCCGGATGTCTGCGACGTGATCGCCGAGCTGCCGGGGCGCGGTCGCAAGGCCGTCGTGGTCGTGCCCGTGGGCTTCATGAGCGACCACATGGAGGTCCTGTGGGATCTCGACACGGAGGCATCGGAGGCGGCCGAGGAGGCCGGCCTGGCCTTCGTCCGCACTCCGACGCCCGGTGTCCGCGAGGCCTTCGTGGAGGGCATCGTCGACCTCATCGAGGAGCGGCTGCAGGGGCGCCCCAATGAGGACCGTCCGCATGTGACCGACCTTCCGGGTGCCTTCGACGTCTGCCGTCCCGGATGCTGCGAGAACGTGCGGGCGGGATTCAAGCCCGCAGCCGCCGGCATCGCCCCCTGACCCGCGGACCGCGGATCCTAGGATGGAGACCATGCGCATCCACATCGCCACCGATCACGCCGGACTCGACTTCTCGACCCAGCTGCAGGAGCACCTCCGAGCGGCCGGACACGAGGTCGTCGATCACGGTCCGGTGGAGTACGACGCGCTCGACGACTACCCGGCGTTCTGCATCCGGGCCGCGCAGGCGGTCGTTGCGGACCAGGCGGCGGGCGTCTCTGCTCTGGGGGTCGTCTTCGGCGGCTCCGGCAACGGCGAGCAGATCGCGGCGAACAAGGTCGCCGGCGTCCGTGCAGCGCTCGTGTGGAACCTCTCGACCGCCGAACTCGCCCGCGAGCACAACGACGCGAACGTCATCTCGATCGGGGCGCGTCAGCACACCTACGACGAGGTGACCGGCTTCATCGACCGTTTCATCGCGACACCCTTCTCGGGGGAGGAGCGCCACGTGCGACGCATCGGCCAGATCGCGGACTTCGAGCGCGACGGCTCGCTGCTCCCGGATCCTCGGGCCTGACATGCCCGAGGGGCACTCCGTCCACCGCATCGCCCGGCAGTTCGATCGCAACTTCGTCGGGAAGACGCTGCACGCCTCCAGCCCGCAGGGGCGCTTCGCCGAGGGGGCGGCGGTGCTCGACGGACGCCAGGCCGTGAGCGTGCAGGCGGTCGGGAAGCAGATGTTCCTCGAGGCGGAGGGCGACCTCTGGCTGAGAGTGCACCTCGGCCTCTATGGCGCGTGGGACTTCGCGGGAGAGATCCTCGTCGATCCGACCATCGCCTCCGCGAACGGGCGGATGGGGCAGACGAATCAGCGCGGCACCACCCTCGACGAGCCGATCCTCGACGATGCCGGGGAGAACTCGCTCGCCTCGATCGGGGCTCCGCGCCGCACCCGGGTCCACGTGCGGATGTCCGAGCAGACGAAGGGGCTGACCGACGACGTCGATGAGTGGCCCCCTCCCGTGGTCGGGCAGGTGCGCCTGCGGCTGATGACGGACATCACCGTGGCCGACCTGCGCGGCCCGACCGCGTGTGTGCTGCAGACCCCGGAGGAGATGCTCGCGACCGTCGCGAAGCTCGGGCCTGATCCTCTCGTGGGCGATCCCGCGGAGAACGAGGAGCGCTTCGTCCGCGCGGTGCGGAAGAAGCCGACGCCGATCGCCCTGCTGCTGATGGATCAGGCGGTCGTCAGCGGGATCGGCAATGTGTATCGCGCGGAGATGCTCTTCCGTCAGCGGTTGAACCCGCACACCCCCGGGCGGGATGTTCCGGAGGAGACCGTCCGCGCCCTCTGGCACGACTGGGTGCGGCTCCTCGCGATCGGCGTCGAGACCGGTCAGATGATGACGATGGACGGCCTTTCGCCCGACGAGTACCGTGCGGCCATGGCCAGCCGGGACGATCGGCACTGGGTGTACCACCGCGCCGGTCTTCCGTGCCGGGTGTGCGGGACCGAGATCGCCTTGGAGGAGATCGGCGCCCGCAAGCTCTACTGGTGCCCTCGCTGCCAGGCCTGAGCCCGCGCGCCCGAGGACGTCACCAGCCCTAGGCTGGGATCCATGCGACAGAATCCGAGCTTCACGCTCGCCGATGTGGCCGAGATCCGCCGCGTCATCGACGCGAATCCGTGGGCGACGGTGGTGAGCGCGCCGGAGGGCGGTCTCGTCGCCTCCCACTATGCCGTCCTCCTCGACGAGAGCCGGGACGATCTGACGATCGTCGGCCATGTCGGGCGCCCCGACGACGCGATCCACGGGCTCGGCACGGAGGAGCTCCTCGTCGCCTTCCAGGGCCCGCACGGCTACATCTCGCCGGGATGGTACGGGGATACTCCCGCAGTGCCCACCTGGAACTACACCGCGGTTCATCTGTCCGGTGTGCCGGAGATCCTCAGCACGGCGGAGAACCTGCGCGTGCTGGACGCCCTCGTCGCCCGTTTCGAGTCGCGGTTGCCCGCGCCGCGGCTGATGTGGGAGCGCCCGAACGACGCGGGGTTCATCGAGCGCCTCGAGGCGGGGACGGTCGGCTTCCGTCTCACGCCGACGCGTGTCGTCGCGAAGCGGAAGCTGAGCCAGAACAAGCCCGTCGAGACGGTCGAGGCGGTGATCGCGGCGCTTCGCCATGAGGGGCCGTATGAGAACGCCGCCCTCGCCGCGGAGATGCGTCGTGCGCAGGACGCACGGACGGGAGGAGCCGCGTGAGCGTGCGCGGAGTAGAGATCGGGACGGTTCGCGCGGTGCGGCCGGTGGGGCCGGGACGCGAGTTCCTCATCGACGACGAACCGGTCGATCTGCTCCTGTCCGGGGGTCGCATCGTCGACATCGCACCGGCCGGTGTCCTTCCCGCCCGCGGCGAGGTCGTCGACGCGGAGGGGGCCTGGGCGGTCCCGGGCCTCTGGGACAACCACGTGCACACGGTGCAGTGGGCTCTCGCCGCCGAACGGGTGCCGCTCGGGGCGGCCGATTCGGCATCGGCTGCGGCACGGATCATGCGGGATGCCCCGATTCTGCCGGATGGGCGTCGGATCGGCACCGGGTTCCGCGATGCCCTCTGGCCCGACCGGCCGTCCCTCTCCGAGCTCGACGCGCAGACCGGAGTCGTACCGACCTACCTGATCAACGCCGACGTGCACAGCGTCTGGTTGAACACGGCGGCCCTCGCGCGCGAGGGGTTCCGCGGGGATGACGGTGTGCTCCGCGAGGAGGACGCCTTCGAGATCTCGCGGCGGCTCAATGCCGTCGATCCTCTGCACAGCGATGAGGCGGTGATCCGCGCAGGCCGGGCTGCGGCGGCGCGGGGAGTGACCGGCCTCGTCGATTTCGACATGGCATGGAACGCCGAGGCCTGGCCGCGGCGAGTCGCGGCGGGCTTCGATGCCCACCGTGTCGAGTTCGCGTTCTATCCGGCCGACCTCGAGCGTGCGATCGCCGGAGGGCTGCGCACCGGCGAGCTGCTGGACGTGCCGGACACGACCGGCTTCCTCGGTTCCCTGATCCGGGTCGGGGCCTTGAAGGTGATCAGCGACGGCTCCCTCGGAACGCGGACCGCGGCGTGCTCCCACGCCTATCCCGGCGACCCCGGCAACTACGGAGTCCTGACGGTGCCCCCGGAGGAGCTCACGGCGATGCTGACAAGGGCGACGGGGGCCGGACTGGAGGTCGCGGTGCACGCCATCGGCGACCGTGCGGTCACCGCCGCCCTCGACGCCTTCGCCGCCACGGGCGCGACCGGGTCGATGGAGCATGCGCAGCTCGTCCGTCACGCCGACCTCGTCCGCTTCGGGCGTCTGGGCGTCCGTGCGAGCGTGCAACCTCAGCACGCTGTCGACGACCGGGATCTCGTGGAGCATCACTGGGCCGAGCAGACGGCCATCGGGTATCCACTCGCGTCGCTGCGCGCGGCAGGTGCCGAGCTGCGCTTCGGCTCGGACGCCCCGGTCGCCCCGCTGGACCCGTGGCAGGCGTTGTCGGCGGCGGTCTGGCGCACGGACGACGACCGTCCCGCCTGGCATGCGGAGGAGCGGCTGACCCTGGAGCAGGCGTTGGAGGCGAGTGCGCGCACCTCGCTGCGTCCGGGCGAGGTCGCCGATATCGCGCTCATCGGGCGGGACCCGAGGATCGCGGACGCGATCGAGCTCCGCACGATGCCGGTCGAAGCGACGCTTCTCGGCGGTCGGCTCACCCACATCGTCTGAAAGCCCGCGGATACGGCGAGGGGCGGCCCCGGAACTCCGGGGCCGCCCTTCGTAGCCGTGGACTCAGGCCGCGATGTGCGACACGAGGAACCAGCGGTCCTTCTCCAGGCCGCGCTGGATCTCGATGGCGACGTCCTGGCTGGTGAGGTCGACCTCGTCGAGGCCCTCGACGGCGGCCTTCACGTCCACGAGGATCGCGTCGATGTCGGCGATCACGGCGCGGATGAGGTCGTCGGACTGCGCGAAGCCGGCGGGAACGCCCGTGGGGCCGGCCTTCTCAGCGACGGCGTTGACGCGCGCGTCGATCGGCAGGCCGAGAGCGACGATGCGCTCCGCAGCGGTGTCGGCGAAGTCACCGGCGTGGGCGACGATCGTGTCGAGGAGTTCGTGCACGCCGACGAAGTTCGCGCCGCGGACGTGCCAGTGGGCCTGCTTGCCGTTGACGGTCAGCGCCTGGAGGCCGAGCACGACGGGGGAGAGGAACTGCGCCGCACCCGCGGCGACGGTCGGGTCGATGGCGGTGGTGGAAACGGTCTGGGCCTTGCTCATCTTGTGCTCCTCCGTGAGAGTTCTCTGACTGACGAGTACAACGCTACTCAGGCTCAGACATTCCGCAAGGAAGCTGAGGCTCCACTCACTTCCGCGTGATTCCGCGGAAGTGAGGGTAGTCTCGCCTCATGAGCATCGCCCCCGGAGCTTCCGTCCTCGCCCTGCCGGATCGCACGCCGGAGCTCGACGACACCGCATTCATCGCGGACGGCGCCCGTATCGTCGGCGCTGTCACCCTCGCTGCAGGAGCGAGCGTCTGGTACAACGCCGTGCTCCGCGGGGACTCGTCGGACATCGTGATCGGTCCGGACAGCAATGTCCAGGACAACGTGTCTGTTCACGTGGATGCCGGTCATCCCGTGCGCATCGGGGCCCGCGTGTCCATCGGTCACAACGCGGTGGTGCACGGCTGCACGATCGGTGACGGTTCACTGATCGGCATGGGCGCTGTCGTCCTGAGCGGAGCGGTGATCGGAGAGGGGTGCCTCGTCGCGGGTGGCGCGTTGGTGCTCGGGGGGACCGAGGTGCCTCCGGGCTCGCTGGTGGCCGGCGTGCCGGCGAAAGTCCGGCGGTCACTGTCGGACGAGGAGCGCGCGTCGCTCCTCGACAACGCCGCGATCTACCGGGAGCACTCCGCGACGCATGCCCGCGCGACCGCGCGCTGAGGCCGCGCCCCGTTAGGCTGGTGGGGTACGGGGCGGTGGCCAAGCTGGTTAAGGCAGTGGGCTCATAACCCAACGACCGCGGGTTCAAGTCCCGCCCGCCCTACCACCAGCACGCTGGTCCTCAGCATTCACGGCGAGCAGATGACCCAGGCCGTCAGCGTGTAGTTGTTTGTTCCGGGGCCGACCTGCAACGCGGACACTGACCACCCGGTCGCCGCGGTGCCCGCTGCAGGCAGGCCGCCGGTGGCAGTGATCGGGAGGCTCCGCCAGAGCACGACATTCTGCCCCGAGCCCCAGCCGCTGGTGTTTCCTCCGCCGCCCAGTGCGCTCTGTCCCGCAGGACACTGCACATCCACACGAAGTTGCAGCCCGCTGGAGCCCGGCCCGATCGTGTTACTCGCCGTTCTGACGTTCGTACTCAGTTGCCCAGGCTCTCCCTGCGGTCCTGCCGGACCGGTGGGACCCGCAGGGCCCGTGGCTCCCGTGGGACCGGCCGGGCCCGCCGGGCCAGGTTCGCCTTGGGGGCCGACGGGCCCAGCGAGTCCTGGCTCTCCCTGCGGCCCTTGTTCGCCCTGAGGACCGGCGGGGCCGATACTCCCCTGAGGACCTATCGGTCCGGTGAGCCCTATCTCGCCTTGCGGCCCCGCGGGGCCGGCCTCACCTCGCGGACCGGCGGGCCCGTACACGCCGTTCTCACCCGGGGGGCCCGGGGGTCCGATCGGGCCGGTGAGTCCGGTTTCGCCCTGCGCCCCGGCGGGGCCTGCTTCGCCCTGCGGGCCGACGGGGCCGGTGAGCCCCGTCTCGCCCTGCGGTCCGGCGGGGCCGGTCTCGCCTTGGGGGCCCGTGGCTCCGGTCTCGCCCTGGGGTCCGATCGGGCCGGTGAGTCCGGTGTCGCCCTGCGGTCCGGCTGGGCCTGCTTCGCCCTGGGGGCCGGTGGGTCCGGTGAGTCCCGTCTCGCCCTGAGGTCCGTCGGGGCCGGTCTCGCCTTGAGGTCCGGGAACGCCTTGGGGTCCCGTGGCTCCGGTCTCGCCTTGGGGACCGGTCTCGCCTTGGGGACCGGGATCGCCTTGGGGGCCGATCGGGCCGGTGAGTCCGGTGTCGCCCTGCGGTCCGGCGGGGCCTGCTTCACCCTGGGGGCCGATGGGGCCGGTGGGTCCGGTGTCGCCCTGCGGTCCGGCGGGGCCAGTCTCGCCCTGAGGTCCGGGAACGCCTTGGGGTCCGGTGGCTCCGGTCTCGCCTTGTGGACCGGGATCACCTTGGGGGCCGATGGGTCCGGTGAGTCCGGTGTCGCCCTGCGGTCCGGCAGGGCCTGCTTCGCCCTGGGGACCGGCGGGGCCAGTGAGTCCGGTGTCGCCCTGCGGTCCGGCGGGGCCGGTCTCGCCTTGAGGTCCGGTGTCGCCTTGAGGTCCCGTGGCTCCGGTCTCGCCTTGGGGGCCGATGGGTCCGGTGAGTCCGGTGTCGCCCTGCGGTCCGGCAGGGCCTGCTTCGCCCTGGGGACCGGCGGGGCCAGTGAGTCCGGTGTCGCCCTGCGGTCCGGCGGGGCCGGTCTCGCCTTGTGGACCGGTCTCGCCTTGTGGGCCGGGCTCGCCTCGGGGGCCGATATCGCCTTGGGGTCCGATGGGGCCGGTGAGTCCCGCCTCGCCCTGGGGGCCGATCGGTCCGGCGGGCCCGGTGACGCCCTGGGGTCCGGCGGGGCCTGCTTCACCCTGGCGTCCGATCGGTCCGGCGGGGCCGGTTTCCCCCTGCAGGCCGGCATCGCCTTGGGGCCCAGTAGCCCCGGGTTCGCCCTGAGGGCCACGCTCGCCTTGCGGACCGGGGTCGCCTTGCGGGCCTGCTTCGCCTTGTGGGCCGATGGGCCCGGTGAGTCCGGTGTCGCCCTGCGGCCCAGGCGCTCCGGTCTCGCCCTGAGGGCCGATCGGGCCGGTGGCTCCCGTTTCGCCCTGGGGCCCCATGGGACCCGCGAGCCCGGTCTCGACTCGGGGCCCGACGGGACCTGCGTCGCCTTGTGGTCCGACGGGGCCGCTGGGGCCGGCATCGCCTTGTCGACCGGGCTCGCCTTGCGGACCGACGGGGCCCGTCGGTCCGGTCTCGCCCTGGGGCCCGACGGGGCCTGTCACTCCGCTATCGCCCTGTGGTCCCGAAGGACCGGTCGGACCGGTGTCTCCCTTCCGGCCTGGCTCGCCCTGAGCGCCAGGATCTCCCGGCACCCCGGCTCTCCTGGATCCGCGGACGTCTGTACGACGGGTCCGGCGAGGCCGTTGTCAGGCTCGGGCCAGGGAAGCGACGGGCCCGTTGTCAGCGCGGCCGCCAGAACCGCGGCAGCGATCACACGAACGGTCATGGCCCATCCGTGAGTCCCAGCGGGAACACGTCTCCCGCGCCCACAAGCTCGAACGACTCGCCATCCTCCGGCGAGAAGACCTCGACCTGGAAGGCGCCGCTCGGGAACGCGAAACACGTGCTCTTCGGATTGGCCTCGGGAACAGCGATGAGGGCTCCGGAGTCGGACGTGGAGAGCTCGGCCGAGTCACCCAGGGCTTCGAGCGCGCCGTAGCCGGCGAGGTCTCTGTAGGTCGCTACCGAGATCGCCTTCTCCGCATCACCCGCCGAGGATTCGTCGGGCAGGTAACGGATCAGCACCATGGCGGAGGACACCGTGAGTTCGAGATCGGTGCCGTCGCGGTCGCCCAGCCAATAGACCGTGCCGAGGATCGGTTCGAGCTCCTGGAGCTAGTCGGCGTCGACCATGTGGGGCTCACCGTCCGCGAGGCGCTCGGCGAGCGGCTCCTTCGGCACTTGTGCGGCGCCCCACACATAGCCGACCGCGCCAGCGGCACCTGCGGGGGCGACCGCAGCGACGACGGTCACACCGATCCACGCACGACGATTCATCGGAACCTCGATCCCAACAAACCCGCCCTACTCCTCGCAGTGTGACCACTTCGCGCGGGCATGTCAAGGTCTCCGTCGCTCTGCGGACGGACGGGGAAGGAGGTGCCGGGAGCGGGGAGAGACAGCAAGCCCCCGGCACCACGTAGACGGCGAGTGCCTCTACAGATGGACGGATGCGTCCGAAGGTGACCGCTCCGTCACAGGAGAGATGCGGGGCCGCACGATTCATGACGTCGTTCCGTGCAGGATCACGGCATACTGCGCGACCGACGCGGAAACCGTGTCGGCGAATCGCGTAACAGAACGAGCACTTCTGCATCTCTTTGAGGACACCGTTCGCGCGGGACGAGCCAGCCGCGCGCGTCATCGATAACTGGGGGAATCGAAAGTGCCATCACATCACCATGCCTACGCATCGGCCGCGCCGGGAACGCGCCCGAAGAGACTCGTGGCCGCGCTGCTCGCGCTCTGCGTGGCGGTCATCGCCGCCGTCTTCGCGGTCCCGACGACCGCGCACGCCGCCGAGGTCGACGGGATCACCTCGCTGACGATCACCGAGCCCACCGACCAGATCAATGTCTGGGACAGGATCGCCTTCGAGGCGACCTGGGCGGTGCCGGATTCAGCGACGGCGGGGGACACCTTCCGCCTCGCTTTCCCGACGAGCCCGAGCCTCACGGGAATCCGCGACTCGTTCCCGCTCACCGCTCCGGACGGGCAGACCATCGGGACCTGCGAGGTCTCGACCGGAGAGCTGGTGTGCACTCTCACCGACTACGTCGACAGCCATGACGACGTCAGTGGAACGCTGCACTTCCGTGCGCGTGCCGACGAGGAGACGACCCTGACCGAGATCCCGTTCACCACGGGTGGGGGGACCGTCGTTTCCGTCGAGGTGCCTGGCGGCATCGGGCCGGTGCCGGAGTTCCCGGCACCGACGACCCCGCACAAGTGGGGAGACGTCACCCTGGACGGGCGTCACATCTCGTGGGGAGTCAACATCCCGTCATCCGCGCTGAGCGGCGAAGCGCCGTCTCTCACGGACACCTTCACCGCCGGTCTCGACCTCGACCCGGCGTCCGTGACGTTGGTGTATGTGCTGGCGAAGGACTGGGCCGGCGGCCGGTACACCCAGTCGACCCCGCTGCAGTCGGGCACGGACTACTCGGTCGCAGAGCTCAGCGACAACTCGTTCCGGGTCACGGTGGAGGCCCCGATCGTCACCGATGCCATCTACGTCCTCCGGTACCGCACGGCGCTTCCCGCCGATGTCCAGACGGGAGACGCCTTCCACAACACGGTGACCGGCTCACGATGGGTCGCCGAGAGCACACCGGTCATCTACTCGCAGGGCGGTGGTGACGGCGACGGCACGCTCCCGGTCGGCGGTTTCAGTGTGACCAAGCAACTCGCCGGTTCCGGGGCGTCCCTGGTGCCCGACGACCGCGCCTTCACTGTCGCGTACTCCTACGACAAGGCGGGCACCACCGTGTCCGGAGAGCTCGTGGTCCGCGCCGGGCAGACCGAGAGCCTGACCGGGCTGCCGGAAGGCACCGTCGTCACTCTGTCGGAGAAGGCGCCGGCGGCTGTCGAGGGCATGCAGTGGCAGACCCCGGTCTTCACCGGCAGCGGGGTGCACGCGACGGAGGGCACCGCCACCGTGACGATCGGGCGGGCGACGACCGTCGCCGTGACGCTCACCAACCCGACGGCCATCACCCCGCCGCCGCTCGGTGGGTTCACGGTGACGAAGAAGGTCACGGGTGAGGGGGCGTCGCTGGTGCCCGCGGATCAGGAGTACGCGGTGACCTACTCCTACGAACGCGACGGCAAGACCGTGAATGGAGAGCTGACGGTCCTGGCAGGACAGAGCGAAGGGCTCGAGGGGATTCCCGCCGGGACGATCGTCACGCTCCGCGAGAAATCGCCGGAGCCCGTCGACGGCGCGACCTGGCGGACGCCGATCTTCTCGGGGACCGGTGTAGAGACGGGAGAGGACAGCGCTGTCATCACGATCAGCGCCGGGAGCGCCGTCGCGGTGACCCTCACCAATCCCACCTCGCTCACTCCGCCGCCGGCACCCGGCGGATCGCTCGCGCTGACGGGCACCGAGACGCCGGCAGGGGCGATCGCCCTTGCGGCGCTGCTGCTGCTGACCGGCTTCGCCGCGTTCCACGCGCGACGTCGAGCGACGGGGTCCCGGACCGAGGCCTGAGCGCCGAACGAGCGGCGCGAACCGCAAGCGATCGATCACGCGACGAGTTTTCGCTCGTCGCGTGATCGATCGCGCTTTTCGGCGTCGTGTGTCCGTCGGGGCGGATCGACCCCGACATCGGATCCGCCGGATGGCGTCGTAGAAAGGCAGTGCTCATGAAAAGGATCTCCCTCGTCCGCACCACGCAAGCGCTCGGCGTGGCGACAGCGCTCGTCCTGACCGGCGCCGTCCTCACACCCGCCGCCCACGCCTCGGAGCCTGACCCCGGTCCGTCCTCCTCCTCGATCGTGCCGAGCACCGCGAGCACCGGGGTGCGCACGCAACGGGTCGGCCCGGCATGCCTCACGTTCCACTACACGTTCGATGCGGGCCCGACCGACCCGCAGATCGGCGAGACGGTCACCTACACGATGCAGCTGGCGAACAACAGCGAGGTCGACTCCTCGAGAAGCACGATCGTGTTCCGCGTCGACGGCCTCCTCGACGATTCCACCTGGGCACCGGCGAGCCTCCGTGCCTCTACGGGAGAGGTGACGGTCGCGGGCGACACGATCGCATGGACGGGGCCCCTGGACGCGGGTGAGGACGTGGTACTGCGCTTCACCGGCGTGTGGGACGGTGCGGGGGACGGCTTGGCGTTCCCGCGCGTGGAGTCGTACGGCTACGTCCGCTGAGGGACGACGGCATGCAGCTCTCGCGAGAGTCCGAAGCACTCGTCCGCGCCACGGCCGGTCTCGTCGCCGCGCACGCCGACGAGATCACGACGCTGTTCTACTGGCGGATGTTCGAGGCACACCCTGAGTTGCTGAACGTGTTCAACAAGGCTCATCAGGTGCAGGGCACGCAGGCGCAGGCGCTGGCGGCGGCCGTCGTCGCGTTCGCCGTCCACCTCATCGACCCGACGGCGCCGGACTTCACGCCGACGCTCAGCCGGATCGCCCATCGGCACGTCTCGCTGGGTGTCTCGGCACGGCAGTACACGATCATCGGTCGGCATCTGCTGGCGGCTGTCGACGACGTCCTCGGCGACCGCGTGACGCCGGCGGTGCACGCCGCCTGGGACGAGGTGTATTGGCTCTTCGGGTGCTCGCTGATCGCCGAGGAAGCGCGCCTCTACGCGCGCGCCGGGACGGATCCCGCGCACCCCTGGCGGCCGCACCGCGTGATCGAGCGTGTGGAGGAGGCCCAGGACGTCATCTCGCTCGTGCTCGAACCACTGGACGGTCGCGTGATGCCGCGTCGAACGGGACAGTATGTCGCCGTGTCCGTGCCCGTCCCCGGTGGCGGGCGTCAGCCGCGGCAGTACACCGTCTCGTCGGCAGGTCAAGTCGGCACTCTTCGGATCACGGTGAAGCGGATCCGGGGCGCGGCAGGGGCTCCGGATGGGCAGGTCTCGACATGGTTGCATGTGAACGGTCATGTCGGTGCCGTGATCGACGTCTCCCAGCCCGCCGGAGACGTGTTGCTCGACGAGTCGGACGCACCGCTGGTGCTGATCTCCGCCGGCATAGGGATCACCCCGGTCGCGGCGATGGTCGACGACCTCGCCGCGCAGCCATCCGAGCGTCCTCTGCTCCTGCTCCATGCCGATCGGAGGAGGGAGACCCACGCTCTGGCCCGCATCATCCGGGACAGAGGGCGAGAGCTGGTGAACATGCGCTCGATCACCTGGTACTCGGCCGAAGGGAGAGCGGCGGCGACGGAGCGATCGGGCCGGATGGACCTCGCCCACGTCGAGCTCCCGGAGGAGGCCAGGGTCTTCCTGTGCGGACCGCTGCCGTTCATGCAGTCGATCCGCCGCGTGCTCATCGCACGCGGTATCGCGGCCGACCACATCGAGCACGAGGTGTTCGGTCCGAACCTCTGGGGCGAAGCGCGCACTCCCGAACCTGCCTGACGTCACTCATCTCGTCAACGGCGCAGAAGGTCAGCGGCGCGATGTCAAGCCCCTCGTCCGCGGCGCGCGAGAGGGGCAGAGTGCATCCGTGCGGCATAGCGCCGCGGAACGGGAGTGATTATGAGCATCGGCAGCGGAATCGCGCTCTTCGTCATCGGAGCGATCCTCGTCTTCGCCGTCAACGTCGACGTGCCGTGGGTGAACCTGGACATGGTCGGATACATCCTCATGGGTGCCGGCGTGATCATCTTCCTCATCGGCATCGTGCTGTTGGCCCGGCGCCGTCGCACGGAAACCGTGTCGCGCACCTCGGTGGATCCCGCTACGGGCGCCCCCACCACCCGGCGGTCGGTCAGCTCGACCTCCGACGAAGGACTCTGAGCCGGACGGTTCACGGACACACGAAGGGCCGCGGGAATCTCGCGGCCCTTCGTGCGTCTGGAGGACACGTCGTCAGCCGACGTCAGCCCCCTCCAGGTGCTCTTCGACGAGTGTGATGCCTCCGCTCGAGTTCGCCGAATGGGCGAGTTCCTCGATCCAGCGACGGCTCAGCTCGGGCGGCTCGGCCTCTTCGAAGACGAAGCGGAGCGGAATCGACGGGTGCAGCCACAGGGTGGAGCGGCCGGGCGCATCGCCTTCCGGGTGCCGCCACGACAGCGTGAAGCTCTCGTTGCGGCGGAGCTTCGTGGCGATGACGACCTTCAGGTGCGCCAGCGCGCGGTCGTCGATCTGGATCGGCGTCTGGGTGTCGCCGTAGTAGAGACTGCCCATCGTCAGCCGACCTTCGGGGCAGGGGCGGCGGGGGTTTTCATGGCGCTCCTTCGGAACGTACGTGTGGAGCCCTCACGGCTCAGGGGGATACTTGGACTCTAGTCAAGATGCGCACGTGAGCGTGCGCATTGACGTGATTCACGGCTCTGCGCGCACACAATCTGCGCGCGGTGTCAGTGTGGCCTCAGAGCGGCGTGAGAACCGGCGGGCTGCCATACGCCTCGCGATAGGCGACGGCGAAGCGCGAGACGTTGCTGAAGCCCCACCGCCGGGCCACGGCCGAGACGGACGTGCCCTTGCCGTGCCGGAGGTCGCGGTGAGCCCCGTCGAGCCGTGCGCGGCGCAGCGCTTCGTTCGGGGTGATGTCCAGCGCGCGACGGAACGCATACTGCAACCCCCGAATGGACATGAACGCGGCCGCCGCGACATCGTCCACGGTGATCGGCAGGTGCGCGTTGTCCTCGATGTACGCGAGAGCGCGCCGCACCGAGGCGGGGGCGGCGGACCGCTGCGCCGGACGGTCCAGTGACTCGCTGAACGTCGTGGGGAAGGCGGCCATGGTGAGCAGCAGTGCGTGACGTTCGAGCTCTGCGGCGATGAGGGGATCGGCGCCGTTCGGGCCGAAGGAGCCGTCGACGTACGAGAACATTCGCTCCCAGCGCGCGCCGTCCTCCCGCGAATGGGGGGAGAGCCCGGTGGCGCGGAGTTCGAGCCGGTCATCGCCGGTGATCCGGCGGACCGCATCGCGCGCGGCGACGCGATCGAACACCAGCGCACGGACCCGGGCGACCTGGTTCCACTTCGCCTCGACCCTGGCCCCGTCGGTGAGCCAGGGCTGACCGGCATCCAGTCCCTGCCGACCCGACCAGATGCGCGCGTCGGCGGCGTCGACCCGGCACACGAGAAGCTGGTCCTCAGGTTCGGCACGGGAGTGCACCTGGGCGGCGAGCTCATACCGGACGAGCGACATCGAGCCGAGCTCCACCGAGCGCCAGTCGAAGCGGAAGCGGCGCGGGTCCACGTCCTGCAGGCTCGCCGACGGGACGAACTGCTGCCAGGTGGACTCGACCTGCTCGATGTCCCTGGATGTGAACTGCACCGACGCTCCTTGCTGCTCCCTGTTCCGAACGGTCGGGGCATCTTGGACAGTAACCTATGCCCCCGACAGACGGATGGGGAGAGCCTGGGTGCCCGGGGCGGGCGAGGCGGGTGACGGCTCGTAGACTCGGAGCATGAGCGTGTCTTCCCCGTATGCCGAGCGGCTGAACCGTCTGCCGGTGCAGCGCCACGACATCGAGATCCGTGGCGGGACGACGGCGTACTGGGTCTACGGTCCCGACGATGCGGAGACGACCGTCATCGCTGTGCATGGGTTCCGCGGCGAGCACCACGGCCTCGAGTCGGTCCTCGCGTTCCTGCCGGAGTTGCGGGTGATCGCCCCCGATCTGCCGGGGTTCGGCGAGTCGGCGCCGCTGCCCGGGCGCCGGCACGATCTGGGCGAATACGCCGGGTGGCTGACCGACTTCGCGGCGGCGACCGCCCCCGGCGCCGTGATCCTCGGGCATTCGTTCGGGTCGATCGTGACGGCCGCCGCCGTCGCCGGCGGGCTGGAGACGCCGCGGCTGATCCTCGTGAACCCGATCGGCGCGCCGGCCCTGGAGGGGCCGAAGGGCGTGCTGACGCGCCTGGCCGTGCTGTACTACGCCCTGGGGGCCAAGCTGCCGTCGCGCATCGGGACGGCCCTGCTGCGCAACCGGGTGATCGTGCGGGTGATGAGCATCAGCATGGCGAAGACCAGGGATCCGCAGCTCCGGCGCTTCATCCACGATCAGCACGACACCTACTTCTCCCGGTTCTCCGACCGGGATGTGCTCCACGATGCGTTCGTGGCGAGCGTCTCGCACGACGTCCGGGAGTTCGCCCCCTCGATCGCCGTGCCCACACTCCTCATCGCTGCGCAGCGAGATGACATCACCCCGATCGAAGCCGAACGGACGCTCGCCACCCTCTTCCCCCACGCGTCCCTCGTCGAGATCGCCCAGGTGGGGCACCTGATCCACTATGAGACGCCCGCCGAGGCGGCCGGGGCGATCCGTCGGTTCCTCAGGACTCCCGTCGCGCGAGGCCGATGAGTCCCGCCACCCGGAACGGGATCACCTCGCCCATGGCCAGGGAGGTCTCGGTCCGCTCGACCCCCTCGATGGACAGGATCCGGGCGTCCGTGTCGAAGAGGTGACGCGCATCGCGGCACGCGACCCGCGCCAGCAGGTCGATGGACCCGCTCAGCCCGTGCGCCTGGACGACCTCCGGGATGCGCGCGAGCTCGTTGATGATCCGGGGGAGTTCCGTCTGCCGCACCCCGATGCTCACGAACGCCTGCAGGGGGAAGCCGAGGACGTCGGGGGAGAAGGACCTCTCGTAGGAGAGGAACACGCCGCTCTGCTCGAGCCGCGCCATCCGTGCCTGAATGGTGTTACGGGAGAGACTCATCCGCTCCGCGAGGGCGACGATGGTGACCCTCGGGTCGTCGGCGAGCGCCGTGAGCAGTTCCAGGTCGATGCGGTCGAGTCCAGGCATAGTGCCAAACCCTAGCAGGACGCGATTCGCGGAAAATGAGCAACATGCTCAAGCGGGAGTGAATTGCTTGAGCGAGGTGATGACCGGACGTACCCTCAAACCATGCCGGTGATGACGCCGGCGTCATCGGGTGAAGCCTCACGAGGGTCGCCCAGGGACGAGGAGGACGATGATGTCGCCGCAGACCACCCCCATCGCGGACACCGCCCAGGATCTGGAGCTCTCCGAGCGGATCCTCGCACCGGATGGCTCCCGGATGCCGAACGCGCGCCTGGACGCCTTCGTCGCGGACGTCGATGCCGCGCAGCTGCGCGCCCTCCACCGCGACATGGTCGTCCTCCGCCGCATCGACGCGGAGGGCGTCGCCCTGCAGCGACAGGGCCAACTGGGCCTATGGGCACCGTGTCAGGGCCAGGAGGCCGCGCAGATCGGCACCGCCCGCGCCCTCGACCCGCAGGACTACGTCTTCCCGAGCTACCGCGAGACCGGCGTGATCTACGCACGCGGCGCGCAGCCCGGCGACTACGTGCGCATGTGGCGCGGGGAGGAAGGGGCCGCGTACGACCCCGCGGCGCTCCGGGTCGCCCCGCTCCAGATCATCATCGGTGCGCAGACCCTCCATGCCGTGGGCTATGCGCTCGGCATCCGTCACGAGAACGCCCCGGAGGTCGCGGTCACGTACTTCGGTGACGGCGCGACCAGCCAGGGCGACGTGAACGAGGCCATGATCTTCGCCGCCTCCTACCAGGCTCCCGTCGTGTTCGTCTGCCAGAACAACCACTGGGCCATCTCCGAGCCGGTGACCGTGCAGTCGCAGTACCCGATCGCGGGCCGGGCGCCGGGATTCGGAATCCCGAGCCTCCGCGTGGACGGGAACGACGTGCTCGCCTGCCTCGCGGCGATGCGGTGGGCGCTGGAGCACGCCCGCTCCGGCAAGGGGCCGGCATACATCGAGGCGGTGACCTACCGGATGGGTCCGCACACCACGGCGGACGATCCCACGCGCTACCGCGATGACGCGGAATGGGAGTCCTGGCGGGACCGCGATCCGATCGCGCGACTGGAGGCCCACCTGCGCGCGTCCGGCGACCTGACCGACGAGCACGTCGCGGAGACGCAGGCAGCCGCGGACGCGGTCGCCAAGGAGATGCGCGCCGCCTGCCTCGGCATGGTCACCCGGCCGCCGCTCGCGGTGTTCGACGGCGTGTACGCCGAGCCGCACACCGGGCTGGAGCGCCAGCGCGATGAGTACGCCGCCTACCTCGCGTCGTTCGAGAGCGAGGCGTGACCATGACCCAGCTCACGCTCGGCAAGGCGCTCGGCGCCGGCCTCCGTCAGGCGATGCGGGACGATGAGAAGGTCGTGCTGCTGGGCGAGGACATCGGCAAGCTCGGCGGCGTCTTCCGGATCACCGACGGTCTCCTCGACGAGTTCGGCGCGGCACGCGTCATCGACACGCCGCTCGCGGAGTCGGGCATCGTCGGCACGGCCGTCGGCCTCGCCTTCCGCGGATACCGTCCGGTCGTCGAGATCCAGTTCGACGGTTTCGTCTACCCCGCCTTCGACCAGATCGTCTCCCAGGTCGCCAAGCTGCATTACCGCACCCAGGGGCGCGTGAAGATGCCGGTCACGATCCGGATTCCGTGGGCGGGCGGCATCGGCGCCGCGGAGCACCACTCGGAGTCGCCCGAGGCATACTTCGCCCACACGGCCGGGCTTCGGGTGATCGCGGTGTCGAACCCGGAGGACGCGTACCGCAGCCTCCGTCAGGCGATCGCGTCGGACGATCCCGTCGTGTTCTTCGAACCGAAGCGGCTCTACCACCACAAGGGGGAGGTCGACCTCGACGCCCCGCTCGCCGATGCCCCGCCGATGGGGCTCGCGCGCGTGGTGCGCCCGGGCACGGACGCCACCGTCCTGACCTACGGCGCCATGGTGGGGACGGCGCTCCAGGCGGCCGAGGCGGCCGAGGACGAGGGCATCGCGCTGGAGGTCGTCGACCTGCGCTCGCTGTCGCCGGTGGACTACGACTCGGTGGCCGCCTCGGTGCGGAAGACCGGACGCGTCGTCGTCGCGCACGAGGCATCCCGGGAGGCCGGCCTCGCCGCGGAGGTCATCGCGAGCGTCACGGAGCGCTGCTTCGAGTACCTCGAGTCGGCGCCGCTGCGGGTGACCGGGCACGATGTGCCCTACCCGCCCGCGAAGCTCGAGAAGTACCACCTCCCCGACCTCGACCGGATCCTCGATGCGGTGGACCGGGTACTCGACCGCCCGCACAGCCTGACGGGAGCAGACGCATGATCGCCGAATTCCGCCTGCCGGACCTCGGGGAGGGGCTCACCGAGGCCGAGGTCGTGCAGTGGCTCGTCGCCCCCGGAGACAGCGTCACCCTCAACCAGACCCTCGCCGAGGTCGAGACGGCCAAGGCCGTCGTCGAGCTGCCGTCCCCCTATGAGGGCACGGTCGCCACCCTGCACGCGGAGGCGGGGGAGACCGTCGCGGTGGGCGCTCCTCTCATCGCGTTCGCCGTGGAGGGTGAGGAGGCACCGGACGCGCCGTCGGGCAGCGCCGAGGAACCCACGGACGAGAAGGCGCAGCCGAACCTGGTGGGGTACGGCGCGGCGCCGACGTCGAGTGGCCGTCCCGCGCGACGAGCCCGCCGCCGCGGCGCCCCGGCCACCGTGTCGGGCAGCGACACCGCCGTGCTCGAAGCGGCCCCGCACGACGCCACCCCGTCCGCCGCGGTGGAGACGGTCGTCGAACGACCGCGGTCCACGCCGCCCGTGCGGGCTCACGCGAAGCGCCTGGGGGTCGACCTGGTGCTCGTCGCGGCGGAGGTGGGCGACCGCCTGATCACACGGGCGGATGTCGACGCCTATGCCGCACGCATCGGCAGCGGGGCGGCAGTCCCCATGCCCGCACCCGAGACGCCGGTGTCCGCTCCGTCCCATCCGCATCCGGTCGGGGAGGATCGTCCGCGCGAGACACGCATCCCGATCCGCGGCGTGCGCAAGCACACCGCAGCGGCGATGGTGCAGAGCGCTTTCAGCGCGCCGCACGTCACGGTCTTCCACACGGTGGACGTGACGGCGACCATGGAGATGCTCGGCCGCCTCCGTGACGACAAGTCGCTGTCGGCACACCGGATCGGGCCGCTCGCGGTCGTCGCCAAGGCGGTGTGCCTCGCCCTCCGTCGTGCGCCCGGACTCAACTCCCGGTGGGATGAGGAGGCCGGGGAGATTGTCCAGTACAGCTACGTCGACCTCGGCATCGCCGCGGCTACAGAGCGCGGGCTGATCGTACCCATGATCCGGGATGCCGAGCGGATGAACCTCGTCGAACTGGCGACCGCCCTCAAAGAGCTCGCGGAGACGGCCCGCGCCGGGCGGACAACCCCGGCGGAGCTCGCCGGGGGCACGTTCTCGCTCTCCAACATCGGGGTCTTCGGCGTGGAGGCGGGCACGCCCATCCTTCCGCCCGGACAGTCGGGGATCCTGGCGGTGGGTGCCGTCCGGAGGCAGCCCTGGGAGTACCGCGGAGAGATCGCCCTCCGTCAGCTGCTGACGCTGAGCCTCTCGTTCGACCACCGCCTCGTCGACGGCGCGGAGGGGGCGACGTTCCTCAAGGACGTGGCGGACATCCTGGAAGACCCGGGTCGGGCGATGCTGGTCAGCTAGCGGCGCGGAGCGCCGCCTCGGCCATCGCGACCAGCACGGTCGCGGTGGCCGCGTGCCGCCTCGTGGCCGCGCGCGTGCTGTGCGGCGTGGAGTTGATGAGGCCGAAGCAGGCCTGCACGCGCAGACGCAGCTCGTCCCGTCCGAGTGGTCGCGGACCGTCGAGGGCGGCGAGCGTGTCCATCCACAACTCGATGTACGCGCGCTGCAGGCGGCGGACCTCTGCGCGGTCGACGTCGTCCAGGAACGCGAGATCACGGTCCTGCACCTGGATGACCTCGGCGTTGCCGAGCGCGAACTCCACGTGGAAGCGGATGAGGGCTCGCATGCGCTCGTCCGCGTCGGTCGGCTCTGCGGCGACCCGGCGGCCGCCGGCGACGAGGTCCTGGCTGACCTTCACGAGCACGGCTCCGAGGAGGGCCTGCTTGCCGGCGAAGTGTCGGTAGACGGCGGGCCCCGAGACGCCGACGGCGGCACCGATCTCCTCGAGGCTCACGCCGCTGTATCCGCGCGCGGCGAAGAGACGCGCCGCGGCATGGAGGAGGGCGTCGGAACGTTCCGCCTTGGCGCGGTCGCGAGCCGTGGAGGGGCTTGTCATTTCAGTTAATCCTCGCTAACCTGAATCAACGGGTTAGTGAACACTAACCGAGAATGCATGCAGCGCGCCAGGTGGACACCGCGGCGCGACGTGGGTCGAGGAGGACATCACGATGCCGGCAACCCAGGAAGCGCTCGCCCAGGAGCTCCGGGATCGTCTCGCGACGGCAGCCGAAGGCGGACCCGCGGCCTCGCGTGAGCGGCACGTCGCGCGCGGGAAGCTGCTGCCGCGCGATCGGGTCGCGCGTCTCCTCGACGAGGGCAGTCCGTTCCTCGAGGTCGCGCCGCTCGCCGCCGACGGGCTGTACGGCGGAGATGCACCGGGGGCGGGCGTCATCGCCGGCATCGGGCTCGTCCACGGCCGACACGTGATGGTCGTGTGCAACGACGCCACCGTCAAAGGCGGTACCTACTATCCGCTCACCGTGAAGAAACACCTGCGCGCGCAGGAGATCGCGCTGGAGAACCGGCTCCCGTGCCTCTACCTCGTCGATTCCGGCGGGGCTTTCCTCCCCAAGCAGGACGAGGTCTTCCCTGATCGCGACCACTTCGGCCGCATCTTCTTCAACCAGGCCCGGCTGTCGGCGCAGGGCATCCCGCAGCTCGCCGCGGTCCTCGGATCCTGCACGGCCGGCGGCGCCTACGTGCCGGCCATGAGCGACGAGACCGTCATCGTGCGCGGCCAGGGCACGATCTTCCTCGGAGGCCCTCCGCTCGTCAAGGCCGCGATCGGCGAGATCGTCACGGCGGAGGAACTCGGCGGGGGAGAGCTGCACGCACGTCGCAGCGGTGTCGTCGACCATCTCGCCGACGACGACGAACACGCGCTCGAGATCCTCCGTGACATCGTCGCCACACTGCCACCGCCGGCCCCTCCGGCCTGGGACGTGGAGGAGAGCCGTCCGCCGACCGAGCAGGGAACCCTCTACGACGTCGTCCCCGTGGACGTCAACGCCGCCTATGACGTGCGGGAGGTGATCGCCCGTCTCGTCGATGGCGACAGCTTCCATGAGTTCAAGTCCGAGTACGGCACGACGCTCGTGACCGGATTCGCCCGGCTGCACGGCCACCCGGTCGGGATCGTCGCGAACAACGGCGTGCTGTTCAGCGAGTCCGCACTCAAGGGCGCGCACTTCATCGAGCTCTGCGACCAACGCGGCATCCCGCTCCTGTTCCTGCAGAACATCACCGGATTCATGGTGGGATCCGACGCCGAGGCGGGCGGCATCGCGAAAGACGGGGCGAAGATGGTCACCGCCGTCGCGACCACGCGCGTTCCGAAGCTCACCGTCATCATCGGCGGATCCTTCGGCGCCGGCAACTACTCGATGTGCGGGCGCGCGTACTCGCCCCGGTTCCTGTGGACGTGGCCGGCGAGTCGCATCTCGGTCATGGGCGGGTCGCAGGCGGCCTCCGTGCTCGCGACCGTCAAGGAGGACCAGCTGGCGGCGCGCGGGGGCTCGTGGAGCGCCGACGAGCGTGCCGCCTTCGAGGAACCCATCCGCGCGCAGTACGAGGAGCAGGGCGAGCCCTACCACGCGACCGCCCGGCTCTGGGATGACGGCATCGTCGATCCGGCACAGACGCGCGACCTCCTCGGCCTCGCCCTCGATGTCGTCTCCCGCAGCCCGCTGCCCGAACCGCGCTTCGGCGTCTTCCGGATGTGAGTCCCATGTCGTCATCACCCCCTGTCTCGTTCTCCTCGGTGCTCGTCGCCAACCGCGGCGAGATCGCCCGCCGGATCATCCGGACGCTCCGCGAACTCGGCATCCGCAGCGTCGCCGTCTACAGCGACGCGGACGCCGACGCCCCGCATGTCCGCGAGGCGGACGGCGCCGTCCGGATCGGTCCCGCACCCGCCGCCGAGTCGTACCTCGACATCGACGCGGTGATCGCGGCCGCGCGGGCGACCGGAGCCCAGGCCATCCATCCGGGCTACGGATTCCTCTCCGAGAGCGTCGGCCTGGCCGAGGCGTGCGCGGAGAGCGGGATCATCTTCATCGGCCCGACCGTCGACGCCCTGCAGATCATGGGCGACAAGGCCAGGGCGCGGGACCACGTGGCACGGAGCGGCGTGCCGGTGGTGCCCGGCTTCGATGCCCGGGGACTGTCGGACGCCGAGATCCGGGAGGAGGCGGAGGCGGTCGGTTTCCCACTCCTGGTCAAACCCAGCGCAGGAGGAGGCGGCAAGGGCATGGAGGTCGTTCTCTCGTCCGCTGACCTGCCTGGCGCCCTCGCCTCCGCTCGTCGGGTCGCGGCGTCCGCATTCGGTGACGACGCCCTCATCCTGGAGCGGCTCATCCGTCGGCCGCGGCACATCGAGGTGCAGGTCTTCGGAGACGTGCACGGGACGGTCCTGGCGCTAGGAGAGCGCGAATGCACCCTCCAGAGGCGTCATCAGAAGGTGATCGAGGAGGCGCCGTCGGCGGGGATCCCGGCGGACACCCGCGACCGGCTCCTCGCCGCAGCCGTGCGGGCGGCGGAGAGCGTGGCCTACGTCGGGGCGGGAACGGTGGAGTTCCTGGTCGACGCGGATGCACCGGAGGACGCGTTCTTCATCGAGATGAACACCCGGCTGCAGGTGGAGCATCCCGTGACGGAGGAGGTGACGGGGCTGGACCTGGTGGCCCTGCAGCTCCGTATGGCGGACGGGCAGGCGCTCGATGTGAGACCGCGCACCTCCGGCCACGCGGTGGAGGCCCGGGTGTACGCGGAGTCGCCCGAGCGCGGATTCCTGCCCTCGACCGGGACGGTGCTGCTCTTCGAGCCGCCGGCCGGCGTCCGTGTCGATGCGGCCGTCGGAACCGGGAGCACGGTGAGCGGCTTCTACGACCCGATGATCGCGAAGATCATCGCGTGGGCGGAGGACAGGGAGACGGCGCTGCAGCGACTCGATGACGCGCTCGCACGCACGGTCGTGCTCGGTGTGGAGACCAACATCGGCTTCCTCCGGCGGCTCCTTCACGACCGGCGCGTCATCGAGGGCGACCTCGACACCGGGCTCATCGAGACGCTCCTCCCGATCTCCGCCGCCGCCCCGTCGGCGGCCCTCGTCGCAGCGGCCGCCCACTGCGCGGCGCGCACCGCCGCGGACGGCGCCCCGCGACGGGAAGGCGCCGGCCCGCTGTGGCGGGCCCTCCCGGGCTGGCGTCTCGGCGCGAAAGCGCACGCGCCAGAGCCGTTCGCGGTCCTCACCGACGATGACGCGATCGTCACCGCGACCGCGTCCCCGGTGGATTCCGGCCGGGTCCGCGCGGCGAAGGATGCCGAAGGTGCGATCTGGGTGTGGGACGAGGGGAGGACGCTGCGGCTGCGCCCTCTCGACCGTCGCGCGCGGATGCGGCTCCGGCTCGCCGCCGCCGAGCGTGAGGCACGTGCCACCGAGCCCGAAGCCCGCGCGCCGATGCCGGGCGGAGTGGTCGCTGTCCACGTCTCGGACGGAGCGACCGTCGCCGCGGGGGCGCCGCTGATGTCCATCGAGGCGATGAAGATGGAGCACCCCGTGCTCGCGCCGCAGGACGGCGTGGTACGGATGCTGGTCGCGGTCGGCGACCAGGTGCGGCGCGATCAGCCGGTCGCCCGCGTGACGATGACGGAGGAGGACTCATGATGCACGATCTCACCGAGGAGGAGCGCGAGCTCGCCGCGATGGTCCGCGACTTCGCGGAGTCCGTGGTGGCCCCGCAGTCCTACGAAGCCGACCGCACCCACACGCTCTCGATGGACGTCGTGCGGCAGATGGGCGAGCTCGGGCTCTTCGGGCTCCCGTTCCCCGAGCAGTACGGCGGACAGGGCGGCGACTACATGGCGCTGGGTCTCGCCATCGAGGCGCTCGGGCGAGTGGACCAGTCGATCGCGATCACCCTCGAAGCCGGCGTCAGCCTGGGCGCGATGCCCGTCTTCCGCTTCGGCACCGAAGCGCAGAAGGAGGAGCTGCTGCCCGATCTGCTCGCGGGGCGCGCCCTCGCCGGGTTCGGCCTCACGGAACCCGAGGCGGGAAGCGACGCCGGAGCCACCCGCACGACGGCACGGCTCGACGGCGACGAGTGGGTGATCGACGGATCCAAGCAGTTCATCACCAACTCGGGCACCCCGATCACGCGGTTCGTGACGGTCACCGCGGTCACCGGTCAGAGCGACGGACGCAAGGAGATCTCCACGATCATCGTCCCGAACGGAACGCCGGGCTTCACGGTCGAGCCGCCCTACGACAAGGTGGGCTGGAACGCCTCGGACACGCATCCGCTCACGTTCGACGGTGCCCGGGTGCCGGCCGGCAACCTCCTCGGTGACCGGGGGAGCGGCTTCCGCAACTTCCTCAGCATCCTCGACGAGGGCCGCATCGCGATCGCCGCCCTCTCGACCGGGGCGGCGGAGGGGTGTCTGGAAGCGGCGGTGGAGTACGCACGGAGCCGCACCATCTTCGGCAGCGCCCTCAGCACGCGGCAGAACGCGCAGTTCACGCTCGCTCGCATGCGCGCCCGCGTGCACACCGCCCGGCTCGCGTGGCATCACGCCGCCCGGTTGCGCGACGCCGGGGAGCCCTTCGCCGAGCAGGCCGCCATCGCGAAGCTCGTCGCGGGCGAGGCGGCGATGGACAACGCCCGGGATGCGACGCAGATCTTCGGCGGCAACGGGTTCATGAACGAGTTCCCGGTGGCCCGGCACTACCGCGACTCGAAGATCCTGGAGATCGGGGAGGGGACGACCGAGGTCCAGCTCCTCGTGATCGCCAGGGCGCTCGGTCTCGCCCGGTAGCGTGGAGGGCATGACCATGCGCGAGATCGTGCAGCGCGGCCTCTTCTACGAGGAGTTCGAGACGGAGGTGCGCTACGTGCATCGCCCCGGTCGCACGGCGACCGAGGCGGACAACGTCCTCTTCACGACGTTGACCATGAACACGCAGGCGCTGCACCTCGACGCCGCCTTCGCGGATGCCCAGGAGCCGTTCCATGCGCGCCTCATGAACTCGATGTGGACGCTGTCGACGATGGTGGGCTCCTCCGTCGCGCAGCTGACCCAGGGCACGCTGGTGGCGCAGCTCGGCCTGGGGGACATCGCGTTCCCGCATCCGCTGTTCGCGGGGGACACGCTCACCACCGAGAGCGTGGTGCTCGACAAACGCCTCTCGTCGTCGCGCCCCGGTCAGGGAGTGGTCCGGATCGCGCACACGGGCCGCAACCAGGACGGCACGGTCGTCGCGACCGCGACCCGGACCGTCCTCGTCCGCTGCCGACCGGAGGAGGAGACGGAGTGAGCGTCGAACTCGGTCCTGCCCTGCTGTTCTGCCCTGCCGACCGTCCCGAGCGCTTCGCGAAGGCGCAGGAGCGGGCCGACGCCGTCATCCTCGATCTGGAGGACGCGGTGCTCCCGGAGGCGAAGGCCGACGCCCGGAAGAACATCGCAGCCGCGGACCTCGATCCCGCCCGAGTGATCGTGCGCGTCAACTCTCCCGCGACGTCGCACTTCGCTGACGACCTCGAGGCGTTGGCCCGGTCACCGTTCCGGACCGTCATGGTCGCGAAGACCGAGAGCGCAGAGAGCCTCGACGTCTTCGGCTCCGCCTATAGCGTGCTCGCCCTGTGCGAGACGGCGCGCGGAATCCATGCGGCCCCCGAGATCGCCGCGCATCCCTCCGTCGCCGGGCTGATGTGGGGCGCCGAGGACCTCGTCGCGTCTCTCGGCGGCACGTCGTCCCGGACGGCGGAGGGCGGCTATCGTGACATCGCGCGCTACGCCCGCTCCCGGGTGCTTCTGGAGGCGGGGGCGTACGGCAAGGCGGCGATCGACGCCGTGCACGTCGACATCGGCGACACCGAGGGGCTGGAGCGTGAGGCCCGCGATGCGGCGGCGTCGGGTTTCCGCGCGACCGCGTGCATCCACCCCAGTCAGGTGGAGGTCATCCGTGCGGCCTACGCGCCGGAACCCGAGACGGTCGCCTGGGCGCGAGGGGTCCTCGCGGCGGCAGCGCAGGAACGCGGCGTGTTCCGGTTCGAGGGGCGCATGGTCGACGAGCCGGTGCTCCGCCACGCCCGGGCGGTCGTCGCGCGGGTCGGCTGAGGGCGGTCAGAGGACCGGCGACTCCTCGAGCAACCGGAGGTAACCGGGAGCGGCGACGAACCGGTGCGCGGACCCGTTCCGCAGCACCTCGCCGTCCCGGGGCAGCGTGCCCCCGGAGACATGATCGATCACGGCGCGGATCACTCCGCCGTGCGTCACCACCAGCACGGATTCGGCCTGGGGAGCCGACCGACGGCGGGCGTCCCTGGCGATCCGGTGGAGGGCGGCGATGGCACGGACGCCCACGTCATGGAGGGATTCGGCGCCGGGCACCTCGGCGTGCCAATCGCCGTAGGTGGCGATGTAGTCGGGGACGAGCATCCCCTCGCCCTCGCCGAACTCGCGCTCCCGGATGTCCGGGACGACGCCGGCGATCTCCAGGCCGAGACGGTCGGCGATGATGCCGGCGGTCTCGCTCGCGCGCACGAGCGGGCTCGTGTAGACGGCGTGGTGCGTCGTCCCGGCGAGCTTCTCGGCCGCCCACCGTGCATCCTCGCGGCCGGTCTCGTTCAGGGGGATGTCGGTGGAGCCCTGGATGCGGCGGGCCAGGTTCCAGTCGGTCTGACCGTGGCGGATGAGGGTGAGATAGGTCACGAGAGCATCTCCTGGAGGGCGGGGAGCACGTCGCTGGTCCCGGCGGCGATGGTGACATCGGCCCAGGGGTCCGCACGGGTCGGCTCGCGGTTGATGATGATCAGCGGGATGCCGCGCCGACGGGCGCGGTTCACGAGGCGGACCCCGGAGTTGACGACGAGCGACGAGCCGGCGACGATGAGCGCGTCGCTGGAGCGGAGGAGCGACTCCGCGGCGCGGAAGCGGTCCTGCGGCACATACTCCCCGAAGAAGACGACGTCGGGCTTGAGCATCCCGTCGCAGACCGTGCACGTCGGCACGAGGAAACCGTCCGTGCTCTCCGGCAGCACATCGCCGTCCGGTGCCAGTGCGACGTTCTCCGGGACGGTGATCCAGGGATTGCGCTCCTCGATCTGCACCGCGATGTCCCGCCGGTCGAACACCTGCCCGCAGTGCAGGCACAGGACGCGGCGCATGGTGCCGTGCACCTCGATCACATGGGAGCTGCCGGCGCGCAGATGCAGGCCGTCGACGTTCTGGGTGATGACGCCGGAGACGGCACCGGCGGATTCCATCGCGGCCAGCGCACGGTGCCCGGGGTTGGGGGAGGCCTGCGCGAACGCCCGCCAGCCGAGGTGGCCGCCGACCCAGTACCGCCGTCGCGCCGCCTCGTCGCCGAGATAGGTCTGGATCGTCATGGGGTTGCTGCGGGTGCGCGCGCCCTCACCGCGGTATGCGGGGATACCGGAGTCCGTGGAGATCCCCGCGCCGGTGAGGAGGGCGATCCGCTTGCCGCGCAGCAGGGCGGCGGCGTGGGTGAGCTCGGCCGACGGCTCGACGGTGTTCTTCGCGCGCACAGGACCTCCGGGATCGAGTCTACGGGGCGTGCGGGAGGCCGGAAGCGGGATGGCAGAGTGGAGCAGTGGACCTCCAGCATGTGACCGATCTCGCCGACCCGCGGCTGGACGACTATCGCGACCTCACCGACACCGCGTTGCGCGCGGTGCGGGAGCCCGCGGACGGCCTGTACATCGCCGAGACGTCCAAGGTGATCGCGCGTGCGGTTGCGGCGGGGCATGAGCCACGGTCCGTCCTCGTCTCGTCCCGTCGTGCCGACGAGGTGCGCCGGATCGTGGGGGAGCGGCCGGTGCCGGTGTTCGTGGTCTCCGACGAGGTGGCGGAAGGCGTCACCGGGTACCCGGTGCACCGGGGCGCTCTGGCCGCGATGCACCGCCCGCCGCTGCGTCCGGTCGCGGATGTGGTGCACGGGGCGCGGCTCGTGCTGGTGCTGGAAGACCTCGGCGACCACACCAACGTCGGCGCGGCGTTCCGTGCCGCCGCCGGGCTCGGGGCGGATGCGGTGCTGGTGTCGCCACGCTGCGCCGATCCGCTCTACCGGCGCAGCGTGCGGGTGAGCATGGGGACCGTGTTCCAGGTGCCGTGGACGCGCATCGATGACTGGGACGCAGCCGTGTCGGCCCTCCGCGCCGGTGGCTTCGAGATCGCCGCGCTCGCGCTGAGCGACTCCGCGGTCGATCTGCGGGACTATGCGGCGCGACGACCCGACCGGGTCGCCCTGCTGCTGGGCGCGGAGGGCGATGGGCTCAGCCGTACGGCGCTGGAGAGCGCGGACGCGGTGGTGACGATCCCGATGTCCGGAGGCGTGGACTCGCTCAACGTCGCCGCAGCGGCGGCCGTCGGCCTGTGGGCCCTCGCCCGGTGACCGTCGCCGTCTGACTCACTCCCTGCCGGGGAAGATGACCGGCGAGGGCTCGGGACGCTTCGCGGCGATGTGGTCGCCGGACGACTGGTGGCGCAGGCGGCGCAGCACCCAGGGAACGAGGTGCTCACGGGCCCAGCCGAGGTCTTCCGCACGGGCGGCTCGCCAGTTGCGCAGCGGCAGCGGTTCCGGCTGCATCGCCTCCAGGTCGTTCGGCACGTTCAGGGCCCGGAGCACCATCCGGGCGACCTCGTGGTGCCCGAGCGCGTTGTAGTGCAGGCGGTCGTCGTCGAAGAAGCGGGGGTCCTGCACCACCTTCAGTGCCCACTGGTCCGCGACGATGCAGTCGTGACGCTCGGCGATCGCCCGCACGTTCTCGTTGTAGATGGCGACCTTGCCGCGGAAGGGGCGGAACACCGGGGTGAAACCGGTGTCGATGCCGGTGAAGAGGATGACGGCGGCGCCGGTCGAGGCGAGCCGTGCCACGGCGTCCTCCAGCTGGGCGGCGATGGCGTCCGGGTCGGTGCCGGGGCGGATCACGTCGTTGCCGCCGGCGCAGATCGAGACGAGGTCGGGGTGCAGGGCGACGGCGGGCTCCACCTGGTCGGCCACGATCTGCGCGATGAGCTTCCCGCGGACGGCGAGGTTGGCGTAGGCGAAGTCGTCGACCTGCTGGGCGAGCACCTCGGCGACGCGGTCGGCCCAGCCGCGATGGCCGCCGGGGGCCGCAGGGTCCGGGTCGCCGATGCCCTCCGTGAACGAGTCGCCGATCGCGACGAATCGGCGCCACGGGTGCGGGGTCTCGTTCGCGACGTACGGGGTCCTGGTCGATTCCTGATCGCTCATCCGGCTCTCCTTCACGAACGCGTGCGCGCACGATGGTGACCGCCGCGCAGTGACCGAGCCTACCCGTGCCGCTGCTCGAGAGGGGGACGCGCGCGGCTTCGCGGCGGATGCCCCGGTGTCCGTGGGAGCGATTATCGTGGAGTCGATGCTCTCTCCGTCCTTCCCTCAGCGCGCCCCGTGGGGAACGGCGAACAAGCTGCGGGCATGGCAGCAGGAGGCCCTGGACGCGTACTTCCAGGCCGACCAGCGTGACTTCCTCGTGGCCGCCACCCCGGGCGCCGGCAAGACCACGTTCGCCCTCACCCTCGCGGTCGAGCTCATGCGCATGGGGGTGGTGAACCGCGTCATCGTCGTCGCTCCGACGGAGCATCTGAAGACGCAGTGGGCGGACGCCGCCGCCCGCGTGCACATCCGGCTCGACCCGCGCTTCCGCAACAGCCACTGGGCGCCGGCCCGGCATTACCACGGCGTCGTCGTGACCTACGCGCAGGTCGCCGCGAAGTCGTCCGTCCACCGTCACCTCACGGAGGACGCGAAGACGCTGGTCATCCTCGACGAGGTCCACCACGGCGGAGACGCCCTCAGCTGGGGTGACGCGATCCGCGACGCGTACGGTCCGGCGACGCGGCGGCTGCTGCTCTCCGGAACGCCGTTCCGCAGCGATACCGCACCGATTCCGTTCGTCGACTACCTCCCCGACGAGACCGGTGCCCGGGTCTCGCGCACGGACTACGCCTACGGCTACGGTCGTGCCCTCGCGGACGGCGTCGTCCGCCCGGTGCTCTTCCACATGTACGCCGGCAAGATGCGCTGGCGCACGAGCACGGGAGACGAGCTCGAGACGCATCTCGGACAGGACAACACGAAGGACGTCACCTCCCAGGCGTGGCGCACCGCCCTGGATCCCGAAGGCGACTGGATGCCCGCGGTGCTCTCCGCGGCCGACCGACGCCTGACGGAGATCCGCCACCACGTCCCCGACGCCGGCGGCCTGGTGCTCGCGACGGATCAGACGGTCGCTCGTGCCTACGCGAAGATCCTGCACAGCATCACGCGCGAACAGCCGACCATCGTGCTGTCGGACGATGCCACGGCGTCGGAGCGGATCGAGAAGTTCTCCGCGGGCACCGCGCGGTGGATGGTCGCGGTGCGCATGGTGTCGGAGGGCGTCGATGTGCCGCGGCTCGCGGTCGGCGTCTACGCGACGTCCTCGTCCACCCCGCTCTTCTTCGCACAGGCCATCGGCCGGTTCGTGCGGGCCCGGCGTCGTGGCGAGGCGGCGAGCGTCTTCCTGCCGCACGTGCCGGTGCTCATGAAGCTCGCGAACGAGATGGAGAAGCAGCGCGACCACGCCCTGGACCGCCAGTCGAAGGACGAGGACGGCCTGGACGACTCGCTGCTGGAGAGCGCGAACCGGGAGGACGACGCGTCCGACGCCCTCACCCAGGAGTTCAGCTACCAGGCCATCTCCTCCGTCGCGCACTTCGACCGCATGGTCTTCGACGGCAAGGAGTTCGGGCAGCTCGCCGAGCCGAACACGCCGGAGGAGGAGGAGTTCATCGGCTTCCCCGGTCTCCTCGAGCCGGAGCACGTGCACGAGCTCCTCATGCAGCGGCAGGCGCGGCAGTCCCGGCATCGCGAGGTGCGAGAGGCCCAGGCCGAGCCCACGCAGACCACGACCCTGCCGGCGCCGCTGCACCGCACGCTGCGCGAGCAACGACAGCTGCTGAACAGCCTGGTGGGCCTCTACGCCCGTCAGTCGGGCCAGCCGCACGGTGCGGTCCACGCCGAGCTGCGTCGCATCTGCGGCGGGCCGGCCGTGGCTCAGGCGACCGTGACGCAGCTCCAGTCCCGCATCGAGGTGCTGCGCAAGCGCGTCCGTTCCTGAGCCGCTTCCGGCGCTGCTTCGGATCCCCGAAATGCTGGCAATCGCTGCCAGGACGCGGCTCGCAGGGTGTCCCGCGGATAGCGTGGAACGGTTGCCCGGACGCCGGGCGACCGTGACATCTGGAGGTTCCATGACAGCCCCTGCCGCAGCCGACTCGACGGCAGCCGACCGACGGCGTTGGGCCCGCTATCTCGTCGAGGAGCGGGCGGAGGGCGCCGTGTATCAGCGTCTCGCCGCCCGCCGGTCGGGAGAGGAGAGGGCGATCCTGCTCGGTCTCGCCGAGGCCGAGCGACGCCATGAGAAGCACTGGCTCGATCTCCTCGGCGGCGAGCCCGGCCGACTGCCGCGTGCAGGGGTCCGCTCCCGATTGCTCGGGTGGATGGCGGGACGCTTCGGGTCGATCTTCGTCCTCGCGCTCGCGCAGAGCGCCGAGGCGCGCTCCCCGTACGATGCCGAGCGATGGGCGACCCCCGCCATGCGCGCCGATGAGAAGGTGCACCACGAGGTCGTGCGCGGTCTGGCGGCGCGGGGGCGCCGCCGCCTCTCGGGATCCTTCCGCGCCGCGGTGTTCGGGGCGAACGACGGGCTCGTCAGCAACCTCGCGCTCGTCCTCGGCATCGGGGCGACCGGGGTGAGCTCGGGCTTCGTGCTCTTCAGTGGCATCGCCGGCCTGCTCGCCGGTGCACTGTCGATGGGGGCGGGCGAGTTCGTCTCCGTGCGTTCGCAGCGCGAGCTCCTCACCGCGACCGAGGCGAACGAGGACGCCGCTGCCGCCGCCGCGGATCTCGACATCGACGAGAACGAGCTCGCGCTCGTGTATCGCGCCCGCGGCATGGACCAGAGTGAGTCGCTGGCCAGGGCCCGCCGCATCGTCCAGGCGGCCCAGGAGGGCGTCCGACGAGCGGCCACGGGGCCCGTGACGGTCCCGGGCGGTGACGCCCACGAGGTCGTCGGCAACGACTGGACGGCCGCGATCTCCAGCTTCCTCCTGTTCGCGTCCGGCGCGATCATCCCCGTCCTGCCGTGGATCTTCGGGATGGAGGGCACGGCCGCGATCGTCCTCGCGCTGGTGCTGGTCGGCATCGCGCTGCTGAGCACGGGGGCGATGGTCGGCGTGCTCTCCGGCGGTCCGCCCCTGCGGCGCGCGCTGCGCCAGCTCGCGATCGGATTCGGGGCTGCCGCGGTGACCTATGCCCTCGGCCTCCTCTTCGGCGTCGGCGCCGTCTGACGGCAGAAGCCCCGCCCGGACGGGCGGGGCCGCTGCCGCAGACGACGAAGGCCCCGGATCCGTGGATCCGGGGCCTTCGCTCTCTGTGCGCGGAGGGGGACTTGAACCCCCACGCCCTATCGGGCACTAGCACCTCAAGCTAGCGCGTCTACCATTCCGCCACCCGCGCAGGTGTGGGATTTGATCGTTGCCGACCGAAGAATGAGATTAGCACGTTCTCGGAGACGTCTCGAACCGAGCGTGACGCCCGGGCGTGGCACGGCGTTTCGATAGCCTGAGTCCATGACCGACTCCTCCCTCCCGGAGGTCGCCCGTATCGCGAGCGACCTCATCCGGTTCGACACCTCCAACTACGGCGGCGGCAACGCGAAGGGGGAACGGGAGGCGGCGGAGTACGTCGGTGCGTTCCTCACCGGGCTGGGTCTCGAGGTCGAGTACTACGAGCCGATCCCGCGGCGCACGAACGTCATGGCCCGTGTGCCGGGCCGCGACCGTACCAAGCCGGCTCTCGTCGTGCATGGTCATCTCGACGTCGTCCCCGCGGTGGCCGAGGACTGGACCGTCGACCCGTTCGCCGGGATCGTCCGGGACGGGATGCTCTGGGGGCGTGGCGCCGTCGATATGAAGAACATGGACGCGATGATCCTCACGGCCGTCGCGGACATCCTGCGGGCGGGCGAGCAGCCGGAGCGTGACCTCGTGCTGGCGTTCTTCGCCGACGAGGAGAACGGCGGTGTCGAGGGCTCGGCGCTCGTCGTGAAGGACCGCCCGGAGTGGTTCGCGGGCGCGACCACGGCGATCAGCGAAGTCGGCGGCTACTCGATCTCGGTCGACGATCGCCGTGCCTACCTGCTGCAGGTGGGGGAGAAGGCGCTGATCTGGATCCGGCTGGTCGCGACCGGACGGGCCGGGCACGGCAGCCGCCTGCACGACGACAACGCGGTGACGAAGCTCGCCGAGGCGGTCGCCGCCATCGGTCGCACCCGCTGGCCGATCCGTCTCACGCCCACGACGGAGGCGCTGCTCGAGGGACTCAGCGCGCTCACCGGTCGGAGCACGGAGGACCCCGACGCCCTCGCCGCGGCTGCCGGACCGGCGGAGGCCTTCCTCCGGTCCACGTTCCGCACCACCACCAACCCGACGGCGCTGACCGCGGGATACAAGCACAACGTCATCCCGGAGCGTGCCGAGGCACTCATCGACGTCCGGGTGATCCCCGGGACCGAGGACGATGTGCTCGCCGAGCTCCAGCGCATCGTGGGCGACGACATCCGGATCGAGACGGTCGTGCGCGACATCGGGATGGAGACGCCGTTCACGGGCGAGCTGGTCGACGCGATGGTGGCGGCGCTGGGGCGCCACGACCCCGGTGTCCCGGTCATCCCGTATCTGCTGGGAGCAGGCACCGACAACAAGGCGCTGGCCGCTCTCGGCATCACCGGCTATGGCTTCGCCCCGCTGCGGCTGCCGGCGGATCTCGACTTCACCGGGATGTTCCACGGAGTCGATGAGCGGGTGCCCGTAGACTCACTTGTCTTCGGTCAGCGGGTGCTGGCCGATCTCCTGCGCACGTACTGAGCGGCCTCCGGGCGCTCCGTGCCGTCCCGAAAGACGAAGGCCTCTCCATGCACCTGCTCGAAGCACTGATCCTGGGAATCGTCCAGGGCCTCACCGAGTTCCTGCCGATCTCCTCGAGCGCGCACCTGCGCGTCGTCGGCGCGTTCCTGCCTTCGGGGGAGGACCCGGGGGCGGCCTTCACCGCCATCACGCAGATCGGCACCGAAGCGGCGGTCGTCGTGTTCTTCTGGCGGGACATCGTCCGCATCATCTCGCAGTGGTTCCGGTCCCTCGCCGGCAAGGTGCCGCGGAATGATCCGGATGCGCGGATGGGCTGGCTCATCATCATCGGCAGCATCCCGATCGTGCTGCTCGGGCTCCTGTTCCAGGACCAGATCGAGACGGTGTTCCGCTCGCTCTGGATCGTGGCGATCATGCTCATCGTGTTCGGCATCCTCCTGGGGATCGCCGACCACGTCGGCGCCAAGCGCCGGAAGCTCGACGATCTGACCTACCCGCACGGCATCGCCTTCGGCCTCGCGCAGGCGCTCGCCCTCATCCCCGGCGTCTCGCGGTCCGGGGGCACGATCACCATGGGGCTGTTCCTCGGCTACGAGCGCGCCGCCGCCGCCCGGTACGCCTTCCTGCTCGCGATCCCCGCCGTGTTCGGCAGCGGCTTCTATCAGCTGTTCAAGAGCTGGGGTGAGCCGTCCTTCTTCTCGCTCGGCGACACGGTCGCCGCGACGGGCGTCGCCTTCGTCGTCGCACTCGGCGTGATCGCGTTCTTCATGAGCTGGATCTCGAAGCGCAGCTTCCTGCCGTTCGTGATCTACCGGATCCTGCTGGGCGGCGTGCTGCTCGTCCTGCTCGCGATGGGCGTCATCCCGGCCTCGGCCTGAGCCGAGCGCTGTTCAGCGCTTGCGGTCGCCGCGGCCGTCGTCACGGCGCCGCAGATAGCGCTCGAAGGCCTGGGCGATCGCGTCTCCCGAGGCGTCGGGGGAGTCCCAGGTGTCCCGCGTGCGCTCCAGCTGCCGGATGTACTCGGCCATGTCCTCGTCCTCGGACGCGGCGGCATCGATCGACGCCTCCCACGCGGCAGCCTCGGTCCGGAGGTGCCGGCGGTCGACATCCACGCCCGTCAGCTCTTCGAGGCGATCGAGCAGCGCGAGGGTGACCTTGGGGGACGGCGCAGCAGAGGCGACATAGTGCGGCACGCTCGCCCAGAGGCTCACGGACGGGATGCCGGCGTTCTCGGCGAAGTGCTCCAGGACGGTGAGGATGCCGACGGGTCCCTCGTACACGGACCGTTCCAGGCCGTGCGCCTCCCTGACCTGCTCGTTCTGACTCGAGGCGAAGATGGAGATCGGCCGGGTGTGCGGGACGTCGGACAGCATGGCGCCGAGAGTGACGAAGCCGGAGATGTCGTCGCGCAACGCGACATCGATGAACTCGGAGGCGAACGCCTGCCAGGTCCGCGCCGGTTCGGCACCGGTGAGCAGCCAGAACTCCGGACCGGGCGCGGGGTCGCGCGGACGCCACAGCCCGGCCTCCGGCCAGGTCATCTGCCGCCGCCCCTCGCCATCGAGTCGGGTCGCCGGACGGGTGTACTGGTAGTCGAAGTAGAGCTCCGGGTCGACCGAGTGGACGAGGTCGTACTCGGTCGCGGTCTGCAGCGCGCTCACTGCGCCGGTGGCCGCTTCGCCGGCGTCGTTCCAGCCGTCGAAGGCGGCGATGATGATGCGGGGACCGAGAACGTCCATGCCGTGCTCCCTTCGCGGTCGTGGATGCGATCCCCCCAGGCTAGCCCGCGACGAGGGGATGTGGGCGGGGCCCGGCTAGCATGGGTTCAGTGAGCAACAAGCCCCGCGCGGTCCTCTGGGACATGGATGGAACACTGGTCGACACCGAGCCGTACTGGATGGCGGCCGAGACCGCCCTGGTGGAGTCGTTCGGCGGCACCTGGTCCCACGAGGACGCTCTGCGGCTCGTGGGCAGTGGTCTCATCGACAGCGCGATCATCCTCCAGGGCGCCGGCGTCGACATGGCTCCCGAGGAGATCGTCTCCCGGCTGACCAGTGCCGTGCAGGAATCCCTGCGCGCCCAGGGCGTGCCCTTCCGTCCCGGAGCGCGGGAGCTGCTCCGCGACCTCCGTGCCGCCGGCATCCCGACCGGTCTCGTCACGATGTCGCTGCGGCGGATGGCCCTCGACGTGGTGGGACTGATCGACTTCGAGGCCTTCGACGTCGTCGTCGCGGGTGACGACGTGGAGAACCCCAAGCCGCACCCCGAGCCCTATCTCCAGGCCGCTGCCCTGCTCGACGTCGACATCGCCGAGGTCGTCGTCATCGAGGATTCCCCGACGGGCCTGCGTGCGGGGCTGGCCTCGGGAGCGCTGACGCTCGGCGTCCCGCACATCGTCCCGCTCGACGGGCTCGGCGCCCACGAGCTGTGGCCGACTCTGGACGGCAGGGGAGCGGCCGACCTGGTCGAGCTCTTCGGCTCCCGCACCGCGATCTCGGAGGCGACCCGATGACGACCGCTCCCGCCCCTCGCCCCAGTGGCCCGTTCCGCGAGGGCGATCGTGTGCAGCTCACGGGCCCGAAGGGCCGCCTGCACACGGTGACGCTCCGTGAGGACGGTGAGCTGCACACCCACCATGGCGTGCTCCGCCACCGCGATCTCATCGGGCTTCCGGACGGCTCGGTGGTCGCGAACAGCTCGGGGCACGAATACCTCGCGCTGCGTCCGCTGCTGCGCGACTTCGCGATGTCCATGCCGCGCGGCGCGGCCATCGTCTACCCGAAGGACGCCGCCCAGATCGTCATGCAGGCCGACATCTTCCCCGGTGCGACGGTCGTCGAGGCCGGCGTCGGCTCTGGGGCCCTCTCGCTCTCGCTCCTGCGCGCGGTGGGGCCGGCGGGTCGCCTGCTGTCGTTCGAACGCCGGGAGGACTTCGCCGAGGTCGCGCGGGCGAACGTCGAGACCTTCTTCGGGGAGCGCCCCGACACCTGGAGTGTCGTGGTGGGCGACCTCGTCGCCTCCCTGCCCGAGCAAGTGGAGCCCGGTTCGGTGGACCGGGTGGTGCTGGACATGCTCGCCCCCTGGGAGTGCATCGAGGTGGTGGCGGATGCGCTCACTCCTGGTGGGGTCGTGCTCTGCTACATCGCCACGGCGACGCAGCTCTCCCGGGTCGCCGAGTTTATCCGGGGCACGGGTCTCTTCACCGACCCCGAGGCATCGGAGACCATGGTCCGCGGCTGGCATGTCGAAGGGCTGGCGGTGCGCCCCGACCACCGCATGGTCGCGCACACCGGCTTCCTGCTGACCGCGCGACGGCTGGCACCGGGGGCGGTGGCCCCGTCGGTCAAGCGGCGTGCGTCCAAGAGCAGCTACAGCGACGAGGACGTCGAGCTCTGGACGCCGGGAGCGGTGGGCGACAGGGAGATCACCGACAAGAACCTGCGGAAGCGGGCGCGTGAGGCCGGGAAGGCTGCCGAGGGCGCGCGGTTGGCGGCGGCTTCGCGCGAATCCGAGGACGCGACGGAATAGACTGGAGCGCGTGCGTAAAACGTCCGCCGTTCTGGCCACCCTCAGCCTCGCCGCCCTCGCTCTGACGGGGTGCAGCGTGACCGCGTCGTCCGCCGATGCCTCGTGCGATCGTGATGGGCACGCCAACGGCATCGACAGCGCCGTCACGGTCACCGGCGACATCGGCGCGGAGCCGGACGTCGAGGTCTTCGCGCCGGTGCGCCTCACCGAGACCTCGTATGCCGACGTCGTGACCGGGGATGGACGTGCGCTGGTGGACGATGCGCAGCCGCTGGTCGCCGAGATCTCCATCTACAACGGGTCCACCGGAGAGCAGGTCTTCGAGACCGCGTACGACGAGGATTCCTCGCGGGCGACGAGCATCGGGTACTGGGCCACGCAGTCGCCGGGCCTCGCCGACGTCATGGCGTGCGCTACGGCCGGCACCCGCATCGTCGCCGGCCTCACTCCCGAGGACTTCGGCGAGGCGAACCTCGCCGGACTCGGCATGGAGGACGACGATATCGCGGTCTTCGTGATCGATGTCGTCGACGCCTATCTGCCCAAGGCCGAGGGCTCCCTGCAGTTCAACGACGCGCAGGGCATGCCGACGGTCGTCCGCGCCGACGACGGCACCCCCGGCATCATCATCCCCGACAGTGATGCTCCGGATGAGCAGGTCGTACAGACGCTGATCCGCGGCGACGGCGAGGAGCTGACGGAGGAGGACACGCCTCTCGTGCACTTCGCCGCGGTCGACTGGGACAAGAAGACCGTCCTCCAGAGCACCTGGGGTCAGAGCGCCGCCGCGAACCTCCGCGAGATCGCCGCGCCGGTCGCCGATGCCCTCGTCGGACAGCCCGTCGGATCGCAGGTCCTCGTCGTGCTGCCCAAGACAGAGAACTCCACCGCCATGGCGGTCGTGGTCGACATCCTCGGCGTGTCCCCGGTCTCCGCACCCTGATGGCCGCCCGGATCCCTGCCGAAGAGCGCCTGACGAATCTCGTCGTGGCGCTCATGGCCACGGAGATCGGGCTCACCAAGCAGCAGATCCTCGACAACGTCTCCGGCTACCGCCAGCGCGCCGACGCCGGGACGCGCTCGGACGCGCTCGAGAAGATGTTCGAGCGGGACAAGGACGAGCTCCGTTCCCTCGGCGTCCCGATCGAGACGATCGGCGATGCCGCCGACCCGAACGACCTCCGTGAGGCGCGGTACCGTATTCCGCAAGCGGAATACGACCTGCCAGGAGACATCGAGTTCTCTCCCGCGGAGCTCGCCGTCCTCCGACTGGCGGGGAGCGTGTGGAGCGCGGAGTCGGCCTCGGGCGACGCGCAGTCCGGAGTCCGTAAGATCCGTGCGCTGGGCATCGACGGCGACGAGCCGATCATCGGCTTCGCCCCCCGCATCACGGCGCGCGACGCGGCCTTCGCCCCTCTGCAGGACGCGATCGAGCGCTGTCGGGTCGTCGCGTTCGACTACCTGAAGCCGGGCGAGGACGCTGCGCGGCGCCGCCGCATCCGGCCCCTCGCTCTCGTCGACTACGAGGCGCGGTGGCACGTCTACGGCGTGGATGTCGACATCGAGGAGGACCGCACGTTCCTGCTCAGCAGGATCGTCGGAGACGTGACGGTGAGCGCGACGAGCTTCGACCCCGCGCTGCGCGAAGGGGCGGGGGAGCGGGCGCTGAGCGGACTCGAGCGCGTGGCGGCTGAGAACTCCGCACTGCTGGAGATCACCCCCGGCACGGAAGCGGCGCTGCGGCTGGGGCGTCGCGCGAGCGCGGCGCCCCAGGGCATCCGCGTGCCCTTCGTCGATCTGCACATCTTCGCGGACGAGCTCGCCTCCTATGGTCCGGAGGTCAGGGTCGTCGAACCGGCGCCGCTGCGGGAGGCCGTCATCGCCCGGCTCCGTGCGGTCGTCGACGCGCATACGGACACGGAGGTCCGCTCATGAGCGCCGCTCACAAGCCGCTCCTGGCCGCCGACCGGGTGCGCCTCTACCTCACCCTCGTGCCGTATCTGCTCGAACACGGTCCCGTGTCGCTCGCGGAGGCCGCAGAGGAGTTCGGGGTGACCCCGCGGGAGATGCGGGCGATGGTCGAGAAGCTGACGGTGATCGGTCTCCCCGGTGAGGCAGGCTACTGGCAGCAGCCGCAGGAGATGTTCGACATCAACTGGGACCTCCTCGACCTCGAAGACGTGATCGAGATCACCAACGACGTGGCGCTCCGCCGCGTGCCGCGGTTCACCGCGCGGGAGGCGGCCGCACTCCTCGCCGGCCTCCAGATGGTTGCCGCGGTACCCGCGGTCTCGGACTCCGGACTCGTCGCCGGCCTCATCTCCAAGCTCTCCCGCGGTGCGGCTGACGCCCCCGCGGACGTCGTGATCGCACCCACCGCGGTCGACGAGGTGCGCGAGGTGGTCGCACGTGGCCTCCACAATCGCGTGGCCATCTCGTTCACGTATCAGGCCCCCGATGCAGCGCCGACGACGCGGACCGTCGACCCGGTGCAGATCCTCATCACCAACGGGCAGTGGTACCTCCAGGGGTGGTGCCACATGCGCGAGGCGATGCGCACCTTCCACCTGGATCGCGTGAGCGCCCCCGTCCTCACCGACATCCCGATCACCCACGGTGGCGATCGTGTGCCCGAGGCCTTCGCGGGGCTCGACGAGGAGCGGGAGGTGACGGTGCGGGTGCCGGAGCGCCTCGCACCGCTCCTCGGCGGCTTCGTGCCGTCCGAGACGCTGCGGGCCGACCACGGAATGGTGACCACGCAGCTGCACCTCGCCGACCCGCGGGGCATCAAGCGCCTCGCGGCCCGCTTCGGGGGAGCGATGGAGGTCTGCGAACCCGGCATCGCGCGCACGGCCACGCGTGAGTGGGCGTCCGCCGGACTCGCGCTCTACCACCGGCCTGATGCCGAGGTTTGATCTGTAGACTGGGGCGGAAAGCCCCCCTACGACGGGATTGTCGATATGTTCGCTGGAATGCAAGGCTGGCACCTGCTCATCGTGCTGGCCGTTATCCTCCTCCTCTTCGGCGCTGCCAAGCTGCCGGCTCTCGCGAAGAGCATGGGCCAGTCGGCCCGCGTCTTCAAGGGTGAGATGAAGGCCATGAAGGAAGAAGACGCGGTTCGTGCCGAGTCGGCTCCCGCGGAGCCGACGACGGTGAAGGACTCGGGCATCGACCCTGAGACTCCGCCTCGCGCCTGACCGGCCGTGGCAGCCATCGAACCGACCGTGATGCCGACGGCGGATCGGGATCGGCGGATGTCGCTGGGCGCACATCTCGTCGAACTGCGCAAGCGCCTCATGTACGCGGCGATCGCTCTGGTCGTCGGCATGGTCGTGGCGTTCATCATCGCGGACCCGGTCATCCATTTCATCACCGGTCCGATCCGCATCATCTCGGACCAGCGAGGTGATGACTTCAGCGCCTTGAACTTCGCGACAGTGACGTCCGCGTTCGACATGCGTATGCGCATCGCCTTCACGATCGGCCTGTTCCTCTCCGCACCCGTCTGGCTGTGGCAGATCTGGGCCTTCATCATGCCCGGCCTTACCCGCAAGGAGATCCGCTACACCGTCGGCTTCGTCGTCGCCGCGGTGCCGCTGTTCTTCGCGGGGTGCTATCTCGGGGTGCAGATCATGCCGCACGTCATCGAGCTCATGTGGAGCTTCACCCCGGAGGGCGGAACCAACTTCTACTCCGCGCAGGAGTACTACGACTTCGTGTTCAAGCTGATGATCGTCATCGGCATCTCGTTCGTCCTCCCCGTCTTTCTCGTCGCACTCAACCTCGCTGGCGTGATGTCGGGCCGCGCCATCCTCAAAGGGTGGCGGGTGGCGATCCTCATCGCGACGATCTTCGCCGCGCTGGCGACCCCGGCAGCGGATGTGGTGAGCATGCTGATGCTCGCCGGCATCCTCATCGTCCTCTTCTTCGCGGCCGCCGGCCTGTCCCTCCTGTTCGACCGGCGTAAGCGCAAGCGCGATTCCGCGGCCGGACTCGTGCCGGACGCCGCATGACTTCGCCGTCCGAGCGCTATGCGCGGGCGCAGGAGAGCGCGGCTCATCCGGAGACGGCGGCATTCGCCGCACGGCAAAGGTTCCAGCTCGATCCGTTCCAGGTGGCGGGGTGCCATGCGCTCGAGAACGGGCGCAGCGTGCTCGTCGCCGCTCCGACGGGCGCGGGGAAGACCATCGTGGGGGAGTTCGCCATCCATCTCGCGATGCAGACGGCGACGGACAAGGCGTTCTACACGACGCCGATGAAAGCCCTCTCGAACCAGAAGTTCCGTGAGCTCGTCGATGTGTACGGGCCCGACGACGTCGGGCTGCTGACCGGCGACACGAACATCAACGGCAACGCCCGGATCGTCGTCATGACGACCGAGGTGCTGCGCAACATGATCTATGCCGACTCCTCGGCGCTGCGCGAGCTGCGGTACGTGGTGATGGACGAGGTGCACTACCTCGCCGACCGCTTCCGCGGCGCCGTGTGGGAAGAGGTCATCATCCACCTTCCGCCCCGAGTGCGCCTGGTCTCACTCAGTGCCACGGTGTCGAATGCCGAGGAGTTCGGGGACTGGCTCGACACCGTCCGCGGCGACACCGAGGTCATCGTCTCCGAGATCCGGCCCGTTCCCCTGGAACAGCACGTGCTGGTGCGGGACGACCTCCTGCCGCTGTTCGACGACCGCGCCGGGATTGCCACCGCACAGGTGAACCAGGAGCTCATGCGGATCCGGTCGTTCACCGGCTCCACGTACGACAACAATCGGCAGGCGCAGGCCTATCGCAGCAATCGGCACGCGGGGCGGCAGGCCGCGCGACCGCCGCGGGGCGGCCGGCGACCGGTCAGGGCCGCGAACGCTCGTCGCATCGAGCGCATGGACCGGCCGGACGTGGTCGAGCTGCTCGAGCGCTCCAACCTCCTTCCGGCGATCTTCTTCATCTTCAGCCGTGTCGGCTGCGATGCGGCGGTGCAGCAGGTCCGTCGCTCGGGGCTCCGGCTCACCTCTGCGGAGGAACGAGCCGAGATCCGGGCCATCGTCGAGGATCGGACGCGCACGCTGCAGGACGAGGACCTCGGCGTGCTCGGGTACTGGGAGTGGCTCGACAACCTGGAGCGCGGCGTCGCCGCGCACCATGCCGGTCTGCTGCCGGCGTTCAAAGAGGTCGTCGAGGACCTCTTCCAGAAGAAGCTGCTGAAGGTCGTCTTCGCGACCGAGACGCTGGCGCTCGGCATCAACATGCCCGCGCGGACGGTCGTGCTCGAGAAGATGGAGAAGTTCAACGGCGAGGCCCGCGTCGCCATCACGTCCGGAGAGTACACGCAGCTTACGGGGCGCGCCGGCCGGCGCGGCATCGACGTCGAGGGACACGCCGTCGTGCAGTGGAGCGAGGGCATGGACCCGCAGGCCGTCGCCGCTCTCGCCTCCCGTCGGACATACCCGCTCAACTCCAGCTTCCGGCCGACCTACAACATGGCCGTCAACCTGATCGACCTGTTCGGTCAGACCAGGGCCCGGCAGATCCTCGAGTCCTCGTTCGCCCAGTTCCAGGCCGACCGGGCCGTCGTCGGGCTGGCCCGGCAGGTGCGGGAGGCGGAGGAGTCGCTGGAGGGCTATCGGTCCGCGATGGCGTGCGAACACGGGGACTTCCCGGAGTATGCGGCGATCCGCCGCGAGCTGAGCGACCTCGAGAAGAAGAACCGGCAGGACACCCAGGCACCGCGAGCCGCACGCGACAAGCGCATGAAGCGCATCCAGACGCTCCGCACCCGGATGCAGCGCCACTCCTGCCACCGGTGCCCCGACCGCGAGGCGCACGCCCGCTGGGCGGAGCGCTACTGGAAGCTCAAGCGGCAGACCGATCGCACCCGCCGGCAGATCGAGACGCGGACCGGGACGGTGGCGCGGGTCTTCGACCGTGTCGTCGAGGTCCTGGAGACGCTGGACTACGTGCGGCGCGACGAGGACGGCATGCAGCTGACCGATGCCGGACGCACGATGCGCCGCATCTACGGCGAGCGGGACCTCCTCGTGGCCGAGTCGCTGCGTCAGGGGCTCTGGAAGGGGCTGGACGCGCCATCGCTCGCGGCGATGGCCTGCTGCCTCGTCTACGAGCCACGTCGCGACGAGGCCAACGCGGGGGAGCGGAGCCTCCCGCGGGGCGCCTTCCGGGCCGCCTACGAGAAGACCACGACGCTCTGGGCGGAGCTCGACGACCTCGAGCAGGACCACCAGCTGCCCGGAAGCGAGCCACTCGCCGCGGGTCTCGCCGGCGCGATGCACGCGTGGGCGCGGGGCGGGATGCTCGACCGGGTGCTCATCGACGCGGACATGGCCGCGGGTGACTTCGTCCGCTGGGCCAAGCAGACCATCGACCTCCTCGACCAGCTGTCGATCGTCGCCGAGGACGCGGTGCTCGCGCGGACGGCGCGCGCCGCCCTCGACGGCGTACGTCGCGGCATCGTCGCGTATTCGTCGATGTGAGGTCTCTGCGAATGACTGACACTCCCGCGCCAGCGCGCGCGCTTCTGCCCCTCTGGGCTGCGGTCCCGACCGCCGCCGTCGCCGCACTCCTCATGGATCTGACGTTCCCGGAGGCGGCGATCTGGATCCTCGCGTTCCCTGCCACCGCGCTCCTGCTGCTCGCCCTCATCGGGCGGCGGGCCGGTGGCGCGCTCCTGGTGGGCCTGGTCTACGGGATCGTGTTCTTCGCGTTGCTCGTGTCCTGGACATCGCGCTACCTCGGCCCGTTGCCCTGGGCCGCGTTGAGCGTGGTCGAGGGAGCGCTGACGGCGCTCGCGTTGATCCCGCTCACCCTGGCCTACCGGTGGGTGCCGCGGGCCTGGCCGGGCACCCGCGGACGCCTGCTCACGCTCCCCGCCGTGATCGCGGCGCTGTGGGTCGGCCGCGAACTGTTCCTCGGTTCCTGGCCGTACGGGGGCTTCCCCTGGGCGCGTCTCGGGATGAGCCAGGCGGAAAGCCCGCTCGCGACACTCACCTCGTGGGTCGGTGTGAGCGGGCTGAGCTTCCTCATGGTGTTCCTCGTCGCGATGGCGATCGAGATCGTCCGCACCGGCATCTGGCGTCGGCCCGTCGCCCTCCTCGCGCCCGCCGCGCTCGTACTCGTCCTCTGCGTCACTCCGCTCTTTCCGACCACACCGTCCGGTTCGATGCGCATCGCTGCGGTGCAGGGGAACGGACCCACCGGGTACTTCGACGAACGGGAGCCGTTCGCCGTGGTGCAGGCGCAGACCGACGCGACGGAACCGCTGTACGGCGAGGACGTGGACCTCCTCGTGTGGCCCGAGGGCGGACTCGATACGGACCCGTTCGCCAACTCGATCATCGCGCGCCGGATGACCCTCGTCGCGAACCGGGTCGATGCCCCACTGCTCGCGAACGCGGCGACCGGCCGCGGTGACCGGTACTACAACACCTCCATGCTGTGGCTGCCGGACGGCACGGCGACGCAGACGCACGACAAGCGCCACCCGGTGCCCTTCGGCGAGTACGTGCCCGACCGTGCGTTCTTCAACGCTCTCGTGCCCGATCTCATCGGCCTGATCCAGCGGGAGTACACCCCGGGCACCAACCCTCCGATCGTCGAGGTCGACGACGTCCGCGTGGGACTCGCCATCTGTTTCGATGTCATCTACGACGACGTCATCACCGAGGGTCTCTACGGCGGTGCCGAGGTGCTGGTCTTCCAGACGAACAACGCCGATTTCCGGGGCACGGATGAGAACCTCCAGCAGCTCGCCTTCGCTCGGATGCGCGCGATCGAAACGGGCCGGAGCGTCGTCAACATCTCGACCGTCGGCACGAGTCAGATCATCCTTCCGGACGGCCGGACGGTCACGAGCCTGGATGCGGATGAGGCCGGAGCGATGCTCGAGGATGTCGAGCTCCGCTCCGGCCTCACGGCGGGAATCGTTCTGGGCCCCTGGCTGCAGCAGGTGCTGCTGTGGGGCGGTTTGGGCGCGCTCGGTCTCGGGTGGTGGCGCGCCCGTCGGCGTTAGGCGCCGATCTTCTCGCGGGTGGGGTCTTCCCCGGCACCGCGACGGGCGCGGATGTAGGCGAGGCGCTCTTCGAGAAGCTCCTCCAGCTCCGCACGGGTGCGGCGCTCCAGCAGCATGTCCCAGTGGGTGCGGGCCGCCTTCTCGTCGGTGGCCTCGAGCGTGACGGCCTCGCCGTCGACCTTCAGACGTGCCTCGGCGCCGCAGGAGCGGCATTCCCAGGTCTGAGGCGGCTCGGCATCGGCCGCGAACATGAGCGTGGTGTCGTGTCCGCAGGTGTCACAGGTGTAGGTGGTCTCACGGCGCTCCATGAAAACGACGCCCTCTTCGCTCTGTAGGCTCTGGGCGCCGAGTCGGATGCCGCGCAGGCTGCGATCTGCCATTGTGTGGTCCTCTCGTCGCTGTCAGGTATAACGTTCGAGCCTGTGCGCTTCATCCACGTCCGCGCGTTCTGGGCGGTATTCACAGGGGAATCCCAGCGCCGGAGGTTATGGGGGCTTCTCAGGCGGGGCGGAGGGTCGCGAGTGCCACGTCGGAGTGGTCGGTGACCACTCCGTCGACGCCCGCGGCGACGAGACGCCGCATGTCCTCCGCGTCGTTCACCGTCCACACATGGACTTCGGTGCCGGCGCGGTGGGCGGCGCGCAGGAGAGCGGGCGTCAGCACCCGGATGCCGCCTCGACGCTCCGGGATCTGCAGGGCATCGACGTCACGGAGCAGCCGGCCGGGGGAGAGGCGCGCGGCGGAGAGAGACCGGACGGCCGCGATCGTCCGGGTGCCCCCGGACGTCGCCGGACGGAGATCCGCCCCCGCCTTCCGGATCGAATCGATCGTCGCCCGTCTGTTGGCGTCGGAGAAGCTCGTCACCAGCACGCGATGGGTGTGCGCGGACAGGATGCTGCCGAGCGGGTCGGCCGCCGCCGGGGTCTTCACATCGATGTTGAAACGCATCTCGGGGAAGGCGGAGAGCGCCTCGGTGACGGTGAGCAGGCCGCCGTGCTCGGCGAACAGGGCGGCCAGCTCGCGCGTCCGCACCTCGTGCACTTCCCGAGCGTCATCCAGCAGGCGCCGGAGGTCGGAGTCGTGGAACAGGACGACGTCACCGTCCGCGGTGACCTGGCAGTCGGTCTCGATGTAGTCGACACCCGCGGCGTGGGCGGCGGCGAACGCGGCGGCGGTGTTCTCCCAGACCCCGGACTCCCGGCCCTCCGCGGTGACGAGACCGCGATGGGCGAGGATCCGTGGCTGAGCGGTCTTGGCGAAGAACGGGTGGGTCACGCGCCCGGAGGGGGAGTGGGTGAGCCCGGGCCGGCCTTCGGCGTGAACGCGGTGCCGATGCCCTTCAGCGCCTCGGTCAGCTCGCTGGGGATGATCCACAGCTTGCTCGACGGGCTCTCGCTGATCTTCGGTAGCATCTGCAGGTACTGGTAGGCGAGGAGCTTGTCGTCCGGGGCGCCCTGATGGATGGCACTGAAGACGCTCTGGATCGCCTCCGCCTCACCCTGCGCCCGCAGCACCGCGGCCTGCTTGTCGCCCTCGGCGCGGAGGATCTCCGCCTGGCGCAGACCCTCGGCCTCGAGGATCGCGGACTGCTTCGTCCCTTCCGCCGTCAGGATCGCCGCACGACGGTCCCGCTCCGCACGCATCTGCTTCTCCATGGAGTCCTGGATGGAGACCGGCGGGTCGATCGCCTTGAGCTCGACGCGGCCCACCCGGATGCCCCACTTGCCGGTCGCCTCGTCGAGGACCACCCGGAGCTGGCCGTTGATGTTGTCGCGGCTGGTCAGCGCCTCTTCGAGGTTCAGACCGCCGACGACGTTGCGGAGGGTCGTCGTGGTGAGCTGCTCCACGGCCCCGAGGTAGTTCGCGATCTCGTACGTCGCGGCGCGGGCGTCGGTCACCTGGAAGTAGACGACGGTGTCGATCGAGACGACGAGGTTGTCCTCGGTGATCACGGGCTGCGGAGGGAAGGACACGACCTGCTCGCGCATGTCGATCAGCGGCCGCAGACGGTCGATGAAAGGCACGAGGATGTTGAGGCCGGGGGAGAGGGTCTTGTGATAGCGGCCGAGGCGCTCCACCACGCCGGCGGTCGCCTGCGGGATGATCCGGATCGCTCGGGCGATCGTGACGATCACGAAGATGATGACCGCGATCACCAGGATCCAGATGATCACGGTGGGGATGATCGATGCGTCGTCCACGCGGGCTCCTAGTCGTTGAGGGGTCGGACGATGGCGGTGGCGCCGTTGATCGCGCTGACGGCGACGGGAGCCCCCGCGGGGATGGCGATGGAGGTGGACGTCCTGGCGGTCCAGGTGTCGCCGTTGGCGAGCTTCGCCTGACCCGAGATCTGCGTGATCTCGCTCAGCGCGATGCCGCGGAGGTCGACCAGCGCCTCGACGTTCGAGCGCGTCGGGTCGGCGCCCCGGTGCAGCCGGCGGAGCAACGGCGGACGCAGGAACAGGATGAACAGTGCGGCGGCTGCGGCGGCGATGAGGATCTGGATCCAGACGGGGAGACCGAGGAAGTCGGTCACGAGACCGACGACGCTGCCGAAGCTCAGCATGAGGAAAGTGAAATCGAGGGAGAGCATCTCGATGACCAGGAAGACCGCGATGAGGACGAGCCAGCCGATCCATGCCCACTGGTCGATGAACGTGACGAACGTCGAGAAGTTGTCCATACGGCCTCCTTTGTCGTCAACGTATCACGCGCGCCGGCGCCCAGCCGGCTGCCACCGCGCCCCCTTGGTAATCTGTGAGAGCCGTGCGCTCACGGCGTTCCACGCACCATGAGGAGTCACCCGTGACCGACGTTCTTCCCGCAGGATCCCTCGACGGCAAGGTGGCCCTGGTCACCGGCTCATCCCGCGGGATCGGCGCCGACACCGTCCGGTATCTCGCCGAGGCGGGTGCTGACGTCGTCATCAACTACCGGAACAAGGCGCCGCGCGCGGAGAAGCTCGCGGCGCAGCTTCGCGAGCTCGGCCGTCGGGCACTGGTCATCGGTGCAGACCTCACCGACCCCTCGTCGGTCGCCGAGATGTTCGACGCCGTCCGCGCCGAGTACGGGCGCCTCGACGTGCTCGTCCTCAACGCGTCGGGTGGCATGGAGTCGGGCATGGCCGAGGACTACGCCCTGAAGCTCAACCGGGACGCGCAGCTCAACGTCCTCGAAGCCGCGACGTCGCTGCTGTCGGACGGCGCACGAGTCGTGTTCGTCACCAGTCACCAGGCCCACTTCATCCGCACGACCCCGACGATGCCGGAGTACGAGCCCGTCGCGCTGTCCAAGCGCGCCGGTGAGGACGCGTTGCGGGAGCTCATCCCGGGTCTTGCCGAGAAGGGGATCGGCTTCACCGTCGTCTCCGGCGACATGATCGAGGGCACGATCACCGCGACGCTGCTCGAGCGCGCGAACCCGGGCGCCATCGCTGAGCGGCGCGACTCCGCCGGCCGCCTCTACAACGTGTCGGAATTCGCCGCCGAGGTCGCCAAGGCCGTGATCGACCCCGTCCCGGCGGACAACACCCGCCTCGTCGGCGACGTGAGCGCCTTCGCCGCGGAATAGTCGCCGGACGCGAGACGCCCCGGAACCGCTGCTGCCGGTCCGGGGCGTCTCGCGTCTGCGGATCAGACGTCGGCACCGCCCGTGGTGAAGGCCTTCTCGTCCTTGCCGAGCGTGATCGCGCGGACGATCTGCACGATGCCGAGCACGACGAGGGAGATGCCGAGGAGCAGCCACAGGGCGAAGCCGGCGATCACGGGCGAGAAGAGGACGATGATTCCGGCGATGATGCTGAGGATCGCGTACAGCAGGGTCCAGACGCGCGAACCGTCGCTGCCGAGCAGCGAGAGCGCCACGACGCCGTCCACGATCCAGCTCACGCCGATGAAGATCACGACGACCAGCGCGAGCGTGGCGGCGGCGACGTTCAGGTTGAAGAAGGCGATGACGCCGGCGACGATGTAGAGCAGGCCGAGCACGATGTGTCCCACGCGCGACCAGCCGCCCTTCGCGCGGGAGAAGATGCCGAGGCCGATGTAGACGACGCCCGCGACGATCAGGTAGGAGGCGAAGATCGCCGTCACGATGACGGCGGACTTCACCGGCCAGACGAGCAGCGCGATGCCCGCGAGCAGGGCGAGAACGCCGGAGACCGCGAGAGCGACGCGGATCGACTTGAAGAACAACTTCGTTTCAGAGAGTGCTTCAGACATGGCGGGGAACCCCTTCTGAGAGAATCCTGTGAGGATGCCCCCAGGGTAGCGCCGGATGTCCGCCTGTGGGGGAGGAGAGGCTCCGCGCGTCGCAGATGGTCATTCCCCGTCTTCCGGCGTCATGGCAGGATCATCACGTGACATCGGTGGATGACGCTCGTCTGCGGGAGCTTGTCGTGATGCGGAAGGTCCGCGACCGTATCGATCGGGAGTACGCGAAGCCCCTGGACGTCGAAGCCCTGGCACGGGGCGTCCACATGTCCGCCGGTCATCTCAGTCGGCGGTTCCGCGATGCGTACGGCGAGTCCCCGTACTCGTATCTCATGACCCGCCGCATCGAGCGCGCCATGGCGCTGCTGCGTCGCGGCGACCTCAGCGTCACCGAGGTGTGCTTCGCCGTGGGCTGCTCCTCGCTGGGAACGTTCAGCACCCGGTTCTCGGAGCTGGTCGGTGTCCCGCCCAGCGTGTACCGTGAACGCGCCGCGAGCGTCGAGGGCATCCCGTCGTTCCAGGCCAAACAGGTCACCCGACCGATCAGGAATCGAGAAGCGCCGCGCCCCGAGGCGCACCTAACGTGAGCAGCATGAAGATCAGCATCCACTACGCCTTCCTCCCGCATACCGACGCCGACGCCGCTCTCGGCTTCTACCGCGACGCCCTCGGCTTCGAGGTGCGCAACGATGTCGGATACGACGGCCTGCGCTGGCTCACGGTCGGCCCGGTCGATCAGCCGGAGACCTCGATCGTCCTCCACCCGCCGGCCACCGACCCGGGCATCACCGACGCGGAACGGCAGACCATCCTGGAGCTCATCGCGAAGGGCAGCTACGGCGCTCTCACGCTTGCGAGCGACGACCTGGATGCCCTGTTCGACCGGCTGGTCGCCGTCGGGGCCGATGTCGTCCAGGAGCCCATGGATCAGCCTTACGGCGTCCGCGACTGCGCATTCCGCGATCCCGCGGGAAACCTGCTCCGTATCAACCAGGCCGCCTGACGGCCCCACCACCACGAAGGACGCCGCATGACCGCTGCCGAGCACCCCGCGGACACCCACGATCTCATCCGCGTGCAGGGCGCGCGCGAGAACAACCTCAAGGACGTGAGCGTCGACATCCCCAAACGGCGGCTGACGGTGTTCACCGGTGTCTCGGGCTCGGGGAAGAGCTCTCTCGTCTTCGACACGATCGCCGCCGAATCGCGCCGGATGATCGACGAGACGTACAGCGCCTTCGTGCAGGGCTTCATGCCGTCCGTCCCTCGTCCCGACGTCGACGTGCTGGAAGGCCTCACCACGGCGATCATCGTGGACCAGGAGCGCCTCGGCGCGAACCCGCGGTCCACCGTCGGCACGGTGACGGACGCCAACGCGATGCTCCGCATCCTGTTCAGCAAGCTCGGACGGCCCTACATCGGCGGGCCGACGGCGTTCTCGTTCAACATCCCGACGCAGAAGGCCAGCGGTGTGATGACCGGGCCGGGCGGAGAGGAGAAGATCGTGAAGGATGCGATCTATCTCGGTGGAATGTGTCCACGATGCGAGGGCAGGGGAGTGGTGTCGGACCTCGATCTGTCCCAGATCGTCGATGAGTCGAAGTCCCTCGACGACGGCGCGATCATGGTGCCCGGGTACACCGCAGACGGCTGGATGGTGAAGGGATTCTCCCAGTCGGGGTTCTATCCGGGCGACAAGCCGATCGCGTCGTTCACCGATAAGCAACGCCACCTCTTCCTCTACGGAGAGGTCACCAAGGTCAAGATCTCCGGCATCAACATGACCTACGAGGGCCTGATCCCGAAGATCACGAAGTCGATGCTCTCGAAGGACCTCGACGCGCTGCAGCCGCACATCCGTGCGTTCGTCGAGCGCGTCGCCACCTTCGCCGTGTGCCCGGAGTGCGACGGCACGCGTCTCACCGAGGGGGCGCGGTCGTCGAAGATCGACGGAGTGAGCATCGCCGACGCCTGCCGCATGCAGGTGACGGATCTTGCCGCGTGGGTCCGCGGCCTGGATCTCCCGGGTGCAGGGCCGCTGCTCCAGGCGCTGAGTGCCAACCTCGACGCCTTCGTCACCCTCGGTCTGGGGTATCTGAGCCTGGACCGGCCCTCAGGGACGCTGTCCGGGGGAGAGGCGCAGCGGATCAAGATGCTGCGGCACCTGGGCTCCTCACTGACCGACGTCACCTACGTGTTCGATGAGCCGACCATCGGGCTGCACCCGCACGACATCGAGCGGATGAACGGGCTGCTGCTGCGCCTGCGCGACAAGGGGAACACGGTGCTCGTCGTCGAGCACAAGCCGGAGACCATCGCGATCGGCGATCATGTCGTGGATCTCGGTCCGGGTGCCGGAAGCGCCGGGGGAGAGATCTGCTATCAGGGGAGCGTCGAAGGCCTCACGGCCAGTGGAACGCTGACGGGGCAGCACCTCGATGACCGCGCGCAGCTCAAGGACGCCGTGCGTGACCGCACCGGCGCCATCGAGGTGCGCGGCGCGTCCACGAACAACCTGCAGAACGTGGACGTCGACATTCCGACCGGCGTCCTGACTGTGGTCACCGGTGTCGCCGGATCGGGGAAGAGCTCGCTCATCCACGGTTCGGTGACCGGACGCGAGGGCGTGGTGGCGATCGACCAGTCCGCCATCAAGGGCTCGCGTCGCAGCAACCCCGCGACCTACACCGGGTTGCTCGAACCCATCCGCAAGGCCTTCGCCAAGGCGAACGGCGTGAAGCCCGCCCTGTTCAGCGCGAACTCCGAGGGCGCATGTCCCACCTGCAAGGGCGCCGGCGTCATCATCACCGAACTCGGGTTCATGGACACCATCGAGACGCCGTGCGAGGACTGCGGCGGTAAGCGCTTCCAGGCGGCCGTGCTGGAGTACAAGCTGGGCGGCAAGGACATCACCGAGGTGCTCGACCTTCCGGTATCGGAGGCCCGCAGCTTCTTCAGCGAGGGCGAGGCGAAGCTCCCGGCAGCGGCTGCCATCCTCGGACGTCTGGAAGACGTGGGGCTCGGCTACCTGTCGCTCGGACAGCCGTTGTCGACGCTGTCGGGCGGTGAGCGCCAGCGCATCAAGCTCGCGATCCAGATGGGTGAGAAGGGCGACGTCTACGTGCTGGACGAGCCGACGACGGGTCTGCATCTCGCCGACGTCGACACGATCCTCGGTCTGCTGGATCGCCTTGTCGACGCGGGCAAGACGGTGGTCGTGATCGAGCATCATCAGGCCGTCATGGCACACGCCGACTGGATCATCGATGTCGGACCGGGAGCCGGCCATGACGGTGGTCGCATCGTGTTCGAGGGAACGCCTGCCGACCTCGTCGCGGACGGCTCCACACTGACGGGTGAGCATCTGGCGGCCTACGTCGGCGGCTGACGGCGCCCATATGGATTATCCGATAATGCACATTATGTCAGTAAAGTGAGAAACCGCTCATGCGGCTGTCTCCCCCTTCATCCCTCGATCGCCCATCCCATGATCGCCTTCTGCACGCTCTTCAGGTGACGTTTGAACTCGTAGCCCACGAAGGCAGGATGGTTGGCGGCAGCGACCGAAACCTCACGCCCACGGACGAACGGCGGGCACGGCGCGAAACGAACACCGTCCGGGGCGCTGTCGAGGAGATCCGCAGTGATCCGATAGGGCGCCATGGCCGTGGCGTGCTCCCCCGGCCCGTCCGTGATGATCACATCGGCCTCTTGCACAGCATCGCTGAGATCCTCCTTCCACGGCAGCGCGGGTGTGCGGACCTCCTGCGGGCAGGCCTGCACGACATCGATTCCGAAAGCCCGATGGGCTTCCTCCCAGGCTCGAGCGATGTTGCCGTCCGGTCCCACCACGAGGACTCGGAGCGAGCGGACATCCCTCTCCCGCGATAGCGCGAAGAGATCGGACAGCACCTCGCACGGGTGGTTCACGTCCGTCATCGCGTTGACCACCGGGAGAATCCCAGGGGCAGCCAGCTGCCGAAGGACTTGCAGATCGGGATGTCGGACGACGAGCAGTTCGACCCACGCTGACAGGTATCCGACGACGTCGACCGCTTCCTCGACGGTCTCAAGCGCCTCCGGAGGAAAGACGATCGGCTGCAAACCCATCTCCGCAGCACCGCGTTCGAATGAGACACGCGTCCGCAGGCTCGAAGAAGGGAAGAACAGTGCCGCCGCGCCGTCCCTCCTCGCGAGGGTGCCCGCTTCGATCCGCGCAGCGCGCGCGAAGATCTCCCTCAGATCGTCCTCGGTGAGTTCGGTCAAGGAGAGAAGGTGGCGCACTCCCCTATTGTTGCGGACGGCTCCCGCCTCATGACGTCGTGAAGATCTCCTGTGCCCGCGCCACGATGTCATCCACTCGCGATTGGAGGAACGGACCGGGACACTCCGTTCCCGACCACGTCTCCTGGTGGGTGATGACGTGCTCTCGGTCGATCCGGAAGCGCACCGGAACGCCGTCCAGGGTTCGGCCGTCGAAGCCTGCGAGCCACGCGATCATCTGCGCGATCTCCTCCAACTGCGCCGGGGTCACCGTGTACTCCGGAGCCCCGGTGAAATCGAGCGTCTCCACCGCCACGGACCGCCAGTTCCAGTCCGCGCCGGTGGACGACGGCTTCGCTCCCGGGCGGATGGTCTCGATGACCGAGCCGTCGTGCCGCAGATAGAAGGTGGGAGCCGATGATCTCCTGTTGCAGCGGGAGAAGAAGTCCAACTGGTCGGATGTCGTGCCGGTGTGGTGGATGATGAAGCGGTCGATGACCGGGCCTACGGTTCGACGGTCGCGTCCCGCGATGCTCCGGTCAGCGCGCACCGTCGGGTCTGCGCAGTTCTCGAAGCCGAGCGGTACCTCGAGCCCCGTGACCGCGCGTTCGTAGACCGGCTCGTACTCGGGCAGCGCTCGGGGATTGTTCGGACTGCGTCCCGCGTCGTCTCCCTCTCCCCCGGAGTTCGTAGAGAGCCAGATGCCGACGCCGGTCACCGCGACGCCGGTTCCGGCAGCGATGAGGAATCCCCGCCGCGTGTGCGTCGCGACCCGGTCGTCGACGTCCCGTGCTCCCGGGCCCTCCGGACGCTGGCCCTCCCCGCGTGTGCTCACGCGGCCGGGCCGTTGTGGGGTGGCTCTCGGAGCACGACCGACACGATGCCACCGACGAAGAACTGGCTGAGGATGAGCGAGGCCGTCGAGGCGTCTGCTCCCCGGAAGCCCCCGCGTTTCCGCAGGTCTGCAGGGACACGGCCAGGGGAGGTCATATCGCGATCCTACGAGGTGCGCCTTGCCGAGCGGGTGTGCCCGGCGGGGCTCCCCATAGGTCTCGCGACGGCTAGGGTGAGTGCGGGAGCGATGGGGCCGAGAACGCAACTGCTGACAGTCGAGCGCGTCGGCTCACATGGGTCACCGGCGGAATCCTGCTCCTCCTCTCGGTCGTCATCTGGTTCACAGCCCGCGGGGCGCTCGCGTCCTTCGCGATCGCGAAGGACGCCGTGTTCGCATCGGCGGCCGTTCTGTTCGTGATCGGTTTCGGGCGTGCGGGTAGCGTCACCGATCGGCGGCCCGTGAGCACCGTCGCGGCCTTCGCGCTGGCTGTCGCGCCGTTCGCCCAGTCTCTCTGGTTTGGCCTCGTCCCGGAGTCGCCCGGCGACCCCAACGCGCGCGAAGACGCCTGGGTGCTTGCTGCCGCGCTGTACTACGGGAGTCTGGCCACGTTCGCGATCATCGCCGCTGTCGGAATCGGACGCGCGAGGGTCCTCCCGTCGCCCTGGCGCTGGGCCCCGCTGTGGGTCGTCTTCTGGACGCCACTCGCTTTCGTCGTCGGAATCACCGTTTCCTCGTCGGTGCCCTTTGACACCGCGACATCGAGGATCGCCGGTCATCTCGTCGTCGACGGGCCCGTGATCGGCACCGCCTTGCTCGGCGTCGTCGCCCTCGTCCTCGGCATCCGCGAGCAACGTCCGCGCATCGCGCCGGTCACCAGCACCTGGCCGTCCCCACCAGCCGACGATCCCCCGTCTGTCAGCGACTCATCCTCGCAGTCCGGAACTCATCCGCCCGCCGCGCGGTGATCTGCAACGCCTAGTACGAGGACCAGACGCCGAGCTCGTTGCCGCTCGGGTCGGCGAAGTGCAGGCGCCGGCCACCGGGGAACGCATACGGCTCCTGCAGGATCCGGCCGCCGGCGTCCTGGATCGCAGCGCTGGTCGCATCGAGGTCGTCGGAGTAGAGCAGCACGAGCGGACCGCCGACCGGTCGCGGCGCGTCCGCGAGCAGGAGCCCGCCGACCTCGCTCCCGTCGCCGCGGGGCGAGAGGATGCCCGCATAGCCGGGCCCGTAGTCCCGGAAGCTCCACCCGAAGGCGGTGGTGAAGAAGCGCTTCGCCACGTCGAGATCCGTGACGACGAGTTCAACGTAATCCAGGGCGTGGTGCTGCGAGGAGGCTGTCATGTGGGCACTCTAGCCACGGCGTCGGACATCGCTATGCAGGAGTAGCGTGGAAGGGTGCCTCAGGTCTCCCACTCCCCCGTCTCCACGCCGGGGTGGCGGGCCTGGGCGATCTGGTCCGTCGGCGTCGCGGCCTACGTGCTCGCCATCACCAACCGCACGTCTCTGGGTGCCGTCGGTGTCGAGGCCGCCGACCGGTTCCAGGCGGACGCCTCCACGCTCGCGCTGTTCGCCGTGGTGCAGCTCGCAGTCTACGGCGGCATGCAGATCCCGGTCGGCGTGCTCCTCGATCGCTACGGCTCTCGTCCGATCATCACGGCGGGGATGCTGCTCATGGCGGCCGGACAGCTCACCATGGCCCTCTCCCCCAGCATCGGCATCGCGATCGTCGCGCGCATCCTGCTCGGAGCCGGCGACGCCGCCGTCTTCCCCGCCGTGCTGCGACTGGTGGCCACGTGGTTCCCCGCGCAGCGCGGCCCCGTCATGGTCCAGTTCACCGGGATCATCGGGCAGGCCGGGCAGCTGATCGCGCTGGTGCCGGTCGCCGCCCTGCTGCACGCCACCACCTGGTCGATCACGTTCGGCAGCATCGCCGGCCTCGGCCTGCTCTTCACGATCCTCGTGTGGCTCATCGTGCGCAACAACCCCGCCGAGAGCGGCCCCGACGTGTCGGTGAACACGGACACCGGAGTCGTGCGTGTCGTGACGTCGGCGATCGACACGGGCGTCGGCATCCGGGCGGCGTGGGCGCATCCCGGCACGCGGCTCGCGTTCTGGTCGCACTTCACCACTCCGTTCGCCGGCACGGTGTTCGTGCTGCTGTGGGGCATGCCGTTCCTCACGGCCGGCGAGGGCCTGACCACCGCCCACGCAGCGGGGATCATCTCGATCTACGTGGTCGCGGGCATGATCCTCGGTCCGATCATCGGCGACCTCTCCCGCCGTCTGCCGAATCACCGCTCCCTCGCTCTCGTGCTCCCCGCGGTCGGCCTGCAGATGGCCGCGTGGATCGCCGTCATCGCCCTCCCCGGCCCCGCCCCGGACTGGCTGCTCTGGGTCCTCGCGATCGCTCTGGCGACCGGGGGCCCCGCGTCGATGATCGCCTTCGACCACGCGCGCACGCACAATCCCGTGCATCGCCTCAGCACGGCCACCGGCGTGACGAACGCGGGTGGTTTCATCGCGGCCCTGATCGCCGTGTTCGTGATCGGTCTCCTTCTCGACGCCCAGGGCGCCGGCACTCCGGACACCTACACGCTCGACGCGTTCCGTGTCGCGTTCCTCACCCTGATCCCGCTCTGGGTCCTCGGAGTGGTGTTCATCCTGATCGAACGCAAGCGGACGCGGATCCGCATGGGGCTGGATCCCGAGCGGCGCCGCTGAGCGCCCATAGGATGAGGCATGGCCTCCGCTCCCCCGTCGACCGCCGCCCTCCCGAGCGCCCGAGCCGGCCGCACGAGGCCACCGTTGACGGCGGGGCTGCTCGCCGGACTGCTCCTCGGTGCACTCTGGATCGTCTCCGGCGCCATCGCCCGACTGACCGGTTCCGACATCGTGCTGACGCGGTTGCTGAGCTTTGCCGGTGTCGGCCCGCTGCAGAGTCATGCCTGGCTGCTCCCCGGTGCGTGGGGCATCCTCGTGCTGGCGATGACGGCCGCCGTCCTGTGCAGCGTGGTCTGGATCGTGGGACGCGGAGCGCGGGGCGTCGGCCGGGCTCCCGCGTTCCTCGTGCTCTGGTTCGGTGCCGTCCTCGCCGGAACGGTCGTCGGGCTATGCGACGACGTCACCCGGGTGCTGTCCTTCCTCCCTCTCTCGGGTCTGCACGGTCTCACGGCTGCGGTCGTCGAGTCCGCGCCGGACACCGCCTACTGGGGACTCGCCTGGGGCTGGATCCCCGCCTGGGCGTTCTCGCGCAGAGCCGGTGAGGAATCTGCGCGGCGATGGTCCCCGCGCCTCCTCGGTCTCGCCGTCGCGAGCGCGGTCGCGCTCGTCGTCGTCGGGAGCCTGGCCGATGCCGCGTGGCAGCGCCAGATCGTCGAGGAGAACGCCGCGCTGCAGGGCATCACGGACGAGTCCGGAGCCTTCGTCGATCCGGCGGCCGTGGGCGATCCGGTGCCGGAGCGGGCCCCGGGGGATTCGACACCCCAACTCCCCGCAGACGCTTGCACCCCCGACAACGCCACGCTGCTTCTCGGAACCGCCGACGGGGCCACGGGGCACCGGGCCCAGAGCATCCGTCTGATGAACGTGGGAGAAGAGCCCTGCGTGGTCGAGGGGTATCCCGACATCGCCTTCGCCGACCAGAACGGCCATGCGCTCGACGTCGAGGTGCGGCCCGGTTCGTCCTTCCTGGCGACTGACCCCGGCTCCGTGCCCGTGACCGTGCCGCCCCAGGGCGAGGCGACCGCGGTGATCGGCTGGGACGCCCACGCGACGGACGGCGCTCTCGTGGCGCGTGCGCTGCACGCCGCCCTGCTCCCCGGGTACGACCGCGGTTCGTGGCCGGTGGAGCTCGACATCGTGTCGGGCTCGGTCGTCGAGATCACGGCCTGGCATCTGGGGGACGCACCGGCCGCGCCGTGACGGCGCTCCCCGCCGTCAGCGCAGCAGGTGCTGGAACGTCTCCACGATCAACTCGACGCTGACGCGCTCCGGCACCTCCGCGTCACCCGCTTCGAACTCGGCGAGCTCCACGCCGCGGACGTCGGCGGCCGGGATGGCGGCGAACAGCGCGGCCACCTGGTGCGGCAGCAGACCGTCGCCGACCCGATAGGCCGCGGGGATGTAGCCCGGCTCCAGCACATCCCAGTCGACATGGATCCACACCGGTCGCCCGGCGATGAGAGCGCTCAGCCGCTCCGGCGTGCTCTCCGCAGGGCTGAGGACGGTCACTCCCGCGCCGGCGAGGAGCTCCCCCTCGGCGGGGTCGATGTCGCGGCCGCCGACGACGATGACCTGCCGCGGGTCGATCCCAGCCCCGTGGCCGCTGTCCCACAGCCCGCAGGCGGCGGCGAGGACCATGCCACCGAGGTAGCCGGAGTCGGTGGTGTCGGGCGTGTTGAAGTCGCCGTGCGCGTCGATCCACAGCACCACCGCGTCGGGGTGGTGCTCGGCCACGCTCGGCAGCGTTCCGAGGCTCGCCGCACACGTGTTCGTCACGAGGAGCGGCGTCGCCTCCGCCGCGATCGCCTCCTGCACCGCGGCACGGAGGCCCGCGAGCGTGTCCGCAGCTTCGGGCAGCGCGACCGACCAATCGTCGAGCCGACCGGGCTCCGGAGTGCCGACCACCACCGGCTCCTGACGCAGAAGCGAGGACAGCGCGTCGGCGACGCGGCGCGCCCCGACGAGCGCTCCGTCGGTGCGGTCGGCGACGCGACCCTGGTTGAGGATGAGCGCGAACGGCCTGGTCATCCGATCAGTCTCGCACCCGGCCGAGACGGGAACCAAAACCGGTCCAGGACGCCTCGGCTATCGGCCGCGCGGCGTCCAGCCGGGCGACAGACTCCCGTCGACCATCGCGCGTTCCCTGTCCGCCGCGGCCGACCAGCCCTGTGCCTCGTTTTCGGTGTCGAAAGCGCCGCGCGCGACGCGGAACCCGACGTCCTCGTGATGCATGCGCGGTGCTCCCCCACGGCGGACCGACGCGCGCACGCTCCACGCGTCGTCGGCGAACCCGCCGCCACGGAAGACCCGATAGTCGTCATACCGTGCCGGGTCGAGGAGGTCCCAGCACCACTCCCAGACGTTGCCGAGCGTGTCGAACAGCCCGTGCAGGTTCGGGAGCTTCCCACCCACGTTCTGCGGCGTTCCCACCCCGTCGGCGGCGGTCCACGCGGCCTCGGCCAGCGGGGCATAGTGCGGCCCGGTGGCACCGGCGCGGCAGGCGTACTCCCACTCGGCCTCGGTCGGGAGCCGGTAGCCGTCCGCCGTGGTGTCCCAGGCGACGTCCTCGCCCTCGAAGTGGTACACGGGATCGAGTCCCTCCCACTCCGAGGCGGCGTTGCAGAAGTGGATGGCGCGCAGCCAGCTCACGTCGGCGACCGGGCGACGAGGATGCAATGACGGCGTGCCCAGGACCTCGGTGACCTGTTCTTCGGTCACGGGGAAGACGCCCACGGCGAAGGGCTCGAGCTGCACGGTGCGCCGTGTACGGCGACGGGCGTCGTGCAGCGTCACCGCTCCCGCGGGAAGACGGACCAGCTCGATGTCGCTCATGCGCGGGGCGTCACGAAACTCACGCCGGCGTCCGCTCGACCCAGGTCGGGTACTTCGCCGCACGGCCGTCTCCGGACGAGGTTTTCGTCACACGACGACGCACCCACGGCCCGACGAACTCCCGGTAGTAAGCGAGACCCGCGGGGCCGGCGGTCCACCGATCGACCGGCGCCCACCAGCTCTCCGGAGGCTCGAAACCGAGGCCGTGGAGCACCCGCGCCGCCACACGATGGTGGCCGGCTGCGTTCATGTGCAGGCGGTCCTCCGACCAATAGGCCGGCTGCGACAGCTCCTTGTCCGGCCAGTTGAGGGCGCGGATCACGTCGGGCCGGTCCTCGATCCGCCGCAGGACCGCCTCGGAGAGCAGGTCGCCACGGCGCTGCACGAGAGAGCCCATCGGGAGCTGCCCGCTGGGGTTGGCGCCGGAGAGCAGGATCATCGTCACGCCCTCCTCGTCGCACCGTCGCAGCACCCGGCTGAACGCATCAGCGATGTGCTCCACGTCGGTCCGCGGCCGCAGCATGTCGTTGCCGCCACCGTTGAACGACAGGTGCGTCGGACGCAGAGCGAGCGCAGGCTCGAGCTGCTCCTCGACGATCGGCCAGGCCAGCTTCCCCCGGATCGCCAGGTTCGCGTACTGGATGGGGTGCCCGGCGGCATCCGCCCACCCCTGCGCGGCGATGTCGGCCCAACCGCGCTCGCGCCCATCGGGGAGCACATCGCCCACGCCTTCGGTGAAGGAGTCGCCTATCGCGACGAAACGTACATCAGCCACGCGCCCAGCCTATTCCCGGACCGGGACGTCACCGATCGTCCAGCGCCACTCCGCTCCGGTCGGCGAGTCCCCAGGCCGCCGCCGCAGCGACGAGGAAGCAGGCCGCGAACATGACGAACAGCAGGGGCGCGCCGCCGGCCCCGAGGAGGACGGGAACGGCGAGGGGCGCCACGATGGAGGCGATGCGGCCCACCCCGGCGGCCCAGCCGGCCCCGGTGCCGCGCAGCGAGGTCGGATAGATCTCGGGCGTCACGGCGTAGAGCGCGCCCCAGGCACCGAGCGTGAAGAACGACAGGGCCATGCCCGCCCCGATGATCATCGGCACGGTCGTGGCGGTGCCGAAGACGACGGCCGAGGCGGTCGCCCCCAGCAGGAAGACCGACAGCGTGATGCGGCGTCCCCACACCTCGATGAGCCAGGCCGCCACGGCATAGCCCGGAAGCTGCGCGAGCGTGATGATGAGGGTGAAGCCGAACGAGCGGACGAGGTCGAATCCGGCATCCACGAGAATGCTGGGGATCCAGATGAACGCCCCGTAGTACGCGAAGTTCACGGCCAGCCACACGAGCCACAGGCACGCCGTCCGCACGCGGAACTCGGCATTCCAGAGGGTCGCGAGCCGGGCCCGTGCCGTCATCGCGATCGCCCGCGACGCCGGCTCCTTCCGGATGGGCGGGGTGTGCGCGACACCGGCGTCGGCCTCGAACGCCGCCGCGATGCGATCGGCCTCCGCGATGCGTCCGCGCGACGCCAGCCAGCGCGGTGATTCGGGCAGACCCCACCGCACGACGAGCGCATAGACGGCGGGGACCGCGCCCAGCGCGAAGGCCCACCGCCACCCTGACTCGGACGCGGGGATGACGAAGAACCCGATGAGCGCGGAGGCCGTCCAGCCGACGGCCCAGAACGCTTCGAGGATGACGATCAGCCGCCCGCGGATGCGTGCAGGGGCGAACTCGCTCACGTAGGTCGACGCCACGGGCAGTTCCGCGCCGAGCCCGAGGCCGACGAAGAAGCGCAGCACGAGCAGGGCCGCCACTGATCCGACGAGCGCGCTCGCTCCCGTTGCGATGCCGTAGACGAGAAGCGTGAGAGCGAACACCTGGCGACGACCGAAGCGGTCAGCGAGGAGACCGCCGAGGGTCGCGCCGACCGCCATACCGACGAAGCCGAGCGACGCGATCCAGCCGGCTTCGCTCTTGGTGAGATCCCACTGCTGCGTGAGCGCCGCGATGATGAACGAGATGAGTCCGACGTCCATCGCGTCGAGCGCCCAGCCGACGCCGGAACCCGTGAGCAGGCGCAGGTGCCGGCGGGTGAACGGGAGGACGTCGAGGCGCTCGGCGAGCGACGTGCGGCTCGGCAGGGCGGTATCGGCCATGACTCTCATCGTAGGGCCGCCCGTCCCGCCGAGCCGCGAGATGACGCCTGCTCAGTCGCGGTCGGCGAGGAGCTTCCGCACCCGAGGGATCACCTCGGTGCCGTACAGCTCGATGCTGCGCATCATCGACTCGTGCGAGAGGGTGCCCGTCGCGTACTTCAGGTCGAAGCGGCCGAGGCCCAGGGTCGTGATCGTGTCGGCGATCTTCGCCGCGACACGCTCCGGCGACCCGGCGTAGAGAGAGCCCTCGGGGCCGATGTCGTTCTGGAACCGCGCGCGGCTGTAGGGCGGCCAGCCGCGCTCCCGACCGATGGTGTTGTTCATCGCCTCGAAGCCCGGGTAGGCCTCGTCCCAGGCCTCCGCGTCGGTGGGGGCGATATGGCCGGGCGAGTGCACGGCCACGGGATGGGCGGTGGTTCCGAAGGAGGCGACCGAGCGGTGGTAGAGGTCGACGAACGGCTTGAATCGCCCGGCCGGGCCGCCGATGATCGCCAGCATCAGCCCCAGCCCATGACGCGCGACCCGCACGACGGACTCAGGGCTGCCGCCCACGCCGACCCACGTTCGCAATCCCGTCTCCGTCTTGGGGAAGACGTCCGCGTTCTCGAGCGAGGGGCGCAGAGAGCCGGACCAGGTCACGGGCTCCTCCTTGAGGAGTTCGACGAACAGCTCGAGCTTCTCCTCGAACAGCCGGTCGTAATCGCGCAGGTCGTAGCCGAACAGCGGGAAGGACTCGATGAACGAACCGCGCCCGAGCACCACCTCCGCCCGCCCGCCGGACAGGGCGTCGAGGGTCGAGAAGCGCTCGAACACGCGCACCGGGTCGTCCGAGGACAGGACGGTCACGGCGGTTCCCAGCCGGATCCGCTCGGTGCGGGCGGCGATGGCCGCGAGCACCATCTCCGGGGACGACACCGCGAACTCGCGCCGGTGGTGCTCCCCCACCCCGAAGAAGTCCACGCCGACCGTGTCGGCCAGCTCCGCCTGTGCCACGACGTTCCGGATCGTCTGCGCACCGCTGAGCAGCTCGCCGTCCTGATCCCGGGTGATGTCGCCGAACGTGTCCAGCCCGAACTCGATGTCCATGTCACACCTTCCTATTCAGGTGAATGGAACACGCGGAGGCAGGTGGGCATTCCCGTCACCGAGGGAGCAGCGCGCTCCGCAGCGTGTCCAGCCCGACACCGCCCAGATCGAGGGCCCGCTTGTGGAAGCCCTTGAAGCTGAACGCGTCGCCCTCCGCCTGCTGGACGGCATCGCGCACCTGCTCCCAGATGCGCTGACCGACCTTGTACGACGGCGCCTGACCCGGCCAGCCGAGGTACCGGTTGACCTCGAACTGCACGAACTGGTCCGACATGTTGACGTTGCGACGGAGGAAGTCGAGCGCGTAGTCGGCATCCCAGACGCCGTCACCGTCGAGACGGGGCTTGCCGAGGTGCACGCCGATGTCGAGGACCACGCGCGCCGCCCGCATTCGCTGCCCGTCCAGCATGCCGAGGCGATCCGCCGGGTCATCGAGGTAACCGAGCTGCTCCATCAGCCGCTCCGCATACAGCGCCCAGCCCTCCGCGTGCCCCGACGTGCCGGCGAGCAGCCGCCGCCAGGAGTTGAGCTCGGCGCGGTTGTAGACGGCCTGGGCGATCTGGAGATGATGCCCCGGCACACCCTCGTGGTACACGGTGGTGAGTTCGCGCCACGTGTCGAACTCGGTGACGCCCTCGGGGACCGACCACCACATGCGACCGGGGCGGGAGAAGTCGTCGGTGGGACCGGTGTAGTAGATCCCGCCCTCCTGCGTCGGCGCGATCATGCACTCCAGGGTGCGGATGGCCTCGGGGATGTCGAAGTGCGAGGCGCCCAGCTCGGCGACCGCGCGGTCGCTGGTCTCCTGCATCCACTGCTGGAGCGCGTCCGTGCCGACGAGCTTGCGCGCGGGGTCGGATTCCAGGTGCGCGACGGCCTCCTCCACGGAGGCGCCGGGGAGGATCTCGTTCGCGATCGCCGTCTGCTCGGCCACCATGCGGGCGAGCTCTTCGCGACCCCACTCGTAGGTCTCGTCGAGGTCGATGGTCGCGCCGAGGAACCGGCGGGAGTTCAGAGCGTAGAGCTCGCGACCGACGGCGTCGTTCTCTCCGGCCTCGGGGGCCAGTTCCTCGGCCAGGAACCGGCGCAGCTCACCGTAGGCGACCCGGGCGGCCGCGGAGTTGTCGGCCAGGGCACGCGCGAGAGACGCGGGCAGCTGCCCTTCCTCCGGGTCCGCATGGGCGACGAACGCCGCGAAGAAGCCGTCGTCGGCGATGTAGCGGTCGATCTGTGTCGCGACCTCCGCAACCTGGCGTCGTGCGGGCGTGACGCCCTCGGCGATGCCCAGACGGAGCGTCTCGATGTACCCCCGCAGCGCGGCGGGAACCGCGGAGAGTCGCGTGGAGATGACCTCCCAGTCCTCGACCGTGGCGGAGGGCATCAGGTCGAACGCGGAGCGCACGTCCTGTGCGGCGGATGCGATGACGTTCAGATCGCGCAGGTGCCACTTCGCCTCGTGCAGCTCGAGGTCGAGGCGCAGTTCGGCGCTGAGGTCGGTCTTGGTGACCTCGTCGATCGCATCGACGGGCTCCAGCGCGGAGAGCTTGTCGAGCGTGGCCCGGGTCGCCGCGGCGATCTCCTCATGACCTTCCGGGCTCAGATCGCCGAACCGGTCGTTGACCTCGGAGCGGCCGATGTAGGTGCCGAGAGTCGGCGCCAGGACAGCGATCGTGTCGACCCATTCATCGGCGACCGTGTCGATGGCAGAAGGGGTGCGGGGTGCTGAAGTCATACCTTCCAGCCTAATCCCCGCCCCCGTCGGCCACTGGGATCAGTGCGCTGCTTCGTTCCAGTCCCGACCGCGGCCCACCTGCACATCGAGCGGCACGGAGAGCTGGGCGGCGTCGCCCATGCGCGTGCGGACGATCTGCTCCACCGCATCCCACTCCCCTGCCGCGACCTCGACGACGAGTTCGTCGTGGATCTGCAGCAGCACCCGTGACTCCAGCTTCGCGGCGTGGAGATCGTCGTGGATGTGGAAGAGCGCGATCTTCATGATGTCGGCCGCGCTGCCCTGGATCGGAGCGTTGAGGGCCGCGCGCTCGGCGTTCTCACGCAGCACACGGTTCGGGCTCGCGAGGTCGGGGAACGGCCGTCGGCGCCCGAAGATCGTCTCGGTGTAGCCGACCTCCTTGGCCTTCATCACGGAGGCCCGCAGGTAGTCACGGACCGCGCCGAACCGTGCGAAGTACTCGACCATGAGCTGCTTCGCCTCGGACTGCTCGATGCGCAGCTGCTTGGAGAGTCCGAACGCGGAGAGGCCGTAGACGAGGCCGTACGACATCGCCTTCACCTTGGTGCGCATCGCCGGCGTGACCTCGGAGGGATCGACGCCGAACACGCGGGCGCCGACGAAACGGTGCAGGTCTTCGCCGCTGTTGAAGGCTTCGATGAGCCCCTCGTCGCCCGAGAGGTGCGCCATGATCCGCATCTCGATCTGCGAGTAGTCGGCGGTGAGCAGCGTCTCGTACCCCTCGCCGACCTGGAAGGCGCTGCGGATGCGCCGTGACTCCTCGGTGCGGACCGGGATGTTCTGCAGGTTCGGGTCGGTGCTGGACAGACGTCCGGTCTGGCTGCCGGTCTGCACGTACGTCGTGTGGACGCGGTGGTCGGCACCGATCGCGGTGTCGAGCGACTCGATGATCTGCCGCAGCTTCGTCGCCTCGCGGTGCTGCAACAGCAGGCTGAGGAATGGGTGCGGGTGGGACTCCTGCAGGTCCGCGAGCACCGCCGCATCGGTCGAGTACCCGGTCTTCGTCTTGCGCGTCTTCGGGAGCTGCAGATCTTCGAACAGCACCTCCTGGAGCTGCTTGGGCGACCCGAGGTTGAACTCGCGACCGACGACCGAGAACGCCTCCTGGGCCAGGGCGTCCGCCCGCGTCGCCAGTTCACCGGAGAACGTCGAGAGCACCTCGTGCGACACGGCGACGCCAGCGAGCTCCATGTCGGCGAGCGTGCGGAGCGTCGGCAGCTCGATGTCGCGGAGCACGGCGTCGACCGGTTCCGGCAGGTCGTTCCGCAGCGCCTCGGCCACACGGAGGATGAACCACGCCTCCTGCGACGGGGTGGCGCCCTCGGTCTCGGGCACGAGCTGAGACGGATCGGCTTCGGGGAGCTTCTCCCCCAGGTAGCGCTGGACGAGGTCGGACAGCGTCTTGTCGGGGAAGCTGGGGCGGAGCAGCCAGCCCGCGAGGCTCGTGTCGTAGGCGAGCCCGCCCAGACGGATGCCCTGACGGAGCAGCGCCTTCACCTGTGGCTTGGCGTCGTGCAGCACCTTGGGCGCGTCGGACTCCAGCCACGTGCGCAGCGCCGCAGCGGCCTCGTCCGACCAGTCGAGCTCGCTCAGCTCGGTGCCCGTGGCGGCGCCGATGCGCACGGGTGCTCCGGACTGCACGACGACCCGCAGGGCGACGTCTCCGTCCTGCGCCGTGGCCCAGGCGGCGAGATCGGGGGCGGGCACCTCGGCCGGCGTGGGCATCTCGACGACGGACGCCGGGTCGTCGGCCACCTCGCCCGCGCCGACGGCCTCGAAGACCCGCGGCAGCAGCGTGCGGAACTCCAGCCGGGCGAAGATGTCGCGGACGGCCTCGGCGTCGATCGGTGCGACCGCGAGGTCGGCGGGCGACACCGGCAGCTCGACATCGGTGAGAAGACGGTTGAGCTTGCGGTTGCGCCGGACGTCCTCGATGTGGTCGCGGAGGTTGCCGCCGACCACGCCCTTGATCTCGCCCGCGCGCTCGAGCAGCTCGTCGAGGGACCCGAACTGGGTGAGCCACTTGACGGCCGTCTTCTCCCCCACCTTCGGCACGCCGGGGAGGTTGTCGCTGGTCTCGCCGACGAGGGCGGCGATGTCGGGATACTGCTCGGGGCGGACGCCGTACCGCTCCTGCACGGTCGTCGGGTCGTAGCGCTTGAGCTGCGAGACACCCTGCACGGACGGATACAGCAGCGTGACGTCGTCGGTGACGAGCTGGATGGTGTCGCGGTCTCCCGACACCACGAGAACGTCGTAGCCCTGGGCCGCCCCCTGGGTGGAGAGGGTGGCGAGGATGTCGTCGGCCTCGATGCCCTCCTGCGTCAGCACCGGGATCGACATCGCGGCGAGGCAGTCCTGCAGCAGCGGGATCTGGCCCTTGAACTCCTGCGGCGTCTCCGACCGGGTCGCCTTGTACTCGGGGTACTCGTCGGTGCGGAACGAGTGCCGCGACGTGTCGAAAGCGATGGCCATGTGGGTCGGCTGCTCGGCCTTGATGAGGTTGACCAGCATGGACAGGAACCCGTAGATGGCGTTCGTGTGCTGGTTGTCCTTGGTGGTGAAGTTGTCGACCGGGAGAGCGAAGAAGGCCCGGTAGGCGAGCGAGTGGCCGTCGACGACCATGAGGGTAGGCTTTGCGGAGTCCGTCACCCTGTCAGCCTAACGAGGAGCACGGACACCCGCAGAGGAGGATGCATGAGCGAGGTCGCCACCAGCGAAGGACTCGAGTGGGCCGCCGCCCGCGGCATGGGAGCCCTGGCCGAGAAGATGGGCATGGAGTTCATCGAGTTCGGCGTGGACCGGTGCGTGGCGACCATGCCGGTCGAGGGCAACACCCAGCCGGTCGGCCTCATGCACGGCGGTGCGTACGTCGTCCTCGGAGAGTCACTCGGGTCCATGGCGGCCAATCTGCATGCGGGAGCGGGCCGCCTCGCGGTCGGCGTCGACATCAACGCCACCCACACCCGCTCGGCCACCTCGGGCATCGTGACCGGCGTCTGCACGCCCGTCCATCTGGGCCGCAGCATCACGGTGCACGAGATCGTCGTCACCGACGATCAGGGACGCCGCTGCTCGACCATCCGGATCACCAACATGATCAAGGACGCTCCCGCCGAGCGCTGAGCGGCTCCTCCAGCAGCAGCTGGAACAGGATGTGGTCCTGCCACTCGCCGGCGATCCGCAGATACTTCGGCGCGACCCCGATCCGCTCGAAGCCGTTCGCAGTGAGGACCCGCTGCGACGCCATGTTGTGCAGCAGGGTCGATGCCTGCAGCCGGTGGAGCCGCAGCTCGTCCCTGGCATGGGTCGCGACCAGCGCGACCGCGCGGCGGGCCAGACCCCGGCGCAGCCGGGAGGCGTCGATCCAGTACCCGAGATCCGCACTCCAGAACGCGCCGCGAACGATCGTGTTGAGGTTCATACGACCGCGGATCTCTCCGTCGTCGGACAGGATCACGAATCGGAGACTGCGACCGAGCGCGGCCTCGGCGACGCACTGCTGCGCGTTCTGTTCCTGCCACTCCTCCGAGAAGAAGGCCTCGGTGCGCGTCGGCTCCCACGGGGCCAGATGCTCCCTGTTGGCGCGGTAGGCGCGCGCCAAGGCGGCGCCGTCACCGGAGCGGACAGGGCGCAACACGTGCTCGGCATCGACCCGGAGCACCGGAGGCGTCCTACTTCTTGGGCGCGAGCTGCTCGATGATCGCCTTGGCGACGTCCTGCATCGTCAGGCGACGGTCCATCGACGCCTTCTGGATCCAGCGGAAAGCCTCGGGCTCGCTCAGGCCCATCTTCTCGTTCAGCAGCCCCTTGGCGCGATCGACCAGCTTGCGGGTCTCGAAGCGCTCGACCATGTCGGCGACCTCGGCCTCGAGCGTGATGATCTGCTCGTGACGGGCCAGCGCGATCTCGATCGCCGGGAGGAGGTCGTTCGGGGTGAAGGGCTTCACCACGTACGCCAGGGCCCCGGCCTCGCTCGCACGCTCGACGAGCTCCTTCTGGCTGAAGGCCGTGAGCAGCACGACCGGTGCGATGTTGCCCTTGTGCAGCTTCTCGGCGGCGCTGATGCCGTCGAGCTGGGGCATCTTCACGTCCATGATGACGAGGTCGGGACGCAGCTCGGTCGCGAGGGCCACCGCCGTCTCACCGTCGCCGGCCTCACCGACGACATCGAAGCCGTTGTCGCGGAGGATCTCGACGATGTCGAGACGGATCAGCGACTCGTCTTCGGCGACGACGACGCGTCGGGGTGCGGATGCCGTGGGCTGCTCAGCCTGTTCTTGCTCGGTCACCCCTCCATCCTAACGGAGACGTCCGCTCCCCCGGCTGAAGAGCGCGGGCGCGCGAGGAACCCTCCCTCGTCTGCGCTACAGTCGAAGTCGCGAGACACGGGCCGGCGTGGCGGAATGGCAGACGCGGAGCACTCAAAATGCTTTGTCCGAGAGGGCGTGTGGGTTCGAGTCCCACCGCCGGCACCACGATCTCGCGCCTCTGACCCCTCACTCGGCGAGGGCGGCCAGCTCGGCGAGAACCCGCGGGTGGGCGAGGATACGGAAGTGCCCGCCCGTCTCCAGCACGACGTTCTTGGCCCCCGGCAGTTCGCTGCCCTCGGGGATGTGCGGATCGAAAGCGGCGTAGATCGAGACGATGCGCGCGTTCACGGCGAGTTCGCGATTCAAGGCCACGATCGAGGGATCGTCCGGCGAGAACGCCCGCAGCACCCGGCCGGGCAGCAGCCGCGCGTACCGGGAGCCGCCGAACGGCGTGGCGATGGCGAGCATGCCGCGGATCCGCCCTCCCTCCGGGCCGGTCATCACGAGCTTCCCGGCGAGGCCCCCCTTGCTGTGCGCGACGAGGATGACGCCGGAGAGGTCGTGCGCGCGCAGGTAGTCGGCCACCTGATCTGCTTCGTCCTGCACCGGGAACCGGTTGCGGCGCAGTGCGTCCACGACGTGCACGGGGTGGCCCCGGTCGTGCAGCGCCACGATGAGCGGCTCCAGGAAGCGCCAGGTCTCGTAGACGCCGGCGAGGACGACGATCGGGGCGCGCGCTCCGGTGGCGAAGTCGTCGGCCTGATCCCGGCCGAAGAACGCGCGGACCTGCCAGAACCCCGCATACGCGTAGTCCGCGACCCACCAGCCCAGCCTCCTCAGGACGCCGATGGTGTCCTCCCCCGCCGGGCGGACGCGGTGGGCACCACGGTCGGCCATGCTCCCGCCGTGTGGGCGAGGATCGCCGATGCCACGGCACGCGGTGCGGACTGCTGCGCGACGTGGTGATGCCCGGGGATCTCCACCAGTCGGGACATGGCCGCCGCGTCGCGCAGACGACGGCACCATGCGCGTCCGGCGATCGGATCCTCGCTCCCCCGCACGACCAGGACCGGCATCGTGAGTGCCGCGATCCGTCCCTCCAACGGGTAGGCCAGCATGTGCCGTGCCTGGCGCAGGTACCACCGCACGCCGCACCGGAGGTAGTCGGTGAAGACGACCGTGTTGATCGAGGGTGTCTCACCCAGGGTGTCGAGCGCGAGCGCCCGCGCCTGTGCGCCGAGCGACCGGTGCTCGTCGTCGACGACGGGTCCGATCGGGACGACCGCACGGACATACTCGGGATGCCGCAGCGCCGTCTCGGCGGCCCACTGCACCCCCATCGAATGGCCGACCAGCACGACCCGATCGTCGTCGAGACTCGCGATGGCCTGTGCGAGACCCGCCGCCATCTGCGGGATGGAGACGTCGAAACGCGGCTTGGGCAGGCCGCCGAAGCCGGGGAGGTCGACGGAGACCACGCGGGTCGTGGCCGCGAGCACGTCGTGCAGGCGCGACAGGTACCGGTGGGACATCCCGATGCCGTGCACGAGCACCACGGTCGGGGCGTGGCTGTCGGCGGGCCGCGGACTCTCCAGGATGCGGAACGTCAGCCCGGAGGTGACGAGGAGGCGACGGAGGACCATGGCAGCACGCTAACCGAGGTCGCCGTCACGGCCGAGAGGCTTGACGACCCGCCCCGGAGATGACAGAGAGGGGCGGGGCCGAAGCCCCGCCCCTCTCGGAACGTCCTGCGTCAGACGCCGGCCTTGTAGATCGGTGCCGCGCCACGGAGCGCATCGCCGACCTTGTGCACGCGCAGGTCGTTCGTGGAACCGATGATCCCGGGAGGGGACCCGGAGATGACGACGACCTTGTCCCCCTCGACGGCGAGGCCGTTCTCGAGGAGGTACTCGTCCACCTGGTGGTACATGAGGTCGGTGTGCTGCACCATGTCGACGAGCGTGGAGCGCAGGCCCCAGGTCAGCGCCATGCGGCGACGGATCCCCGGCTCCGGCGTGAAGGCCAGCATCGGGATGCGAGAACGCAGGCGCGACAGGCGGCGCGCCGAGTCACCGGACTGCGTGAACACGCAGAGGAACTTGGCGTCGACGAACTCCGCGACCTCGAGCGCGGCGAGGGTGATCGCCCCGCCCTGGGTGCGGGGCTTCGTCGTGAGCGGCAGGATGCGCTCCAGGCCGTGCTCCTCGGTCGACTCGATGATCCGGGCCATCGTCTCGACGACGACGACCGGGTAGTCGCCCACGCTGGTCTCGCCCGAGAGCATGACCGCGTCGGCGCCGTCGAGGACGGCGTTGGCGACGTCGGAGGTCTCGGCGCGGGTCGGCACCGGGCTGTTGATCATCGACTCGAGCATCTGCGTCGCCACGATGACCGGCTTGGCGTTGCGACGGGCCAGCTCGACGGCACGCTTCTGCACGATCGGGACGGCCTCGAGGGGCAGCTCCACGCCGAGGTCGCCACGGGCGACCATGATGCCGTCGAACGCGTCGACGATCTCCTCCAGCGCGTCCACCGCCTGCGGCTTCTCGATCTTGGCGATGACGGGGACGCGGACGCCCTCCTCCGCCATGATCTCGTGCACGCGGGTCACGTCCGAGGCGTTGCGCACGAACGAGAGCGCGATGAGGTCGGCTCCGGTCCGCAGGCCCCAGCGCAGGTCGTCCTCGTCCTTCTCGCTGAGCGCGGGGACGTTCACGGCGACACCGGGGAGGTTGATGCCCTTGTTGTTCGAGACGGCACCGGCCACGACGACGCGGGTGGTGACGGTCACGCCGTCCGTCTCGACGACCTCGACCCGGACCTTGCCGTCGTCGATCAGCAGGAAGTCGCCGGGCTTGACGTCCTGGGGAAGGCCCTTGAATGTGGTGCCGCAGATCTCCCTGTTGCCGATGATGTCCTCGGTGGTGATCTTGAAGATGTCGCCCTTGGCGAGCTCGTAGGGCCCGTCCTCGAATCGGCCGAGACGGATCTTCGGGCCCTGGAGGTCGACGAGGATCGCGACCGCACGGCCGGAGTCCTCCGCCGCACGACGGACGTTCGCGTAGTTGTTCTCGTGCACGGAGTAGTCGCCGTGGCTGAGGTTCAGTCGAGCGACGTCCACACCCGCATCGATCAGTGCGCGCACCGTCTCATACGTGGAAGTGGCGGGGCCCAGGGTGGCGACGATTTTCGCGCGTCTCAACATGTCTCCAGGGTAGAAGTGGGGGATTACGAACAGGCGACACTGCCGGCCTCAGCCTACGCGGGCTGGAGGCCGATCGCGACATCGCTCGGGCGCACCGGCTCCGGCAGCACGGTGGTGCCCATGAGGAAGCGGTCGACGTTCGCCGCCGCCGCACGGCCTTCCGCGATGGCCCAGACGATGAGGGACTGACCGCGCCCCGCGTCACCCGCCACGAACACGCCGGGGATCGACGACTCGTAGCTCGCGGCCCGGCGGAAGGCGCCGCGGTCGGTCACCTCCGGTCGGGTGTCCTCGGTGTAGCCGTCCTGCTCCGGCCCGGTGAAGCCCATCGCGATGAGCACCAGGTCAGCCGGGATCTCCCGCTCCGTGCCGCTCTTGGGCACGCGGCGACCGTCGATGTACTCGGTCTCGGCGACGCGCAGCGCGCGCACCTCGCCGACGTCGTTCGACAGGAACTCCACGGTGGAGGCGAGGAAGACCCGCTCCCCGCCTTCCTCATGCGCCGAGGCGACCTCGAAGATCGTCGGCATCATGGGCCACGGCTGGTGGTCCGGGCGCGTCTCGCTCGGCTGCTTGCCGATCGCGAGGTTCGTCACGCTGAGCGCTCCCTGCCGATGCGCGGTGCCGATGCAGTCGGCGCCGGTGTCGCCGCCGCCGATGACGATGACGTGCTTGCCCTCGGCGGTGATCTGGTCGGGCACGGTGTCGCCGGCGACCGCGTGGTTCGACTCCACGAGGTACTCCATCGCGAAGTGGACGCCGTCGAGGTCGCGACCAGGGATCGGCAGGTCGCGCGGAACGGTGGCACCGGTCGCGATCACGACCGCGTCGTACCGGGCGCGCAGGTCGGCCCAGGAGATGTCCTTGCCGATCTCGACACCGGCGCGGAAGCGCGTGCCCTCCTCCTGCATCTGCCGCAGCCGGGCTTCGAGCTGCGTCTTCTCCATCTTGAAGTCCGGGATGCCGTAGCGCAGCAGGCCGCCGATGCGGTCGTCCCGCTCGAAGACGGCGACGGTGTGACCGGCGCGGGTGAGCTGCTGGGCGGCCGCGAGGCCGGCGGGGCCCGAGCCCACGACCGCCACGGTCTTGCCCGTCAGCCGCTCCGGCGGCTCCGGCTCGACCCAGCCCTTGGCGAAGGCCTCATCGATGATGGAGACCTCGATCTGCTTGATCGTGACGGCCGGCTGGTTGATGCCGAGCACGCAGGAACTCTCGCACGGGGCCGGGCAGAGGCGGCCGGTGAACTCCGGGAAGTTGTTCGTCGCGTGCAAGCGCTCGATCGCCGCGCGACCCTCGCCGCGCCACGTGAGGTCGTTCCATTCCGGGATGAGGTTGCCGAGCGGGCAGCCGGAGTGGCAGAACGGGACCCCGCAGTCCATGCAGCGGCTGGCCTGGCGGCGCAGCACTGCCTTGTCGCCGGGCTCGTACACCTCTTTCCAGTCCATGATGCGCACGGGCACCGGACGGCGAGCGGGAAGCTCCCGCTCGGTCACCTTCAGAAAGCCTTTGGGATCAGCCACCGGTCACCTCCAGGATGCGGTTCCAGACGATGTCGCCGTCGGGGTCGATCCCCTCGGCCAGAGCCTCCTCGCGCATGCTCCGCACGGCGGCGAAGTCACGCGGGAGCACCTTCACGAACTCCGCAGCACGGGCGTCGAAGTCCTCCAGCAGGGCGGCTGCGCGCGGCGACGCCGTGCGCTCCTCGTGTTCGACGAGCAGACCCCGCAGGACCTCCAGGTCGGCACGGTCCAGCGGCTCCAGACGGAGCTCGCCGCTGCCCAGCGACTGCGCGTTGACCTTGGCGGTGTCCAGAGCGTGCACGTAGGCCACTCCTCCGGACATCCCCGCGCCGAAGTTCCTGCCCGTCGGTCCGAGAATCACGGCCAGGCCGCCGGTCATGTACTCGAGCGCGTGGTCGCCCACGCCCTCGACGACCGCGGTCGCTCCGGAGTTCCGGACGAGGAAGCGCTCGCCCACCACGCCGGAGATGAACATCGTGCCCGAGGTCGCGCCGTAGCCGATGACGTTGCCGGCGATGACGTTCTCGTGCGGCGCGATCCGCGAGCCGCGCGGCGGCCGGATCGTGATGTCGCCGCCGGAGAGGCCCTTGCCCACGTAGTCGTTCGCGTCGCCCTCCAGCCGCAGGATGATGCCCGGCGGCAGGAACGCGCCGAGCGACTGCCCCGCGGTCCCGGTGAGGGTGACGTCGATCGTCCCCGGCGGAAGTCCGGTGGCACCGTGCCGCGAGGTCACCTGGTGTCCGAGCATCGTGCCGACCGCGCGCTCCGTGTTCGCGATCGGGAGCTCCACCACGACCGGTTCGCCGTTGAGCAGCGCCGCCTTCGCGATGTCGATGAGCTTCACGTCGAAGTGCTTGTCGAGCTCGTGGTCCTGGGCGCGGCCGCTGCGACGCGGTTCGCCGGCAGGGAACGCAGGGCCCTCCAGCACCGGACTGAGGTCGAGGCCCTCGGCCTTCCAGTGCGCGATGGCCGCGTTCGTCTCCAGGAGCTCCGTGCGGCCGACGATCTCATCGATCGACCGGTACCCCAGCTCCGCGAGGAGCTCGCGCACCTCCTCCGCGATGAACTCCATGAAGTTCACGACGAACTCGGGCTTGCCGGTGAAGCGGTCACGAAGCACGGGGTTCTGCGTCGCGACGCCCACGGGGCAGGTGTCGAGGTGGCAGACGCGCATCATGATGCAACCGCTGACGACGAGCGGGGCGGTCGCGAAGCCGAACTCCTCCGCTCCGAGCAAGGCGCCGATGATGACGTCCCGCCCGGTCTTCAGCTGACCGTCGACCTGGACGACGACACGGTCGCGCATGCCGTTGAGCATGAGGGTCTGCTGCGTCTCGGCGAGGCCGAGCTCCCACGGGGTTCCGGCGTGCTTCAAGGAGTTGAGCGGGCTCGCACCCGTGCCGCCGTCGTGACCGGACACGAGGATCACGTCGCTGAGCGCTTTGGCGACGCCGGCCGAGACCGCGCCGATGCCGGACTGGCTGACGAGCTTCGTGTGGATCCGCGCCTCGGGGTTCGCCCGCTTCAGATCGAAGATGAGCTGCTTGAGGTCCTCGATCGAGTAGATGTCGTGATGCGGCGGCGGCGAGATGAGCCCGACGCCGGCTGTGGCGTGCCGCGTGCGCGCCACCCACGGGTAGACCTTCGTCGGCGGCAGCTGGCCCCCCTCGCCGGGCTTGGCGCCCTGCGCGAGCTTGATCTGGATGTCGTCGGCCTCGGTGAGGTAGAGGCTCGTGACACCGAACCGACCGGAGGCCACCTGCTTGATGGCGCTGCGCCGCTCGGGATCGACGAGACGGTCGGGGTCTTCCCCGCCCTCTCCGGTGTTCGACTTGCCGCCGATCCGGTTCATCGCGATCGCGAGGGTCTCGTGCGCCTCCTTCGAGATCGAGCCGTAGCTCATCGCCCCGGTGGAGAAGCGCTTGACGATCGCCGAGACGGGCTCGACCTCGTCCAGCGGCACGGGCTTGCGTGTGCCGGTCCGCAGCGAGAAGAGACCGCGGAGCGTCTTCAGCTCGGCCGCCTGGTCGTCGACGAGCTTCGTGTACTCACGGAAGATGTCGTAACGGCGCGTGCGCGTGGAGTGCTGCAGCTTGAACACCGTCTCCGGGTTGAAGAGGTGCGGAGAGCCGTCGCGACGCCACTGGTACTCACCGCCGGTCCACAGACGCTCGTGGGCGCGGGCCGCGGCATCCTCCGGGTACGCGTAGTCGTGGCGAGCCTGGTTCTCGGCGAAGATCTCCTCGATCCCGATGCCGCCGAGCTTCGACTCGGTGCGCGTGAAGTAGGCGTCGATGAACTCCTGGCTGAGGCCGACCGCCTCGAACACCTGCGCGCCCGCGTAGGACGACACCGTGGAGATGCCCATCTTCGACATGATCTTCAGCACGCCCTTGCCGAGCGCGTAGATGAGGTTCCTGACCGCCTTCTCCGGCGAGATCCCCGTGATGTAGCCGGTGCGCACGAGGTGCTCGACCGTCTCCATGGCCAGGTAGGGGTTGATCGCGGAGGCGCCATACCCGATCAGCGTCGCGACGTGGTGCACCTCGCGCACGTCCCCGGCCTCGACGATCAGACCGACCTTCATCCGGTTCTCGCGGCGGATCAGGTGGTGGTGGATGGCCGACACCATGAGCAGCGACGGGATCGGGACGAGGTCCTTGTTGGAGTCGCGGTCCGACAGGATGATGAACTCGGCGCCGTCCTCGATCGCCTGATCGACCTCGGCACACATCTCGGTGAGTCGCTCCGCGAGCGTGTGGGGGCCGGCGTCGAAGTGGTACAGGCCGCGGATCGTGGCGCTCGACCGGCCGGGCAGGGCCTTGTCGATGTGCCGGATCTTCGCCAGCTCGTCGTTGTCGATGACCGGGAAGTCGAGCGACACCGTCCGGGTGTGCTCCGGACCCCACGTCAGGAGATTGACCTCCGGGCCGAGCCCGAGCTTGAGGCTCGTGACGACCTCTTCCCGGATCGAGTCGAGCGGCGGGTTGGTCACCTGCGCGAACTGCTGCGTGAAGTAGTCGAACAGCAGCCGTGGGCGCTTGCTGAGCACGGCGATCGGCGTGTCCGACCCCATGGCGCCCAGCGGCTCGACGCCCGTCTGGCCCATGGGGGTGAGGAGGATGCGGACCTCCTCCTCGGTGTAGCCGAAGGTGCGCTGGCGCCGTGTGATGGAGGCCGGAGGGTGCACGATGTGCTCGCGCTCCGGAAGATCCGCCAGGCGTACCGAACCTGCGTCGAGCCACTCCTGCCACGGGTGCATCGTGGCGAGGTCGTGCTTGATCTCGCGGTCCTCGACGATCCGACGCTGCGCGGTGTCGACGAGGAACATCTTGCCCGGCTGCAGGCGGCCGCGACGCTTGATGCGCTCGGGCTCGAAGTGCAGGACACCGGTCTCGGAGCCGATGACGACGAGGCCGTCGGTGGTCTCCGTCCAGCGTCCGGGGCGCAGGCCGTTGCGGTCGAGGGTCGCGCCGACGAGCGTGCCGTCGGTGAAGATGAGGGCGGCCGGGCCGTCCCACGGCTCCATCTGGTTGGAGTGGTACTCGTAGAACGCGCGCAGCTCCGGCGAGATGTCCGCCTGCTTCTCGTACGCCTCCGGCACCATCATCATGATCGCGTGCGGCAGGCTGCGGCCGGTGAGGGTGAGCAGCTCGAGCACCTCGTCGAACGAGGCGGAGTCGCTGGCGCCGTCGGTGCAGATGGGGAGCAGCGGCGAGATGTCGCCGAGCAGCTCCGACTCGAGCTGCGACTGACGGGCGCGCATCCAGTTGCGGTTGCCGCCGACCGTGTTGATCTCGCCGTTGTGCGCGAGCATGCGCAGCGGCTGCGCGAGCGGCCACGACGGGAAGGTGTTGGTCGAGTAGCGCGAGTGCACGACCGCGAGCTCGGAGGCGAAGCGCTCGTCCTGCAGATCGGGGTAGAACGGCTCGAGCTGGAGCGTGGTGACCATGCCCTTGTAGCCGAGCGTGCGGCTGGACAGGGAGACGAAATAGGCGCCGAGCTCATGGCCCGCACGCTTGCGCAGACGGTAGGCGACGCGGTCGAGCGCGATGCCCGTGAGCGGTGCGTCGGCGAGAGTCGCCCCGCCGGCGCTGACGAAGAGCTGCTCGAAGGCGGGGCGGGCCTCATCGGCGAGCTTGCCGAGGTTCTCGTTGGCCGTGGGGACCTCGCGCCAGCCGAGGACGCGGAGCCCCTCCGCGCGGGCGATCTTCTCGATCCCGGCCTTCTGCTGGCGCCGCTCGCTCGAATCGCGAGGCAGGAAGGCCAGCCCGGCCGCGTACTCCCCCACGGGCGGCAGTTCGAAGCCGGTGACCGCGCGGAGGAAGGCGTCCGGCATCTGGGTGAGGATGCCGGCTCCGTCCCCGGTGCCCGCGTCGGACCCGATGGCCCCGCGGTGCTCCAGGTTGCGCAGGGCCTCGAGGGCCAGCGCGATGATGTCGTGCCCGGCTTCGCCGCGCAGCGTTGCGACCATGGCCAGGCCGCAGGCGTCCTTCTCGAACGCCGGGTTGTACATGCCCTGCTTCGGGGGGTATGCGCCGGAGGCGCCGTAAGGGGGCTGGAAGTACACCAGTTACCGTCCTCAGATCTTCAGTGAAACCCGGGGACGTCGTCGGCCCGCTCGTTCAGTGCAATGGTTCTCCCGCCGCGAGGCGGCGTTTATCGGGAGCCGTCCCCGCTCGAGGGAGCAGCGCTTGTGGCAGTGGCTCCGGCGGCGACTTCTTCGGCCGGAGGCTCGCTCACGTCCACGAAATCAGAGGGATTGTCCTGCGATTGTACATCAGCGTCCAGGTCCTTCCGTCCGCGGCCCGGCCGGTACGGCGAGGGCTCGAGGCCGGGGTGACGACGGGTCTGCACCACGAGGATGACCAGTCCCACCACCACGCCGATGATCGCGGCCCAGACGTTGCTACGCAGACCGAGGATGATCTCGCTCGGGTCGATGCGGATCGACTCCCACAGGATGCGACCGGCGCTGTACCAGATGAGGTAGATCGCGAAGAGGCGTCCCCACTGGAAGAACAGCTTGCGGCCGAGCCAGAGCAGGACGAGGACGCCGAGCCCGTTCCAGATGACCTCGTAGAGGAAGGTCGGGTGGAAGAGCGTCCCCTCGGGGAGGCCGGGAGGGAAGGCCGAGTTGGTCGACTCGATCTCCAGTCCCCAGGGCAACGTCGTCGGCAGACCGTAGAGCTCGTGGTTGAACCAGTTGCCGAACCGGCCCATCGCCTGCGCGAGCAGCAGCCCGGGGGCGAGGGCGTCGGCGAACGTCCAGAACCGGATACCGGTCCACCGGCAGCCGAGGTACGCGCCCACGGCGCCGCCGATAAGGGCGCCGAAGATGGCGATGCCACCCTCCCAGATCGCCCAGACCGAGCCCGGCTCGAACGGGTTCCAGGTGTTCTTCCCCTCCCCGAAGTAGAAGTTCGGGTGGGTGAGCACGTGGAAGATGCGCGCGCCGATGATCGCGAGCGGCACCGCGAGGATCGAGATGTCGATGACCACCCACGGCTCCGCGCCCCGCTTGGTGAGGCGGTGGTTGGTCATCAGCGCCGCGGCGATGATGCCGGCGATGATGCAGAGAGCGTAGAAGTGGATCCGGAGCGGACCGAGGTCGATGTACGACACGGGCGGGCTCGGGATGCTGGCGAGCACGCCGGCGGCGGTGCTGTGGAGCGCGGAGGACATGAGTGCGATCCTACTTCTCTGAGACGAAGCGCGCCGACGCGGTGCCGGCGGCCAGGGTACGGGTGACCTCGGCGAGGGCGGGCACGCCGCCGTCGCGGAGGGCGCGGACGAGGGCGGTGCCGACGATGGCGCCGTCGGCGTACTCCGAGACGCCGGCGATCTGCTCAGGCGAGGAGATGCCGATGCCCACGCACGCGCGGCGGGCGCCGTGGTCGCGCAGCCGCGACACCAGGGTGCGGGCCGCGCGGTCGAGCTCGGCGCGCTCCCCCGTGATGCCCATGGTCGACACCGTGTAGACGAAGCCGGTCGACGAGCGCACGACGAGTCCGAGGCGCTCGTCGGAGGAGGTCGGAGCGGCGAGGAACACCCGGTCGAGACCGAGACGCTCGCTGGCAGCGATCCACTCCCCCGCGGCCTCCGGCGTGATGTCCGGGGTGATGAGACCGGCGCCGCCCGCGGCGAGCAGATCCTCCGCATAGCGGTCCACGCCGTACTGCAGCACGGGATTCCAGTAGGTCATCACCAGGACGGGGACGTCGGTCGCCGCGGTGATCGCGCGGATCGCCGTGAAGAGGTCCTTCATGCGGAAGCCGGCGGCGAGGGCCTTGGTGGTCGCCTCCTGGATGATGGCGCCGTCCATGACGGGATCGCTGTAGGGCGGCCCGAGCTCGATGATGTCGACGCCGTTCTCGGCGAGGGCGATGGCGGCCTGGATGCTCGTCTCCAGGTCCGGGAAGCCGACGGGAAGGTAGCCGACGAAGGCGCTGCGGCCGGCGTCGTGCGCGCGCTGGATGGCCTGTTCGACGCGGCTCACAGCTGCGGCTCTCCCTTCGAGGCCGCTTCCTCGGCGGCGCTCTCCTCGGACACGTCGTGCGCGACGGCTTCCTCGTCGTAGAGCTCGAAGTAGCGGGCGGCGGTGTCCATGTCCTTGTCGCCACGGCCGGAGAGGCAGATCGCGATCAGCCCGTCCGGGCCGAGCTCGCGGCCGATCCGCAGCGCGCCGGCGAGGGCATGAGCCGACTCGATGGCGGGGATGATGCCCTCGGTCCTGCTGAGCAGCCGCAGGGCCTGCATGGCCTCGTCGTCCGTCGCCGGGATGTACTCAGCGCGCCCGATGTCCGCCAGCCAGGAGTGCTCGGGGCCGACGCCCGGGTAGTCGAGACCGGCGGAGATCGAGTGTGATTCGACGGTCTGGCCGTCCTCGTCCTGCAGCACGTACGTCTTCGCGCCGTGCAGCACGCCGGGGCGTCCGCGCTCGATGGACGCCGCGTGCTTGTCGGTGTCGACGCCGTCGCCGGCGGCCTCGACGCCGTACAGCCGCACGCCCTCGTCGTCCAGGAACGCGTCGAACATGCCGATCGCATTGGACCCGCCGCCCACGCAGGCGACGACGGCGTCCGGAAGCCGGCCGACCTCGTCGAGGATCTGGGCACGGGCCTCTTCGCCGATGATCTTCTGGAAGTCGCGGACCATCGCCGGGAACGGGTGCGGGCCAGCGGCCGTGCCGAAGATGTAGTTGGTGGTCTCGACCGAAGCGACCCAGTCGCGGTACGCATCGTTGATCGCGTCCTTCAGGGTGCGCGAGCCGGAGGTGACCGCCACCACCTCGGCGCCCAGCAGCCGCATGCGAGCGACGTTCAGGGCCTGACGCTCGGTGTCGACCTCGCCCATGTAGATCGTGCAGTCGAGACCGAACAGCGCGGCCGCCGTCGCCGTGGCGACGCCGTGCTGACCCGCCCCTGTCTCGGCGATGACGCGCGTCTTGCCGAGACGCTTCGTCAGCAGCGCCTGACCCAGCACGTTGTTGATCTTGTGGGAGCCGGTGTGATTGAGGTCCTCGCGCTTGAGGAACACGCGCGCGCCACCGGCGTGCTCGGCGAACCGGGGCACCTCGGTGAGCGCGGACGGTCGCCCGGCATAGGACGACAGCAGATGGGCGAGCTCGGCACGGAACTCCGGGTCGGCGGCGGCTTCCTCGTACGCGACCGTCAGCTCGTCGATCGCGGCGACCAGGGACTCCGGCATGTACCGCCCGCCGAAGTCGCCGAAGAACGGGCCATGCTGGTCGCGCAGACTCACTTCGCCTCCAGGAAGCTCTCGAGAGTGGCGACCGGGTCTCCGGTCACCAGGGCCTCGCCGATCAGCACGACGTCGGCACCGGCCGAACGGTAGTGCGCGACGTCGGCGGGGGTGAGCACCGCGGATTCCGCGATCTTGATCGCCGTGTCCGGGATGCGGTCCACGAGTCGGCCGAACAGGTCACGGTCGAGCTCGAGGGTCTTGAGGTTGCGGGCGTTCACGCCGATCAGGGCGGCGCCGAGGTCGATCGCGGCCTCCAGCTCGTCCGCCGAGTGGGTCTCGACAAGCGGGGTCATGCCCAGTTCGAGGATGAACCCGTACAGATCGCGCAGGACGTCGGGCTCCAGGCCGGCGACGATCAGCAGCACGAGGTCGGCACCGGCGGCGCGGGCCTCCAGCACCTGGTAGCGGGTGGCGATGAAGTCCTTGCGGAGGACGGGCAGCGACACCCGGGCCGTGACCGCTTCGAGATCGGCGAGACTGCCTCCGAAGCGGCGCTCCTCCGTGAGGACGCTGATCGCCGACGCGCCCCCGGTCTCGTACAGCGCGGCCTGATGGGCGGGATCCGGGATCTCGGCCAGAGCGCCACGGGACGGACTCGCCCGCTTCACCTCGGCGATGATCTTGACCCGCTCTGCGGGGGCGAGGAACGAGAGTGCGTCCTTCGCCGCGGGGCGCGCGAGCGCGTCACGCTCGACCACCGCGAGAGGACGGGAGAGGGAACGACGCTCGGCGTCTGCGACAGCGCCGGCCGTCAGGTCGGCGAGGACCACTAGTGCGCCTTCGGGGCGTACTTGGGACCCTTCACGCCGTAGCCCGCCTTCGCGAGCACCCAGCCGACGATCGCCCCGATCGGGATCAGCGCCGCCGAGATCCACACCAGGGTCGGCTGCTCGAAGCAGAACGCGACGGTGCCGGCGGCGAAGCCGACGAGCATGATCACGACAGCGGTCCAGGCCGCAGGCGAGTGTCCGTGGCCAGGGTCGGCGATCGGGTTGGTCATGTTCTCCTCCGGGGACGACGTGGGGATCTGGATTCAGTCTATCGGGGTCAGCGCGTCGGGTCGGACCCGCGGGACAGCTCGTCCCAGGAATCCACGGCGTCGACGGGCCCGTCGTGCGGTACGTCGCTCGGCGCGTCGGTGCGGTAGCGGCGCCCGCCCGCCTTCCAGCGACGCCAGGTCACCAGCACCAGCACCGCGGCGGCGAGCAGGATCACCCAGCCGCCCAGCGCGAGGAACGGCCATGCCGAGGGCGTGATACTCGCCGCGACGTCATGGACGGCACCGCTGCCGGCGAGACCCGTGGTCTCGGTGACGGTGGCGGCGACCGCACCGTACGCATCCCCCAGGAGGAGCTGCAGGGTGGACAAGCCGAGGAACAACGCGGCGGCAGCGGCGAGGACGCCGAACACGAGCCGCACCGTCCGCCCGGCGATCGCGAGGGCGGCCCCCAGAGCGAGCACGGCGAGGCTCAGCGGGGCGAGCAGGACGAGGGCGGAGGCGCCGGGGACGAGGATGTCCTCTCCCGCATCCGCGCGCTGCACGGTGAACCACGTCTGGGTCGAGGAGATGATGCCGACGGCACCGGCCAGCAGGAAACCGGTCACCGACAGGGAACGCCCGCGCTCCGCGATCGTCACGACGCGCTCACCCCGTCGACGGCCTCGAGGTCGGTGGTGTCGAAGCACGTCCGGGTGCCGGTGTGGCACGCCGGACCGGTCTGGTCGACGAGCAGGAGCAGCGCATCGCCGTCGCAGTCGAGCCGCGCCTCGCGCACGACCTGGATGTGCCCCGAGGTGTCTCCCTTGCGCCAATACTCCTGGCGGGACCGCGACCAGTACGTCGCGCGCCCCGAGGTGAGCGTGCGGCGGAGTGCTTCCGCGTCGACCCAGGCGAGCATGAGCACCTCCCGCGTGTCCCACTGCTGCACGATGATGGGCGCGAGGCCGTCGGCGTTGAAGGCGACCTGCGCGATGCGGTCGTCCACAGAGACGGGCTCCGGATCCGGCATGTCGGTCATCGGACGAGCACCCCTTCCGCGCGCAGCGCGTCCTTCACGTCCCCGACGGTGAGGGCTCCGGTGTGGAACACACTCGCTGCGAGCACCGCGTCGGCCCCCGCCTTGATGGCCGGCGCGAAGTCGGTCGCCCGTCCCGCGCCACCGGAGGCGATCACGGGGATCGGCGCGGCCTCGCGCATGAGGCGGACGAGCTCGAGATCGAAGCCGTCACGGGTGCCGTCGGCATCGATGGAATTGACGAGCAGCTCCCCCGCCCCGCGTTCGGACGCTTCGCGCGCCCAGTCCAGAGCGTCGAGGGTGGTCTGCGTGCGGCCGCCGTGCGTGGTCACGACGAACCCCGAGCGCGTGGTGTCGGCGCGCTTGACGTCGAGCGAGAGCACGAGCACCTGGGCACCGAACCGGTCCGCGATCTCGCCGATGAGCTCGGGACGGGCGATCGCCGCCGAGTTCACGCCGACCTTGTCCGCGCCGACCGAGAGGAGCCGCGCGACGTCGTCGACGCTGCGCACCCCGCCTCCGACGGTCAGCGGCACGAAGACCTGCTCGGCGGTGCGCTGCACGACGTCGTAGGTCGTCGCACGCGCGTCGACCGTCGCGGTCACGTCCAGGAAGGTGATCTCATCGGCGCCCTGAGCGGCATAGTGCCGAGCGAGCTCGACCGGGTCGCCCATGTCGCGGAGATTCTCGAAGTTGACGCCCTTGACGACGCGGCCGTCGGCCACGTCGAGGCACGGGATGACGCGGCTCGCGAGGGTCATCAGAGCCTCGCTGCGTGGATCGCGGTCACCAGGATCGCCCGCGCGCCCAGCGCGTAGAGGTCGTCCATCACCTGGTTCACCCGACGGCGCGGGATCATGACGCGGACGGCCACCCACGCGGGATCGCGGAGAGGCGAGATCGTCGCGGACTCCCGGCCCGGGGCGATGGCGACGGCCTGATCCACGAGCTCGGTCGGCAGGTCGTAGTCGAGCAGGACGTACCGACGGGCCACCATCACGCCGCGCAGGCGACGCAGGAGCGTCTCCACCCCGTCGGCCTCGCCGGGACGGCTGATGAGCACGGCCTCCGACTCGAGGATCACCGGACCGAAGATCTCCAGTCCCGCCTGACGAAGGGTCGTCCCGGTGGAGACCACGTCCGCCACCGCGTCCGCGACACCGAGGCGGACCGCGGACTCGACCGCGCCGTCGAGCTGCACGAGCTCGGCGTTCACGCCCTGGTCACGGAGGAACGAGCCCACGAGGCCCGGATAGGCCGAGGCGACACGGACGCCGTCGAGGTCCTGGACGGAGGTGAAGCGTCCGGGAGGGCCCGCGAAGCGGAACGTGGAGGCTCCGAAGCCGAGCTGCTCGATCTCGCGTGCCGGCTGCTGCACGTCGAGGAGGAGATCGCGACCGGTGATCCCGACGTCGAGCGCCCCGGACGCGACGTACGTGGCGATGTCACGCGGACGGAGGAAGAAGAACTCGACGTCGTTCTCGGCGTCGATGACATGCAGGGTCTTGGGATCGCGGCGGCCGGCGTAGCCCGCCTCCGCGAGCATCTCGGCGGCGGTCTCGGAGAGGGAGCCCTTGTTGGGAACGGCGATGCGCAGCATGAACGGCTTTCAGTTCGAAGGAGTGGGACCGGAGCGCATCACAGATGTCGATAGACATCCTGCAGGGTGAGGCCCTTGGCGAGCATCATCACCTGCAGGTGGTAGAGCAGCTGGGAGATCTCCTCCGCGGCGGCGGCATCCGACTCGTACTCCGCCGCCATCCAGACCTCGGCGGCCTCTTCGACGATCTTCTTGCCGATCGTGTGCACGCCGCCGTCGAGCTCGGCCACCGTGCCCGATCCCTCGGGGCGGGTCTCGGCCTTGACGCTGAGCTCGGCGAACAGCTCGTCGAAAGTCTTCACCCCTCCAGGCTACCGGCTCGCGCGAGGTCCCTGAGCCGGGTGACGGCCGCTTCCACATCGTCCGCCCCGTACACGGCGGACCCGGCGACGAAGGTGTCCGCTCCCGCCTCTGCCGCCTGGGCGATCGTCCGATCGGAGATGCCGCCGTCGACCTGGAGCCACACGGAGGAGCCGCGTCGTCGCGCCTCCGCGGACAGCGCCCGCAGCTTCGGCATGGTCTCCGGCAGGAAGCCCTGACCTCCGAACCCGGGCTCCACGGTCATCACGAGGATCTGGTCGAACTCGTCGAGGAGGTCGAAAAGCCCGTCGACGGGTGTGGCGGGTTTCACCGCGACGCCCGCGCGCGCCCCGATGTCGCGGAGGCGGCGAGCGAGAGCCACCGGCTCCCCCGCTGCCTCCAGGTGGAAGGTGACGCTGGCGGCGCCGAGCTCGGCGTAGCCCGGTGCCCAGCGGTCCGGATCGGTGATCATCAGGTGCACGTCGAGCGGGACCGGGCTGGTCTCCTGGATCCGCTGCACCATCTGCGGCCCGAAGGTGAGGTTCGGGACGAAGTGGTTGTCCATGACGTCGACGTGCGCGAAGTCGGCCGTGGCGATCCGGGCGAGCTCCGCCTGCATGTTGACGAAATCGGCGGCGAGGATGCTGGGATTGATGCGCGGGGCGCGGGGCAGATCCATGGTCTCAGCCTTCCGTCGAGGTGTCGGGTGCGGATGCGGGGCGCTGCAGGAGCGCGAGGAACATCGCATCGGTGCCGTGCCGGTGCGGCCAGAGCTGCGCGCTGCCCGTGCCGGGGCGGCCGTCGTCGGCGAGATCGATCGGCGACCGCGCCACGCCGCGCACGACTGCCCGGGCGTCGAGCTCCACGAGATCCGGACGGTCGCGCAGGACCTCCTGCACGACACCGGTGGTCTCGGCCAGGTGCGGCGAGCACGTGACGTAGGCGACGATGCCGCCCGGCGCCAGGGCGTCCACCGCCGCGCGCAGAAGCCCCACCTGCAATGGCACGAGTTCGGCGACGTCCGCCGGGGACTTGCGCCAGCGAGCCTCCGGGCGTCGACGCAGCGCGCCGAGACCCGTACAGGGCGCGTCCACGAGGATGCGGTCGAACGCGCCCGGCCGCTCCGCCGCCAGCTCACGTCCGTCGCGCTCGTGCACGACGACCTCTCCGGGGACGGCGCGCAGCGCGTTGCGCACGAGCCGGGCGCGGGCCGGCACCACCTCGTTGGCCTCGAGCACCGCGTCGTTCTGCCGGGCGACAGCGGCGAGCAGGGCGGTCTTCCCGCCGGGACCCGCGCACAGATCGAGCCACCGCTCCCCCGTGCGAAGCGGCGTCGCCGCGGTCAGCGCGAGCGCGACGAGCTGAGACCCCTCGTCCTGCACCCGGACCGCTCCCTCGGAAGCGGTGAGCGCGAGACGCGGATCGCCTCCCGGAGACGCGAACGCCGTGGCGGCGTAGGGGCGGCGCGGCTCCTGCGGCTGGGCGAGCCCGGGGAGGGCGACCAGCGTGACCTCGGGCGAGACGTTGTCGGCCTCCAGCAGCGCGTCCAGTTCCTCGACCCGGTCCTCAGCGGCGAGAGCTCGACGCAGGGCCCGGATGATCCACACGGGATGCGCAGCCCGGAGCGCCAGCCGTTCGTCGTCCGATCGCGCCGCATCCTCGACGCGTGCGAGCCACTCACCCGGCGACTCGCGGGCGATCCGCCGGAGCACCGCGTTGGCGAAGCTCGACGCCCCGCGCCCTGCTGTGAGTGCCACGAGGTTCACGGACTCGTTGACGGCGGCGTGCGACGCCACCCGTGTCGCGAGGAGCTGGTGCACCGCGAGCCGGAGGGCGTCGAGCACGGCGGGGTCGATCGCGTCGGTCGGGCGATCGGCGGCGGCGGCGATGATCGCGTCGTAGGTCCCCCGGCGCCGGAGGGTGCCGTAGGTCAGCTCCGTCGCGAGAGCCGCGTCCTGGGGGTCCAGTCCCGCCTCGGCGATCGCGGTCGGCAGCAGCAGGTTCGCGTAGGCGTCGGAGTCCGACACCGCTCGCAGCACGTCGTACGCCACCCGGCGCGCAGGCTGGACCGATCGGTTCGGGCCACGTCCGCCGCCGTTCCGCTCCCGACCCCCGCGCTTTGGGCCGGTGCCGGGGCGTCGTCGGTCGTTCACGATCCGGCCACCGGGGTCGAGCCCTGCAGGCCGCGCCACCAGTCCGCGGCGTTCATGGGGCCCTTGCCGGCGGGCTGCAGACGGGTGACGGCCAGCGGTGAGGTGGCCGTCCCGATCAGGACCGCCGCGCGCGTGCCCGCCATGGTGCCGGGTGGCAGGTGCTCCGCCTCGGCGCCGGCGGGTCGCGCCTCCACGATCTTCAGCCGCTGACCGTCGATGGTGGTGTGCGCCCCCGGCTCCGGAGTGACTCCGCGGAACCGGGCGTAGACGGCGGGCAAGGGCTCGCGGAAGTCGAGCAGGCCGTCCTCGAGCGACAGCTTTCCGGCGAAGGTCGGCTCACCCTCCTGCGGCACCGCGCGGGCAGTCCCGTCCGCGATCTCCGCGACCACGTCCGCGGTGAGGGCCGCGCCGTCGACGGCCAGGGCCTCCAGTGCCTCGCCGGCCGTCGCCGTCGGCGGAAGGTCGACGGCGCGCGTGGCGAACACGTCGCCGGCGTCGAGCTCGGGGACGAGCTGGAACACGCTCGCGCCGAGGACGGCGTCTCCGGCGATCAGCGCGCGCTGCACCGGGGCCGCCCCTCGCCAGGCGGGAAGCAGGGAGAAGTGCAGGTTGATCCAGCCGGCATCGGGCGCCGAGAGGAGAGGTTCGCGCACGAGACCGCCGTACGCGACGATGACCCCGAGCTCCGGGCGCAGCGCGGTGATCTCCGCCGTCACGACGTCGTCGAGTCGCGCGGCCCGGATGATCGGCAGACCGAGCTCCTCCGCCGCCCGGGCGACGGGCGACGGGGTCAGCACCTTCTTCCGTCCCAGCGGGGCGTCGGGGCGCGTCACGACCGCGGCGATGTCGTGGACCGCGGCGAGGCGGCGCAGAGTGGGGACCGCGGCGGCGGGGGTGCCGGCGAAGACGAGGCGCATGAAGGTTCTCCGGAAGGGTCAGAGTTCTGGATCGAGGATATCGAGGCGGACCGAGAGCGTGCTGCGGGCCGCCTTGGTCCGACCGCGGCGGCCGCTGACCGCCTCGGCGACGACGGCCGCGCGGAGGGTGGTGGCCACACGGCTTCCCGCACCGTAGTCGAAGCGCACGAGAGCGCGGACCCGCGGCGGGACGTCGTCCGATTCGACGGGGACGGGACCGAGCACCGCGTCGGTGGGCAGGGAGAGCTCGGACAGCGCCTCCAGTGCGCGCCCCACGGCGGCGGACGAGCCCTCTACGAGCGCGACGCGTGCGGTCGGGGGCATGTGCAGCGGCGCGCGCTGCTCCAGCTCGGTGCGCGCGTAGGCCGGGTGGTTCCAGGTGGCCAGTGCCCTGGCGACGCCACCGTCCACGCCGACGAGGTGGATCGGAGCGCCCGGGGCGGCCAGGGCGGCCGCGTTCGACCACCACCGCAGACACGCTTCGCCGATGCGCAGATCCGGTGCCTGCAGCATGCGCGGGCCGTCGAGCAGCACGACCGCACGGTAGCCGCCCTCCGCGAGTGGCTCGGCGCCGCGCGTGGCGACCACGAGAGCCGGACGCGCGTCGACGCGTTCCACCGGATGGCTGCCGTCGGCGACGATGACGCGGACGCCGGGGAAGGCGCGACCCAGCTCATCGGCGGTGCGTTCGCTGCCGGACGAGGCGAGCCGGAGACGGGTCGAAGAGCACGCCGGACAGGTCCACGCCCTGGCCCCGCGTCCGCACCACCCGCACACGGGGACCGCACCGCGATGGCGGGCACCGAGCGGACCGCCGCAGTGGGGGCACCGCGCGGGTGCCCGGCAATCCGCGCAGACGAGGGACGGCGCGAACCCGGGCCGCGAGACCTGGATGAGCACGGGCCCTTCCGCGGCGGCGTTCCGTGCCGCGAGGAAGGCCGACGACGGCATCCGCTGGGGCGTGGGCTGCTCCATCTCCTGCGGTGTGCTCAGCACGACGCGCGGCAGCACGCGTCGTGCGGCACGGATGTCCTGCAACCACCCGTGTGCGACGAGCCGTTCGATCTCGGTCGTCCGGGTATGTCCGGCGAAGAGGAGGGCCGACCCCTCGGCCTCCTGGCGCAGCAGCGCCGCATCGCGCGCATGGACGTAGGGTGCGAGCGGCTCCCCCAGCAGGCTGTCGCCGTCGTCCCACACCGCGACCAGACCGGCGACGACGGGGGCGTAGACGGCGGACCTGTTCCCGACCACGATGCACGGCGCGTCCTCGAGGGTCCGCAGGAACGAGCGATACCGATCCGGGTTGGTCTGCCGGGAGTCGTGTCGCGCGATCGCCTCCGCCGGGACGAACGCGTCGAGAGCGGCCAGGAGCCGATCGAGGTCGCGGTGGTCCGGCACGACGAGGATGCTCGACCTCCCCGCCGCGAGCGTCGACGCTGCGGCGGCGGCGAGCATCCGCGCCCAGCCCGGAGTGTCATCGGTCAGCTGCGGGATGGCCTCGACCGCCGCACGCCCGCTCTCATCGAGGACCGCCTGCAGGCCGTCGTACAGTCCGACGACGGATGCGGCGTCCTCTCGCCCCTCGGGCGTCGGCTGCGGGATCGGAGAGTCGGCGGTCCACGCCTTCTCGACGCGCACCTGCCGTTTGGGGATGACCAGACGCAGCACGTCGGACGCCGACCCGGCGGCGCGATCCGCGACCCGTCGGGCCAGCCGGTACAGGCGATCCGGCAGCACGGGGACCGCGGACACGACGCTCTCGACCTCGGAGAGGGGCCGATCCGCGTCGTCCTCCACGTCCAGCTCCACGACGAAGCCCTCGACCACCCGGCCGGCCGTCCGCAACGGCACCCGCACGCGGACTCCGGGAACGACATCGCCCAGCTCCGCCGGCAGCGCGTAGTCGAACAGGCGGTCGAGCTGCGGCAGTGGAGACTCGAGGAGCACCCGGGCGATGCGCCGGCTCTCCGGAGAGATCAGCACCGCGGTCCCGTCAGAGCCCGGCAGCGCGCCGCAGCTCCTCGGCCCGGTCCGTCCGCTCCCAGGTGAAGTCGGGAAGCTCGCGGCCGAAGTGCCCGTACGCGGCCGTCTGGGCGTAGATCGGTCGCAGCAGGTCGAGCTGCTCGATGATGGCCTGGGGCCGCAGGTCGAAAACCTCGTCGATCGCGCGGGTGATGACCTCATCCGAGACCCGTCCGGTCCCGAACGTCTCCACGTACAGGCCGACGGGACGGGCGACGCCGATCGCATAGGCGACCTGGACCTCGAGCCGGTCGGCGAGGCCCGCCGCGACGGCGTTCTTCGCCACCCAGCGGGTCGCGTAGGCACCCGAACGGTCGACCTTGGAGGGGTCCTTCCCGCTGAAGGCGCCGCCGCCGTGCCGGGCGGCACCGCCGTACGTGTCGATGATGATCTTGCGTCCGGTCAGCCCGGCGTCGCCCTTCGGACCGCCCGTGACGAAGGGGCCCGCGGGGTTGATGTAGTACGTGACGTCGTCGAGGTCGAGGCCCGTCGTGCCGAGCACCGGGTCGATGACGTGCTCGCGGATCTGCGCCTTGAGGTCGTCCTGGGCGATGTCCGGATTGTGCTGGGTCGACAGCACGACGGCGTCGACGGTCTTGGGCGTGAAGCCGTCGTACCCGAGGGTGACCTGCGTCTTGCCGTCCGGACGCAGGAACGGCAGGAGGCCGCTGCGACGGACCTCGGTGAGGCGCTCCGCGATGCGGTGCGCGGTCCACGCGGCCATCGGCATGAGCTGAGGAGTCTCGTTGGTGGCGAAGCCGAACATGATGCCCTGGTCGCCGGCGCCGAGCCCGTCGAGCGGGTCGACCGACGAGCCGTCGCGGTGCTCCTGCGCGTTGTCGACGCCGTGCGCGATGTCGGTGGACTGCTCGCCCACGGAGACGCTGACCCCGCACGAGTCGCCGTCGAATCCGGTGTCGGAGGATGTGTACCCGATGCCGTTGACGACCTGCCGGACGATCGTCGGGATGTCGACGTAGGCGTCGGTGCGGATCTCGCCGGCGACGTGCACGAGCCCCGTCGTGACGAGTGTCTCGACGGCCACACGGGAGGCCGGGTCCTTCGCGAGGAGTCCGTCGAGGATGCTGTCCGAGATCTGGTCGCAGATCTTGTCCGGATGCCCTTCGGTGACGGACTCGGACGTGAACAGACGCAGGGCGCTCATCGATGCTCCAGAACGGGGACGGACGGTGGGAGGGTGTGGCACCCATTCTGGACCGCGCCACCGACGTCGCGGCGGCGCGGTCGTCGACTCACTCCGCGTGACGCAGGCGGAGCTTGTCCTCGTTGATCTCGTGCAGGGCGATGGTGAGCGGCTTGTCCTCGACCGAGGAGTCGACGAGCGGGCCCACGTTGTCGAAGAGATTGCCCTCGTGCAGGTCGGAGTAGTAGTCGTTGATCTGACGGGCGCGCTTGGCGGCGTAGATCACGAGCTCGTACTTGGAGTCGACGCGCTCCAGCAGGTTGTCGATGGGGGGATCGATGATGCCGTTGTTGCGTCCGGCCATGGGTGGACCTCCTGATCAGGCGACGGGAATCGTCGCGAAGACGGTGCTGCGGGCGCGCGACCCTTCGACGAGCTCAGGGATCGGCGTGGTGCTCGACCCGGGAATCGGGTCAGCGCGCAGAGCTTGTAGACAAGTCTACGACCTCGCGAGCGGCGGTGGCGACGTCCTCGTTCACGATCAGGTGGTCGAACTCGTTCTGCGCTGCCAGCTCCACCTTCGCCGTCCGCAGCCGTCGCGCGCGTTCCTCAGCGTCCTCCGTGCCGCGGCCGACCAGTCGGTGCACCAGCTCGTCCCAGCTCGGCGGCAGGAGGAAGATGAGCGTCGCCGACGGCTCCGCGTCGCGCACCTGACGAGCGCCCTGCAGGTCGATCTCGAGGAGCACGGTCTTCCCCTCGGCCAGCGCCGCGTCGATCGGGGCGCGCGGCGTGCCGTAGCGCGACCGGTTGTGCACGACCGCGTACTCCAGCAGCTCGCCGTCGGCGATGAGGCGGTCGAACTCGGCGTCGTCCACGAAGTAGTAGTGGACGCCGTCGACCTCCCCCGGTCGCGGCGATCGCGTGGTGGCGGACACCGACAGGTGGATCTCGGGGTTGTTCTCCCGGATGTGCGCCGCCACCGTTCCCTTGCCGACCGCGGTGGGCCCGGCGAGGACGAGGAGCCGGCTGCGGGCGCCTCGCGGGGCGGGTGCCGGGAAGCGTTCGTCCAGCCACTCCTCCAGCACCCGCCGCTGACGGGCGCCCAGCCCGCCCAGCCGCTTGACCGGGGAGATGTGGAGCTGCTCGAGCACCCGGTCGCGCTTGCCGGCGCCGATCGCGGGGAGAGCCAGCAGGAAGTCGGTGATGCGCATCGAGCCCTCGACGGAATCGGCATCCTCCGTCGCACGATGCAGCACGGCCTGCGGGGTGACGACCCTCATCGTGAGGTCGCGCTTGAGGGAGGCCCTGGCGCGGCGTCGCTCGACCGCGCGGCGTGCGGCGGCGGCCCGGTCGACCTCGGGGACGGTGCGGCGTTCCTCAGCCACGGCTGACCTCTCGATACTGGGCGGCGCGGTCGGCGATCGTCTCGGCGAGGGCCGCCGGCCCCGCGGAGAGGAGGCTGCGGCTCTCGCTCGCGATGACGGACCCCGCGGTGGGGCCGAAGCGGCGCACGAGATCCGCCGGGGTGGCGCCCTGCGCGCCGAATCCGGGCGCGAGGATCGCGGCGACGGGCGCGAACGGCGCGAGGCCGGCCTCCGCCGCGTCCACGGTGGCACCGATGACGAAGCCGAAACTCCCCCACTCCCCCGCGGGCGTCGCGTCGGCGTTCCGGCGCGACACCTCGGCGATGACGGCGGCGGACACCGTGGCGCCGTCCGCGGTCGTCGCCCGCTGGAGGCCCGTCGCCTCGGGATTGCTCGTCGCGGCCAGCACGAACAGCCCTTTGCCGTGCTCCTCCGCCAGCGCGAACGCGCCATCGAGAGCACCGACGCCGAGATATGGACTCACCGTCAGCGCATCCGCTTCCAGCGGAGCACCGACCGGCAGCCACGCCTGCGCGTAATCCGCCATGGTCGATCCGATGTCGCCGCGCTTGGCGTCGGCGATCACGAGCAGTCCCGCCGCTCGCGCGGCGGCGAGCACGTCCTCCAGCGCGGCGAACCCGGCCGCGCCGTACCGCTCGAAGAACGACACCTGCGGCTTGACGATGCCGACCCGTCCGGCCGCCGCCTCGACCGCGCGCAGGCCGAACTCGCGGACGCCGGACGCATCGGCGGCGAGCCCCCACGCCGCCAGCAGGGCGGCGTGGGGGTCGATGCCGACGCAGAGCGGGCCGTGCGTCTCGAGAGCTGCGCGGGCCCGCTCGCCGAAGCGTGTCGTCATCCCGCAGCCACCCGGTCCTGCGCGTACTCCTGCAGGCTCTTGACCTGGAAGCCCTCGTGCGCGGCGTCCATCCCGCTCACCGCCGCGCCGAGCACAGCGATGGTCGTGAAGAGCGCCTTGTCCGCGGCGACGGCCGCGGCGCGGATCTCGTAGCCGTCGGCACGGGCCGCACCACCGGACGGGGTGTTCACGACGATGTCGATCTCCCCGTCGTTGATGAGGTCCACGATGTTCCGGGCGCCTGACTCCTGGGTCTCGCTGTACTTCTCGACCACGGTGACGGCGATGCCGTTGCGGGACAGGATCTCCGCGGTGCCTTCCGTCGCCACGATCGTGAAGCCGAGCTGCTGGAGGCGGTGCGCCGGAAGGATCACCGCGCGCTTGTCGGAATCGGCCACCGAGATGAACACCGTGCCCGAGGTCGGCATGCCTCCGTAGGCCGCGGCCTGGGACTTCGCGAACGCGGTCGGGAAGTCCCGGTCGATGCCCATGACCTCACCGGTCGAGCGCATCTCCGGGCCGAGGACCGAGTCGACGGTCTTGCCGTCGGCGGTGCGGAACCGCTTGAAGGGCAGCACGGCCTCCTTGACCGAGACGGGGGCGTCCAGCGGCACGCGCGAGCCGTCCTGCTCGGGCAGCATGCCTTCGGCGCGGAGCTCGGCGATCGTCGAGCCGGCCATGATGCGGCTCGCGGCCTTCGCCATCGGGATGCCCAGCGCCTTGGAGACGAACGGGACCGTGCGGCTGGCGCGGGGGTTCGCCTCGATGACGTAGAGCACGCCGGCGCTGATCGCGAACTGCACGTTCAGCAGCCCGCGCACGCCGACGCCCTCTGCGATCGCCAGCGTGGCCTCGCGGACCCGGTCGACGTCGCTGCGGCCGAGAGACACCGGCGGGAGCGTGCAGCTCGAGTCGCCGGAGTGGATCCCGGCCTCCTCCAGGTGCTCCATCACGCCGCCGATGAAGAGGTCGGTGCCGTCGTACAGGGCGTCCACGTCCAGCTCGATCGCATCGTCGAGGAAGCGGTCGACCAGCAGCGGCTTGCCCTCCTCGATGACGACCTCTCCCGCCGTCCGCACGAAGTAGTCGCGCAGCGCGTCGGTGCCGTAGACGATCTCCATGCCGCGGCCGCCGAGCACGAAGCTCGGGCGCACGAGCACGGGGTAGCCGATCTCCTCGGCGATGCGCACCGCGCCCTCGACGTCGATCGCCGTGCCGTTGCGGGGCGCGAGCAGGCCCGCGTCGTCGAGCAGCCGCGAGAACAGCTCGCGCTCCTCGGCGAGGTCGATGGCCTCCGGGCTCGTGCCCAGGACCGTGTACCCGGCCGCCTCGATGCCCTTCGCGAGGCCGAGCGGCGTCTGGCCGCCGAGCTGGCACACGACGCCGAGGATGGTGCCGCTGGCCGCCTCCGCGTCCAGCACCTCCAGGACGTCCTCGAGCGTCAGCGGCTCGAAGTACAGGCGGTCCGAGGTGTCGTAGTCGGTCGACACGGTCTCCGGGTTGCAGTTGACCATGACGGTCTCGAATCCGGCGTCCGAGAGGGCGAACGACGCGTGCACGCAGGAGTAGTCGAACTCGACACCCTGACCGATGCGGTTCGGGCCCGACCCGATGATGACGACCTTGGTGCGCTCGGACGGCGCCACCTCGGTCTCGGCGTCGTAGCTCGAGTAGTGGTACGGCGTGAGGGCGGGGAACTCGCCCGCACAGGTGTCCACCGTCTTGTAGACCGGTCGGATGCCGAGGCCGTGGCGCACGCCGCGGATCTCGCTCTCGCTGTCACCCCGCAGCTGGGCGATCTGCGCGTCGGAGAAGCCGTGCTCCTTGGCATAGCGCAGAGTCGCGGCGTCCAGCTCCTCCGCGGTACGGACGACCTCGGCGACCTCGTTGATGAGGACGATCTGGTCGAGGAACCAGGGATCGATGGCCGTCGCCTCGAACGCCTGCTCGATCGTCGCGCCCTTGCGCAGCGCCTGCTGCAGGGTCACGATGCGGCCGTCCGTGGGCGTCTTCGCGATCTCGAGCAGTTCCTCGACGCTGCGCGACTCCTCGCCCCAGTGGAAGCTGGAGCCCCGCTTCTCGAGCGACCGGAGCGCCTTCTGCAGCGCCGTGGCGTAGTTGCGCCCGATGGCCATCGCCTCGCCGACCGACTTCATGGTGGTGGTGAGCGTGGCGTCCGCGGCCGGGAACTTCTCGAATGCGAAGCGCGGGACCTTGACGACCACGTAGTCGAGCGTCGGCTCGAAGCTCGCCGGGGTCACGCCGGTGATGTCGTTCGGGATCTCGTCGAGACGGTAGCCGAGCGCCAGCTTCGCAGCGAGCTTGGCGATCGGGAAGCCGGTGGCCTTCGACGCCAGGGCGCTGGACCGGGAGACGCGGGGGTTCATCTCGATGACGATGATGCGCCCGTTCTCGGGGTTGACCGCGAACTGGATGTTGCAGCCCCCGGTGTCCACGCCCACGGCACGGATGATGTCGATGCCGATGTCACGGAGCTTCTGGTACTCGCGATCGGTCAGGGTCAGCGCCGGCGCCACCGTGATCGAGTCGCCGGTGTGCACGCCGACGGGGTCGACGTTCTCGATGGAGCAGACGACCACCGTGTTGTCGGCGGTGTCGCGCATGAGCTCGAGCTCGTACTCCTTCCAACCGAGGATCGACTCCTCCAGGAGCACCTCGGTCGTCGGCGAGTCGCGCAGACCCGCCCCGCCGATGCGGCGCAGGTCCTCCTCGTCGTAGGCGAAACCGGAACCGAGACCGCCCATCGTGAAGGACGGGCGCACGACGAGCGGGTAGCCGAGCTGCTCGGCGCCGGCGAGGAGGTCGTCCATGGTGTGGGCGATGACGCTCTTGGCCACGTCCGCGCCCGCCTCGAGGACGAGCTCCTTGAAGACCTGACGGTCCTCGCCCTTCTTGATGGCGTCCACCTTCGCACCGATGAGCTCGACGTCGTACTTCTCGAGGATCCCCTGCTCATGCAGCGCCATCGCAGCGTTCAGCGCCGTCTGACCGCCGAGCGTCGGCAGGATCGCGTCGGGCTTCTCCTTCGCGATGATCGTCTCGATCACCGCCGGGGTGATCGGCTCGATGTACGTCGCGTCGGCGAAGTCCGGGTCGGTCATGATCGTCGCCGGGTTCGAGTTGACGAGGATGACCCGGACGCCCTCCTCGCGGAGGACGCGGCACGCCTGGGTGCCGGAGTAGTCGAACTCGCAGGCCTGGCCGATGACGATCGGGCCGGAGCCGATGACGAGGACGGAGCGGATGTCGTCGCGCTTGGGCATTACTTTGCGTCCTTCTTGTTCGCGATGACCATGTCGCGGAAGCGGTCGAAGAGGTAGTTGGCGTCGTGCGGTCCGGCCGCGGCCTCGGGGTGGTACTGCACCGAGAAGGCGGGGATGTCGAGGGCGCGCAGGCCCTCCACGACGTTGTCGTTGAGGCCGACGTGGCTGACCTCGACCTTGCCGTAGCCGTGCGGGCTGTCGAAGGAGCCCTCCAGGGGCGCCTCGACGGCGAAGCCGTGGTTGTGCGCGGTGATCTCCACCTTGCCCGTCTGCTTGTCCAGCACGGGCTGGTTGATGCCGCGGTGGCCGAACGGCAGCTTGTACGTGCCGAGGCCGAGGGCCCGGCCGAGGAGCTGGTTGCCGAAGCAGATGCCGAAGAACGGCAGGCCGTCGTCGAGCACCGCACGCAGCAGTTCGACGTGGTCGCCCGAGGCTGCGGGGTCGCCGGGGCCGTTCGAGTAGAACACGGCGACGGGTTCGATCGCCCGGATCTCGTCGATGCTCACGTCCTGCGGAAGGACGTGGACGTCGAACCCGCGGGCGGCGAGGTTGTCGATGGTCGCCTGCTTGACGCCGAGGTCGAGCACGGCCAGGTTGCCGATCCGCTCCCCCACCGCGGGGGTCACGGTCGCGCTCTCGACGGACACCTGTGCGGAGAGGTTGAGGCCGGTCATCTCCGGGGCCTCGCGGACGATCCGGAGCTGCTCCTCCGGATCGAGCTCCGCGTCGGCACCCGAGAAGATGCCGCCGCGCATGGAGCCCGCCGAACGGATGTGGCGCGTCACCGCGCGGGTGTCGATCCCGCTGATGCCGACGATGCCGTCCGCCACGAGGACGTCGTCGAGGGAGGCGTTCGCACGCCAGTTGGAGACGACGCGCGAGGGGTCGCGCACGATGTAGCCGGCGACCCAGATACGCCGCGACTCGGTGTCCTCGTCGTTCATGCCGGTGTTGCCGATGTGGGGCGCGGTCTGGAGCACGATCTGTCCCGCGTAGGACGGGTCCGTGATCGTCTCCTGGTATCCCGACATGCCGGTGGCGAAGACGACCTCGCCGAGTGTGCGGCCGCGGGCGCCGTAGGCGTGACCGCGGTGGCGGGTGCCGTCCTCCAGGACGAGGACGGCGGGATCGGGAAGGCGGGCCGCGGAGGCCTGCGGGGAGGAAGTCGAGAGTGTCATGACGTTGCTCCTGTGTCAGGGGCGGCGGGGATGAGCCGCTGCAGGTCGGAGATGAGGGTCGGGAGGTCGCCGCCGGTGAGGCGCAGATAGCTGTCGACGACGGTGGCGTCGTCGACGTGCCACGAGATGCGCACGAGTCCGCCGGGCTCCACCACGCGATCGATGGTGACGGTCGCGCGGTCGACGGAGACGAGGCGGTCGGCGGCGAGGAAGACGGTCGGGGCGCCGTCCAGGGCCAGCGCGATGCCGCGGTCGGTCACAGCCAGCTCGCCGCGTGCGCGGAATGCCAGCGGGGTGATCGCGAGCCGTTCGAGGGGCTGCTCGTGCCGGGTGGTGGACACGTAGAGCACCTCGTCGCGGCGCGTCACCTCCGCGTGCTCCGGCACCCCGAGCGGGGCCGTGTACGCGGCATCGCGCCGCACTCGTCGTCGCCAGGCGAACAGCATCGACAGGAGGATCAGCAGCGCGAGGGCGATGATGATCGCGACCGCGAGGTCCCGTGTGCTCATGCGCCGAGCTCCTCGACGACGGTGCCGCCGTCGACCGTGAGCGTGCCGCCGTGAACGGTGAACTCCACACGACCGGGCAGGGCCCGACCGAGGTACGGCGAGTTCACGCTGCGCCCGTGCAGGTCGGCCGTGGTGAACACGCCGTCCACCGACGGGTCGTACAGCGTCACATGCGCGGACTGTCCTGCCGCGAGGGGCGTGCCGTGTCCGTCGAGGCGGCCGATGCGCGCCGGTGCGGCGCTCATGACCCGGGCGACGTCGGTCCAGGTGAGCAGTCCGGTCTGCACCATCGACTGGTGGACGACCCGCAGGGCGCTCTCCAGACCGACCATGCCGTTCGCGGCGGCCTGCCACTCGCAGGCCTTGTGCTCGCTCGGATGCGGGGCGTGATCGGTCGCGACGATGTCGATCGTCCCGTCCGCCAGGCCCTCCCGCACGGCGAGCACGTCCTCTTCGCGACGCAGGGGCGGATTCACCTTGTACCGCGCGTCGTATCCGCGGACGAGTTCGTCCGTGAGCAGCAGGTGGTGCGGCGTGACCTCGGCCGTCACGTTCACGCCCCGTTTCTTGGCCCAGCGGATGATGTCCACCGAGCCGGCCGTGGAGAGGTGGCACACGTGCAGACGCGAGCCGACGTGCTCGGCAAGGAGGACGTCGCGAGCGATGATCGACTCCTCGGCGACCGCCGGCCAGCCGGTGAGTCCCAGCTCCGCCGAGACGGTGCCCTCGTTCATCTGGGCGCCCTCGGTGAGGCGCGGGTCCTGAGCGTGCTGCGCGACGACGCCGTCGAACGACTTCACGTACTCCAGCGCGCGGCGCATGATCAGCGGATCCCACACGCAGAAGCCGTCGTCGCTGAACACGCGCACCCGGGCCCGCGAGGTCGCCATCGCGCCGAGCTCGGCGAGCCGCTCCCCCTTCTGGCCGACCGTGACCGCCCCGATCGGCTGGACCGTCGCATACCCGGCGGCCTCGCCGAGGGCGAGCTCCTGCTCGACCACGCCCGCGGTGTCGGCGACCGGGGAGGTGTTCGGCATCGCGAACACGGCGGTGAATCCGCCGGCGGCGGCCGCCCTGGTGCCGGTGAGGATCGTCTCCGAGGCCTCGTACCCCGGCTCGCGCAGATGGGTGTGCAGATCGACCAGTCCCGGCAGCGCGACCAGCCCCGACGCGTCGATGACGCGGGCGCCGGAGCGGGTGAGCCCGGTCCCGACCTCGGCGATCACGCCGTCCTCGATGATGATGTCGGCGCCATCCGCGCCGAGCAGCTGTGCGCCGGTGATGACGAGGGTCTCGCTCACTGGTCTCCCCCTCGTTCGTCGTCTCGTTCCCCTGCCAGCAGCAGGTACAGCACCGCCATGCGCACGGAGACTCCGTTCGAGACCTGTTCCAGCACCGTCGAGCGGGGGGAATCGGCTGCTTCGGAGGAGATCTCCAATCCCCGGTTCATGGGTCCGGGGTGCAGGACAATGCTACCGTCCGGGAGAGCGGCCACGCGCCGCGCGTCCAGACCCCATCGGCGCGAATACTCCCGCTCAGTGGGGAAATACGCCGCGTTCATCCGCTCGAGCTGGATGCGCAGCATCATCACCGCGTCCGGACCTTCCGCCAGAGCCTCGTCCAGGTCGTAGACGACACGCACCGGCCACAGCGACACGTTCTGCGGGACGAGGGTGGGCGGGGACACGAGCGTGACCTCCGCCCCGAGCGCGGTGAGGAGCCAGACGTTCGATCGCGCGACGCGGGAGTGCAGCACGTCGCCGACGATGGTCACGCGGACGCCCTGAAGGTCGCGTCCCCGGCTGTCCGCGCCGAACCGGCGCTTGCGGATCGTGAAGGCGTCCAGGAGCGCCTGTGTCGGGTGCTCGTGCGTGCCGTCGCCCGCGTTCACGACGCCCGCGGAGATCCAGCCGCTCGTGGCGAGGGTCTGTGGGGCGCCGGAGCCCGGATGCCGGACGACCACCGCGTCCGCGCCGATGGCCTCGAGCGTCTGTGCGGTGTCCTTGAGGCTTTCGCCCTTGGAGACGCTGGAGCCCTTGGCCGCGAAGTTGATGACGTCGGCGGACAGGCGCTTCGCCGCGGCCTCGAAGGAGATCCGCGTGCGCGTGGAGTCCTCGAAGAAGAGGTTCACGACCGTCTTGCCGCGCAGCGTGGGGAGCTTCTTGACCTCGCGGGACTGCGTGTCCGCCATGTCCTCCGCGACGTCGAGGATGCGCAGGGCGGTCGCTCGGTCGAGCGTGCGGGTGTCGAGGAGATGCCTCATTCGCCGATCGTCACCTCCTCAGCGCCGTCGTTCTCGAACAGGCGCACGTTCACGCGCTCGGTGCGGGCGGAGGGGATGTTCTTGCCTACGAAGTCAGGGCGGATCGGCAGCTCTCGATGGCCGCGGTCGATGAGGATCGCGAGGCGCACGACGGCGGGGCGGCCGATGGACTGCAGGGCGTCGAGCGCGGCGCGGATGCTCCGGCCGGAGAACAGGACATCGTCGACGAGGACGACCGTCTTCCCGTCGATGCCGCCCGGGGGGATCTCCGTCGGCTGCGGAGATCGCGTCGGGTGCTTGGCGAGGTCGTCGCGGAAGAGCGTCACATCGAGGGCTCCGACCGGAACAGAGACCTGCGCGATCTCGCTGATCAGGGCGGCGAGCCGGTGGCCCAGCGTGACGCCGCGGGTCGGGATGCCCAGCAGGACCAGGTTCTCAGCCCCGCGATTGGACTCGAGGATCTCGTGCGCGATCCGAGTCAGCGCTCGTGAGATGTCGGCTTGGTGCAGCACCGTGCGCACACCCATCAGCCGCTCCCTTCTCCGCCTCACAGGACGGGGTTAAAGGTTGCTTGGTGGTGCCAAGTCTATCGGACCCGCGATGGTCCGCCCGGTCAGCTCGCCTCGCGGAGCACCGGGTCGGTCACGTCGTCGATCTTGGAGGACCGGATCGGGTGACCGCTGGTGGACAGGCAGCGCCCGGTCTTCAGGTCCCACTTCCAGTCGTGCATGCTGCACGTGAGGATGCCGTCCTCGTCGACCTTCCCGGTCTTGGTGAGGTCGGCGCGCAGATGCGGGCAGCGGCGCTGGACGACCCAGTCGCCGATCTCCGCGTCCTCCGTCTGGTCCGTCTGCTCCTGGTACCAGTTCTCCACGTATTCGATCCGGTCGACCGAGAGGCACTTCAGGAACGTGGTGAGGAACTCGTTGAACTTGCCGCTGCGGCCGACCGAGAACTGCATCGACAGGAAGATCGAGTTGGACCAGTCGATCTCGTGGTCGCGGATGTTCGTCGAGACGAGGTCGGCCGGGATCGTGTACCAGTAGACGCACTCCTCGCCGGCGTACTCGCGCACCTTGGCGCGCGGGAAGTCGACGACCATGTCGAGCTCGCCGATGCGGAACCGGACGTGTCCCCCGACACCGAGGCGGATGGTGCGCGACTTCTTCAGCAGCGGCTCCCACCATTCCTTGATGGCGGCCAGCATCTCGTCGGGCGGGATGATCTCGGCGCGGGAGGCCTCCTCGTCGCGGATCTCCTGCTGCCTCGTCGCGCGCTGCTCTTCGAGGTAGTCCCACTTCTTATCGAAGATGTGGGCGAGCTCGGCCTCGGAGTAGAGCGTCTGCTCGGTGGTCACCGCACCGCCGTCGATCGTGACGAGCGTCCCGGGGACGAAGAGCTGCCCGTCGTACTTCGGCGCCAGCTCCTTCATGTGTGCGATGAACTGCTTCTGGTCCGTGAAGATGGACTCGCCGTTGCGGCCCATCCCGTTGAAGTCGAAGAGATCGTCGCGGAGGAACATGGGCGGGCCCGCCATCGGGAAGACGTGCGGAGCATCGACCTTCTCGATGTAGTACATCGCCCGCTTGTTCTGCGCCTCGCGCTTGAGGCGTGCGAAGTTCTGCTTCGCGTCCAGCGGCAGGTCGTAGACCATAGGCCACCAGATGGCCCCGGAGACCTGGGTGAAGTAGGCGTCCGGCGTGCCGAAGTGCAGGAGCTTCTCGAGGTCGAGCGGGTGCGAGTCGTTCTGGTTCAGCATCGATCCGGTGCCGTCGTCCACGCTCAGCGACGAGTCGCCGATGGGGCCGTCGCTCGGTGCCCGGAGCGGGGTGATCATCATCTTCAGCGCGCCGCGCTCCATGATCTCGCCGGCCGGCGCATACGTGATGTTCGTGTAGCCGAGCGCCCGGATGTCCTGCTCGAGGTCGTCGACCGGATACTCGGGCAGCAGCACTTCGATGTCCTTGCGGATGTAGCGCTCGAGAAGCGCCGGATCGAAGTGGTCGCGGTGGCGGTGGGAGATGTAGAGGAAGTCGGCCTCGCGGCCGTAGCGCTCCCAGTCGAGGCCGCGATTGTCGGGGAACGGGAACCAGGACCCGAAGAAGGACGGGCCGAGCACCGGGTCGCAGATGATGTTGCCACCCACCGTCTCGATGAACATGCCGGCGTGGCCGAGTCCCGTGATCCGCATTGCATTCCTCTCGAAGATGAACCGTTCGATTGTACCGACGGCTCCCTGGGCACCCGGCGGGACGAGCCGGGGAAAAGCGCGCTAGGCGTCGAAGAGCCCGCGGATGTCGTCCGCGGTGAGGCTCTGCGCGAAGAGGGCATCGTCGTCGAGCACCGCCGTGAACAGCCGCGCCTTGCGACGCTGCAGCGCGAGGACCTTCTCCTCGATGGTGCCGGTCGCGATCATCCGGTAGACGAACACCTGGCTGTCCTGTCCGATCCGGTGCGTGCGGTCGACGGCTTGCGCCTCGGCGGCGGGATTCCACCACGGGTCGAGCAGGAACACGTAGTCGGCCTCGGTCAGGGTGAGACCGAATCCCCCGGCCTTCAGGCTGATGAGGAACACCGGCTGTTCGCCGGCGGTGAACCCCGCCACGACCTGCTCCCGATGGCGCGTGGAGCCGTCGAGATGGGCGTACGGAATGCCGGCGGCGTCGAGACGCGCGGCCGCCATGTCGAGGAACGAGGTGAACTGGCTGAAGACGAGAGCGCGATGCCCCTCCGCCTGCAGCTCGACGATCCGCTCCAGGAGCACGTCGAGCTTGCGTGAGCCGAGACGGGCGTCGGCGTCGTCGATCAGACCGGGGGCGAGACTCAGCATGCGCATCAGCGTGAGCGAGCGGAAGACGATGAAGCGGTTCCGGTCGAGATCCTCCAGCAGCCCGAGCACTTTCTGCCGCTCGCGCTGCAGCACCGTCTCGTACAGCTCGCGGTGCGCGGCGCTCAGCTCGACCTCGAGCACCTGCTCCTGCTTGGGCGGCAGATCGGGCGCGACCAGTTCCTTGGTGCGCCGGAGCACGAGCGGACGGATGCGGCGGCGCAGCTGTGCCAGCCGGCGCTGCCGATACGGGCCGCCCTCCGCGTTCTCGGGCACCTTCCCGTGTTCGATCGGCTGGACGTACTGTTCGCGGAACTTCCGGGCGGACGCGAACAGGCCGGGCGCGGTGAGCTTCAGCAACGCCCAGAGCTCGGTGAGACTGTTCTCCAAGGGCGTGCCGGTGACCGCGAGCGTCACATCGGCGGAGAAGCGCGCGACCGCACGGTGGAGCTTGGTCGCCGGATTCTTGACGAATTGGGCTTCGTCGAGGATCAGCCCGGCCCAGGCGACCTCAGCGAACCCGTCCTCGTCGAGTCGGGCGACGGCATACGTGGTGAGCACGACGTCCGCCTCTCCGGCCACGGCGGCCGCGGGTGGGCCGGCCGTGGAGTCCCGGGTGACCACACGGAGTCCCGGGGCGAAACGGGCGGCCTCGGTGCGCCAGGTCGCGAGGACGGAGGTCGGGACGACGACGAGGAACGGCCGCTCCTCCCCCGACGCGCGCGCGTGCAGCAGGAGGGCGAGGAGCTGCACCGTCTTGCCCAGACCCATGTCGTCGGCGAGGATGCCGCCGAGCCGATGGGACCAGAGGAAGGCGAGCCAGTCCAGCCCCTCCTTCTGATCCGGCCGCAGCTGCGCCGTGAGCCCGGGCGGGAGCGGGACGGACGGAACCTCGGACGCGCGCCGGAGGCCGTCGGCGGTGGCACGCCAGCTCACGGCGGGAAGCGCCTCGTCGGCGAGGTCTTCGAACTCCTCCCAGAGATCCGTCTGATGGCGGCTGAGGCGCGGCCCCGTCTCCCACTCATCGAGGTCGCCCGCCTCGTCCAGCAGCTCGCGGAGGCGATCGAGTGCCGGGTGGTTCAGCGAGAGATAGCTGCCGTCGACCAGCAGGAGCTTGCGCCGCCCGGCGCTCATGGCGGTGAACAGCGGCTCGAAGGGGATACTCCGTCCGTCGATCCGCACGATGACACCGAGATCGAACCAGTCCGGATCCGTGGTCTCGACGGTGGAGACGGTGATCTCGGGTTCTCCCGTGAGCTCGCGATACGTCTTGCGGCGGCCGGACACCTCCACCGTGACCCCTTCGGCCTCGAGCGCGGGCACCGTGCGCGTCATGAACTCGGCGGCCTCGACGTCATGGAAAGCGCCCGTGGGCGCGAACACGGCGCTCGACCGTTCCTCCCAGACAGCGCGCAGGCGGTCGGCGACGGCCGCTTCCGCGTCCGGATCGCGGATGCCCTCCGATCCCGCGACGAAGGCGACCCGCCCGAAGCCGCGGTACTCCCACTCGATGACGTATTCCACGGTGTCGCCGCGACGAAAGGCCACCCGCAGCACGGCGCGCGGTGGCGGGAGGGCGGGCAGCGCGACGCGGCCGACGGCGCGGACCGCCACCCGGCGCGCGAGAAGCGGATAGGCGTCGCGGAGGAACGCGGACTCGTCGGTCGCCGGTACCACGAGCGCGCCGGTGCGGACCAGGGAATGCGCCGGCCCCGCCAGCGGCAGTTCGGCGAGCGTCACCTGCAGCCGGGCGCCGATCGGGGCCACCGCGTACACGCCGGCGCGGCCCAGGGGACGCACGGTCCCCGACTCGGTCTCGCGGCCGTCCAGCGTCACGACCGGACGGACGACGAGACCGCCGTCGTCGTCGCGGGAGACGGCGGCGGTCAGCTCCGCCGACTCCGCCAGCACGAGCGTCGTCGAGCGCTGGGCCGCGACGAGCGGAATGCCCAGGTCGGTGGCGGATCGCAGATGGCTCCAGAGGAGACGCGACTCGATGAGGTCTGCGACGAGCCAGTCCCCCGCCGTGCCGGACAGTAGCGTGTCGCGCGCGATGCTCAGCAGGTCGGCGAACCACCGGGACTGCTCGCGACCGTACTGTGCCGGTGCGCGGCGGACCGCGTCCCAGGTCGCCGCGCCGAGCACCCAGGACCCCGTCGTGGCACTCCGCTCCAGAGGCCGGATGCCCAGGAGGAGCTCTCCCACACCCTGGGCCACATCACGCGGCGTGGCGGTACGTTGCGGACGCGAAGCCCACGGGTTGGCGCCACGGGAGTCGCGGACTCGCAGTTCGAAGCCGAGGGCGAGCGGCGTCGTCGACGGGGAATCCGCGCCGGTGTCGAGCAGCACGCGCCAGTCGGGCGCGCCGTCTCCCGGCGCGCCGGAGGTGGAGGCGGGCGGGCGGATCATGGGACGATCCTGCCCGCTGCCGCCGACACCGCGCGCGGAGGTCAGGACGAGCGGGCGACGCGGGCGAGCACCCCGTGCACGAACGCACCCGACTCGTCGGTGGAGAACTCCTTCGCGAGCTCCACCGCCTCGTCGATCGCGACCGCCGTGGGCACCTCGTCGTTGAAGAGGATCTCCCACGCGCCGATGCGCAGGAGCGCACGGTCGACCGCGGGCATCCGCTCCAGCTTCCATTCGCGACTGTGCGTCGTGATCTGCTCGTCGATCTCGTCGCGCTGATCGATGATGCCGTCGACGATCTCGCGGGCGTACAGCCACGAGGCCTCGCGGGCCGGCTCGTTGGCCGCACGCTTGGCTTCGGCCGCCAGGGCGACGGCGACCTCGTCGCCGCGGACGTCGGCGGAGAACAGGATGTCGAGCGCGCGCTTGCGCGCCTTCGTGCGGGCGCTCACGCCTTACTTCTCGCGGCCGAGGTACTCACCCGTGCGGGTGTCGACCTTGACCTTCGTACCGGTCTCCAGGAACAGCGGAACCTGGATCTCGTAGCCGGTCTCGAGCGTCGCGGGCTTGGTGCCGGCGGACGAGCGGTCGCCCTGCAGACCGGGCTCGGTGTAGGTCACCTCGAGGATGACCGACGCCGGGAGGTCGATGTAGAGGGGGTTGCCGTTGTTGAGGGCGATCGTGACCTGCTGGTTCTCGAGCAGGAAGTTCTTCGCGTCGCCGACCGTGGCGGCCGGCAGCGTGATCTGGTCGAAGTCGGTCTGGTCCATGAACACGAACCCGTCACCGTCGGTGTACAGGTAGGTGTAGTCGCGGCGGTCGACGTTCTCGATGTCGATCTTCGCCCCGGCGTTGTACGTGCGGTCCACGGTCTTGCCCGAAACGACGTTCTTCAGCTTCGTGCGGACGAACGCGCCGCCCTTGCCCGGCTTGACGTGCTGGAACTCGATGACGCTCCAGAGCTGCCCGTCGATGCTGAGGACGACGCCGTTCTTGATGTCTGCGGTGGATGCCATGTGCGAGGAGTTCCGTTCCTGAGTCCGTGGGGCCGGGGTCGGCCGACAGTCGATTCTACGGGATGCCCGGTGCAGGCCGCCGCGTGGGCACGATAGACGCTCCTGTGCGGGAGGGGTACCCCCGTGACGCCGCTCACCGCCCCGCGCAGGCTGAGCACGGACAGGAGGAATCGACATGACCGAGGACGACCGCGAACGGGATCCGACCAGGATGGCGAACCAGCCGGCGCTGCGGACGTCGTCGGGGGCCGTCTGGCTCATCGTCGCCGCGCTCTTCACGGCCGTCAGCCTCGTGCCGCTCATCGGGATCGTCCGCAGCGGCGGTGCGGCGGGAACGGTCGGCCTCGTGACCGCGCTCCTGCTGGTGCTGGGCCTGGTGACGATGGTCGTCATCCGTCTCACGGTGAGGAGCGTTCGCGCTCGGCTCCGCGCTCTCGCGGCATGCTTCCTCGCGATGGCGGGCCTCACGCTCGTGGGCATCACCGTCTGCGTGCTGCTTGTCGGCCTGCCCTGACCCCGCCCGCTCAGAGGTGAGCGACGAGTTCCCGCACCGCCTCGGCGTAGCCTTCCACGCCGTGCCCGACGACGCGGACGGCAGCGACGTCGTGCAGGTACGAGTGGTGACGGAACTCCTCGCGGGCGTAGACGTCGGAGATGTGCACCTCGGCGAACGGCAACGCGACGCCGGTGAGAGCATCACGCAGGGCGACCGATGTGTGCGTGAGGCCGCCCGGATTGATGACGATGCCCGCGCAGTCCGCACGCGCCTCGTGGATCGCATCGATGAGCACACCCTCATGGTTGCTCTGCAGGGCCCGCACCTCGAACCCGAGTGCGGCGGCGGCCTCCGCGGTGATCCGCTCGACGTCGGCCAGCGTCGCAGTGCCGTAGACCTCGGGCTCGCGGGTGCCGAGGAGGTTCAGGTTGGGGCCGTTGACGAGCAGCAGCCGACGCGGGCCGGTCATGCGGGCACGCTCCCCGTGTGCGCCAGCTCCCGGCGCATGACCCACTCTCGTCCGAAGCCGGAGGTCTCGATCGCGCCGGTCTGGACGAAGCCGCATCGACGGTAGACCGCCTGCGCGCGCTCGTTGTCGACATGCACCTCGAGCACGAGCGCACGGAAGTCGCGGTCGCGTGCCCAGGCGGCGGCGTCGTCGAGGAGCGCATCGATGACCCCCGCACCGCGGTGCGCGTCTGCCACGTACACCCCCACGACGAGCCCGGCGTCGTGCTGCTCGCGATGCGGGAGCACCGTCACCGTCCCGGTCCAGGTGCCGTCGTCGGCGATCGCGACGAACTGCGTCGCGGCGGCATCACCCGCGGCGTTCGCCGCGCGCTCCTGCCAGAAGCGGTCGGGCTGTGCGGCGGCGTGCTCGACGGTGTCGAGGAACGCCATCGGCGCGGCCGGGTCGGCGAGGGCCTGCAACCGCAGCGCCTTGACCTCCCGCCAGTCCTCCGGTGTGATGCGCCGGACGGCGATGCTCATGAGCCGATCTCCTGGTACGCCGCGAACAGCAGTGACTCGTCCGGTGCCTGGAGCACGGTGGGCTTGGCGATGTCGTCCAGCAGGATGAACCGGAGCATGCCGCCGCGGCTCTTCTTGTCGCGCTGCATCGTGGCGAGCAGCTGCGGCCAGGCTCCGGCGCGGTACGAGGTGGGCAGGCCCAGCGACTCGAGGATCGTCCGGTGGCGCTCCGCCGCGGCATCCGACAGCCGTCCGGCCAACCGGGAGAGCTCCGCGGCGTACAGCATGCCGATGGAGATCGCCGCCCCGTGCCGCCAGCGGTATCGCTCCGCGTGCTCGATCGCGTGTCCGAGCGTGTGTCCGTAGTTGAGGATCTCGCGCTGTCCGGCCTCGCGGAAGTCGTCCGACACGACCTGCGCCTTCATGTCGATCGCGAGCTCGACCGCCCGACGGAACTCGTCCGTCGCGGTGTCGACCGCGCGCGTCGGATCGGCTTCGATGATGTCGAGGATCTCCGGCGCCCAGATGAAGCCGGCCTTGACGACCTCCGCGAAGCCGGCGGTGGCCTCGTTCGGGCTCAGGCTGCCCAGCTCGTCGAGGTCGCCGATGACGGCGCGCGGAGCCCAGAAGGCGCCGACGAGGTTCTTCCCCTCCGCGGTGTTGACGCCGGTCTTGCCCCCCACGGCGGCGTCCACGAGGCCGAGGACGGTGGTCGGCACCTGGATGACCTGGACGCCCCGCAGCCAGGTGGCCGCCACGAAGCCGGCGAGGTCGGTCACCGCGCCCCCGCCGTAGCCGATGACCGCATCGGTGCGGGTGAAGTCGGCCTGGCCCATCACCTGCCAGCAGAAGGCCGCGACCTCGATGCGCTTGCCCTGCTCGGCATCCGGGATCTCGGCGAGGAGCACCTCTCGCGGCCCCTCGGCCGTGTCGGCGAGGATGCGGTCGCGGAGTTCGGCGGCGCGAGCCGCGAGGGTCGGTGGATGCACGACCAGGACCTTGCGGACGCCGGGCGCCAGCGCCGCCGCGACCTGGTCGAGGATTCCCCGGCCGATGCTGATGTCGTAGGCGTCGTTCCCGGTGACGCTGATGGTCGTCGTGCTCATCGCTGTTCTCTCCTCCATGCCACGATCTCGTCCGCGATGCGCTGCATCGGACGCCGCGAGGTGTCGAACGTCGTCGATGCCACCTCGTCGTACCATCCTCGCCGTTCGGCGAAGATCCGCTTCCACTTCTCGACGGGGTCATCGCCCGCCAGGAGGGGGCGCGTCCCCCCGCGCAGGCGATCGGCCACCGCCGCCTCGTCGACGGTGAGGAACACCACGGGATGGTCGCGCAGCAGCTCCCGCGTCTCGGGATCCGTGACCGCGCCGCCCCCCAGCGAGATCACGCCACCCTCGGCCAGTGCCGTGCGGACTGCGTCGCGCTCCAGCGTCCGGAAGTGCGGTTCGCCGTGAGCGGCGAAGATCTCCGAGATCGGTCCGTGCGCGGCGACGAGGCGTTTGTCCGTGTCGATAAACGCGACGCCGAGGCGCCGTGCGACCCGTCGTCCGATGCTGGTCTTGCCGGCCGCCATCGGCCCGACGAGGACCACCGTGAGCGGGTCAGCCTCGTTCGTCATGCGCGATGAGCGCCGCCTCGGACGCGGGGGCCGTGCGCAGCTCCGCGGGGATAGCCTCCAGGTATCCGTCGAGGTTGCGGCGTGTCTCGCGAACGCTGTCCCCGCCGAACTTCTCCAGGACGGCGCGCGCGAGTTCGATGGCCACCATGGCCTCCGCGACGACGCCCGCCGCCGGAACGGCGCAGACGTCCGAACGCTGGTGGTGCGCGGTCGCCTCGTCCCCGGTCGCGACATCGATCGTGCGCAGCGCGTGCGGCACGGTCGCGATCGGCTTCATCCCGGCGCGCACACGAAGCACGGTCCCGGTGGACATGCCGCCCTCGGTGCCGCCGGCGCGGTCCGTGCCGCGGGCGATGCCGTCGGCGGTGGCGAAGAGCTCGTCGTGGGCGGCGGAGCCGCGGCGGCGCGTGGTCTCGAAGCCGTCGCCGACCTCCACGCCCTTGATCGCCTGGATGCTCATGAGCGCCTGGGCCAGCCGGGCGTCCAGGCGACGGTCCCAGTGCACGTGGGAGCCGAGCCCCGGCGGCAGACCGTACGCGAGGACCTCGACGATGCCGCCGAGGGTGTCGCCGTCCTTCTTGGCGTCGTCCACCTCGGCGACCATGAGCGCCGAGGTCGCGGGGTCGAAGCACCGCAGCGGGTCGGCGTCCAGTGCGTCCACGTCGTCCGGAGTCGGCAGCGCCGCGCCATCCGGCACTCGCACCGGCCCGATGGAGAGCGTGTGGCTGACGAGTCGGATGCCGAGTTCACCGAGGAAGGAGCGGGCGACGGCACCGAGCGCCACGCGGGCGGCGGTCTCCCGCGCGCTCGCACGCTCGAGGATCGGACGGGCCTCATCGAAGTCGTACTTCTGCATGCCCACGAGGTCGGCGTGGCCCGGACGCGGCCGGGTCAGCGGCGCGCCACGACCGCGCGAGCGGTCGGTGAGCTCCACCGGCTCCGGGTTCATGACCTCGATCCACTTCGGCCACTCGGTGTTGCCGATGCGCAGAGCGATGGGGCTCCCCAGGGTCTTGCCGTGGCGCACACCGCCCGAGATGGTCAGCTCGTCCTGTTCGAACTTCATCCGGGAGCCGCGTCCATAGCCGAGCTTGCGGCGGGCGAGGTCGGCCTGGATGGCCTCGGACGACACCGGGACGCCGGAGGGCAGGCCCTCCATGACGGCGATGAGTTCTGGGCCGTGCGATTCGCCGGCCGTGAGCACGCGGAGCATGTGCTCTAGTCTCCCATGCGTTTCCCCCCGTGACGTGCCGCGTTTCGTCGGGCGGCGCTCAGAGGGTGGCGCGCATCGCGGCGAGGACCGCGTCCTCGTCCGGCAGCGGCGAGACCGGGTCGCCGTGCAGGAAGATCCGGATCTGCCGGACCGCCTGATGCAGCAGCATCCCGAGCCCGGAGACGACCGGCTGATCGCCCCACGCCGTCGCGAGCGCGGACGGCCACGGGGCGTAGGCCGCATCGAAGAGCGTCCCGCCCATGTCGGACAGGCGGGCAGCGACGTCCGGCGGCAGCGCGGTGCCGGAGGGCAACGTCGCCACCGTGAGGTCCGCGTCGCCGTCCACGTCCTCGAACGATCGCGGGGTGACCACGACCCCGCGACGCTCTCCGATGCGGACGAGCCCGGCGGCGCGTTCCGGCCGCCGGGCGGCGACCTCCACCCGCCTCGCCCCGAGGTCGGCGAGGGCGACGAGAGCCGAGGCCGCCGTCGCTCCGGCGCCCAGGATCCGCGCCGTCCCGATCTCGCGGATGCCGGCGTCCCCGAGCGCATCGACGATCCCGCCGACGTCGGTGTTGAATCCGGCCGGGTACTCCGAGAGCAGGAGCGTGTTGACCGCGCCGGTCAGCTCCGCATGGGCGTCACGGGTGGCGGCGTATCGGTACGCCTCCTCCTTGAGCGGCATCGTCAGGGACAGGCCGCGCCAGGAGTCGTCGAGCGCCTCGACGGCGTCCGTGAACCCCTCCGCGCCGACCTGGCGGCGCCCGTACTCCCAGTCCAGCCCGAGCACCGCGTAGGCCGCGGCGTGCAGCTCCGGCGAACGGGAGTGCCCGATCGGGTCGCCCCAGACCGCAAGGCGTCTCCGGTTCACGGAATCAGCACCCGGCGTCGGGGTTCGCCCGACACCAGTCCCGCCACTTCTCCACGCCCTGCTCGTGTTCGGCGAGGGTCTCCGAGAACTGCGTCTCGCCCGTCTCGAGGTTGACGGTGACGAAGTAGATCCATGGGCCGTCGGCGGGATGCATCGCGGCATCGATCGCGGCATCGTTCGGGCTCGCGATCGGCGTGATCGGCAGGCCCTTGTGAACGTACGTGTTCCACTCGTTGGGGTCTTCCAGAGCCTCCGCCGAGCTCGAGACCACGCCCTCGTGCAGCGAGCCGTACCCGTACTGCGCCGTCGAGTCCATCTGGAGCAGCATGTCGTCGTCGAGGCGGTTCTGAATCACGCGCGACACCTTGGCGAAGTCGTCCGTGCGGCCTTCGCGCTGGATGATCGAGGCGATCGTGAGGATCCGCTGCGCGTCCTCGTCCGGGACGCCCGCGGCGGCGAGCGATTCGCGCGTCCGGTCGACCATGCGCTGGATGACCTGCGTCGCGGTGACTTCGGGGTCGAAGGTGTACACCGCGGGGAACAGCCACCCCTCCAGGCTCTGCGCCTCCACCCCGTACGCGGACGGATCGGCAACGGCTGCTTCGAGGTCGGCCAGCGGCATCCCGAGAGTCTCCGCCATGGACGGCAGGGCCGATTCGATCGTCCCTCCCTCCGGCATGGAGACGGTGTTCTCGAGCTTGTTGTCCTCGTTGCGGAGGGCGGCCAGGGCATCTTCCGCCGTCATCTTCTGCTGCAGGCGGTAGACGCCCGGATAGAAGGTCACCGCGATGTTCTCGTCGATCAGATAGTCGTAAAAGACGTCCTCGGTCTTCGTGACGCCGGCTTCGTAGAGTGCCTTCGACACGGGGCCACCCGTGTCACCCTGCTTGATCGTGACGAGTGCCTCACCGGTCGCCTGGCCGGGCTCCCAGTCCTTCGGCTCGCCCCAGCCCATGGCATCGGCGATGCGGTCGCCGAAGGTGTTCGCCACCCAGATTCCGCCGGCAGCGATGCCGCCGAGGATGGCCAGGACGATGATCAGCGCGATGAGACAGCCCTTGCGGCGCTGCTTCTTCGCGGGTGCGCCACGGTCGCGGTCGTCGTCCTGCGCGGCGAAGATCTCGTCGAGGCCGCCTCCGAGCACGGGAGCCTCGTCGACGCCGCCCGATCGACGTGGCCCGTGCGGCGTCGATACGTCGGCCGTGGTGACCACGGGAACCGCGCGTGTCGCTACCGCGTGGTCAGTCGCGACGGGCGTGTCCGCCTCGGCCTCCGTCGGTGTCGAAGGGCGGCCTGCCGCCGCCGAGACGGGACGCGCCGGCTCGTCCGCCTCGCCTCCGGTCGTGCCCTCCACGGACGACGTCATCGGCTGACGCGCCGCGGCTTCCCTGGCCGCACGGCGGGAACCGGGGGCGGGGGTGTCGTCGCCGGTGGTCGGCACCTGGGGCGAGGGAGCGGGGAGGTTCTCGAACAGGTCACCCAATCGGGAGCTCTGCTCGTGCTCGTGCTCGGGCGCACGGCTCTCGCGTTCGGACATGTTCAGGCGGGCTCCTCGTCAACGGGGACCGGGGCACCGGCCGGGTTTCCGGTGCTCTTCTCCGTGTCGATCGCCTGCTGCAGCAGCACCACGGCGGCGACCTGATCCACAATGCTACGAGAGTTCTTCTGTGATCGCCCAGAACTCCGCAACGCCGCATGCGCGGAGACCGTGCTCAGACGCTCGTCGACGAGGCGTACCGGCACGCCGCTGCGCGCCTGGAGCGCCGCGGCGAACTCGCGCGCATCGACCGTCGACGGCGTGTCCGCGCCCTGCATGTTCACCGGCAGCCCGACGACGATCTCCAGCGGCTCGTACTCCGCGGCCAGCTCCGCGATGCGCGTGAGCGAGCGCTCATCGCGCGGCACGGTCTCGACGGGGACGGCCAGCATGCCATCCGGATCGGACCGGGCCACGCCCACGCGGGCCCGGCCGACGTCGATGCCGAGCCGGACCCCGCGGCGATAACCGCTCACGCGCCGCGCAGCTCCTGGGAGACAGCCTCGAGCGCGGCGGGCAGTGCCGCGGCGTCGGTACCGCCACCCTGGGCGACGTCGTCCCGACCGCCGCCGCCTCCGCCGAGCACACCGGCGGCGCGCTTCGCGAGCGCACCCGCCTTCGCGCCGGCACCGCGTGCAGCCTCGTTCGTGGCGACGACGACGACGGGGCGACCATTCACGACGGCACCGAGCGCGACGACCGCGGCGTCGGAACCCAGCCGGTCTCGCACGCCGTTGACGAGCTCGCGGACGTCGTCCGCCGACGCGACATCACCCAGCGTCTGCGCCGCCACACGGAAGTCTCCGACGCGCGTCGCGGCCTCGGCGATGGCGGGGATGCGTCCCGCACGCTCCTTCGCCTCGAACTGCGCGATGCGCTTCTCCGCGGCCTTGAGGCTCGCGGCGAGATCGGCGATCCGCTCGGGGAGCTGCTCGCGCGGCGTCTTCAGGGAGGCGGTGAGCTGCGACACGAGGGCCCGCTCCGCCGCGAGCTCGCGGAACGCGTCCGCGCCGACGAGAGCCTCGATCCGGCGGTTGGAGGCGCCGACGGACGACTCCCCCACCACGCTGACCAGGCCGATCTCCGCACTGGTCGACACGTGCGTTCCGGCACAGAGTTCGCGCGACCACGGACCGCCGATGTCGACCATCCGCACGACGTCGCCGTACTTCTCGCCGAAGAGCGCCATCGCGCCGGCTTCCTTGGCCTCGTCGAGGGTCACGATGCGGGTTGTCACCTCGAGGGCGTCCTGCACGGCGCGGTTCGTGATCTCCTCGATCTCCGTGCGGGTGTCCGTCGACAGCGCCTGCGACCAGGCGAAGTCGAATCGCATGTACCCGGCGCGGTTGAGCGAGCCCGACTGCGTGGCCGTCGGGCCGAGCGTGTCGCGCAGAGCGGCGTGCACGAGGTGGGTGGCGGAGTGCGCCTGGCGCGCCGCACGACGGTTCGCGGCGTCGACGATGGTCGTCGCGACGTCGTCCACCGCGACGGAACCTCGGGATACCTCCACCGTGTGGCTGATGAGGCCGGGTACCGGACGCTGCACGTCCAGTACCTCGAGCTCATAGCCCGGGCCCACGATCGTCCCCTTGTCGGCCACCTGGCCACCGGATTCGGCGTACAGGGTCGTCTCGGCGAGGACGACCTCGGCGATCTGGCCTTCGGTGGCGCTGCGTACAGGGGCTCCGTCCACGAGGAGTCCGAGGACACGGGACTCCACCTCGAGCGCGGTGTAGCCGTCGAAGCCGGTCTCCCCCAGCGCACGGAGGTCGCGGTACACCGACACGTCCGCGAGCTGCCGCTTGCGGTTGCGGGCATCATCCTTGGCGCGCTGACGCTGCTCCTGCATGAGCGAGTCGAACGCGGCGCGGTCGACGTCGAGCCCGGCCTCCTCGGCGACCTCCAGGGTCAGATCGATGGGGAAGCCGTAGGTGTCGTGCAGCAGGAACGCCTCGGAGCCGCTGAGGGTCTTCCCGCCGCTCTTCTTCGTGTCCTCCAGCGCGAGGTCGAGGATTGTCGATCCCTGCGCCAGCGTGCGGCGGAAGGTCTCCTCCTCGGCGAAGGCCGCCGAGGAGAGCACCGACCAGTCGCGCTCCAGTTCCGGGTACGCCGACTTCATGGCGTCGCGGGACGCGGCGAACAGCTCGGGGAACGCGGGGTCGTCGACGCCGAGCAGACGCATCGCGCGCACGGTCCGGCGCATGAGGCGCCGCAGGATGTAGCCGCGGCCCTCGTTCGACGGGCGCACTCCGTCGGAGAGGAGCATGAGCGAGGAGCGCACGTGGTCGGCGATCACACGGAAGCGGACGTCGTCCTCATGCACGGCGCCGTAGCGACGACCGGAGAGCTCGACGGCGCGATCGAGGACCGGACGCACCTGGTCGGTCTCGTACATGTTCTCGACGCCCTGCTTGAGGAAGGCGACGCGCTCCAGCCCCATGCCGGTGTCGATGTTCTTCATCGGCAGCTCGCCCACGATGTCGAACTCGGTCTTGCCGCGGATGTTCTCGATGAAGTCCTGCATGAAGACGAGGTTCCAGATCTCCAGGAACCGCGAGTCGTCGACGGCGGGCCCGCCGTCCTTGCCATAGGCCGGACCGCGGTCGAAGAAGATCTCGGAGTCGGGTCCGCCGGGACCGGGCTGGCCGGTGTTCCAGTAGTTGTCCGCGCGCCCGAGGCGCTGGATACGCTCCGGCTTGAGTCCGATGATGTCGCGCCAGATCGCCTCCGCCTCGTCATCGGTCTCGTAGACGGTGACCCAGAGGTCCTTCTCGTCGAAGCCGAGACCGCCGTCGGCCTCCGCGCTCGTCAGGAGCTCCCAGGCGTAACGGATCGCGCCTTCCTTGAAGTAGTCGCCGAACGACCAGTTGCCGAGCATTTGGAAGAACGTGCCGTGACGCGCGGTCCGCCCGACCTCCTCGATGTCGTTGGTCCGGATGCACTTCTGCAGGTCGGCGATACGCGGGTGCGGCGCCGGGACCACCCCGGTGAGATACGGGATCATCGGGACCATGCCCGCGACCGTGAACAACAGCGAGGGGTCGTCGCTCACCAAGGACGCCGAGGGCACGATGAGGTGGTCGTTCTTCTCGAAGTAGGAGAGATAGCGCTGCGCGATGTCCGCAGTTTTCATAGGAGTGCCGGATGTCCTTGCGTGAGGGGTCGCGCCGAAGCGCAGATGCGGGGGGTCAGTTCTCGCCCGGCTCGGTCAGCCGAGCCTCCTGCTCGCGATACGCGTCGCCGAGGATCGCGGCGAGGCCGTTGATGCGGGCGTCGACGTCGGCCAGGATGTCGTGGCCACGCGGGTCCTTGTTCATGAAGTGAGCCGCGACGAAGCCGCCGATCACGCCGATCAGGAACCACAGCACGTTCTTCATGTCGTCATCCTTGCCCTAGAGCCGCGAAGGCGCGGTCTCTCCATCGTATGCGGAAACGACAGGAGGCGTCGGGAACCCCCGACGCCTCCTGCCTGATGCTCTACCGCTGGATCAGCGACCCGAGTAGTACTCGACGACGAGCTGCACTTCACAGGTCACGGGGACCTCAGCGCGCTTCGGACGACGGACCAGGCGGGCCTGGAGCTTGTCGAGCTCGACCTCGAGGTAGCCCGGGACCGGGGGCAGGACCTCGGCGTGACCGCCGGCAGCCGCCACCTGGAAGGGCTCGAGGCCCTCGCTCTTGGGCTTGACGTGGATGAGCTGACCCGGCTTCACGCGGAACGACGGGCGGTCGACGAGCTGGCCGTCGACGAGGATGTGGCGGTGCACGACGAGCTGACGAGCCTGCGCCGTGGTGCGGGCGAAGCCCGAGCGCACGACGAGGGCGTCGAGACGCATCTCCAGGAGCTCGACCAGGTTCTCACCGGTCAGACCCTCCTGGCGCTTGGCCTCCTTGAAGACGATCTGCAGCTGCTTCTCGCGGATGCCGTACTGCTCGCGCAGACGCTGCTTCTCGCGCAGACGGACGGCGTAGTCGCTGTCGGCCTTGCGCTTGGTGCGGCCGTGCTCGCCCGGAGCGTAGGGACGCTTCTCGAGGTAGCGGGCGGCCTTCGGGGTGAGGGCCACGCCGAGGGCGCGGCTGAGACGGACCTTGCGGCGGTCCTGGGACTTCGTGGTCACGAAGCTGTCCTTCCGATGACGCGGTCGCGACTTTCGCGACTCGCGGACGTATCATCCGCGTCCTGCCTCGGAGCGCACGTCGGGGCGCCGGCGAGGTGTGGTGTGGACGAGGAGATGCCCGAAAACTCGGTTTCGAGCCGCTCAAGTCTAACAGACAGCAGGGATCGGCCGTGGACGGCGGGTCACCGGTCGCCGAGGATGCGGCGGATGCGCTCCAGACGGGCGCTGATGTCACGCTCGGCCCCCAGGTTCTTCGGCTCGTAGTAGTGCCGTCCGTCGAGTTCGTCCGGAAGGTACTGCTGCGGCACGATCCCGTACTCGCTGTCGTGCGCATAGCGGTAACCGCGGCCGTGCCCGAGCCGCTTGGCCCCCGGATAGTGCGCGTCGCGGAGATGAAGCGGCACACGACCGAAGCCGCCGGCGCGGATGTCGGCGATCGCCGCATCGATGCCGACGTAGGCGGCGTTCGACTTCGCCGTGGTGGCGAGGTAAACGGTGGCCTCGGCCAGCGGGATCCTCCCTTCCGGCATGCCGATGAATGCCACGGCGTCGGCGGCGGCGACGGCGATGACCAGTGCCTGCGGATCGGCCAGACCGACGTCCTCGGAAGCGGAGATCACGAGCCGCCGCGCGATGAAGCGCGGGTCCTCCCCCGCCTCGATCATGCGGGCCAGGTAGTGCAGCGCCGCATCGGGATCGGAACCGCGGATCGACTTGATGAAGGCACTGATGACGTCGTAGTGCTCGTCGCCCTGCCGGTCGTAGCGGAGCAGAGCCTTGTCCACGGCCTGCGCCACGTCATCAGCGGTGACCTCGGGCGCCGATGCCTCCGCATCGTCCGCGCCGTCGTCGGGGCCTTCGTTCGACGCGGCGTGCGAGAGCGCGACGGCTGCCGCGGCCTCGAGGCCGGTGAGCGCGCGACGGGCGTCGCCGGACGCCAGGTGCACGAGCGCGGATCGCGCCTCTCCGCTGAGCGCGACCGCACCGCCGAGACCGCGCGGGTCGGACACCGCCCGGTCCACGAGCACGCCGATGTCGTCGTCGGTGAGCGGCTGCAGTGTGAGGAGCAGCGAGCGCGACAACAGCGGCGAGATCACCGAGAACGACGGGTTCTCCGTCGTGGCCGCGATGAGGATGACCCAGCCGTTCTCCACCCCCGGCAGCAGCGCGTCCTGCTGGGCTTTGGTGAACCGGTGGATCTCGTCGAGGAAGAGGATCGTCGTCTGGCCGTAGAGGTCGCGCTGTGTGATCGCCTCCTGCATGACCTCCCGCACGTCCTTCACGCCCGCGGTGATGGCGGAGAGCTCGACGAAACGGCGCCCGGACGACCGCGCGATGGCCTGGGCGAGCGTCGTCTTGCCGGTGCCGGGCGGGCCCCAGAGGATGATCGAGACCGCGCCGGGGGAACTGGCCTCCGGGTCGGCGAGGGCCACGATGGGCGATCCGGCGCGCAGCAGGTGACGCTGTCCTGCGACCTCGTCCAGCGACACCGGACGCATGCGCACCGCGAGCGGGGTCTGCCCGGAGAGCAGCGCGGAGGGAGAGGACATTCCTCCAGGCTAACGGCGGGCGGCGACACGGGGCGCGGTCGACGCCCCGGTAGGCTCTCAGGCGACGTCGTGGACCGGCGTCGGACAGGAGAGGCACGGCATGGCGGCACGCGGTTCCAAGAAGGCGCAGGCGCGCACCGAGGCGGAGCGCGCTCGACTGCACACCGCGCGCACACGCTGGCACCAGGACCAGATCCGACGGCGCACCCGCGACAACGTCATCGCGATCACCGTGGGCGGCCTCATCGTCGTGGGAGCCATCGTCAGCCAGGCCGTCCACGCACAGGTCACCGCTCCGGAGCCGACGCCGACACCCTCCTCGACGGTCGAGCCGGCCCCGGTGCCGTCCGACGCCCCGGACGAGGCGCCGAGCACGGAGCCCACCGCGCCGGAGACCCCGGCGGAGTGATCCCGGCCGACGCGGTCAGTCGTCGACGACCGCGAGCCGATACCCCCGCTTGACTACGGTCTGCACGAGGTCACGTCCGCCGAGGGACTCGCGGAGACGCGCCACGGCGACCTCCACGGCGCGCGGGCTCCGCCGCCCACCGGGAAGCACCTGTCCGATCTCCGCCCGGCTGAGCACTCGTCCGTCCGCGACGAACAGCGCCTCCACGAGGCTCACCGCGCCGCGTGACAGCGGCAGGAACTCGTCGTCGACCAGCACGCCCCCGCTGCGCACCGCGAGCCGGCCGACCTCGGTCATCCGGACCGGCGCCGTGCGGACGAGGAGATCGAGGACGGCCTCGGCGAGATCCTGCGCCGTGGGCCCGCCAGCGGCGACCGCGGGGAGTCCGGCCTCTTGCAGCGCTCCGACCGCCGCCGCGTCGACAGCCGCGAGCACCAGTCGCGCCGCGTGCGTCCGGCGACGAACGGCGTCGAGCATCGCGGATCGTTCGAGCGCGCTCAGCCACGCCGGCACGGCCTCCGCCGCGGGGAACAGCACGGCATCCACCTGTCCCGTCGCGATCCGGTAGGCCGTGCGCCGCGAGCCCGCGGGGATCGGGTGGGCGTCACGCAGCGGCACCATCCGCACCACCTCGGACCCTGTCGCGATGAGGGTCCGCACGAGGGTCTCGGCGTCCACCGACTCCGGCCGGACGGGCCGCGGCGCCTCGGCGATCGCGACGCGACAGCCGACGAGCGCCGGGGCGGATCGGGTGGGCGCGCTCATGCGGAACCCTCCGCGGCGCGCCGCAGGGCAGCGGGTGCACCCCGTCTCCCTCCGGGCGCGCGGTGGCGGCCTCCGGCGCCCGCCCCCTCGCCGGCGGACGCAGGGCTCATCCCGCCGCGCACCGGGTTCCCGTGCAGACCGTCGACACCGGGAACGACGACACCGAACGCACGGAGCTCCGCCAGCACACCCGGGAGCTCAGCCCGGGGGAAGCCGTCGAAAGCGAGCGCTCCTCGGTCGATGCGCACGGGGGTGCCGAGCCCGGAGGCGAGGCGGGCGAGGACGAGCAGCAGATCGGCACTGATCCCTTCGCCGACCCGCACCTCGATGCGGGCGGATGACGCGGCTTCGCGCACGAGCACGCGCGACGATTCCCCTGCCCGATCCGCGACGCGCGAGGCGGCACCCGCGGACGCGCGGTTCATGAGAGCGAGGGCGAGTCGCCGAAGGCACCCCGCGCAGTCGCTGCTGTCGCCCCCTGCGGTCGACGCGTCCGCGAACGTCGTGATCCCCCGGCGCTCCAGGTGTGCCTCCACCGCGGCAACGGTCATCGCGCCCCACTCGCGGCCGCACGAGCATGTCTCGTCTTCTGCCCCGTCGTCCGCGAGCAGCCCGCGGATCACCGCGTGCCGATCGGCCTCTCCCTGCCACAGACGCGACGTCCACCCTGCCGACCGCTCACCGATCACCGTGACGGCGTGCACCACCCGTGCATCCGCGGAGAGCTCCGCCTCGCCGTACACGCGCCGTCCGCTCGCGGTCAGCGGAACCGTCACCGTGTCGGCGCCTGTGCCGACCCGCATCGTCGTGATGCCGATTCCGCCGGGCGCGGCGCTCCACCTCTCGGGTCCGGGCCCAGCGGCCCGCTTTGCGCAAAGCAGATCCGCGGCGCGCTCCGCCGCGATGCGGGCGCGCTCCACGCCGTGCCCCGCGGATGCCTCCCGGACGGCGACGTCACCGATCGCGAGGACCCGCGGGTCCGCGGTCGCGCCCTCCGCATCCACGAGGATCCCGCCCTCGGCGTGCACGGGCAGTCCCGCGTTGCGGGCCAGTTCATCGCGCGCGCGGGCACCGACGGTGACCACGAGGTCGGTCCGCGCGAAGCTCCCGTCCTGGAACTCGACGGCGGTGACCGTCCCCGCTTCGTCCGGATCCACGCGCGTCAGGCGCGTCCGGAGACGCACGCCGATCCCCCGGCTCTCGACGAGCGCGCGCAGGGCGGCGGCCCCGGTGACGGAGAGCTCGCCCGCGCACAGCCGATCGGCGGTGTCGACGAGCGTCGTCTCCACGCCCGCATCCTGCAGCGCGCACGCGGCGTCGACGCCCGCCGCATCGCCCCCCACCACCACCGCGCGGAGGGGGCGCGGGAGCTGCGCGGCGCGGACGGCGACGAAGGCACGGAGCGTCTGGGCATCCTCCATCGTGCGGAGCGCGACACTGCCGCGGATTGCGATGCCGGGGACGTCCGGGACATGCGCGTGGGTCCCTGTCGCGAGGACGAGCGCGTCGTAGCCGTACCAGCGTCGCGAGCGCGTGCGCACCCGGCGTCCGGCCCGATCGATCCGGAGCACCCGGTCGTCATCGATGAGCCGCACACGATCGTCGCGGAAAGGCCCACGGTCGAGGTCGAGGGACGATGCCGATGCCCCGCCGACGACGCGCGCAAGCCCCGACCGGTCGTAGGGCAGACGCGCCTCATCACCGATGACGGTGATCCGCACCTGGTGCTCCGGATCCTGCAGGAGGCGCGCGACGAAGCGCTGGGCCGCCACGCCGGCCCCCACGACGACGATATTCGCGGTGTGCGCTGCGCTGTCGTCCATGGAACTCCTGTCGACCTGGGGACTGTCGTGGTCGCGACGATAGGAGCACCGTGTTACCCGGAGATGACGCGGAGTGTTTCACGCAGCGAACGTTCTCCTCACGAATCGATAACGCCCTCTCCCCCGCCCCTCTCTTTCTCCCGAGACCCTGGACCGTTGCCGAGGCCCCGGGGGGCTCACGCACGGAAGATGGGGGCTCGGCGGGAAGGCGGAGGCTCGGGTGATCGGGCGCACCTGGACCGGCCGCACCCGGAGGGCCGCGGCGTACTAGGCTGAGCCTCGTCCTTTCCGCCTCCCGCGGCGTGACCGCGCAAGGAGAATCACGTGTCTGCCAACGAGCCCGCGAAGCCGACCCCGCCCGTTCCCACCCCGCCCGCTGTGCCGATGCCGCGCAAGGCTCCCACGCCGGCCGCCGTGGCGCCCGCCGTCGCCAAGCCGACGCCCGTCTCCTCCGCCGGCGAGTGGGGCCGTGTCTCTGAAGACGGCACCGTCGAGGTCCGCGAGGGCGAGACCTGGCGGGTCGTCGGCCAGTACCCGGACGGCACCCCCGATGAAGCCCTGGCGTACTTCGTGCGCAAGTACGACGACATCGCCTTCAAGGTCGTCGCGCTCGAGCAGCGCCACCAGGCCGGCGGCGCCTCGGCCAGCGACCTGTCGAAGCAGGCGGCGCACCTCATCGACGAGGCGACGGACGCCGCCGCCGTCGGAGATCTCGCCGGCCTGCGCGACCGTCTCACCGCGTTGACCGCTTCCCTGTCCGAAGCGACGGCGCAGGAGGCCCAGCAGGCGAAGGAGCTCGTCGAACAGGCCATCGCCGAACGCACGGCCCTCGTCGAGCGCGCCGAGGCCATCGCCGCCCGCGACCTGAGCAAGGTGCAGTGGAAGCAGGTGACGGCCGAGCTCAACGAGCTGTTCGAGGCCTGGCAGTCGCAGCAGCAGAACGGTCCGCGACTGTCGAAGGGCATCTCGCAGCAGCTCTGGAAGCGATTCCGTGACGCGCGTTCCGTCGTCGACAAGCACCGCCGGGCCTTCTACTCCGAGCTCGACGACGCCCACAAGGCCGCGCGGGACGCGAAGTCGCGTCTCGTCGAGCGCGCCGAGGCGCTGGCCCCGCGCGGCGTGGACGGCATCCCCGCGTACCGTGCCCTCCTCGACGAATGGAAGACCGCGGGTCGGGCCGGCCGGAAGGCGGACGACGCCCTCTGGGCGCGCTTCAAGGCCGCCGGTGACGCCCTCTACGCCGCGCGTGCCGAGCAGGCCGCGGCGGAGGAGGCGGACAGCGCTCCGAAGATCGAGGCGAGGGAAGCGCTCCTCGAGCAGGCCAAGGCTGTCGCCGACGAGCCCAACATCAAGCGCGCCCGGGCGCTCCTCACGCGCATCCAGCGTGAATGGGACGAGGTCGGGCGCATCTTCCCGCGGGAGAAGGAGCGTGCGCTCGACGACAAGCTCCGCGTCATCGAGCAGGCCCTCAAGGCCCGCGAGGACGTCGACTGGAAGAAGAACAACCCGGAGACCAAGGCGCGGGCGAACGACATGAGCTCGCAGCTCCACGAGGCCATCGAGAAGCTCGAGGCCGAGTTGGCGGCGGCCGAGAAGGCCGGCGACGCGAAGGCGGCGAAGGAAGCAGCCGACGCGCTCGAGGCGCGTCGCGCCTGGCTCACGGCTCTCGGCGGCTGATCTCTCCACAGATCCCGCAGATCATCACCGGAGCGGGGTGCCGGACACGACACTGGTGTCATGCACCCCGCTCTGTTGTACCTGCCCGGTGCGCGGCTGAGCCTGCCGGAGTTGAGCGCCGCGCGACTCGATGGCGACGTCGTCGAGATCGGCGACGCCTACATCCCCGCGGACCTGCCCGAGTCCCCTGATGTGCGTGCCAGCAGCATCGCCGTGCTCGTGCAGGACGGCACTGCGGCGTGCGGACCGTCGGCGGCCTGGATCCACGGCGCCGGGGACGCACCTCCGCCCGTCCATCACGTGCGACGGTGCGTGGAACGACGCGTACGCCCGCGACTCAGCGCCCGCATCACCTTCCACGACACGGTGATCCCCGCGACGGATGTGGAGGTGCTCGGTGGCATTCCGGTGTCGACGCCGGTGCGGACCATGAGCGACCTCGCCACCGCCCTGCACCGCGACCCCCGGGTGCTGCCCTGGATGCACGCCCTCGCCTCCGTGCATCCCGTCGCGGTGGAACTCGCGATCGCGAGCCTGCGCGCGCGGCGCCGCGTCCCCGGGCTCGTGAGCGGCGTCGCCGCGCTCGAGCGTGTCGTCAGGAGGACGTGACGCGATAGACGTCGTACACGGCGTCGATCCGCCGGACGGCGTTGAGGACGCGGTCCAGGTGGACGGCGTCGCCCATCTCGAACACGAACCTGCTCAGGGCCAGCCGCTCATCGGTCGTGGAGACGGTCGCCGAGAGGATGTTCACGTGATGCTCGCTGAGCACGCGCGTGACGTCGGAGAGCAGCCCCGACCGATCGAGCGCCTCGACCTGGATCTGCACCCGGAAGACGCTCTTCTTGGTCGGCGCCCACGAGACCTCCACGAACCGGTCCTGCTCACCGCTCAACGCCTTGACGTTCACGCAGTCCGCCCGGTGCACGGAGACGCCGCTCCCCCGGGTGACGAACCCGACGATCGGATCGCCGGGGACGGGCGTGCAGCACTTCGCGAGCTTCACCAGGATGTCGTTCGCGCCGCGCACGAGCACACCGGAATCGCCGCCCCGGGTCTCGCGGGTCTGAACGCTTCCCGGCAGGTCGATCGCCCCGGTCGTGGGCTCGTCGGTGGCGACGAGCGCCGTGACCTTCTCGAGAACGGACTGGGTCGAGACATGTCCCTCGCCGACGGCGGCGTAGAGCCCCGAGACGTCCTCGTAGTGCATCTGGTGGGCGACTTCGGTGAAGGAGTCCTGGCTCATCAGGCGCTGCAGTGGAAGATTCTGCCGGCGCATCGCCCGCGCGATGGCCTCCTTGCCCTGCTCGATGGCCTCCTCGCGGCGCTCCTTCGTGAACCAGCCACGGATCTTGTTGCGCGCGCGAGTGCTCTTGACGAAGCCGAGCCAGTCCTGGCTCGGACCCGCGTCGGGGTTCTTCGAGGTGAACACCTCGACGACGTCGCCGCTCTTCAGCTCGGACTCCAGCGGCACCAGGCGGCCGTTGACCTTGGCGCCCATGGTCCGGTGGCCGATCTCGGTGTGCACGGCGTAGGCGAAGTCCACCGGGGTGGCGCCGGCCGGCAGCCCGATCACGCGGCCCTTCGGCGTGAAGACGTAGACCTCCTTCGCGCCGATCTCGAACCGCAGCGAGTCCAGGAACTCTCCGGGGTCGGCGGTCTCCGCCTGCCAGTCGGAGATGTGCGCGAGCCACGCCATGTCGGTGTCGGAGGCGCGGACCTCCGCCTTGCTGCCGCCGTTCATCCGCTCCTTGTACATCCAGTGTGCGGCGACGCCGTACTCCGCCTGGTGGTGCATCTCGTGCGTGCGGATCTGGATCTCGACGGTGCGCCCGGCCGGGCCGATCACGGTCGTGTGCAGGGACTGGTAGAGATTGAACTTCGGCGTGGCGATGTAATCCTTGAAACGGCCCGGCAGCGGCGTCCAGCGCGCGTGGATCGCTCCGAGCACGGCATAGCAGTCGCGCACGGACGAGACGAGGACGCGGATGCCGATGAGGTCGTAGATGTCGTCGAACTCGCGTCCGCGGATCACCATCTTCTGGTACACCGAGTACAGCTGCTTCGGGCGGCCGACGACCTTGCCGCGGATGCGAAGGTCGCGGAGGTCCTCGTCGATCTCCTCGATGACCTGACTCAGGTACTTCTCGCGCTGCGGAGTGCGCTGGGCGATGAGGCTGTGGATCTCGTTGTAGATCTTGGGATGGAGCACCGCGAAGGAAAGATCCTCCAGCTCCGACTTGATCGCCTGGATACCGAGGCGATTGGCCAGCGGCGCATAGATCTCCAGCGTCTCCTTGGCCTTCTTCGCCGCCTTCTCCGGCGGGACGAAGCCCCAGGTGCGGGCGTTGTGCAGCCGGTCCGCGAGTTTGATGAGCAGCACGCGGATGTCTTTCGACATCGCCACGATCATCTTGCGCACCGTCTCGGCCTGCGCGCTCTCGCCGTACTTGACCTTGTCGAGCTTCGTGACGCCGTCGACGAGCATCGCCACCTCGTCGCCGAACTCGGCGGTGAGGTCGGTGAGCGCGTAGCCGGTGTCTTCCACGGTGTCGTGCAGCAGGGCGGCGGCGATCGCGCGCGGCCCGAGCCCGAGTTCGGCGAGGATCTGGGCGACGGCCAGCGGATGCGTGATGTACGGCTCGCCGCTCTGGCGCTTCTGCCCCTCATGCTTCTCCTTCGCGACCGCGTACGCGCGCGAGATGACGGAGAACTCACCCTTCGGGTGGTTGGCACGGACCGTGCGGATCAGGTTGTCGAGGTCGTTGATCCGGGACGCGCGCGAGAAGATGCGGGGCACCAGCCGTCGCAGACTCGAACCCTGCGATGCCGTCTGCGGCTCCGCCATCCACTCACCTCCGAATCAGACAATCCTACGCGCGCTGAGCGGGGGTCGGCCCCGCGGCGGGGGCGTCAGGCGTCGACGGCCGCTTTGCTCCGTGCGGCACGGATACGCGCGTCGCGTTCCTTGATCTGCGGCTCGTTCTCACGGAAGAGCGAGTACAGCGGCGCGGCGACGAACAGCGTGGAATACGTCGCCACGAGGATGCCCACGAAGATCGACAGCGAGATATCGGTGAGTGTCTCCGCACCCAGCCAGAAAGCTCCGATGAAGAGGATCGCCCCGACCGGCAGAGCCGCGACCACCGAGGTGTTGATCGAGCGGATGAGGGTCTGGTTCACGGCGAGGTTGACGGACTCCCCGAACAGCCGCGCGGTCTTCTCCCCGTCCTCGGTCGTGTTCTCCCTGATCTTGTCGAACACGACCGTGGTGTCGTACAGGGAGTACGCGAGGATCGTCAGGAAGCCGATGACGGCCGCCGGCGAGATCTCGAATCCGGCGAGGGCGTACACCCCGACGGTGATGACGAGGACGTCGAGCAGGCCGATGATCGCCGCCGCCGACATCTTCCACGTGCGGAAGTAGATGGCGAGGATGAGGAAGGTCAGGGCGAGGAAGATCGCCAGGCCCCACAGCGACTGCCGCGTGACGCTCTCGCCCCAGGCAGGGCCGATGAAGGAGGAGGCGACGGCATCGGGCTCGACGTCGTACGCATCGGCCAGGGCCCGCGCGACCTGCTGCGTCTCGGCCTCCGTCATCTGGTCGGTCTGGACACGGACGTCCTGGTCGTTGACGATGACGACCTTGGTCGCGGCTCCGGGTACCACGGACTGGACCGCCTCGGTCGCGGTGTCCTGATCCGTGGTGTCCGGTGCGGTCACGGTGAACTGCGAGCCGCCGGTGAACTCGATCGAGAACTGGATCGGGCGGAACAGCGGCACGAGAGCCGAGCCGACGACCAGCGCGATCGCGATGATGAACCAGAGGCGGCGCCGCCCCACGAACGGGAAGGAGGTCTTGCCCGTGTAGAGGTTGTTGCCGAACTCATTCATGGAAGGCATCAGTTGTCTCCCTCACTTCCGGCCGTGGTCTGTCTCTCGGCGGCGAGGGCTTCCGCCCGCTTGCGCTCGGCGATGGTCTGCCGGCGGTCCGCCTCTCCGCGCGAACGCGCGTTCTTCGCTCCGCGACCGGCCGAGGCCGTGGCGACCTCGCGGTACTGCGACCGGCTGCGGTACACCGCGCCGAGGGCCTCCGGGTCGAGTCCGGAGAGCTTGTGGCCGCCGCCGAAGAACTTCGTGCGGGCGAGCAGCTGCATCACGGGGTGGGTGAAGATCACGAAGATCAGCACGTCGATGACCGTCGTGAGGCCGAGCGTGAACGCGAAGCCCTTCACGGTCGAGTCCGCGAGGATGTAGAGCACCACGGCGGCGAGGACGTTGATGGACTTCGAGATGTAGATCGTCCGCTTCGCGCGTCCCCAACCGTCTTCGACGGCCGCGGTGATCGACTTGCCGTCCCGCAGCTCGTCGCGGATGCGCTCGAAGTACACGATGAACGAGTCGGCCGTGAATCCGATCGAGACGATCAGACCGGCGACGCCCGCAAGCGACAGACGGAAGCCGATGCGCCACGCCAGGATGCAGATGACGATGTAGGTGAGCACCGCCATCACCGCGATGGACGCGATGATCACCGTCCCGAGCGCGCGGTACGACAGCAGGGAGTACACCGCGACGAGCGCGAGGCCGATGAGGCCGGCGATGAGGCCGATCTGGAGCTGCTGGGTGCCGAGCGTCGCGGAGATCGTGTCCGAGCTCTGCACCTCGAAGCTGAGCGGGAGAGCACCGAACTTGAGCTGATCGGCCAGCGTCGTCGCGCTCTCCTGCGTGAAGCTGCCGGAGATGCTCGGCCGACCGTCGAGGATCACGCCGTTCATGCGCGGCGCACTGATCACCTCGCCGTCGAGCACGAACGCGAACTGGTCCCGCGGCGAGAGGCCGTCGATGCGGTTCTGGTTGAGGCGCGTGCTCACCTGGCCGAAGGCGTCAGCGCCCTCGCCGTTCATGGTGAGCTGCACGATCCAGGCACCGGAGCGCGGGTCGCGTCCGGCGGTCGCGTCCGTGATCGCGCGGCCGTCCAGTTCCGCCGGACCGAGGATGAACTTGGCGGTGTCGTCGGGCGAGCACGCGATGACCGGCTCGTCCTTCGGAGCCTTCGACGGGTCGTTGGACGGGTTGGCGCAGTCGTACGCCTGGAACTCCGCGGCCAGCTTGTCGGTCACCCAGGACAGATCGCTCGCGTCCGTCGGCTCGGCCGTCGGTTCCGCGTTCAGCGAGGGGTCAGGGCTCGGGTACGGCGTGGAGTTGCCGTCCTCGCCGACGAACTCCGTGCTCGCCGCCGTGGTGTACAGCACCGGACGGAACTCCAGCTGAGCGCTGGACTGGATGCGCTCGCGCGTCTGCTCGTCCGCCTCACCGGGGATCTGGACGACGATGTTGCGCCCGCCCTCGGTGGTGATGTCGGCCTCTGCGACGCCGGACGCGTCCACACGCTGACGGATGATGGCCGCGGCCTGGTCGAGCTGCTCCTGCGTCGGCGCGGCTCCGTCCTCCGTCTCCGCGCTGAGGATGATCTGGGTGCCGCCCTGCAGGTCGAGGGCGAGCTCCGGCGTCCACGAGCTCTGCTTGAAGACGTAGACACCCAGCGCGTTGATGCCGAAGAGCACGCCCGTCACGAGGAGCAGGCCGAGGAGGACCCGCCAGGCGTGACGGACGGGAGAGGATGAAGCCACGTGTGTTCAGCTTTCTGGAAGGACGGTGATCCGACAGGCCGCGACGGCCCTCTTCTTACTTGTCGTCGGCATCCCGCTCGAGGCGGGCGCGGGTCTCCTCCGGCGTCTCCACCGCGGGGGCGGCGGTCTCGTCGACGATGTGGTCGTCCACTCCGTCGACGGGCGCCTCAACGATAGCGTCCTTGGGCTCGACGATGCGGAGGATCGCCTGGCTGTGGACCTCGATGACCGTGCCGGGGGCGATCTCCACCAGGGCCGGGGAGTCGAGGTCGTCCGCGTCGTAGGCGACGATGGTGCCGTAGATGCCGCCCTGCAGGAGGACCTTGGCGCCGGGGACCGTCTTGGTCGCCTTCTCCTCCTGCTCCGCCTTCATCTGGCGGGTGCGCTTGCGCGTGTTGAAGATCATGAAGATCAGGAGGACGGCGAGGAGTCCGAAGAGGACAAATTCCATGGGCATGGGGATGGCGCCTTTCTCAGGTGCACGCACCAGCCTTTGGGCGCACAGCGGTATCCGGGAAGTCTTCAGCGATTATAGGTCATCCAACTTCAGCATCCCGTCCGGGTGCGCGACGCCGAGGTGCGCGTACGCCTCCGGGGTCGCGACCCGTCCGCGGGGCGTGCGCCCGAGGAAGCCGATCCGCACGAGGTACGGCTCCACGACGCTCTCCACGGTCTCCGGCTCCTCCCCGACGGCGACCGCGAGGGTGCTCAGGCCGACGGGGCCGCCGCGGAAGCGCCGCACCAGCGCTTCGAGGACGGCACGGTCGAGGCGATCGAGACCGATCGCATCGACGTCGTACAGGTCGAGGGCCGCCTGCACTCCGCGCAACGTCGCTTCGCCCCCGCCGTGGACGAGCGCATAGTCGCGGACGCGGCGCAGCAGGCGGTTCGCGATGCGCGGTGTCCCCCGGGACCGCCGGGCGATCTCGGCCAGCGAGTCCGTGGGGAGGTCGACGCCCAGCACCGATGCGGAGCGGCCGATGACCTGCTCCAGCTCCCCGTCGTCGTAGAACTCCAGATGTCCGGTGAAACCGAAGCGATCACGGAGCGGGTTCGGAAGCAGACCCGAGCGGGTCGTGGCACCGACCAGGGTGAACGGCGACAGCTCGAGGGGGATGCTCGTGGCGCCGGCGCCCTTCCCGACCATGATGTCGATCCGGTAGTCCTCCATGGCGAGGTAGAGCATCTCCTCCGCGGAGCGCGCCATCCGGTGGATCTCATCGATGAACAGCACCTCCCCGGGCACGAGGCTCGACAGCAGGGCGGCCAGGTCGCCGGCGTGCTGGATGGCGGGGCCACTGGACATGCGCAGCGGTCGGTCGCTCTCGTGGGCGACGATCATCGCGAGAGTCGTCTTGCCGAGCCCCGGGGGCCCCGCGAGGAGGATGTGGTCGGCAGGGCGGGACTGGATGCGCGCCGCCTCCAGGAGCAACTGCAGCTGCCCGCGCACCTTCTGCTGGCCCACGAACTCGCCGAGGCTCGACGGCCGCAATGCGCCTTCGATCGCGAGTTCGGACTCGTCGGTCGGCTCGGTCGGGTCGAGGGCGTCAGCCACGCGTCGGGCCTCCCTGCGCGGGACCGAGAAGCGCGAGGGTGCGGCGCAGCAGCGAGGCCACGGACCCGCGCTCGGCATCGGTCGCGTCCGTCGCCGTCTGCGTGGCCGCCTCGGCCGCCACCTTCTCGGACCATCCGAGACCCACCAGTGCCACGGTCACCTGCGCCACGACGTCACCGCCTGTCGCGGCCGCGGGCGCGGCCGGCGTCGCCACCGCCTGCACCTTGCCGGCGAGCTGGACGACGATGAGCTTCGCCGTCTTCGGCCCGATGCCGGACACACGCCGGAAGGGGGCATCGTCCTCCGCGGTGACGGCCTCCGCGATCTGGTCGGCCGTCAGGTGGGACAGCACGCCGAGAGCCGACTTCGGCCCGACGCCGGTGACGCTCAGGAGCAGGGTGAAGATCTCCAGCTCGCCGCGGTCCGCGAAGCCGAACAGGGACAGGGAGTCTTCCCGGACGATGAGACTCGTGTGCAGGAGGAGCTTCTCCCCCACCGTCGCCGTATGCGCCACATCCGCGGGCACCGCGACGGCGAACCCCACGCCACCGACGTCGATGATGACCTGATCCGACGTCGTGTGCAGCACGGTGCCGTGCAGAGAGGAGATCATCCCCTCAGTCTACGAGGTCGCTCGTAGATATGTTCGAGCGACACGCTCCGCATCGGCCCACGCGCGCTGCGCGGGGGTGAGCCCGCCGTCACCCGCCCGCCCCGGCGCCGGCGCGCCGCGGCGCCAGGCGTGGCACAGCGCGATCGCGAGCGCATCGGCCGCATCCGCCGGCTGCGGCGGAGCATCGAGCCGGAGGATCCGCGCGATCATCGCCTGGACCTGCCGTTTGTCCGCCGATCCGTAACCGGTCACCGCGGCCTTCACCTCGCTGGGCGTATGGGTCGCCGCAGGCAACCCCGCCTCGGCCGCGATCAGCAGCGCGACCCCGCTCGCCTGGGCGGTCCCCATCACGGTGTGCGTGTTCTGCTGCGCGAAGACCCGCTCGACCGCGACCGCATCGGGGCGATGCTCGGCGATCGCCGCGCGGATACCCGCCGCCACGACCGCGAGCCGGTCACCGATCTCCGCGTCGGGTGCCGAGCGGATCACACCGACATGGACGAGGGTGCCGCGACGCGCGCGATCGACGTCGACGATGCCGACACCGCACCGGGTGAGTCCGGGGTCGATGCCGAGCACGCGCAGCGAAGTGGTCACCCGTCCAGGCTAGGCGGACAGGATGGTGGTCGGTCTGCGCCGCGCCTACGCGTCGTCGTTCTCGAGCTCGGCCTGCACCTCGGGCGACAGGTCGAAGTTGCTGAAGACGTTCTGGACGTCCTCGCTGTCCTCCAGCGCGTCGATCAGCCGGAACACCTTGCGGGCGGTGTCGGCGTCGATCTCGACCTTGAGGTTCGGCACGAACTCGACGTCGGCGGACTCGTAGTCGATCCCCGCGTCCTGCAGAGCGGTGCGGACGGCCACGAGGTCGCTCGCCTCGGTGACGACCTCGAAGCCCTCGGCGTGCGGCTCGATCTCCTCGGCGCCCGCTTCGAGGGCCACCATCATCACGTCATCCTCGGTGGTGCCCTCGGAGCCCACGACGATGACGCCCTTGCGGCTGAAGTTGTACGCGACGCTGCCGGGATCGGCGAGCGTCCCGCCGTTGCGGCTGAGGGCGGTGCGCACCTCGGCCGCCGCGCGGTTCTTGTTGTCGGTCAGACACTCGATCATGAGGGCGACGCCGTTGGGCCCGTAGCCCTCGTACATGATCGAGGTGTACTCGACGGCCTCGCCGCCGATGCCGGCCCCGCGCTTGATGGCACGGTCGATGTTGTCCTTGGGGACCGAGGTCTTCTTCGCCTTGAGCACCGCGTCGAAGAGCGTCGGGTTGCCCTGCAGGTCGGCGCCGCCCAGCTTGGCCGCGACCTCGATGTTCTTGATGAGCTTGGCCCAGGACTTCGCACGCCGCGCGTCGATGACGGCCTTCTTGTGCTTGGTCGTGGCCCACTTGGAATGCCCGGACATAAGTCTCCGCTCGTCGTCTGCGCCCCGGAACGCCGTCCAGGGCGTCGTCCAGTCTATCGAAACGTGCCGCGGCACCGCTCTGGTTCCTGTGCGGGATGCAGGCGAGCGCGCGAGAACAGGCCATCTCGCACTGAGATGCCTGTGGTCGCGCGCGGGCCTGAATGCGCGCGACAGGACGATCAGCCGCGGGCACCGACGTGGTCGAGGAAGCGCCGGTGGAACCGCGCCTCGTTCGTGATCTCGGGGTGGAAGCTCAGCCCGAGCAGTCCGTCCTGCTCGACCGCGACCACGCGGCCGTCAGGCAGGGTCGCGAGCACCGACGCCCGTGGTCCTACCGCCTCCACGACGGGTCCGCGGATGAAGGCCGCCGTCACGGGCCCGTCGAACGCGGGCACGGTCAGCTCCGCCTCGAATGACTCGGCCTGTCGCCCGAACGCGTTGCGCCGCACGACCGCATCGAGCCCACCGAAGCTCTGCTGTCCGTCGATCGCGTCGACCACCTCGTCGGCGAGCAAGATCAGCCCTGCGCAGGTGCCGAGCACCGGCATCCCCTCGGCGATCGCGGCGCGGATCGGCTGCTGCAGCCCGAACAGCCGGGCGAGCTTGTCGATCACGGTCGACTCGCCCCCGGGGATGACGAGGCCGTCGACCCGCGCGAGCTCTTCCGGGCGACGCACCAGGGCGACATCGGCACCGAGGGCCTCAAGCAGGGCGACATGCTCCCGCACGTCGCCCTGCAGCGCAAGGACCCCGACGCGCGGACTACCAGCCACGCTCGGCGAGGCGGTGCGGCGCCGGGAGGTCGCTCACGTTGATGCCGACCATCGCCTCACCCAGCCCACGGGAGACCTCGGCGATCACCTTCGGGTCGTCGAAGAACGTCGTGGCCTTGACGATGGCCTTCGCACGCTCGGCGGGGTTGCCGGACTTGAAGATGCCGGAGCCGACGAACACGCCGTCCGCGCCGAGCTGCATCATCATCGCCGCGTCCGCGGGGGTCGCGACGCCACCGGCGACGAAGAGCACCACGGGGAGCGTGCCGGTCTCGGCGATCTCGGCGACGAGCTCGTACGGCGCCTGCAGCTCCTTCGCGGCGACGAACAGCTCATCCTTCGGCAGCGCGGTCAGCGCCGCGATCTCCCCGCGGATCTTCCGGATGTGCTTCATGGCCTCGGAGACGTCCCCCGTGCCGGCCTCGCCCTTGGAGCGGATCATCGCGGCGCCCTCGTTGATGCGGCGCAGCGCCTCGCCGAGGTTCGTGGCGCCGCAGACGAACGGCACCGTGAAGCCGAACTTGTCGATGTGGTTCACGTAGTCGGCGGGCGAGAGCACCTCGGACTCGTCGATGTAGTCGACGCCGAGCTCCTGCAGCACCTGCGCCTCGACGAAGTGCCCGATGCGCGCCTTCGCCATGACCGGAATGGAGACGGCGTCGATGATGCTGTCGATCATGTCCGGGTCGCTCATCCGCGAGACGCCGCCCTGCGCACGGATGTCCGCGGGGACCCGCTCGAGGGCCATGACGGCGACGGCGCCGGCGTCCTCGGCGATCTTCGCCTGCTCAGCGGTGACGACGTCCATGATGACGCCGCCCTTGAGCATCTCGGCGAGGCCGCGCTTCACGCGGGCGGATCCGGTGGTGGGCTGCTCGGTCATGGAGGTCTCCTGTCGGATGATCCGAAGTCGGGTTTGATCTAGATCAAAGATAGCACTGTCCCCACCGCCTAGAATCGCGGAGGAGGATCATGAGCGACGAGATCAGGGGCACCACGGCGGCGGAGATCGCGGACAGCGTGCGCGCCCTGCGGGACCGCGGGACCCTCCGGCCCGGAGAAGTGCTCCCTCCCGTCCGCGAACTCGCCGCCACGCTCGGCGTGAACCGCAACACGGCGGTCGCCGCCTACCGTCAGCTCGCCCAGGCGGGGCTCGTGCACTCACGCGGGCGGGCCGGGACCGTCGTCGCCGGGGTCGACGCCGTGCCACAGGAGGGCTACGCGGCCGACACGGTCCTCCGCGACATCGGCACCGGGAATCCCGACCCCGGACTCATCCCCGATCCGTCATCGGCGCTCGGCACCATCGGCCGCCGCCCCGTGCTCTACGGTGAGCCGGTCATCGATCGAGGGCTCGAGGAGTGGGCTCGGGAGTGGATGGGCGCCGACCTCCGGGAGCAGGACTTCCGTGTCACCGTCACCAGCGGTGCGGTGGACGCCGTGGAGCGGCTGCTGGCACAGGCACTGATGCGAGACGACGCGGTGGCCCTCGAGGACCCCTGCTTCCTCGCGAGCATCCACACCGTCCGACTGGGTGGCTACCGCGCCATCACGGTGCCGGTCGACGACGAGGGCATGACCGTGGACGGCCTCCGCTCGGCTCTCGAAGCCGGCGTCCGCGCGGTCATCTGCACGCCGCGGGCGCAGAACCCGACAGGGGTGAGCCTCTCCCCCGCCCGGGCCGAGGCGCTGCGAGCCGTACTCGCCGACCACCCGTACGTGCTCGTCATCGAGGACGACCACTTCTCCCTGCTCTCCCAGCGGCCCTACGAGTCGCTGATCGGCCCCGGCCATCGGCGCTTCGCGCTGGTGCGATCGGTGTCCAAGTTCCTCGGGCCGGACATGTGCCTCGCGCTCGCGGCGACCGACCCGGAGACGGCCGATCGCCTCGCGATGCGACTCAGCCCCGGCACCACCTGGGTCAGCCACCTGCTGCAGCGGCTCACGCTCGCGCAGCTCACCGACCCCGCCGTGCGCGAGGAGATCGCGGACGCAGGGCGGCACTACGCGCAGCGCAACGCCGCCTTCGCCGCGCGCCTCCGCGCCGAGGGCATCGACGCCCCGGACCCGGACGGCCTGAGCCTGTGGATCGGCTTCTCGAAGCCCGCTCGTGTCGTCGCCGACCACCTCATGCGGCGCGGATGGCTCGCACGCACCGGGGACGACTTCGCCCTGGACGAGCGAGCCGAACCCTCGCACCACCTCCGTCTCACCGTGCACGACCTCTCCGAGGCCGACGCGGACACCCTCATCGCCGACCTCGTCGCCGCCGGACGATGACCACCCGACGCGGGCACCGTCCCGCCCTGAATGAAAGGGACCGGGCATGAAGATCCTGTCCATCCAGTCCGCCGTCTCGTACGGTCACGTCGGCAACTCCGCCGCGGTCTTCCCGCTCCAGCGCATCGGCGTGGAGGTCCTGCCCGTGTACACGGTGACCTTCTCGAACCACACCGGATACGGCGCGTGGCGTGGACCGCTGATCGACCCGAACGACGTCGGCGAGGTCATCACCGGCATCGAGGAGCGCGGGGTGTTCGGCTCGATCGACGCCGTCCTCAGCGGCTACCAGGGCAGCGAAGGCATCGGGGACGTCATCATCGACGCGGTCGCGCGGGTCAAGGCCGCGAACCCCGACGCGGTGTACGCGTGCGACCCCGTGATGGGCAACGCCAAGTCCGGGTGCTTCGTCGCACCGGCGATCCCGATCCTGCTGCGGGAGCGCGTCGTCCCGGCCGCGGACATCATCACGCCGAACCAGTTCGAGCTCGGCTTCCTCACCGAGACGGAGCCGGACACCCTCGAATCGACCCTCGCCTCCGTGGATCTCGCCCGCGCGATGGGACCGCGCACGGTGCTGGTCACGAGCGTCGAACGTCCCGATCGCGAGGAGGGCACGATCGAGATGCTCGCGGTGGACGACGCCGGTGCCTGGCTCGTCCATACCCCGCACCTGCCGATGAAGGCCAACGGCTCCGGCGATGTGACGGCCGCGCTGTTCACGGCGCACTACGTGGCGACCGGGAGCGCGCAGACCGCCCTGGAGCGCACCGCCTCCAGCGTCTACGACCTCCTGCAGGCGACCCTCGACTCGGGTGAGCGCGAGCTGCAGCTCATCGAGGCGCAGGAATTCTACGCGCACCCCCGGATGCAGTTCTCCGCTCGCCAGGTGCGCTGACCCCTTCTCCACCCTGGGTCCCTGAGCCCGTCGAAGGGCGGCGCTTCGACAGGCTCAGCGACCCAGGACCGGGCTCAGAGATCGGAGGCGGGCCACGCCTCCGCGACGGCCTCCCGGACCTCGCCGAGAAGCTGCGGGAGTGCCTTCGTCTTGGCGATGATCGGGAAGAAGTTCGCATCCGACCGCCACCGCGGGACCACGTGCTGATGCAGATGCGCATCCACGCCCGCGCCCGCCACGGCGCCCTGGTTCATGCCCAGATTGAAGCCGTCGCACCCCGACACCTCGCGGAGCACGCGCATGGCCGTCTGCGTGAGGGCACCGATCTCGGCGACCTCCTCGGGCGTCGCCTGGTCGTACGTGGCGATGTGCCGGTACGGGCAGACGAGCAGGTGTCCCGAGTTGTACGGGAAGAGATTCAGCAGCACGTACGCGGTCTCTCCGCGCGCCACGATGAGGCGCTCGGCGTCCGGGTACTTCGGGGCCTCGCAGAACGGGCATTCCTCGCGGAGGGGCTCCGGTCCCGCCTGGATGTACGCCATCCGGTGCGGAGTCCACAGCCGCTGGAACTCATCGGGGACACCGACGAGACGGGAGGCGTCCTCGAGATCGACCTCGGTGCGCCCTTCCGCCTCGCGGCCGGTCATGCCAGGTCCCCCGCCTTCAGCACCAGGGTGTGTGCCGCGATGGCGGCCGTGATGCGGCGCACGGCGTCGGCGACCGGGACGCCGTTCTCCTGCGTCCCGTCGCGGAAGCGGAACGACACGGTGCCGGCGGCACGATCCTGCTCCCCCACGATGAGGATGACCGGGACCTTGGCCGTCGTGTGGGTGCGGATCTTCTTCTGCATGCGGTCGTCGGAGTGATCGACGTCGGCCCGCACGCCCGCCGCACGCAGCTGCGCGATGACGTCGTCCAGGTAGTCGCCGTACTGTTCGGCCACGGGCACGCCCACCACCTGGCTCGGGGCGAGCCAGAGCGGGAAGTCGCCGGCATAGTGCTCGAGGAGGATCGCGAAGAAGCGCTCGACGGAGCCGAGGAGCGCCCGGTGGATCATCACGGGCCGGTGCTTCTGTCCGTCGGGACCGGTGTACTCCAGCTCGAAACGGTCGGGCTGGTTGAAGTCGAGCTGGATGGTCGACATCTGCCAGGTGCGGCCGATCGCGTCGCGTGCCTGCACCGAGATCTTCGGACCGTAGAAGGCCGCGCCTCCCGGATCAGCGACGAGCTCCAGCCCGGACTCGATGGCCACCTCGCGCAGCGTGTCGATCGCGGTCGACCACTGCTCGGGCTCGCCGAGGAACTTCGGGTTGCCCTCCTCGTTCGTCGAGAGCTCGAGGTAGAAGTCGTTGAGGCCGTAGTCGCGGAGCAGATCGAGCACGAGGTTCAGGTTGGTGGTGAGCTCCTCCTTGACCTGATCCTGCGCGACGTAGATGTGCGCGTCGTCCTGGGTCAGACCGCGCACGCGGGTGAGCCCCGAGAGCGTGCCGCTCTTCTCGTACCGGTAGACCGTGCCGAACTCGGCCAGACGCAGCGGGAGCTCCCGGTAGGAGCGACCGCGCGAGCGGAAGATGAGGTTGTGGAACGGGCAGTTCATCGGCTTCAGGTAGTAGTCCTGGCCCTGGCGGGTGACGTTGCCCTCGTCGTCGACGACCTCGTCGAGGTGCATCGGGGGGAACATGCCGTCCGCATAGGTCTGCAGGTGCCCCGACGTCATGAAGAGGTCCTTCTTCGTGATGTGCGGGCTGTTGACGAGGTCGTAGCCGTTGCGCAGCAGGTGCTTGCGCAGGTTCTCCTCGATCTCGTAGCGGATGATGCCGCCCTTGGGGTGGAACACCGCCAGTCCCGAGCCGATCTCGTCCGGGAAGGAGAACAGGTCCATCTCGGCGCCGAGCTTGCGGTGGTCGCGGCGCTCGGCCTCGGCGATGCGCTCCTGGTAGGCGCGGAGCTCGTCCTTCGTCGGCCATGCGGTGCCGTAGATGCGCTGCAGCTGCGGGTTCTTCTCGCTCCCCCGCCAGTACGCGGCGGCGATGCGGGTGAGGTCCCAGCCGTTGCCGATCATGCGCGTGTTGGGCAGGTGCGGACCGCGGCAGAGGTCCTTCCAGACGACCTCGCCGTCACGGGTGGTGTTGTCGTAGATCGTGAGCTCGCCCTCGCCCACCTCGACGGAGGCCCCCTCGGCGATCTCGGTGGATCCCTGGGCCCCTGAGCCTGCCGATGGGCCCTTGAGCCCGATGAGCTCGAGCTTGAACGGCTCGTCCGCGAGCTCCGCACGAGCCTCGTCGTCGGTCACGACGCGGCGGACGAAACGCTGGCCCTCGCGGACGATGCGCTGCATCTCCTTGGAGATCGCCTTGATGTCCTCCGGCGTGAACGGGGTGTCGACGCCGAAGTCGTAGTAGAAGCCGTCGGTGATGGGCGGGCCGATGCCGAGGTTCGCCTGCGGGTTGATGCGCTGCACCGCCTGGGCGAGCACGTGCGCGCTCGAGTGGCGCAGGATCCTCAGGCCGTCGGGGCTGTCGATCGTGACGGGCTCGACCTCGTCGGTGTCGGTGACGGTCGCAGCGAGGTCCTTGAGGACGCCGCCGACGCGCATGGCGACGACGTTTCGGTCAGGGAACAGGGCGAAGCCGTCGGTCGGCTGGGCGTTTTCAGGCACTGATCACTCCATCTGGGTCTGGATCTAGGCTACTCGTCCGTTCGCAGGTCGCCGACCGTCACGCGGCGCTTTCCGGCAGCGAATCCGTAGCGGCCGGGGCGAAGATGATGATCGCCGCTCCGGCCAGTGCCACGACGGATCCGATCACATCCCAGGAGGTGGGACGGAAGCCGTCGACGATGACGCCCCAGGCGAGGGACCCGGCGATGAAGATCCCGCCGTACGCGGCGAGGACCCGCCCGAAGTTCGCATCCGGCTGGAGCGCCGCGATGAAGCCGTAGGCGCCGAGGGCCATGACCCCGAGGACCGCGAACAACCACCCGCGGTCTTCCTTCACCGCCTGCCAGATGAGCCAGGCACCGCCGATCTCGGCGACGGCGGCGAGGACGAAGAGGACGGCGATGCGCAGCACGGTCATCGCCTCAGTGTGGCATCAGCGGTGTCCGACGGGGGCGGTAGCGTGGGCGCATGACACGGACGATCGGCCGCTGGCTCCTCGCTCTCGCCCTCGGGGTGATGGGCGTGCTGCACTTCACGCAGACACGCGGGTTCCGGGTGGTCGTTCCCGACTGGGCGACCGCCTTCACCCGGATGGACAAGGACACGATCGTCCTGGCGTCGGGGGCAGCCGAGGTCGCGCTCGCGGCGGGGCTGGTGGCGTTGCCCCGCGAGCGCCGACGCGTGGGATGGGCCACGGCGGGTTTCTTCGCCGCGGTCTTCCCCGGCAACTGGTACCAGTGGCGCACCGGGCGGTCGACTCCCGGACTCGACACGGACCGGCGGCGGTTCGGCCGCCTGTTCCTGCAACCTCTGCTGATCGCCTGGGCCCTGTGGGCGACCCGATGACCTCGCCCTCGATCGTCTGGTTCCGCGACGATCTCCGCCTGGCCGACAACCCCGCGCTGCGTGCCGCCGTCGAGCGCGACGAACCGGTCGTCGCGCTCTTCGTCCTCGACGAGGAATCCCTCGGCATCCGTCCGCTGGGCGGCGCGGCACGCTGGTGGCTGCATCACTCGCTGGCCTCGCTCGCCGGACGGCTGCGCGAGAAGGGGGCGACGCTGGTACTGCGGCGCGGGCCGGCCGACCGGGTCGTGCGGGAACTGGTGGCGGAGTCCGGGGCGGGCGCCGTCTTCTGGAATCGCCGATACGGAGCGGCCGGGCGCGGGATCGATGCCGGACTGAAGACGGCGTTGCGGGGCGACGGGCTCACGGTGTCGTCGTTCGCGGGCGCCCTTCTGCACGAGCCCTGGACGGTCACGACCGGGAGCGGCACACATTATTCGGTCTTCACGCCGTTCTGGCGGGCCTGTCTGGCCCTTCCGGCCCCGCGCGCCCCCCTCCCGGAACCCCGGGAGCTCCGCGGCACGCACACTCGACTCACCTCCGACGCGCTGGATGACTGGGGTCTGCTGCCCACCTCACCGGACTGGGCGGGCGGGTTGCGCGACACGTGGGAGCCCGGCGAGCCCGCCGCGCGCCGCCGGCTGCAGCGCTTCCTCGCCGAAGACCTCCGAACGTATGATCGCGCTCGCGACACCCCGGCCGCCGGCGCCACCTCCCGACTGTCTCCCCGTCTGCGCTGGGGCGAGCTCAGCCCCTTCACCGTGTGGCACGAGGCCGTCGGAGTCGACGGTGCCGGCGGATTCCTCTCGGAACTCGGCTGGCGGGAGTTCGCCTGGCACACGCTCTTCCACTTCCCCGACCTCGCGACGAAGAACCTGCGTCCGGAGTTCGACGCGTTCCCGTGGCCGCCGCTGGATCCCGCACGGCTGGACCGGTGGCAGCACGGGGAGACGGGCGTGCCCCTCGTCGACGCGGGCATGCGCGAGCTCTGGCACACGGGGTACATGCACAACCGGGTGCGGATGGTCACGGCATCCTTCCTCGTCAAGAACCTCCTCATCGACTGGCGGCTCGGCGAGGAGTGGTTCTGGGACACGCTGGTGGATGCCGACGACGCGAGCAACCCGTTCAACTGGCAGTGGGTCGCAGGCTCCGGCGCCGACGCCGCCCCCTACTTCCGCGTCTTCAATCCGGAACTGCAGGCCAAGAAGTTCGACGGCGAGGGGCAGTACATCGGACGCTGGGCCGCCGATGCCCCCACGGAGCCCCTCGTCGACCTCGGCGAGACGAGGAAAGCCGCGCTCGCCGCCTACGACACCATGAAGCGGTCGGCGCGCGCGCAGCGCGACTGACCTGCCCCTGCGGCCCGGCAGGCGGACGAGGACCGTGGCAGACTGGTGCCCGTGAGCCCGTCCCGCAAGCCCGCCGTCGTGCGCGGCTTCGCGACCTCGTCACTCGCCATCTTCGTCGCTCTGGCGGGTCACGTGACCGGCGGCGGCGAGATGCCGGGGGCCCTGGGGATCCTCGTCCCTTGGGTCTTCGCGTTCATGGCCAGCGTGCTCCTCGCCGGCCGGACGCTCTCGCTCGCCCGCCTCACCGTGTCGGTCGCGCTGAGCCAGTTCCTCTTCCACACGCTCTTCGTCCTCGGCACGGTCTCCCCCTCCGGTGCCCCGGCGCGCCACGTGCACGGCGCCCCGCTCGTCCTCCCCGCCGGTGACGGCACGATGGCAGCCGTACCGGCGGACGCCTCGATGTGGGTCGGCCACACGCTGGCCGCGCTCCTCACCGTCGCGGCGCTCTACCGCGGTGAGCGCTTGCTCGGAACGATCCGCGACCTCGCCGTCCGCCTGGCCCGGTGGGTCCGGCGGCGCGCGGACGTGGTGCTCTCCCCCCGTCCCGTCGACGCCGGGCGGTACAGCACGGGGTACTTTGTCGTCCGGACGGCCCGCAGCCGCCGACTCCTCGCTCCTCTTCTCGGACGCGCCCCGCCCTCTCTCGCCGCGCTCTGATCCGCACTCACGGCCACCGGTCGTGGCGTGCGACCTCGCGCTGTCGTCTGCGACGCGCGCTCGAACGCAGGAATCCACGTCGCTCGGCGACGTCTGAAGAGAGGCTCTTCCATGTCCCCTGTCCGCAGATTCGCGGCCGGGGCGGTGGTGGCAGCCGTCGCGGTCCTCGCGACGGCCGCTCCCGCGACCGCCCACGATCAACTCATCGACAGCAGTCCCACCGACGGAGAGCGGCTCGAGGCGGCTCCCGAGAACATCACCATGACGTTCTCCGGAGAACTCCTCGTCCTCGACTCCTCTACCGCCGGTGCCACCGTCCTCGTCGTCGACGCGGCGGGTGAGGACTGGGCCACGGGTGCGGTGGAGGTGCGCGGGAGGAACGTCACCGCCGCGCTCGCTGCCGACATGCCCGAAGGTGGCTACCAGGTCCGCTGGCAGGTCGTCTCCGAAGACGGGCATCCCATCGCCGGAGTCATCCCGTTCGCGATCGGCGACGCCGCTCCGCTGGAGACGACAGGTCAGCCGGCGGCGACGCCGCCCGCCGCCGGGGACACGGCGGACACACCTCCTCAGAATGCCGACGAGGCCGGTGACCCGATCCGGGTCCTGCTCATCGGCGGAGCGGGCGCGGCACTCGCCGTCGCCGTCTTCGCCCTCCTCCTCCGCCGCCGTCGCGCGGCCGCCGTGCTGCCGGAATCCGGCGATGACACGGCAGACAACTCGTGAAAGGCCACACCATGAACATCCGCACCTCCCTCCCCCGCTTCGGCGCGATGATCGCCCTCTCGCTCCTCGCCCTCACCGGCTGCACGGCACCGACGGCCGCGACGCCGACGGACACCCCGGCCGCGGATGCCCTCCGCATCGACGATGCCTGGGTCAAGTCCGCGGACGAGGGCATGTCGGCGGCTTTCGGCACGCTCGTCAACGAGAGCGACGAGGACGTGACCGTGACGGCGGTCTCGTCCGCTGCATCGCCGATGATCGAACTGCACGAGACCGTCGAGAACGACGCCGGCGAGATGGTGATGCGCGAGATCGCTGGCGGTTTCGTCGTCCCGGCCGGCGGCCGCCTCACCCTCGAGCCCGGTGGCGACCACATCATGATGATGGACCTCGCCGCGCCGCTCCGCGCCGGTGACGAGGTCTCCTTCACCATGACCATGTCGGACGACTCCACGGTCGACTTCACCGCGCCGGTGAAGGACTACTCGGGTGCCAACGAGAACTACGACGGCGGCGACGAGCACGACGGCATGGACCACTGATGCCCACAACCGATGCGAGCTCTCGTACCGGGCGTCGTGGTTCGACCCGGCGGCAGTTCCTCCTCGGAGGGGCCGTCGCCGGTGTCGGGGCCGCGGTCGCGGTGGGTGCGGATCTCGCCCTCAACAGCCGAGGCGCGGACACACCGGACGCTTCCCGGGCCCTGAACGGCGACCTCACCGTCGCATTCCACGGCACCCACCAGGCCGGCATCGCCACCGATGCGCAGGCGCACGGGTCTTTCGTCGCGCTCGACCTCCGACCCGAGGTCGACCGAGAATCGCTGCGGAGGATCCTGCGGATCCTCACGGACGACGCGGCTCGGCTCACTGAGGGACGGGCGGCGCTCGCGGACTCGGAACCGGAACTCGCGGCCGCCCCGGCGCGGCTGACCGTCACGTTCGGCTTCGGACCGGGGCTCGTGGCGCGGGCGGGAGGTACGGGACCCTCGTGGCTCGCTCCGCTCCCGGCGTTCCGCGTCGATCGCCTACGGCCGGAGTTCTCGGACGGGGACCTGCTCCTCCAGATCGGCGCGGACGACCCCCTCACCGTCGCCCATGCCCAGCGGATGCTGCTGAAGGATGCGCGGGGGTTCGCGACCGTCCGGTGGATCCAGCAGGGCTTCCGCCGCGCGCACGGTACCGAGCGCGCCGGGACGACCATGCGCAACCTCTTCGGTCAGGTCGACGGCACGAGCAATCCGCAGCCGGGGACCGAGGATTTCGCGCGCGTCGTCTGGAGCGACGACGGCTGGCTGACCGGAGGCACGGGCATGGTGCTCCGCCGCATCCGGATGGACCTCGACGGGTGGGACCGCCTGGATCGGAGCGGGCGCGAGGCGTCCGTGGGGCGGACGCTCCGCGAGGGAGCGCCGCTGACCGGGACAGCGGAGTTCGATGAGCCGGACTTCGACGCGACCACGGCCATCGGCTTCCCGGTCATCCCCGCGTTCGCGCATATCCGGCGGGCGCGCGGCGACGGCACGGAGCGCATCTTCCGCCGGGCGTACAACTACGACGAACGTCCGGCCGGTAGTGAGGTGTCGGAGTCCGGATTGCTCTTCGTCGCCTTCCAGGCGGACGTCGCGCGCCAGTTCCTCCCCATGCAGCGGCGATTGGATGAACTCGATCTGCTGAACGAGTGGACCGTCCCGATCGGGTCGGCGGTCTTCGCCGTCCCGCCGGGGTGCGCGGCCGGCGGGTACATCGGAGAGACCCTCCTCGACTGAGGCGGGATCAGTGGGGTCCGCGTCGTCGCGCGGCGGCGACCGCGGGCCCCACGCCGTCGAGGATGGGAGCCCCATGACCGGGGAGGACCACCCGCGCCCCCGTGCGCGCCAGCGTGTCCAGTGAGTCCATCGCCTCCGCGGTATCGGCCGTCGCCGCCCTGGCGACGATCTGCGGCCCTGCCTCCCCCGTGTACGGGTCGAGCGTCACGAGGGCGTCGCCCGCGACGAGCACCCCGGTGTCCGGGAAGAAGTAGGCGCAGTGTCCCGCCGTGTGCCCGGGTGTCCACAGGGCCAGCGGAGTGCCCGGGGCGTCGACGGGGTGTTCGTGCGTCACGCGAGGCTGCGCCTCGACGCCGCGGACGTTCAGCGCCCCGGCGAGTGCCATCCGCGTGATGGGCGGGATGCCCCGCGGATGAGTGAGCACGTACGGGACCCGAGGGGCGGCCGGACGATACCGGTACGGATGACGGGCCAGCTCCGCGTCCCGCGGGTGGACGAACACCGACACGCCCTCCGCCCGCAGCCCGCGGGCGACGCCGACATGATCGAAGTGCCCGTGCGTCAGCACGACCGCGTCGATGTCGGCCTCGTCCGCGCCCAGATGACCGAGGAGGACGCGCAGCACTCCTCTGCTCCGCGGCAGCCCGGCGTCGAACAGGGTCATCCCGTCCGCGGTCTTCACGAGATAGCAGTTGACGTCCGCCACCCCGATGCCGAAGAAGCCCGGCACCACCTCGGTCCACCGTCGCCCTGTACTCATTCCCGATCCTCCCCATCGTCGGCGGGTCCGCGGCCCGCATCGAAGCTGCGCTCGTAGCGGTCCCTGGCCTCGGCCAGCACGTGCTCGTCGATGACGGCGATGGGCTCCACATCACGAAGCAGAGGCTCGCAGTCGGGCCCCCGACCGCAGTGCTCCCCGCGGAGGACCCAGGCGATGCGCTGCGGGTCCTTCTCCGCCAGGTGACGGTACTGACAGAGCTGACGCGCGAGCCAGTCCTCCAGCGGACGTGTCCACCAGCGTTCGGCGTCCAGAGGATTGACGGAGAGACCGGGGAGCTCGAGTCCGCTCTCGGTGTCGATGCTGGAACGGCGGGAGTCCGCATCCGGACCCTCCGAGTAGCGGACGTGCAGGCCCGGGCACGCCCGGACGACCGCGGCCAGCTGCGCCAGATGATCGATGCGCCGAAGACCGGTCGCGGCATCCCGGCCGGATGCGGTGTCGGGTCCGCAGGTGCGGTCGAGTGCGGCGTCTGTCATGCCCTGAGAGTAAGAACGGGACCTCCGGTGCCGAGGGGGATTGACAACTCCCGCTTCCGCCGCCTCCCTCCCGCGCGGCGGGTCCTCGGCCGCGCGGGAATCTACCGCGCAGCCCCGGGCCGCGTCAATGGGGTCTCAGCGGCCCTGTGGCGGGTCCTACCGTCGGGCAACCGCACCACACCCTGGAGGGGAAAATGAGCGACACCACCCGCACCGACCGCAGCACCCGTTATGCCGGCACACCCATTCAGAAGACGGCGTTGATCGTCGGAATCGTCTTCCTCGTCGTCGGCATCGCCGGGTTCATCCCCGGCCTCACGCATTCCGCCGAGCACCTGCACGGCGCAGGCGCCGACTCCGAGGCGTTGCTTCTCGGCGTCTTCCAGGTGTCCGTCCTGCACAACATCGTGCACCTTCTCTTCGCGGTCGCGGGCATCGCGCTCGCCGCCTCGCCGCGTGCCTCTCGCCTGTATCTGATCATCGGTGGGCTCGCGTATCTCGTCGTCTGGCTCTACGGTCTCATCGCCGTCGGCAACGAACAGCTGAACTTCCTGCCGGTGAACAATGCCGACAACTGGCTGCACCTCGGCCTCGCGGTCGGCATGGTCCTGCTCGGCATCTTCGTCAGCCGCGAACCGCGCGTCCCGCAGAACGGCAGCGGCACCGCGCGGGTCTGACACCTCGCGCCCGTCGAGAACGCCCCCTGCGCGCTGCGGCGTCGGAGGGGGCGTTCCTGGTGTGGCGGCGTCGAGCGCCGGGACTCACGCCGAGTCGACGGTGCCGGTGACGGCGCTCCCCGTCGGTTCCGGGACCAGGTACAGCCCTCCCGGCGCGTTGGCGGTGAAGGCGAGGGCATCCACCCAGGCCCGGTTGATCTCCGGCTGCCGGCTGCCGACGTACTTGAACACGATCGAACTGGTCGCGTGCACCCACACGGTGGTCCGGCCACCGCCGATGCTGGCGTCTTCCTTCCAGGTGTACGGGAACGGCTCTCCCCGCCGCAGCTTCGCCGTCATCACCAGCTGGAGGTGTCGCAGCGCGCGGTCCTCCACCTCGATCTTGGCGCTTCCTTCGTAGATGAATCTGCCCACGGTCGTCCTCCTGAGATGATCGGGTCCACCCTGACACCGGCGGCGGCGCCAAAGGGCGGTTCCTGCCGACCCAGGACGGAAAGCGAACACATCGTGCGAGTGGTGTCCAGTGCGGTCATCCGACGCCGTCGACGGGTTGCACCGCATTCCCCCACACCCAGCAGCGGTACGTGCGCTCGCCGGCGCGGAACTCGATGCCCGCCGCGAGCGGCGTCGAGCGGACGACCTTGGCTTCGACGCGGATCGCCTCCGGTCCGAACCGCACCCAGGCGCGCACTCTGCGCTGGAGCGCATGCGGATAAACGGTGACGGCGGATTCCCGCAGCGCGAGCTCACGATCGGACAGGGATTGCAGCGGGCCACGGCGCGCGGCGGCCTCGATGGCCTGATGCTGCGACCGCATGTCGTTGTACGCGGAGAGCGCGCGACCCGAGTTGCCCACACCGGCTCCTTCCTCCGGCCTTCTCCAGGATACCGATATTCGAACACATCTTCGAACTCGACAGTCATCGACGCAGGGATCGCACCGGGATGGGGATCCGGGAAGGAAACAGAAAACCCCCGGCAGAACCGGGGGTTTCAGGTGGTGCGCGATACTGGGATCGAACCACTGTCCGGGGCCTATCCGGGAGAGGCGCTATTCTGCGTTTTCGCCAGTGTTTTCTAAGAGTGTCGCATTTCTCTCAAGGATCAGGAATCATCAAGAGTCCGCCGGAAAGTCGGTTCACAGGCCCACGCAGGGCCCACGCTCGACGGTCATTCTGACTCGCGAGAATAGCTCACGGATGATCTCGGGAATACGGGTCTAATGCGTTGGAATCGCGATCTGAATACCTATTGCTCCCAGTGCCGCAGGACATGTGCACGCACCCGTAACGACTCCAGGCCTATCTGACATGATGTCCAATTGCGGCCGAATCCACGGGGCATGGATCGTTCGGACAGGGCACGGAGAGCGCGGCTTGCGGCACCTGGGATGATTGAACAGGCAACTATGCGACTTACGCTGCGCAAGGGCATGCGAACGTGACTCGCGAGTTCGCGGCACCCCAGTCATTCAGTTCGCGGTACCAGTCCGTAGATCCCAGGTGGGCGCAGAGCAAACCCGCGAGGAATGACGCTGCCATCGCGTCGGCTCCTGCACTGATTCCATGCTCCCTCAAGACTCTGGAGAGCGCTCCGAAGAGGTCATGATCTCCGACCACAAGCGTTCTCTCTTCACCTAGCCGACTGCCCGCCTCAGACATCGCAGCAACGAGCGTCGAGGGCGACAAGGGCGTCCCCGATCGATCGATCGCTATCTTGGCGAGGGCTTCTTCATCCGCAGGCAGGCTCGCGATCTTCCCGAATGGAAAGCCTCGCAAGTTCAGCCCGTAGCTGTGAAGTTCGTTGGCCAACCTTAGAGGAGCTATCGCGGCTGCAAGTGCAACCGCCTGGGCACGTACATCCGCGGTGTCGAACGTCGCCCCATTTCGCCGACCTGACCGGCTATGGCTTTCGATGACTCGCTCCAGCAGATTGGCCCCGGCGAAGAGCATGTCTGCGAACGTGTCGTGGCCGTGCGAGGACGTAACGTTATCGGGGTACTCGGGTCTGGACGGCAGGTATCGGTCGTAGTCAGCGTCGACGAGAAATCTGACGCCCCTGAGAGACTGCTCGCTGGCCAGCTTCGCCGCCTGGAGCGCCCCACCCTTGCCTCCATTTGACGGGATCGTCAGCACGTCCTGTTCGTTGAGATGCTGCTTGAGTACGAAATCATCGTCAGCACCCTCGATCACCAGTATCAGCTGCTGCGTCGCCTGTCTCGCTAGTAGGACGGTCGCGTACAACGTGCTTCCTGTGAGAGCTTGCCTCATGAAAACGGGGCTTCTTCGGGGCCGAGTGGCGTCGCTTTGTCCCAATCGTCATTGATGATCTGCGGTGAGTGAGTCGCAACCACAAACCGAAACCCTGAAAGCTCGGCGATTCGCTGTACATCCGGAATGAAGGCCAGTTGCCAGACCACGTGGAGCGAGATCTCCGGCTCGTCAATGAGAACCATCGCTCCTTCAGGCACGTTGAATAGGAGGTCGAACATGAGGATGATCTCGTGCTGCTCACCAGAAGAAAGCGCATCAAGCCCGATCGTGCGGTCGTCGTCACTTCTTCGGACGACGAGTCCTTCCCTCGCGGTGACCCGAAGCTTCTTTCGAAGCAGACGCGTGTTCACGATCTCCTCGAGAAGCTCGATCTTCTGGAGCAGCGTTTCAAACGGTTCGAGCTTCGCTTCAGCGTCGTCGAGGTAAAGCGAGAGGAGTCTGAGCTCCCAGTCCTCAAGATCCCGGTCCGGGAGCGACAGAGCTTCGGCGAGTGCGACCGACGCGACCCGACCGAGCCGACTACGGAATGCGTTCTGCTCCTCGTAGTGTTGCCGCACCTGCGCTGCGTCTCTTGGAGCCGTAGAACCCTCGAGAACCCGGTTCGGGAAAGTTCGGTCGAGCTGCTGCGTGATCGTTGAGTGCTCAGTTTGCGCCCGATTGACTAGTGCTCGCATCTTGTCAGCGTGCTGCGTGATCTTAGATGTGTGCTCACGTCGAACGCCCGGCCGCACCGCGAACCCGCGAGGTCTGGCTCGCTCAGCGTTCTCGATTCTTAGACGCTGTGTCTCAATGAGGTAGCTCTTCACTACGCGCCGGAAGCCGCGAAACACGGGCGGCAGTGCGTCTGAAGCAAAGGCTTCCGGATGACGCTGCTCCAGGTCTTGGGTCGTGACCAACTCGCCGTCTCGAATATCCTCCCAGAGCTCATCGTCGACCGGCCTCCACGGCGTGTTCTCCGCCAGCCACTCCTCTGCGCTTGTACCTGAATAGACCCAGTCTGCGGACTGACCGCCGGCCTGCGTCAGAGTGAACCGAAGCTCACGGCTCACCCGTCGCTTTTCGGAAGGAGGGCTCACATCTTCATGCGTTGGTCCGACATGCAATGTCGTGCCGTCAGAGAACGTCAGCGTCGCGTCCTGGAAAGGGAGAGCAGACAGAGCCCTTCCATCGATACGCGATGCAGCGTGAATGATCTCGAGAAACTTTGTCTTCCCAACGCCGTTCGGGCCATAGACAATTGCGAAGTCATCTGCGGCCGGGAAGGTCAGATGGTGGTCGTACTCGCCCAGCACCCGACGGGCCTGAGCGTCAACCAGCGAAACGGTGTTGGCAGTCACGCCTCTACTATGGCGCATCGAGAACGCAGACACGGATAGTCGCGTTCGATTCGACCCGGTCGAACCGGGGCATGCGCGGCTCAATTCGTGCCCAACGGCACGACCCGGGACGTTCAGCCCACCGCCCAATGCCGTGGCGAGGTCCGTCCATGAGACCCCGGGCCGAGCGGCCGCGTTGGGAGACGTGGACACTCGATTCGCGTGTACAGGAAACGCGCGCAGGACAGCAACGGGCGATCGCGACGAGCCGATGGATCCCCAGTTTCGGCTCACGACTGAACATAATGTGACGTATCTGATACAAACGTCGTGTAATGTTACTGATACAAGACTTTGCATCATCGAGAGACGAGTGAACATGGCAGACCAGGTCACCGCGGCAGCAGCGTCCAACACTGCTCGCATCGTATGGGACACCGCGGACAAGTTCCTCCGCAACGTCGTCGAACCCCAGGAGTACGGCGACTACATCTTGCCCTTCACCGTGCTGCGCCGCCTTGAGTGCCTGCTCGCGGACACGAAGAAGGACGTGATCGCGTATGTGCACAGCCTGGGCGAGATGCCGCCGCACCTGATCGACATCGCCGTGCGCGATCGCTTCAAGCTGAGCTTCTTCAACGTCTCCGAGCTGGACCTCGCGACCATCGCCTCTGTCGACGACAACGTCGATAAATCGCTGACGAGTTACGTGGCAGGATTCTCGAACAACATCACCGACATCTGGAACGCGTTCGAGTTCCCGAAACTCGTGACCAAGCTGGCTTCCGCGAACCGGCTGCACGCGGTCGTAAAGCACTTCTCGACGCTGCCGCTGGGGCCCGACCAGGTGTCTAACACTGCGATGGGCGACATCTTCGAGGACGTGATGTACCGCGCGTTCGACAAGAAGGGCAAGGGCGCGGGTGCCTTCTACACGCCGCGTGACGCCATCAAGCTCATGGTCGACGTGCTCTTCGCAGCGGATGAAGACTCGCTCGTCGGCGAAAGTACGCTGCGTTCAATCTATGACCCGACTGCAGGCTCCGGCGGCATGCTGCTCGTGGGGCAGGACTCGCTCAAGGCGCTGAACCCCGACATCAAGGTCACGCTGTTCGGCCAGGAGCTCATGCCCTCGGCATACGCACTCGGCAAGGCAGACTTGCTGATCCAGGGCGGCAGACCCGACGCAATCCGCATGGGCGACACGCTCATCCACGATGAGTACGAAGGCCAGACCTTCGACTACGTGCTTTCGAACCCACCGTTCGGCTCGGACTGGGGCGTTCAGGAGACGGAAGTCCGCAAGCAGGCGAAGGTCGATGGCTCTAGGTTCAGCCATGGCCTCCCGAGTAAGAGCGACGGCCAGATGCTCTTCCTCGCGCACTGCGCCTCCAAGCTCACACCCGCCGGCAAGCAGGGCCATGGCGGTCGCGCCGCGGTGGTCTCGAACGCCTCACCGCTGTTCACGAGCGACAAGGGCCCGAACGCCATCCGCCAGTGGCTGTTCGACGAGGACCTCATCGACGCGATCATCGCACTGCCGACGCAGATGTTCTACGGCACCGGTATCGCGACCTATATCTGGATCCTCGACACGAACAAGGACAAGGCGCGCCAGGGCAAGATCCAGCTCATCGACGGCTCAGGTCTCTGGGACCCGATGCGCAAGCCCATGGGCGACAAGCGGCGCTACGTCTCCGACGGCAAGCGCAAGAAGATCCTCGATGCATACCGCGACTTCGAGTACGCAGATCCGAACATCTCGAAGGTGCTCACGCCGGAGGACTTCCAGTTCATCGACGTGCCGGTCTACAAGCAGGCGCGGCTCGCCACCGTTGTCAGCGACGAGGCGATCGAGACGCTGCTCGAGCGCAAGGACTTCACCGACGCCCACGCGGAGGCACTGCGCTCGCTCGACGGGTCGCCGTGGAACGGACTGGCCACTGCGTGGCCGCAGGTCGCGAAGGCCGCAGGTCTCAAGGTGCCGGTCACCCAGGTCGACGCTGTCATGAAGGCAGTCGGCGTCGAGGACGACAACGCTCCCGTCGCAGTCGATCGCAAGGGCAACCCTGTCATCGCGGACGGATGGAAGATCACCGAACGCGTCGCACTGAGCGAGGACCTCGAAGAGCACATGCGACGCGAGGTGCTGCCGTTCGCCCCGGACGCCCAGTGGGACGAGGGTGCTGCGAAGGCAGGCAACGAGATCCCCTTCACGCGCCTGTTCTACGGGGACGGCGCTCGTCTCCTCAAGCGCGTTCCCGCAACTTGGACTGTCATGCCTGCGTGGGCCATCTTCAAGGAACGCGGTGAAAAGGCGTCCAGCGAAGATGTGTATCTGACGCCTTCGCAACAGTATGGCGTCATGCCCCAGAGCGAGTATATGGAACTCACGGGGAACCGCGTCGTGCTTAACAACGCTTCGTCAGACACGATGAAGTCCGTGCGCGAAGGAGATTTCATCATCCACCTCCGGAGTTTTCAAGGAGGAATTGAAGCGTCAGATATCGAAGGCAAGGTGAGTGCTGCCTATACGGTTCTGACACCAGTTATGACGCTTCATCGAGACTATTTCCGTCACTTGTTAAAGTCCGAGGAATTTATAACCGAGCTGGCAAATCTTACGTTTCAGCTTCGCGACGGCCAGAACGTTAGCTTCAGTCGATTCTCCAGGATGCGATTGCCGGTACCTCCACTTGAGGAGCAGATCGCAATCGCGGAGCGTCTGCAGTCAGAGCTTGCGCATATCGATGCTAGGCAGGCCGAAGTTGACCGGCTCCGCAACGAGTTCAGTTCGCTCCGCGGATCGTTCGTTACCGGAAAGAAGCAGGTGTCCTGATGAGTGACGCACAGCTGATGGAACTGGCCTTCGAGCAGGACCTCTGCACGGAGCTGTCCGAGCGGGGATGGCTCTATGAGGCAGGCGGCTCCCCTCAGGCCGCAGGCTGGGACGTGAGCCTCGCCATGGTCCCGCGCGACGTGCTCTCGTGGCTCGAGACGCAGTATCCCGATGAGTATGAGAAGGCGGTGCCGACTGATCTTGTGAATGGTCAGCGCGACACCGCAGAAAAGAAGCTCCTCGAGCACATCACGAAGGAGCTCGCGAAGCAGACGAAAATGGACCCCACCACAGGTCACCCGATCGGCGGGCTGCTTGGTGTGCTTCGCAAGGGCTTCTCCTATGCACAGGTAGGAGGGCCCGCAGCGAAGTTCGGGCCGTTGATGGTGTTTCCGCCGGCGAATCCGAACCTCACTGAGGTCGTGGAGCAGTCGGAGGCTGTGAAGCTCCGGATCCTGCGTCAGGTGCGCTTTGACACCACGACGACCGAGACCATCGACGTCGTGCTGACGGCTAACGGGCTCCCGATCGTGACGATGGAGCTGAAGACCGATAACACACAGACGGTTCAGCACGCGATCCGGCAGTATCAGCAGGACCGCGTGCCGGGCAAGAATCGTCCTCTGCTGGCTCCGGGCCGTGCGCTTGTGCACTTCGCGGTCTCGAACGATCTCGTCTATATGGCGACGAAGCTGGCCGGCTCCGACACGGTGTTCCTGCCCTTTAATAAGGGTAACAACGGTCATGAAGGGAACCCGCCGTCGGACACAGGTTCGCCGAGCAACTACCTCTGGCGCGAGATCCTTTCGCGTCCAACCTTCATGCGGATCCTGAAGGACTTCGCACTGTTCGAACCGAGCAAGTCTGGCAAAAAGGACGGACGCCTCATCTTCCCGCGCTTCCACCAGCTGCGCGCAGTCGAGCGCGTCGTCACGGACATCGAGCAGCGCGGCACCGGCGGCAAGTACCTGGTCTGGCACTCGGCAGGCTCCGGCAAGACCAAGACGATCGCCTGGCTCAGTCACCGGCTGATCCGCCATATGGGCCCGGACAGCACGTCAACGTTCGACTCGGTGATCGTGGTCACCGACCGCACGGTGCTCGATGAGAACATTCGCGACGACATGAACCTCGTGCAGTCGTCGAAGGGACTCGTCGTCTCGATCGGCGAGAAGTCCGGTGCGAAGTCGCCGCAGCTGAAGAAGGCGCTCATCGAGGGCGATCACATCATCACCTGCACTCTCCAGACCTTCCCCGAGGTCATGAAGCTCATCGAGAACACCGACGAGCTGCGCGGGCGACGCTGGGCCGTCGTCGCGGACGAAGCTCACTCGTCTCAGACCGGTGAGAGTGCACGCAAGCTGAAGGAGCTCCTGGCCGATGTCGTTGGACTCGACTTCGACGAGGACGACATCGACGCTGAGCTGTCTGCCGAGGACCTGCTGCGCGCCAAGAACAGTGCCGTGGCGAACGCGGAGAACATCACCTTCATCGCCCTGACGGCGACGCCGAAGGCGAAGACGCTCCGGTTGTTCGGCACGCACAATCCGGATTCGGACCGCTGGGAAGCCTTCGACACGTACACGATGGCGCAGGCGATCGAGGAGGGCTTCATCCTCGACGTGCTGCAGAACTACTCGACCTATGACATGTTCCTGCGCGTGAAGGACGCACTCGGTAAAGCAGAGGACCTCGAGGTCAACACAGGCGAAGCGGTCACGAACATCGTCAAGTACGCGCGCCTTCATCCGACCGCTGTCGCGCAGAAGGTCCGAGTGGTTATCGAGCACTTCCGCCGGAACGTGATGCACCTGCTGGACGGCGAGGCGAAGGCCATGGTCGTCACGGGCACGCGCATGGAGGCGTACACCTGGTCGAAGAAGATGAACGAGTACATCGCCGAACGCGGATACGACGACATGGACACGCTCGTCGCTTACTCGGGGTCGCTGAAGAACGAAGCTGGAGACAAGGTCACTGAGATCGCCCTCAATGGCACGAGCGATGTCGCGCGCGCCTTCCGCGAAGAAGGCATCTACAAGGTGCTCATCGTCGCGAATAAGTTCCAGACCGGGTTCGATGAACCGAGGCTCATGGCGATGTACGTCGACAAGAAGCTCTCGAACATCACGACGGTGCAGACGTTGTCTCGTCTGAATAGGATGTACCCCGGCAAGACCTCGCCGATGGTCGTCGACTTTGTGAACTCGCCGGAGGACATCCAGAAGGACTTCCAGCTGTACTATGAGGACGCGCACGTCAAGGGAGAGGTGGATCCGAACGCGCTCTACACGCTCGCAGAGCGCCTGGATACCGCCGGCTACTACACCGAAAGCGGCCTCGAGGCCGCCGCACGCGCGTACCTCGAGAATCTGGGCAGTGAGCAGATCTCGAAGGCTGTCTCCCCCATCGTCGCGAAGTGGCATGGCGAGTGGAAGCAGGCGAAGCTCGCGAAGGACAAGGCGGCGCGGGAACAGATCGAGAGCTTCCGTTCTGATGTGATCAGTTACCGCAACGCCTGGCAGTTCCTGAGTCAGATCGTCGACTACGACGATCCTCAGCTGGCACAGCGCGCGGTGCTGACCACGCTGCTGGCGCGCAGGCTGCACACTGAGGGGCTCGAGATCGACCTCGGCTATCTCGATGGCGTCCAGCTGTCGGGTGTGAAGCTCGTGCCCTCGCAGATCGCCGTGGACTACTCGCTCAGCGAAGGCAGCGGTGACGGCATCGAACTCCCGCAGTTCGACGGTGAGCACGGTGGCGGCGCAGCAGTCCCAAAGCGTGGGCCGCTCGATGAGGCAATCGACGCTGTGAACGAGCTGTTCTCTGCGAAGGGTGTCGACGTCGGCAAGGACAGCGTTGCTGGGTTCATTACGACGTTCTGGGGCTTCCTCGACGCGAACGATGACGCGGTCGCAATGGCGAAGAACAACACCGCTGCACAGATGAAGGCCTCGGAGAGCTTCCAGAACGCTGTGGGACTTGCAATGTTCAAAGCCGTGCGAGAGTCGCAGGAGATCCAGTCCTACATGGCGGATCCGTCGTTCCTCAATGACATCGCGGCGATCGCCGCCGACGCGCTTCATTCGCAGCACCGCAATGAAGGGTCTGGCCCGGCGGTACCCGGTAGAGCTGAGGAGCTGGTGTGATGGCAAACATGCCGGCACCTGGCGAGCTTCCTGACTTCGGGAAGATCATCCGCGATGCTCGGGTCGCCCGCGGATGGTCGCAGGAAGAGCTCGGGCGTCGGGCCGAGCTGTCGCGCCCGACGATTGCGCGGGTTGAGCGTGGGGACGACATTTCGACCGCGACGCTGGCGAAGATCGCGGCCGTCCTTGGTCTCACGCTCGAGATGAGGACCGTAGACGAGAGCTGAGGGTCGTTTGAACAAGAACCCCGTGACCACATGGTCACGGGGTTCTTGTTCGAACACTAAATCAGGTCCGCTAATGGCATAGCTTTGACGGCTCGACGTGCAGCGCCGAGTGGGGTGATTGCGCGCTCGATTTCCGTGGCGAAGTTGAGCAGGTCTTCCGGTGTAGCGGCAAGCGTTCGCCATGACTTCCCGTCCTTAGCCGTATACGCCAGACCCGGGAGGTAACTTCCGTGAGCATCCTGGCCGGCGGTGAACGGATGGGCATGCGAGAGCTTGTTCCGAACAACGTCACGGGCATGGTCGAACGCTGCGAATGCCGCGTCAATCGATTCTGCGACTGCCAGCCCATCAGGGTGTTCACGATACGTTGCAGCAAGATCCCTGAGCGCCTGTCCTTTGGCATGAGCCATCTTGCCGCGCGTTTCAGGCAGCGTCGCAGCCCCTGCGTCGTAAAGGATCGCCGTCACGCTCTCTTCAAGGCTAAGGAACGTGTACTGGGCCCGCCCCAATGCAACGAGCACGTCGGGATGAGCGGGAGTACGGAACTTCCGCCCGAGCGTGACATGTTTGCCGTCAACCAGCGGTTCCTTTGGGTCGCTCATGACTCGTATCCGATCACGTCTCGACGGATCGTCTCGACGGTCTCCTTCGGCACATCGCCAACAGCCAGCCGGTGTACCGCTCCCAGCCGTGGGTTGAGCAAACCGACGTGCGTCAGCTCCGCGAACTCGGGCAAGCCGGACTCCTTCCCCATGAGGAAGTACATCAGCAACTGCAGCGTATGGTCCTTCGTCGGCTTGCTCGCCGACACCTTCATATCCCACAGCGTGTCCGCGGTGAGGAAGTCGCCGTCGCCGGAATCGACGAGGTCGGTATAGCCACCGCGCTCACCGAGAAGAAATCTCACGGGATCCGCGAAGACGAAGCCGTCCTTAGTCACGGGTCCGTACCCGGCGAAGAACGCCTGCGTACGAGCGAGCATGATCGCGACGTGCGTGATCGTCATCTCATTGGGAGCAACGCCAGTTGCACCGTGCTCGGGGTTCCACAGCCGTGGATCGTTCCGGCCACCGACGTCGTAGCCGGCCAGCTGACATGCTAAGCGGCCCGTGCTCTCGTCGATCGCGGCCATCACACGGCCCTGTTCCGTCTCGAAGTACCGGATCGATACGACGGCTTCGTCGGCCGCCACTGCGACGCCGGAGCCCGCGTACACGGCGTCGATCCGCTCTGCCCCGCGCAAGCTCACCCTGAAGACGTCTCGAACCGAGTCGGAGAACTCATCGCGAGCCACATGGACGCGGGCGAGTCTCGAGAGATAGTCGACTGCCACCCCGATGACGCTGGCGTGAAGATTCTCGATCTTGTGGTCAAGCACACCGTGCTCGTCTTCGATCTCGGTGCGGGTCAGCGTCGACGGATGAATGAGACCACCACGAGGCTGCCCGACCTCGCTGTTGTACTGCGTGATGCGCTGGGTCACACTGACCATGTGCGTCACCTTCCTATGAAGAAGCGCCGAACGCTTCTCGCTCGGCCCATACTCTCAGTCTGACCGGCCGGCCGCTGAGCGCACTGACGATGCCTATGTACCGGCAGTTAGATTCCTATGAGCGTCCTCTTGTCTCGAGCCTTCGCGCACCAATCACGTGACGCAGATAGCGGCGAAGGTCGCCACATCGAAGCATCAGGCCTGAGCATTGCAACTCGGCAGCACGTGGACAGTCAACGCGTCTTCAGGGAGCGCGGATGCCCCGATGACCCGCCAATCCTCGCCGAGCACGCCATGGAAGCCGAACAAGCAGACGATAGACACCCAACGTTTGATCGAGTCGGCAACTTGAGCGCGTAGCTCTCGTTCGAATGGTGCGAAGTCTGCGCCCTCTATCGTTCGCTGGTAGTGAGCAGCGAGAGACCGCGAGCTGGAGATTGCCGCTTTCTCTGCTTTGTCCCACATCGCTGACGACGGTCGCGAGGTGATCTCTTTGCCAGCAACCTGGTCGAGATGGTGGTAACGGCCGGCGTCGGCGTAGTTTCTCAGCGCGTGGACCACTGCAGCCCAGACTGGGTCGTTATCGAGGGTGCAGATCCAGCTGCGGAGCATCACTTTCTGCTCCCATGTGCCGGACTCGACTGCGTCGCGAATTTCGAAACGTAGTCGCTCGTCCATCTCGTCCAAGGCATGGCCCCAGCCGTCGCGGGTGAAGCCCATCTTCTTTGGCCAGCCTTCACCTCTGGAAACGGCTGCGGTTCCAAGTGCAAGCTTCATCAGTCGTTCGACGCCGATCGAATAGGTCGCTAAGACGGCATCGAGGTCGCTTTCGAGGGCTCCATCTTGTCGCAGTAGGCGATCGGCCGAAGCGAGCACACTGCGAGCCGAATTGACCTCGGGCAGTAACCCATTGAGCCACTGTTGACTCGCGAATCCTGATCCCTGGCGCATTTCCCAAGAATACCGACCGTGACAGGACTCGCGGTCTGAAGTCCTTTCGCGTCTCAACCAGCTATCTCTGATTCCGGTGTGACAACACCCGCAATCTTCTCCGCGATGACGGCGACCGAGTCGCGCGAGGTCTCGAAACCCGCGAGATCGGGAAGGAAGCCGCTGTACTCGGCGACGTCGGCGAAGGTCACTCCGTTGAGTACAGGGATCAGCGTTGACTTTCCAAGCAGCACCCCGAGCTCACGCTCGGTCCAGAAGCGACCGGTGAGGTAGGCAGCTGTGAGAAGCACGACGCCGGCGCGGGCCTTGCGTAGGCCCTTGTCCATCTGTAACGCCTGACTCTGACCGGGGACAATTGCGACTTCGTCGAACCATACGCGGACGCCAAGGCTCTCGAGCTCGTCCTTGAGCTCGGTTGCAACGGCCGAGCCATCGATGCGGGCGTAACTGAGAAAGATGTCCCATTCGCGGTCGTCTCGCTCGACAAGCCCATGCTGAACGCGTTCGGCCAATTCCTGCTCCGCAGGTGTGTACACAATCCGCGTGGTTGTCGCCGCCGACTGGAGCTTGCGATTCAGCTCACGGGCGGCACGGTCGGCTTGGGCAGCGACCTGCTGATTGTGGGCGTTGGCCTGGCGGATCTGTTGGTTCACCCGCTGGTTGTGCTGATTGACGCGGTTCACTTCACGGTTGTACTCGTCGACCCGCCGCTTGTTCTCGCGGTTCACGCGGTCAACTTCTCGTTGCAGCTTCTGCTGAGCCGCCCTCATCTTCGCCTGGAACTGCGCAGTATTGATGCTTCTCGCCATGACGATGCCCTCTCGTGTCCTTGTCATGAAGAGTAGGCGCGACCACCGACATTGCTGCTCCAGGGCTGGCTGGCAGTTCGTGCGCTACTTGGCGAGACAACGACTCAGCTCAACAAAGGGACCCCGTGATCGAGTGGTCACGGGGTTCCTCGCAGTCGACTCGGTGATCGAGGTCAACCGGCGTTCGGAGGCTCGAAACCGCCAACGTGGACGTACTGACGCCAAAAGCGACGAACGTCGTCCTCGTAGTGGATCACGCCGTGCGCAGCGTCGCAGCTAGGGGCACCCACGCAGAGCCCGCGAGTCTTGCCGGCCGCCCAGCGCCGATACCCCGTGATACCTGAGGCCAGAATCGTCTCGAGCTGTTCCTCGGTAAAGCCGAGGGCGCAGGCGGGCCCGGGGAAGGTCACAGTCACATCCTCGCAGGTCGGGTCGGGCACCCCGCCTGCCGTCGTCTGCGCCGAGGGCCGGGCCCCATATGCGCGGAAGCTCCGGACCGATATCCATCGATATCTGGATTCAAGGGCCATTCCGAGCCGTCTTCCCGCAGCAGCCAGACGCTTTGGGACGGGGATAGTCATCGTTGGATAGTGCTCGGAAGCGTCACTGGGATAACCCGTCTTCGCGGCGTTCCCAGTGACGTCCGCGACCCGAGTGATCCGCGAGCAATAGGGAGTAACCTTCGGAAAGATCACGATCGGGTCACGAAAACGTGCGAAACATGGCCCACGTGGAGCCCACGCGGAGCGTCTGACGTACACCCAAATGCACGAAAACCCCTGATGATCAGGGGTTTTCAGGTGTGCGCGATACTGGGATCGAACCAGTGACCTCTTCCGTGTCAGGGAAGCGCGCTACCGCTGCGCCAATCGCGCCCGTTGGGGCTATTCAGTTTTCCCGTGAGGTGGCGACGGGATTCGAACCCGTGTAAACGGCTTTGCAGGCCGGTGCCTAGCCGCTCGGCCACGCCACCGTGTGGATTGACCCCACGTGCCGCCGATCTTCGAGAAGATCTACTGCACTCGAGCGGATGACGAGACTCGAACTCGCGACCCCAACCTTGGCAAGGTTGTGCGCTACCAACTGCGCTACATCCGCATTTCGTTCCCGGTTGTCCCGGGCACTTATGAAACATTAGCCGATGATCGGCGCTCCACCAAACCCGCAGCGAATCTCGCGCGTGTCTCCCGGACTGGTCATCAGGGCGTCCGCGGGTCCGGTAGTATCGGTTGACGTACCCCACGGGTATGGGCGATTGGCGCAGTTGGTAGCGCGCTTCCTTCACACGGAAGAGGTCATCGGTTCGAGTCCGGTATCGCCCACCACAAGTGTCGATGTTCAGACTTGCGACGTCCTCGGTCTGGCCTGCCTCGATCCGCTGACCGCCATGCCGAGGAACACCTGCGCGAGCTTGTGCAGGTCAGGGTGACTGGTCACTACACGGCACTGCACGCCGTCTCCGAAGCTCGCATCCCACCGGACGAAGCGAAGACCGCCACCAGGGGTGCACCGATCGCGATCAGCACAACGGGAATCCACGGCACGGTGAGTTCCCACACGCCACGGTCGAGCAGGTTCGTGCTCACAGTGTTCAGCGAGACCGCGATGCCAAGTGCGACACCTGCAAGAACACCGATCACGCTTCCGAGTAGTCCGACGGTGAGTGTGGCCGCCGTTCTGAGGCGCCTCCGTGTGCGGTTCGAGGCACCGACGTCGTGGAGAACGCGAAGGTCGCGGCGCATGTCGGTGAGTGCGAGACGAGCGGTACCCGCCGTGGCTGTGATCGAGATGAGCGCGGCGATCACCGTGACGATGGAGAGGGTGGTCGCGAGACCGGGGTTCGAGTAGTCCCGCGCGGCGGTGACCTGATGGATGCCGAGAAGCAGGAGGCGATCTCGAAGCTCGTCGAGCTCGGTCTGAGTGAGGGGGACTTCCGCGGTTGCGATCACTCCGACGTGCTCAACGACAGGTTCGAAGTCCGCCAACGGGACGTGCTCGAGTATCTGCGGTGGGATGAACGCCTGCCATTGCTGTGACCCCCAATCGACCACCACGGCATCTGCGATCACGCTGTCGAGGATGACCGGATCGGGCGGGTTCTCGAAGAAGCGTTCGCCTCGGTCCTGGGCGTGCTCGAGCTGTTGCTCCCACGCGGCTTCTGCGGTCGCGTCCTCCTCGTAGATCCCCAAGTGTGCGGAGCCATCTGTCCATTGGTCGATCGTTCGAGTGAGCACGATCTTCCCTGATCGGAGAGCTTCTGCGGCTTGTTCGTATCCAGGGAGGCCCAGTGCGGTCACGAGAGTGCCGTCATCGACCACGATGTTCGTTCGCTCCGTCGAGCGCCACATCGGCTGCCGGTTGATGTCCGTGGCGGCCTTGTCGATCTGGCAGTTGTAGCCATTCACATCCGCGCCCTGTTCGTGCTTGTCCGGGTCGGCAACGGCGTCGTTGTATTCCTCGGAGTAGTCGGCCCAGGCGGGGCACGCTGTGGAGGGGTCGATCGTGAGGCGGGCGAAGCGTTCCCCGGTGAGGCCGAGCATGTTCACGTCAACGAGTTCGGTTCCGGGGAGGTACTGATTGACGGTGTTCTTGATGCTGTTGCGCTGCTTCGCGGTTGGCGAAGATGCTGCACCTGCGTCTTGCTCGCTCGTTGATTGCTCGAAGGGGTTCTCGCCGCCAGAAGACTCGGTGTAGAAGCCGTCGTAGATCATGATGGTTCCCTCGCTCGCACGAGGGTGCCACTCTGCGGCCACAGTCGCGTACTGGGTCGCCGTTACGACCAGGATCGCCACGGCGACCGCGATCGCTGCCGCCGTGCCTGTGACTGACGGGATCGTCCGGTCGGCCCGTCGAACCGCATCACGGACCGCGACCCGCTCGGCTGCCGGCAGCCTGTGCGCAACCCTTCCCAGGAGCGGCAGGATCGGACGGATCACGAGGATCAACCCGATCGTGAGGAAGGGTCCGGTGAGGATGTACCAGGCGCGTACCCCGCTGACGATGCCCAGCACGAAAGTCGTCAGTGCGAGCAGCACGAGGACGGCCATCAGCACCCAGCGGACGCGGGGCATGCTTCGGGGCTCTTCGCCGGTGTCCTTCAAGGAAGCGATCGGATCGGCGTTCGCTGCGCGTCTGGCCGGCGCCCAAGCGGCAACGAAGGCCACGACCACGCCGAAGACCGCGATGACTATGAGGTCGAGCGCAGGAACGATCAGGTTGGGGTATGCGGTGCTTCCATTGAGGCGGGTGGCCCAGACGATCAGCGAGGCAACGATGAGACCGAGCAACACCCCGGCTATCGACGCGAGCGACGCAACGAGTACGGCACTGCTGATCATCACCCCGCGGATGTCTCGCCCGGTGGCGCCCTGTGCGACGAGCAGCCCGTAATCTCGGCGGGACTGACGCGCTCCGATCGCGAAGACTGGACCGATCAGAAGTGCCATGATCGTGCCGCCGATAACTGCCGTCAGGGTGACTGCGAGAGCGACGCCGAGCGTTACCGCGGCTTCGTGTGCCTCACCTTCGCGGTAGATCGGCACCTCCACCGCATCGGGGGGATCCATGACAACTGAGCGGCTGATCGCCACGAATCCCGCATCGTTGAGAGTGAGCACGTCGGCCCAGGGCAGATCAGTGCCAGTCAGGAACCAGACCGTGGATGCGCCGTCCAGATAGGTGTCGCCCACGGCCAGAAGGGTTCCATCAGCCAAGGCGACATCGGAGCCGAGCGCGTTGTTCTCATGGATGCCGACGAGAGTGAGCGCTGTCAGTCGCGCTGCGGTATCTGTACCGCCCTCGAAGGTGTCGCCCACCGAGAGGTTCAGCCGTTCCGCGACCGTACGGCTCACCGAAGCCTCGCCGAGGGCCTCCGGCACATCCCCCTGCCAGACATCGATCAGGCTGCGCAAGGGGGGATCGGTGAAGTCAGCCTCCACTGCTGCGAGGCCGTCCGTCAGCGCGTCGCCTGAACGGAGCGCGAGGAACCCGGTCCGGGTCTCGTGAAGCTCATTGTCGGCGGGGAGAAGCGCGCGGAGCGTGCCCTCCACCTGTTCCAGCGGCGCGTCACGTCCGCCTCCACTGCCGACGTCAGCGCGGGGCGTCTGCTGGAAGACTGCGTCCCCGAACCATTGCACCCGCGCTTGCGCCGTGTCTCCCAATGTCAGTCGGGCGTATGTCTCATCTGAAGTTTGCGCAGAGCGAAGAAGAACGTCCATGCTGGTGCCCGCCCCGACGGTCACCAGGATCACGAGCGCAGCCAGAAGGTAGCGAGTCAGATTCCGTCGCACATCTCTGATCGCGAGGCGACTGAGTAGCGCTCGCCGCCGTCGAGCGTGGGGCGGTCGTGCTGGTCGCTTGGTCACGATGCCGTACCGGGTGAATGCTCGTGGCCCGACGCAGGCGCGATGAGCGACTCCACCTCGCTGAGCGGCTCGGTCCCTGCGACGATCCGACCGTCCTTGAGGAAGAGCGTTCGATCTGCCCACGCCGCATAGCGAGGGTCGTGCGTGACGAGAATGCCACCGCAATCCGGTCCGATCTGCGCTCGAAGGAAAGAGATCACCTCTTCGCCCAGCGCAGAATCCAGCGCTCCGGTCGGCTCATCAGCGAGGATCAGCGAGCGAGACCCCACCACTGCTCTCGCGATTGCGACGCGCTGCCGTTGCCCGCCTGAAAGTCGATCAGGAAACTCATCGCCCCGTTCCGGCAGGCCCAGACGCGCCAGCATGGCGGAGGCGTGCTCCGCTGCTTCGCTCGCCGGAGTCCCGTCAAGCTCCAACGGCAAGGCGACGTTCTCCTTGGCCGTAAGGGAGGACACCAGGTTGTAGTCCTGGAACACGAACCCGATCGACTGTCGGCGCAGCCTCGCACGCTCGGTACTCGAAGCACTCGAGATGTCCACCCCCGCAACGAGCACCCGCCCCGAGGTAGGCGAGTCAAGCGCACCCGCGAGGTTCAGCAGAGTGCTCTTACCCGATCCGCTCGGACCCATCACCGCGACCAACTCGCCATAATCCACTCGGAAACTCACGTCCCGAAGCGCATGCACGAATGTGTCACCCGAGGTGTGCGTGCGAGTTACCCCGGAGAACTCGATCAACGCGGCGCTCACCGTCGGGCACCTTCCTGGTTCTTGTGATGCGTGTGCTCGGGAGCGGGTGCAGGCAGGGGCTTCTCGGCGGATGCTTCGCGAACAAGCGTGGCTTCAACGTGATCGAGCCAACGGATCTCTGCTTCGGTGTGAAAGATGAGAGAGTCACTCAGGAGCTGCCAGGCCATGTCCTGCTCAGCAGCGTGCTTCGCTTGAGCCTTCAGACGCGTGTACTGGTGCAGCATCCGCATCGACTCGGTGCGCTGCCGCTGCACCACGAGGCTCACATCCACACCAGGTGCCGACACTGCGAGCGTCAGCTTGATCGCCAGTTCATCCCGCGTGGGGCGAGAGCGTTCCACCGGAGAGTCCCACCACTCACGCACCGCAGCACGCCCGTCTGGGGTCAGCTTGTAAAGCTCCGAGTCACCACCGGCGTGCGGTTCCACCAGACCGTCACGCTCAAGCCGTTGCAACGTCGTGTACGCCTGCCCGATGTTCAACGGCCACGTCGATCCCGTGCGCGACTCGAACGCTGTCTTCAGTTGGTTCCCGTTCATCGGGCTCTCCGACAGGAGCACCAAGAACGCCTTCGGTATCGACATCACAAATCCCTTACTCAGTAAGCTTTCCTGAACTTACCGAGTAAGGATCCTGCCGTCAAGAATCGCTGGGGAGGGTCCACAGAATCCCTCCGAAGGCTCCGGTCATCCGGGGTCTTCGCTGTTTCCGCCCGTCACAGGACCCTGCCGTCCCCGGGGCGGGAGACGCGCAGCCACCGGTACCCGTACGCGGGAAGCTCCAGCTCCACCCCGCCGTCGTCGTCGAGAGGAACGCGCCGCGCACCGAGGAGGTCGACCAGGGTCGTGCCCGCGGGCTCCTCCCCCAGGCGGAACCGCGTCGTCGCCGGCCGTTCCGCGAAGTTGTGGACGGCGATCGTACGGCCCACATCGGCGTCCAGGGAGTGCACCAGCAGGGCCTCCTGCGGCTGCTCGATGACCGTGAACGTTCCCCATCCCAGCTCGGGCGACACGCGGTAGCGCGCGGTCAGCTCGCGGAGGAAGTGCAGCAGCGAGCCGTGGTCCTCGAGCTGGGCGGCGACGTTCACATGGGTGGGCGCGTACCCGTCCGTCGGCACCGGCGCGACCAGCCGAGAGGGACGCGCATCGGAGAAGCCTCCGTTGCGATCCGCCGACCACTGCATCGGGGTGCGCACGGCCTGCCGTCCCTCGACGGCGATGTTCTCGCCCATCCCGATCTCCTCGCCGTAGAAGAGAACCGGTGTCCCGGGCAGTGTGAAGAGCAGGCTGTAGGCCATCCGGATCCTCCGCGGGTCGCCCTCCAGCATCGGCGGCAGGCGCCGTGTGATGCCGCGGCCGAACACCCGCTGCCCCTCATCCGGCGCGAAGGCTTCGAAGACCTCCTGACGTTCGTCATCGGTGAGCTTGTCGAGGGTGAGCTCATCGTGGTTGCGGAGGAAGTTCGCCCACTGCATCTCCGGACCGAGGACAGGGCGCGCGGTGAGCGCGGCGACGAGCGGGGCGGGATCACGGCGGGCGAGCGACAGATAGAGCACCTGCATGGCCATGAAGTCGAACTGCATGGTCAGCTCGTCGCCGTCCGTGCCCCCGAAATAGGCGCGCTGCTCCTCGTAGGGCAGGTTGACCTCGCCGAGCAGGATCGCCTCGCTGGAACGTCGTTGCAGGAAGCGCCGCATGTCGCGCAGCAACTCATGCGGGTCCGGAAGGTCCGCGGTCTTCGGAACCTCGAGGAGGAACGGGACCGCGTCCACCCGGAATCCCGAGATGCCGAGCTGCAACCAGAACCCGATCACCTTCGCGATCTCGTCCCGGACCACGGGGTTGGCGATGTTGAGGTCGGGCTGGTGCTCGTAGAAGCTGTGCTGGTACCACTGCCCCGACTTCTCGTCCTTCGTCCAGATCCCGTCCGCCTGCCCGGGGAACACCGCGTTCTTCTGCCCCTTCGGCGGCGCATCGTCGCGCCACACGTAGAAGTCCCGATACGGCGAGTCGACACTGCGGAGCGCGGCACGGAACCACGGGTGCCGGTCGGAGGTGTGGTTGACGACGAGGTCGACGATCACGCGGATGCCACGATCGCGGGCCGTGCGGATCACCTCCACGAGGTCGCCGTGGGTGCCGAGACGGGGGTCAACGCCGTAGAAGTCGCTGACGTCGTATCCGTCGTCGAGGTCGGGCGAGGGATAGAACGGCATGAGCCACAGGCACGTCACGCCCAGCTGCGCCAGATAGTCGATCCGCTGCGCGAGACCCCGGAGATCGCCGACGCCGTCGCCGTCCGCATCCAGGAAGGTCTCCACGTCGAGGCAGTAGACGACGGCCGTCTTCCACCAGAGATCGCTCGTGTCGGTGATCTTCATGTGCGCTCCCTCAGAGCCGGCAGGATCTCGGAGGCGGCCGCCTTCAGGAAGAGCGTCTGCTCCCGTCCCACGTGGTGCAGATAGACCCGGTCGAAGCCGATGGCGACGAGCTCCGCGATCCGCTCGGCGAGCGACCCGGCGTCGTGGTCGACGAGCACGGCGGCGCGCAGAGCCTTCTCGTCCACCTCTCCCACCGCCGCGTCGAAGTCTTCCGGCTGCTCGATGTTCCACGCGAGTGGCGGAGTGACGACTCCCTGCCGCCACTGCTCCTTGGCGATCGCGAACGCCTCCGCGTCGTCAGCGCCCCAGCTCAGATGGGTCTGCAGGACGCACGGCCCCTCGCCCCCGGCCGAGCGGTAGGCCTCCACGACCCGCCGGAGCGCGGACGGCTCCTGGGCGACGGTGGCGAGACCGTCCGCCCAGCCGGCCGCCCACTCCGCCGTCTCCGCACTGACGGCGGTGGCGAAGAGCGGCGGCGGCAGAGCCGGACGGGTCCAGACGCGGGCGCGGTGCACCCGTACGAGGCCGTCATGGTCGACCTCCTCACCGGCCAGCAGCCGCCGGATCACGTCCACGCTCTCGCGCAGGCGCGCGTTGCGGACGTCCTTGGCCGGCCAGGCGTCACCGGTCACGTGCTCGTTCATCGCCTCCCCGCTGCCGAGCGCCGCCCAGAACCGCCCGGGGAACATCTCCTCCAGTGTGCCGAACGCCTGCGCGACGATCGCGGGGTGATAACGCTGCCCCGGCGCGTTGACCATGCCGATGGGGAAGCGCGTCCGAGCCAGCGCCGCCGCGATCCAGCTGAACGCGAATCCCGACTCGCCCTGCTCGGGCAGCCACGGCGCCAGGTGGTCGGAGCACATCGCCCCGTCGAAGCCCGCCCACTCCGCGCTGACGACCGCGTCCAGCAGCACGCTGGGCGGGATCTGCTCATGGGAGGCGTGGAATCCGATGAAGACCATACGCCCGAGTCTGGCAAGCCACGACGCTCGGCGGCAGTGGTTGACAGGAGCGCCGGGTGCTGCCAGGTGCCCCGATGTCCGAGGGTGAACATAGGCTGCTCCGGTGCCGAAACCCCGACTTCTCCCCGGCCCCTGCCCACTGTGCGGCAATCTCGCCGGGCAGCGGACGGACGACGCCTGGCACTGCACGCTCTGCGACTGGCGCTATGGGGACTCCCCCGACCCCGACCTGCCGTTCCCGCGGATCGACGTCGTGTACTACCTCCGGTACGACCGCCGGGTGAAGATCGGCACGAGCAGGCAGCCGCGGCGGCGTCTGGCGAGCATCCGTCACGACGAGCTCCTCGCGTTCGAACGGGGCGATCGGACGCGCGAACAGCAACGGCATCGCGAGTTCGCCTCCGCCCGCGAAGGCGGCGAGTGGTTCACGCTGACGCCCGAGATCCGCGCTCACGTCGCGCGCTTGCAACAGGGCGGCGACCCCTGGCACCAGTACGCCCGCTGGCTCAGCGCCGCTCTCCGGGGCTGACACGCCTATCACCGCACGCCGGATCACACCAGGGGATCCCGCCTGCCTCTCGCGACCGGCAGACTCCCGGGGAACGGGCGCAGCCGGCGCCCCGCGTGAGAGGACCGGACATGAACGGACGAGAGAACATCCCCGCCGATGACGTCAGCGCGCAGGATCCGCTGGCCGGAGACGGGAGCGGCGACCCGAACAGCGACCGCCAGTTCCTCCAGGACCTGCCTCCCGCGCAGGTCGACACGGAGCAGCAGCAGGAGCATCAGGCCGACGCCGACGACGAGGAGTAGTCCTCGCGGCCGACGAGGGGCGACCGGATCGGACTCCGGTCGCCCCTCGTCGTGCGCGGGTCAGGGTCAGGCGGTCGCGGTCCGTCCGCGGGCGCTCTGCGGCTGCGGCTGCGAGAACAGCACGACGACGATGACCGCGGCGCCGACGACCACGTGCGGGAGCCAGACGTTCAGGGCCTCCCCCGCGAAGCCGAACAGCCACGGCGACAGCGCCAGGAAGAGGCTCGCGACGATGTCGAAGACGAGGTGCACGGGCATGGGGATCAGGCCGAACGGGCCCCACTCGTACTTCGTGAAGAGGCTGTAGACGATGAGGCCGACACCGAGCACGATCGGGATGACGACGGGGGCTCCGCCCTTGTCGGCGAACCCGAAGAGCCAGGGCGCGGCGATCAGAGCGATTCCGACGACGTAGTCGAGGACTCCATGGACCTTGGTCGGGATGAAACGCATGATTCCTCCTTGGGTGCCGCCGGCGGCGACTCACAGGAAGGTTCGGAGCCCTGCGCCCATCGGATGGGAATGCGGTGCCCGCCTCAGCTCTGCGCCCACCCGTACCGCCGCTGGAGCGCCGCCGCGACCCGCGCGTACCGGGTGCGGTCCAGGGCCGCCGCCTCGCGGCGCAGACCACGCTCATGCACGCTGTAGAGCTGTTCGATGTCGACCCACGATTCGCGGCCCTGCCCGTCCCACTCCCCGCTCCCGATGGAGAGGTAGTCACGGTCGCCGTCATGCGGCCGACTGGTCATCCGGACCGCGTACACCCGCTCGGACGACTGCCGCCCGATCACCAAGACCGGTCGATCCTTGCCGCGGCCGTCGTTCTCCTCGTACGGCACCCAGGTCCAGACGACCTCTCCCGCATCCGGCGCCCCGTCTCGGCGCGGCGCGTAGGCCACGCGGACCGCCGGGATGCGTGCGGCATCGAGCCGCACGGTCTCGGTCCCGCGGGTCTGTCCCGGCTCTGTCCCCGGGTCCCCCGCCGTCGCGGACCGCCGCGCACGCTCCTCGGCCGTCCGCAGACGCGCGTCCGGGCGCCGCGGACCGGGAGAGGTCCGCGACGCCCGGGGGGAGCCCACTGCTCGATGCAGGAGATCCGCGAGTGTCTTCAGGATGCCGTTGCTGGTCGTGCCCACACGGTCACCCTAACCGGCGTCAGGCGTTCGCGAGTGCGTACCCCTCCTCGCCGTGGACGACCTGGTCGACACCGGCGATCTCGTCCTCGTTGGTGATCCGGAAGCCGACCGTCTTCTGGATCGCGAAGCCGATCACCCAGGCGACCACGAAGGAGTAGATCAGCACGCCGGCGGCGGCGATCACCTGCACGGCGAGCTGCCGGGCGTCGCCGCCGACGAACAGGCCGGTGCCGGTGGCGAAGAAGCCGAGGTAGACGGTGCCGATGAGTCCGCCGACGAGGTGGATGCCGACCACGTCGAGCGAGTCGTCGAAGCCGAGGCGGAACTTCAGCTCCACGGCGAGGGCGCAGACGACGCCGGCCACGGCGCCGAGCAGGAGCGACCAGCCCGGGGTGAGGTTGGCGCACGCCGGAGTGATCGCGACGAGACCCGCCACCGCGCCGGAGGCGGCACCGACCGAGGTGGGCTTGCCGTCCTTGATGCGCTCGATGAGGATCCACCCGAGGATGGCGGCCGCGGTCGCACCGAGCGTGTTGAGACCGATGAGGCCGACGCCGCCCATGTCCTCCGCGAGCCACTCGGCACCGGCGTTGAAGCCGAACCAGCCGAACCACAGCAGCGCCGCACCCAGCAGCGTCAGCGGCACGTTGTGCGGCTTGAGGATGCCCTTCTGGAAGCCGATGCGCTTGCCGAGGACCAGGGCCAGGGCCAGGGCGGCGGCGCCGGCGTTGATGTGCACCGCGGTCCCGCCGGCATAGTCGATCACGCCGATGCCGCTGTCCTCACCGAAGAGGGTCGTGCCGAGATTCATGATCCAGCCGCCACCCCACACCCACGCGGCGACCGGGAAGTACCCGACCGTCGCGAAGACGCCGGCGAAGATCAGCCAGCTGCCGAACTTCGCCCGGTCGGCGATGGCGCCCGAGATGAGGGCGACGGTGATGATCGCGAACGTCGCCCCGTAGGCGACGCTCAGGAGGGCGACGTTCGAGCCCTCCCCCGAGGCGAGGCTCGACAGTCCGATGTCCGCGAACGGGTTGCCCGCGAAGGCCGTCGGGCTGTCGACGGCGCTCATGGAGAAGCCGAAGAGAATCCACAGCACGGCGACGAGTCCGATCGAGCCGAAGCTCATCATCATCATGCTGACGACGCTCTTCGCCTTGACGAGACCGCCGTAGAAGAAGGCGACGCCGGGCGTCATGAGCAGCACCAGTGCCGTCGCGGTGATCGCCCACGAGATGTTGCCGGGAGCATCCATAGGAAAACCTCACATCCGAAGTAATTGAGAGCTTCAGTGTGACCACGCACGATTTCGCCCATGCGTGAGGTTTGTTTCCCCGCTGTTACAGCCGCGCTCCGGGTGTGAACATCGCGTTACGCCGGCCTGCGGGCTTACGCAGAATGCGTGAGCGCGTTGAGCCGGGAGATGGCGCGCAGGTACTTCTTGCGGTAGCCGCCGGCGAGCATCTCCTCGGAGAACACGGCATCCAGTCCGAGGCCGGTGGCGAGGATCGGGATCTGTGCGTCGTACACGCGGTCGACGAAGGCGACGAAGCGCAGCGCCTCCGACTGGTCGGTGAGCTGGCGCACGCCGCGGAGCCCGACCCGCTCCAGGCCGTCGATGAGACGGATGTACCGGGACGGGTGGACCTGGGCCAGATGGCGGATGAGATCGTCGAACGCGTCGTCCGACACCGTTCCGTCGGCCGACGCCGCCGCGACCGCCTCGTCGTAGCCCGCGTCGTCGAGAACCACGGCGTGTCCGTCGATCGCACGCTGACGGAAGTCGACACCGTCGATCCGCAGGGTCTGGAAGCTGTCCGACATCGCGTGGATCTCGCGGAGGAAGTCCTGCGCGGCGAAGCGCCCCTCACCGAGGGCGTTCGGCGGGGTGTTGGAGGTCGCGGCGAGACGCGTGCCGGTGGGCACCAGCTCCCCCAGCAGACGCGTCATGACCATGGTGTCGCCCGGGTCGTCGAGTTCGAACTCGTCGATGCAGAGCAGGTCGGCCCCCTTGAGCAGATCCACGGTGTTCTTGTACCCGAGCGCGCCGACGAGCGCCGTGTACTCGATGAACGAGCCGAAGTACTTCCGCCGGGCCGGCATGGCGTGATAGATCGAGGCGAGCAGGTGGGTCTTCCCGACGCCGAAGCCGCCGTCGAGGTACACCCCGGGCTTCAGCTCGGGTTCCTTCTTCGCCCGGCTGAACAGCCCGCCTCTCTTGACCGGGCCTCCGCGGCCGGCGAAACGGAGCAGCGTCTGCTTCGCGTCCTCCTGCGACGGGTAGGCGGGGTCCACCCGGTAGCTGTCGAACGTGGCGTCGTCGAACTGCGGCGGCGGCACCAGGCTCGCGAGCATCTCGGGTCCGGTGACCGTCGGCGTGCGATCGGTCAGGTGGACGGTTCCGGTACGGGTGGTCGGGTCAGTCATCGCGGTCCTGAATCAGGCGGCGGCCTGTGTCGAAGTCTTACGGATCGGGTCCCGGGGGCGCGCGGAGGATCTATCGTCGAAGGGACGGATCCACACTACGCCGTCCGCACCGCCCGCTCGCCCGCTCACCGCTCCGGAGACCCCATGGCCATCGAGTTCGACTCCTCCTCCCCGAAGTTCGCCGAGTACGCCGAGCCCGGCCGTCTGGTCACGACCGAGTGGCTGGCCGCGCATCTGTGCGAGCCCGGCCTCGTGGTGGTGGAGTCCGACGAGGACGTGCTCCTCTACGAGACCGGGCACATCCCGGGTGCGGTGAAGGTCGACTGGCACACCGAGCTGAACGACCCGGTCGTGCGCGACTACGTCGACGGCGAGGGCTTCGCCGCCCTCCTCAGCCGCAAGGGCATCGCGCGCGACGACACGGTCGTCATCTACGGCGACAAGAACAACTGGTGGGCGGCCTACGCGCTGTGGGTGTTCTCCCTCTTCGGGCATGAGGACGTGCGACTGCTCGACGGCGGCCGCGACCGCTGGATCGCCGAGGGCCGGGAGCTGACCCGCGAGGCGACGACGCGTCCCGCCACGGAGTACCCGGTGGTCGAGCGGGACGACACGGCCATCCGCGCCTACAAGGAGGACGTGCTCGCTCACATCGGCCAGCCCCTCATCGACGTGCGCTCGCCCGAGGAGTACAGCGGAGAGCGCACCACCGCTCCTGCTTACCCGGAGGAGGGAGCGCTGCGCGCCGGCCACATCCCCACCGCGCAGAGCGTGCCGTGGGCGAAGGCCGTCGCCGAGGACGGCGGCTTCAAGAGCCGCGCCGAGCTCGACGCCATCTACCGCGACGGTGCCGGGCTGCAGGACGGCGACGACGTCGTGGCGTACTGCCGCATCGGGGAGCGCTCCAGCCACACGTGGTTCGTGCTCCGACACCTGCTCGGGTTCGAGAAGGTGCGCAACTACGACGGGTCGTGGACGGAATGGGGCAGCGCGGTGCGCGTGCCGATCGTCACCGGCACGGAGCCCGGCACGGCCTGAGATGGGAGAATGGCGGGGATGAACGCACCTGCACTGCCCGAGACCCTCGCCGAGATCCGCGACGGCTTCCTGGAGACCCCGGAGGCCGATCGCCTGCTGCTGCTCCTGGAGTACGCGGACGAACTCCCGGCGGTGTCGGACGAGGTCGCGACGCACCCCGAGATGGCGGAACGCGTCGCCGAGTGCCAGTCGCCGGTCTACATCTACGTCGAGGTGCACGACGATGTCGTGACCATGCATGCGACGGCGCCCCCGGAGGCGCCGACCACACGCGGATTCGCCAGCATCCTCGTGCAGGGCATCACCGGACTGACCACGGATGAGGTTCTGGCGATCCCTGAGGATTATCCGCAGTCGATCGGGCTGACGAAGGCGGTGTCACCGCTGCGGATCGGCGGCATGACCGGCATGTTGATGCGCGCCAAGAACCAGGTCAGGCAGAAGCGCTGAATCCCTGGGCCGCGAGCCACTCCGAGATGGCCGTGGTCCACCCCTTCTCGTCGTAGTTCCAGAGCTTCGTGTGCCGGGCGACGGTGAAGCGCGGCATGGTGACCAGGTCCGGCCGCGTCTCCTGCAGCGCGTGGGAGGCATCCGCGGGGACGAAGCCGTCATCATCGCTGTGCAGGATGAGGATCGGCGCCCGCAGCTCGTCAGCGCGCGCGACCATGTCCAGCCGGTCGAACAGGATGGGCTCGTCCGCGCCGCTGAGCTTCGCCGTGAGCGGCAGCTGCAAAGCCCCCATCGCGAGCGCGGGCAGCGGCTCGCGCACCCGGGCGACCTGAGCCTGGAACCGCAGCACCGTGCGCCAGTCCACGACCGGCGATTCGAGGATGATCCCCGCAATGCGGTCACGATGGCCGGAGTTGACCGCAGCCTGCAGGGAGACCGCGCCGCCCATGGACCAGCCCATGAGCACGACCCGCTCCGCGCCGTGACGGAGCGCGTAGGCGATCGCGGCGTCGACGTCGCGCCATTCCGACGCCCCGAGCGCATAGGCGCCCGCCTTGGTCCGCGGGGCCTCGCCGTCGTTGCGGTACGACACCACGAGAGTGGGCAGCCCGGCCGCCTTCATCACCGGGACGGCGCGGAGGCACTCGGCCCGTGTGGTGCCGCGACCGTGCACCTGGATGGCCCAGGTCGAGGAGTCTCCGGGGAAGAACCAGGCGGGACACGGCCCGGCCGGGGAGCCGATGAGCACGTTCTCCCATCGCAGGTGCAGTTCGCTCGGCGACATGTAGTAGCTGCCGCTGAACGAGGCGGCGCGGTCCACCCTGGCACCGGGTTCGATCTTGGTGAGCAGCTTGCGCCGCACGGTCGTGCTGTCGGCGCTGAGGACGGCGCCGAGCTTCACGTAACCGTACGTCCCCGTGGTGAAGAGACCGTATCGACCCGGCAGTTCTGTGTCGAGCGTGCGCCGGAGCTCGATCGTCTGCGCGCCGGTGTCGATCGCGAGGATCTCGGTGTCCAGGAGGCGGCTCCGCAAGGGCGTCACGACGCGGCGCGCGACCGCGATCACGAGCAGGCCGACGGCGGCGCCCAGGGCGAGGAGCGCGGGGACAACGATCGCAACGGCGTGCCTGAGACTCTTCATCGCCTTCCGACTCTAGCCTGTTGCCGTGACCGCACACCCCGAGGCCGGGACGCCCTTCGACGCCGCCGTCGCCGAACTGCGCGCGACCGCGTTCCGCGACGACATCGCGGTCCGCGAGATCCCGACGCCGCAGAACCTGGCGCCCTTCGCGATCGCGCTCTCCGCGGACGTCCGTCCCGGTGAGGACGGCGACTCCGTGTACGGGACGGGACGGTTCATCCTGTTGCACGATCCGGACGAGCCCGACGCCTGGGGAGGAGCCTGGCGCATCGTGATCTTCGCCCAGGCCCCTTTGGAGACCGAGATCGGCACCGATCCACTGCTCGCGGACGTCACGTGGTCCTGGCTCGTGGACGCGCTCGACTCGCGGGAGGCGATCTATCACTCCCCGTCCGGCACCTCGACCAAGACGCTGTCCAAGGGATTCGGCGGTCTCGCCGACGAGGGCGACGGTGCACAGATAGAATTGCGGGCGTCCTGGACTCCGGACGGCCCGTTCCGACCGCACGTCGAAGCATGGGCCGAGCTGGTCGGAATGCTGGCGGGGCTTCCGCCGGGATCCGAGGGCATCGCCGTGATCGGCGCGCGAAAGGCTGTACGTGACTGAATACTCCGTGATCTCCGATACCGAGGAGTTCCGTGCGGCGTGCGCCGCGCTCGCTGCGGGCACCGGCCCCGTCGCCGTCGATGTGGAGCGGGCATCCGGCTTCCGCTATTCGCAGCGGGCGTACCTGGTGCAGGTCTTCCGCCGCGACGCCGGGGTGTTCCTCTTCGACCCCCCGGCGCTCGGCGACTTCGCACCGCTCCAGAGCGCGATCGGCGACCTCGAGTGGGTGCTGCACGCCGCCAGCCAGGATCTGCCCTCGCTGCGTGAGCTGCACCTGGACCCGAAGGAGATCTTCGATACCGAGCTCGCCTCCCGACTGCTCGGGCACGACAGGGTGGGGCTGGCCGCCGTGGTCGAGGACACCCTGGGCATCACGCTGAAGAAGGAGCACTCGGCCGCCGACTGGTCCACGCGTCCGCTCCCGGACTCGTGGCTCGAGTACGCGGCACTCGACGTCCTCCATCTCATCGACGTGCGCGACGCCCTGGTGGCCGAGCTCGAGGAGCAGGGCAAGAGCGAGTTCGCGGCACAGGAGTTCGCCGCCACGCTCGCGCGTGCCCCGAAGCCCCCGCGCGAAGACCCGTGGCGCCGGCTGAGCGGGCTCCACCAGGTCCGCGGCGCGCGCAACCTCGCCGTCGCGCGCGCACTGTGGGAGGCGAGGGAGACGTACGCGCAGCAGCAGGACGTCTCCCCCGGACGTCTCGTCCCGGATCGCTCTCTCGTCGCCGCCGTCCTCGCCAACCCCGCCTCGAAGCAGGCCCTGGCCGGCGTCAAGGAGTTCCAGGGTCGGGCGAGCCGCACGCAGCTCGACCGGTGGTGGCAGGCGATCGTCGAGGGGCGTGCCGCGGAGACCCTGCCACGCGAGCGTGTGCCGAGCGATGCGCTCCCCCCGCCTCGCGCCTGGAGCGATCGCAACCCGGAGGCTGATGCGCGGCTGAAGGCGGCGCGTCCCGCCGTGGAGGCCGTCGCAGAAGAGCTTGGCATGCCGACGGAGAACCTCCTGACGCCGGAGTACCTGCGCCGGATCGCCTGGGACGCCCCCGGCACCACGGCGGAGGAGATCGGCGACGCGCTGTCGGCCCTCGGCGCGCGCCCGTGGCAGGTTGAACAGACTGCACAGAAGATCGCTGACGCCTTCGTAGAGGCGGCACAATCGCCTGACACGACGTCCGCGACCGCTTCGTAGGTTCGATCCAACCGATTCCTCCCGGTTTCCGGCCGTTCATAGACTGAGGCCACCGCACAAACTTGGAGGCAGAGTGGCCGAGATCTCGGACGTCTACTTCGTCGATGGAGTGCGCACCCCGTTCGGGCGCGCCGGCGAAAAAGGCATGTACTGGAACACCCGCGCGGATGACCTCGCCGTCAAGGCGACCATCGGCCTGATGGAGCGCAACGCGGCCGTGCCGGCGGACCGCATCGACGACGTCGCGATCGCCGCGACGAGCCAGACCGGCGACCAGGGACTGACCCTCGGCCGCTCGGTGGCGATCCTCGCCGGGCTCCCCCAGACCGTCCCCGGACTTGCCGTCGAGCGCATGTGCGCCGGCGCGATGACGAGCGTGACGACGATGGGCGCCTCGATCGGCGTGGGCATGTACGACCTGGCGATCGCCGGCGGTGTCGAGCACATGGGCCACCACCCCATCGGCTCGAACGCCGACCCGAACCCCCGCTTCGTGGCGGAGAAGATGGTCGACCCCGGCGCCCTCAACATGGGGGTCACCGCCGAGCGGATCTTCGACCGCTTCCCCCACCTCACCAAGGAGCGCTCCGATCGCTACGGCATGCGGAGCCAGCAGAAGGTGCAGGCCGCCTACGACGCCGGCAAGATCCAGCCCGACCTCGTGCCGGTCGCGATCAAGGGCGCCGACGGCGCCTGGGGCCTCGCCACCGAGGATGAGGGCCGCCGTCCGCAGACCACGATGGAGGACCTCGCGGGTCTCAAGACGCCGTTCCGGCCGCACGGACGCGTGACCGCGGGCACCTCGTCGCCGCTCACCGACGGCGCCACCATGTCGCTGCTCGCCGGCGGCGGGGCGGTGAAGGAGTTCGGCCTCGCCCCCAAGATGCGGATGGTGTCGTTCGCGTTCGCCGGCGTACAGCCCGAGATCATGGGCATCGGCCCGATCCCGTCCACGGAGAAGGCGCTCAAGAAGGCCGGTCTCGACATCTCCGACATCGGTCTGTTCGAGCTCAACGAGGCGTTCGCGATCCAGGTCATCTCCCTCCTCGACCACTTCGGCATCGACGACGACGACCCCCGGGTGAACCCGTGGGGCGGCGCGATCGCGGTCGGCCACCCGCTGGCCGCCTCCGGTGTCCGTCTCATGATCCAGCTCGCCGCGCAGTTCGCCGAGCGTCCCGACGTGCGTTACGGCCTGACGGCGATGTGCGTCGGCCTCGGGCAGGGCGGATCGGTCATCTGGGAGAACCCGCACTACGACGGAAAGAAGAAGAAGTGAGCTACGACGACGTCGACTTCTCGCCCATCCAGGCACTCACCGAGGGAGAGGTCGTCACGCACTCCCCCGTGCGCGACATCCGCCTCGCGTCAGGTAAGGTCCTCGCGCTGATCACCCTGGACAACGGTCGTGACCACACGCGCCCGAACACCCTGGGCCCGGCCACCCTCACCGAACTCGGCGCGACGCTGGACGGCCTCGCGGCCCGAGCGGCGGCCGGGGAGATCCAGGCGGTCGGTATCACCGGCAAGCAGTACATCATGGCCGCCGGCGCCGACCTCTCGGACATCAGCAAGGTCGGCTCGCGGGACAACGCGCGTCTGATCGCCCAGCTCGGCCACAAGGTGCTCGGAACGCTCAGCGAGCTCGGCGTCCCGTCGTTCGCGTTCGTGAACGGGCTCGCGCTCGGCGGTGGCCTCGAGATCGCCCTGAACTCCACCTACCGCACGGTCGACGCCTCGGCGGCCGCCGTCGCCCTCCCCGAGGTCTTCCTGGGCATCATTCCCGGCTGGGGTGGCGCGTACCTGCTGCCGAACCTCATCGGCATCGAGAACGCCCTCGAGGTCGTGATCTCCAACCCGCTCAAGCAGAACCGCATGCTGAAGCCGCAGCAGGCGTTCGACCTCGGCATCTTCGACGCGATCTTCCCGGCCGCGAACTACCTCGAGAACTCGCTGGCGTGGGCGGATGCCGTCCTCGGCGGTAAGAAGGTCGAGCGGAGGAACGAACCGGGCAAGATCGAGCGACTCACGAAGTGGCCGATCGCCATCAAGATGGCGCGCGGCATGCTCGAGTCCAAGATCGGTACCGTTCCGAAGTCGCCGTACGCCGCGCTCGACCTGCTCGACAAGGCGAAGAGCGGCACCAAGGCGGAGGGCTTCGCCCGCGAGGACGAGGCCCTGGCCGAGCTCGTGACCGGCGACCAGTTCGCCGCGTCGATGTACGCGTTCGACCTCGTGCAGAAACGGGCCAAGCGCCCGGTCGGCGCTCCCGACAAGCAGCTCGCCCGGAAGGTCACCAAGGTCGGCATCATCGGTGCCGGTCTCATGGCCAGCCAGTTCGCCCTGCTGTTCGTGCGCAAGCTCCAGGTGCCGGTGCTCGTCACCGACCTGGACCAGGCGCGCGTCGACAAGGGAGTCGCCTACATCCACGAGGAGATCGGCAAGCTGGAAGGCAAGGGCCGCATCGACGCCGACACGGCGAACAAGCTGCGCGGCCTCGTCACGGGCACCACGGACAAGAGCCTCTACGCGGACTGCGACTTCGTCATCGAGGCCGTGTTCGAGGAGGTCGGCGTCAAGCAGCAGGTGTTCGGTGAGATCGAGAAGATCATCGCGGAGGACGCGGTGCTCGCGACGAACACCTCGTCGCTGTCGGTCGAGGAGATCGGCGCGAAGCTCGCCCACCCCGAGCGCCTCGTCGGCTTCCACTTCTTCAACCCGGTCGCGGTCATGCCGCTGATCGAGATCGTGAAGACACCGACGACCGCCGACGCGGCGCTGTCGACCGCTTTCGTCGTCGCGAAGAACCTCGGCAAGAACGCCGTGCTCACCGCCGACGCCCCCGGGTTCGTGGTGAACCGTCTGCTCGCCAAGGTGATGGGCGAAGCCGCGCGGGCCGTCTACGAGGGCACCCCCATCGCCGACGTCGAGAAGGCGTTCGCGCCGCTCGGTCTACCGATGGGGCCCTTCCAGCTCATCGATCTGGTCGGCTGGAAGGTCGCCGCGCACGTGCAGGACACGATGGTGCGGGCGTTCCCTGACCGGTTCTACGCGAACGAGAACTTCCATGCCCTGGCCGAGCTCGACCAGGTGGTCGAGAAGGACAAGGGCGGGCGCGTGGTCGGGTGGACGAAGCAGGCCGAGAAGGTGCTCAAGCCGGCTGTCGGCAAGAGTCCGGCGTCGGCGGCCACCATCCTGCAGCGCGTGCAGGACGGGCTCGCCACCGAGATCAAGCTCATGCTGGACGAGGGCGTCGTCCCGGAGGTGGAGGACATCGACCTCTGCCTCATCCTCGGCGCCGGCTGGCCGTTCATCGACGGAGGCGCCTCGCCCTACCTCGACCGCGAGGGTGCGTCCGAGCGCGCGTTCGGCGGCTCGTTCCACACCCCGCAGATCCGGGGTATCGAAAGCCGCTGATCCTGTTCCCGACGGGGGTCGCGCCGGCGGCGCGGCCCCCGTCGTCGTCCGTGGGGACGGGCCCGGACGACAGCACGCGCGTCGCCGCCGCCTCGGAACGGATGCGCGCGACAGTGAGCGCTGCGCACTCTCGGCCCCGCCCGAGGGCGCGCCGGGTCAGTGGCGTTCGTGGAGCGGGAGCTCGATCGCGCCGGTCTCGCCGGCGTGGCGGGCCTTCGGGATGCGAGTGCCCAGCACCTGTGCCACCACGTCCTGCGCGATCTTGGAGGCCGTCAGCCCGGCGTCCGCGAGGATCTGGTCGCGGGACGCGTGGTCGATGAACTCGTCCGGGAGGCCGAGTTCGTCCACGGCGGTGTCGATGCCCGCCTCGCGCAGCACCTGCCGCACGCGCGTCCCGATGCCACCGACGCGGATGCCGTCCTCGAGGGTGATCACGAGGCGGTGCCGTGCGGCGAGCTCGACGACGGACGGCTGCACGGGAATCGCCCAGCGCGGATCGATCACCGTCGCCCCGATCCCCTGCGCACGGAGCCGCTCGGCGACATCCACCGCCAGTGCGGCGAACGGGCCGATAGCGACGATGAGGACGTCCTCGCCCTCGCCGCGCGCGAGCACGTCCACGCCGTCCACGAGGCGTTCGACAGCCGGCAGGTCGGCGGAGACGTCGCCCTTCGGGAAGCGGATCACGGTGGGGGCGTCCTCCACCGCGACGGCCTCGTCCAGCGCCTCGGTGAGACGCGCGCCGTCGCGAGGAGCGGCGATGCGGATATGCGGGACGATCTGCAGCATCGCGAGGTCCCACATCCCGTGGTGGCTCGGCCCGTCCGGTCCGGTCACACCGGCGCGATCGAGCACGAAGGTGACCCCGGCCCGGTGCAGGGCGACGTCCATGAGCACCTGGTCGAAGGCGCGTCCCATGAAGGTGGCATAGACGGCGACGACCGGATGCAGGCCGCCGTACGCGAGCCCGGCCGCGGAGGCCACCGCGTGCTGCTCCGCGATCCCCACGTCGTAGACCCGGTCGGGGAAGCGCTCAGCGAACGGCGCGAGACCGGTCGGCCGGAGCATGGCCGCCGTGATCGCGATCACGTCAGAGCGCCGCTCACCGACCTTCACGAGCGCGTCCGAGAACACGTCCGTCCACCCGCGGCCGCCCGAGGACAGGGTCTCCCCCGTCGTCGGGTCGATCTTGCCGACCGCATGGAACTGGTCGGCCTCGTCGTCGCGGGCCGGCTGATAGCCGCGGCCCTTCTCGGTGATCGCGTGCACGATGACGGGCGCGCCGTACGACTTCGCCAGCTCCAGGGTCTCCAGCAGTGCGGGCAGATCGTGTCCGTCGACGGGACCGAGGTACTTGATGTCGAGGTTGGAGTACAGCGCCTCGTTGTTCGTGAAGCGCGAGAGGAAGCCATGCGTGCCGCCCCGCACACCGCGGAACACCGCGCGCCCCATCGGACCGAACGCGCGGAACAGCCGGTCCGACTTGTGGTGGAGGTCCTTGTAGGCCGCGGCGGTGCGCACCCTGTTGAGGAAGCGCGACATGCCGCCGATGGTCGGCGCGTAGGAGCGCCCGTTGTCGTTGACGACGATGATGAGGTTGCGGTCGTTGTCGTCGGAGATGTTATTCAGCGCCTCCCACGTCATGCCACCGGTCAGCGCGCCGTCGCCCACCACGGCTATCACGTGGCGATCGGCGCGTCCGGTGGCGGTCAGCGCGCGCGACACGCCGTCGGCCCAGCTGAGCGAGCTGGATGCATGGGAGGACTCGACCACGTCGTGCGGGCTCTCCGCGCGCTGCGGATAGCCCGCCAGGCCGTCGCGGACGCGCAGCTTCGAGAAGTCCTGGCGGCCCGTGAGGATCTTGTGCACGTAGGACTGGTGTCCCGTGTCGAAGATGAACGGGTCGTCCGGCGAGGAGAACACGCGATGCAGAGCGATGGTCAGCTCCACGACGCCGAGGTTGGGGCCCAGGTGCCCCCCGGTCTGAGAGACGTTCTCGACGAGGAAGGCGCGGATCTCGGAGGCAAGTTCTTCCAATTGCTCTGGCGACAGCCGATCCAGATCGCGCGGTCCAGAGATGCTCGGAAGAATGGGCATCTGCGCCTCCTCACAGGCTTCGACGGAGCGTCCGAACGGGTGCGGGCGCCATCCTGATCCTACCGCTCGGAGCCGGGAAACCCCCGAGCGCGAGAGGCCCTTGACACGGCGAAGGGGCCCGTGTCCGCAGACACGGGCCCCTTCGTCACAGGGTTCAGACCAGCGAGCGCAGCACGTACTGCAGGATGCCGCCGTTGCGGTAGTAGTCCGCCTCACCGGGGGTGTCGATGCGGACGACCGCGTCGAACTCCACCGGCTGCTTGCCCTCGGGCGAGTGCTCGCTCGGGGTGGCGGTGACCTTGACCGTCTTCGGGGTGACGCCGTTGTTGAGCTCCTCGAGGCCCGTGATCGAGACGATCTCGGTGCCGTCGAGACCCAGCGACTCCCAGCTCTCGCCTTCCGGGAACTGCAGCGGGACGACGCCCATGCCGATGAGGTTGGAGCGGTGGATGCGCTCGAAGCTCTCGGTGATCACGGCCTTGACGCCCAAGAGGCTCGTGCCCTTGGCCGCCCAGTCGCGGGACGAGCCGGAGCCGTACTCCTTGCCGCCGAAGACGACGAGCGGGGTGCCCTGCTCGGCGTAGTTCATGCACGCGTCGTAGATGTACGACTGCGGCCCACCCGGCTGGGTGAAGTCACGGGTGAAGCCACCCTCGACGACCTGGCCGTCGTTCACGGCGGAGACCATGAGGTTCTTCAGGCGGATGTTCGCGAACGTCCCGCGGATCATCACCTCGTGGTTGCCGCGGCGCGAGCCGAAGGAGTTGAAGTCCTTACGGTCGACGCCGTGCTCCGTCAGGTACTGCGCGGCGGGCGTGCCCGGCTTGATGTTGCCGGCCGGGGAGATGTGGTCGGTGGTGACCGAGTCGCCGAGCGTCGCCATGACGCGGGCACCCTCGATGTCCTTCACCGGCGTGAGCTCCATCGTCATGCCGTCGAAGTACGGCGCCTTGCGCACGTAGGTCGAGTTCTCGTCCCACTGGAACGTGTCGTCGTCCGGCGTGGGCAGGTTGCGCCAGCGCTCGTCACCGTCGAACACGGTGGCGTACTGCTTGATGAACTGGTCGCGCGAGATCGACGAGTCGACGATCTCCTGCACCTCCTCCGGGGAGGGCCAGATGTCCTTGAGGAAGACGTCGTTTCCGTCCGCGTCCTTACCCAGGGCGTCGGTCTCGAAGTCGAAGTGCATCGAGCCGGCGAGGGCGTAGGCGATGACCAGCGGCGGGCTCGCCAGGTAGTTCATCTTCACGTCCGGGCTGATCCGGCCCTCGAAGTTCCGGTTGCCCGAGAGGACGGCCGTGACCGCGAGGTCGTGCGAGTTGATCGCCTCGGAGACCTCTTCGATCAGCGGACCCGAGTTCCCGATGCAGATCGTGCAGCCGTAGCCGACCGTGTAGAAGCCGAGGCCCTCGAGATCCTTGTCGAGTCCGGACTTCTCGTAGTAGTCGGTGACGACCTTCGAGCCGGGACCGAGCGTGGTCTTGACCCACGGCTTCTGCTTCAGGCCCTTCTCCCGCGCCTTGCGGGCGAGGAGACCGGCCGCGATCATCACGGACGGGTTGGAGGTGTTGGTGCACGACGTGATGGCGGCGAGGGTGACGGCGCCATTGTCGAGGGTGTACTTCTCACCCTCGGGCGTCGTGACCGGGACGGGGTTCGACACGTTGGCCGGCGCACCGCTGCTGATGTGCACGGGACGCGTGGACGGCTCCTCCTCGCCGGGCACCTGGCCCGGGTCGGACGCCGGGAACGAGTGCTTCGACTCGAGGTCGACGATGTCCTCGCTCGTCGACGGCGTGGCGTAGTTCAGGATGTCCTGCTCGAACTGCGTCTTCGCTTCGGAGAGGAGGATGCGGTCCTGCGGGCGCTTCGGGCCGGCGATGGACGGCACGACGGTGCCGAGGTCCAGCTCCATGTACTCGCTGAAGACGGGCTCGTGGGAGGCGTCGTGCCAGAGCTTCTGCTCCTTGGCGTAGGCCTCGACGAGCGCGACGGCCTCCTCGCTGCGACCGGTGAGTCGCAGGTAGTCGAGGGTGACGTCGTCGATCGGGAAGATGGCGGCGGTCGAGCCGAACTCGGGCGACATGTTGCCGATCGTCGCGCGGTTGGCCAGCGGCACCGACGCGACGCCCTCGCCGTAGAACTCGACGAACTTACCGACCACGCCGTGCTTGCGCAGCATGTCGGTGATGGTCAGCACCACGTCGGTCGCGGTCACGCCGGCGGGGATCTCACCCGAGAGCTTGAAGCCGACGACGCGCGGGATGAGCATCGACACGGGCTGACCGAGCATGGCTGCCTCGGCCTCGATGCCGCCGACGCCCCAGCCGAGGACGCCCAGGCCGTTGACCATCGTGGTGTGCGAGTCGGTGCCGACACACGTGTCGGGGTATGCCCGCAGCACGCCGTCGACCTCGCGGTCGTAGATGACCTTGGCCAGGTGCTCGATGTTCACCTGGTGCACGATGCCGGTGCCCGGGGGGACCACCTTGAAGTCGCTGAACGCGGTCTGGCCCCAGCGGAGGAACTGGTACCGCTCGCCGTTGCGCTCGTACTCGATCTCGACGTTGCGCTCGAGGGCGTTCTCACTGCCGAAGAGGTCGGCGATGACGGAGTGGTCGATGACCATCTCGGCCGGCGAGAGCGGGTTGATCTTGTTCGGGTCGCCGCCGAGCGCCGTCACGGCCTCGCGCATGGTGGCGAGGTCGACGATGCAGGGCACACCGGTGAAGTCCTGCATGACCACGCGCGCCGGCGTGAACTGGATCTCGGTGTTGGGCTCCGCGTTCGCGTCCCACGACCCGAGCGCCTCGATCTGCGCCTTCGTCACGTTCGCGCCGTCCTCGGTGCGAAGCAGGTTCTCCAGGAGGACCTTGAGGCTGAAGGGGAGCTTGTCGAAACCGGGCACCGTGTCGATGCGGAAGATCTCGTAGTCGGTACTGCCGACCGTCAGGGTGCTCTTGGCACCGAAGCTGTTCACCGTGGACACGAATCCGTCTCCTTCTATTCGGATGGGAGCGACAGGCGCCTCCATCTTGCTCGCCGGTGCGGCCACGCGGCTAGCAAGGGGGACCTAACCAGTCTGCTCCGCGCTGGTCACCGGCGAAAGCCCGTGATTTATCTTGATGTCGAGATAAATCTATCACGCCGGGACGTCGTCGTCGTGCGCCGACGCGCGGGGGTACAGCGCACGGACGACGAGCCAGGTCACAGCGATGAGGGGCGCGAACAGCGGTAGTCCCATCACGAGCTTGAGGGTGCCGAGGGCGGTGACGTCACCGGCCAGATACAGCGGGAACTGCACCGCGAGGCGCGCGAAGAAGAGAGCAGCCCAGGCGATCCCGAGCCAGAAGAACGCGCGTCGCTTGCGCCGATCCGCGCGCCACGCGGTGCCCTCCCCCATGAGGAAGCCCACGGCGAGTCCGATCACCGACCATCCGATGAGGGCGGAGACGAGGATCACGGAACCGTAGACGGCGTTGGTGATCAGCCCGGGCACGAAGTTGTCCTCACCGCGCCCGGTCCACAGGGCGAGGCCGGCCGCGGCGACCGCCGCGACGAGCCCGCCGAGGGCGGCGGACGGCGGGGACTTCTGCACCAGGCGGACGACGGTGAACACGGCGGCGAGACCGACGGACACGCCGAGCGGCAGCAGCAGGGGCTCCGGCCGGAGGGTGAAGAGGATCACGAAGGCGAGGCTCGGCAGCACCGACTCCAGGATCCCGCGCCAGCCGCCCATCGCCGACCAGACGACCTTATGCGTGCTCGCGCTCTCGGCCGGATCGAGTCCGGCCTTGCGCGCGGCGCCGCCGAGCGCCGCCCCGAGGATCTCCGACGCGCTCTGCGTGCGCGGCTCCTCGGCCTCCGGCGTGCTCACGCCGAACCCGGCGTCGCCGGCATCTTCAGCGGGATGAGGTCGCGCGGTGGCATGGGTGCGCCTCCGCGCACCACGACGATCGAACGGAAGAGGTCTTCCACCTTCTCGGCGGCCTCGGGGTCGGACGCGGCCGCACCGCCGATCACGCCGCGGAGGAACCAGCGCGGACCATCGATGCCGATGAACCGGGCCAGACGCAGGCCGGAGCCCTCGCTGGCGGCGGCGGGGACCTCGGCGAGGAGCTCCTTGCCGAGTGGCCCCTCGCGCTCCTCGACGCGACCGCCCTGGGCCTTGACCTGGTCCCGGAGCTGAACCCGGGTCTCGTCCCAGAGACCGCCGCTGCGCGGCGCCGCGAACGGCTGCACCTGAAGGGACGACTCGGCGTAGTCGAGCCCGACCGCCACGATGCGCTTGCTCTGCTCCTCGACCTCGAGACGCAGGTTCAGGCCCTCACGGGGAAGGATCTTGATCCCGCCGAGGTCGATGTAGGGGCGGACGGGGTTCGCCTCGGAGTCGTCGAACGGGCCCTCGGTGGCGCGGTTCTCCGGCGCCGACTTGGAGGGAGTGTCGTTGCTGTCGGTCATTTCGCCTGTCCTGCTTCGTTCTGAGGGGTCTGTGCCTGGTAGCCGGTCGAGCCGAATCCGCCGGCGCCGCGGACGCTGTCCGGCAGTTCATCGACCAGGAGGAACCGCGCCCGCGTGACGGGCATGACGATCAACTGCGCGATGCGATCGCCGACGGCGACATCGTACGCGCTGTGGATGTCCGTGTTGATCAGGCTGACCTTGATCTCACCCCGGTAGCCGGCATCCACGGTCCCCGGGGAGTTCACGATCGAGATCCCGTGCTTCGCGGCGAGACCGCTGCGCGGCACGACGAAGGCCGCGTAGCCGTCGGGAAGCGCGATCCGGACGCCGGTCGGTACCAGGGCCCGCTCCCCCGGCTCCAGCCGCACGGCCTCGGCCGCGACCAGATCGGCCCCGGCGTCGCCCGGATGCGCGTAGCCGGGGACCGCAGCGGCGATAATGGGGACATCAACGGAATCGGTCACCCCATGAGGCTAATGCAGAACCCCGCAACGGACGCACGTCCCCGCTACCGCGAACGACTGGCCCCCAGCCTGTGGCTGCTGGTCACCATCGCGCTGGCCGGGCCGATGGTCTCCCTGATCTTCGTGCCGGTCGGCTCGACGTTCGCCCTACTCCTCGGCGGCGTCGTCTCCGCCGTCCTGGTCGTCGCCGCCATCGCCCTCACCCCGGTCGTCGAGGTGCAGGACGGCGTGCTCCGCGCCGGACGCGCGCACATCGACGTCCGGTACCTCGGCGACCCGGTGGCGCTGACCGGAGCCGAGGCGCGCGATGCTCGCGGTCCGGAGCTCCCCGCCCGCGGATGGCATCTCATCCGCGGCGGCATCGACGGCATCGTCGTCGTGCCCAACACCGACGAGGCCGATCCCGTCGTCGCCTGGACCATCTCCACCCGCACGCCCGACCGGCTCGCCGCAGCCATCCGCGCCGCCCGCGGCTGAATCCGCCGGAGACGACAGCGCGCCCCTGACCGGATGGTCGGGGGCGCGTGGGGCGTCGCTCGGAGGACTGCTCAGGCAGCGCACTCCTTGCAGATGGGGCCGTCGGGTCCCTCGTGGTCGAGCTGCGAGCGATGCTTCACGAGGAAGCAGCTCATGCAGGTGAACTCGTCCTGCTGCGCGGGCAGCACGACGACGTCCAGCTCGAGGTCGGAGAGATCCGCGCCAGGGAGATCGAAGTTCGACGGGTTGTCGGAGTCCTCGTCTCCGGTCGTGCCGGACAGCTTGTCCGGCACACGCTCCTTGAGGGCTTCGATCGACTCGGAGTCGTCTTCACTCTTTCGGGGAGCGTCGTAATCGGTTGCCATGCGGTGAATCTCCACTTTCATGGTGCGAGTGGGCGGGTGCGCCGTCGGGTAATCGGCGGCCATAGTTTGCATGACCGGCGGGCGTTTCGCAAATGCCCGACCATGCGACAGGGCAAACTCACGGCACGCCCGCCGTATTCCCTGTTCCGGGCCCCCTCCCGTGACACCATGAACCCACACCCATCAGAGGGGCATTCGCATGGAAAACGTCACCATCGTCGGCACAGAGGCAGGAGTGCTCGTCCTCGCGACCGAGGCGGGCGAGCGGTTCGCGCTGCCCATCGACGCCGTGCTGCAACGGGAGATCCGCCGCGCGACCCGCCAGGCCGAGCCGGCCGCCCAGAAGCTCGCCGCCAGCCCGCGCGACATCCAGGCGCAGATCCGCGCCGGCTTGACCGCCACCGAGGTCGCCGAGCTCCTCGGCATCAGCGTCGACGACGTCGCCCGGTTCGAGGGTCCGGTCCTCGCCGAGCGGGAGCACATCATCGGCCAGGCCCTCGCGGTCCCCGTCCTCATCGGCAGCGAGGTGGAGCCGGACGCCCAGCCCACCTTCGGCGCCGCCGTCCGTGCCAAGCTCGCCGAGGTCGACGCGACCTCCGAGCGCTGGGCCAGCTGGAAGGAGGAATCCGGCTGGATCATCAAGCTGGAGTTCTCCGCCAACGACGTCGAGCATGATGCCCGCTGGAGCTTCGACCCCCGGCGCAGTGCCCTCTCGCCCCTGAACGCCGACGCAACGCAGCTCTCCCGCCAGGGTTCGCTGCCGGAAGGTCTGATCCCCCGGCTGCGAGCCGTGGAAGCCGACCGCGCCACCTCGCCGTACAAGGACGACAGCCGGTTCGACTCCGGCGCCTTCGGACCGCGCCTCGTGCCCTCGCCCGCTCCGGAGCAGGACGAGCCGACCCAGCCCGAGCGGTCGGCGCCCGCGGTCCAGGACGCCGCGATCAACCGCGCGCCCGACTCCCCCTCGACGAGCCCGGAGACCGCCGACCTCTTGGAGGCCCTGCGCCGCCGCCGCGGACAGCGCGAGCCCTCGCCCGTCGAGCACGACAGCGAGGACGGTCAGGACGAGTCCGATCCGATCGCCCTGTTCGCCGCGCTGGAGGAGCCGGATGACGAGCCTCCCGCGCCCGAGCCGACTCCGCGTCAGCCGACCGCCGGTGAGCCCGGGGACGGCGGCGGACGTCGACGTCGGCGGAACGCGATGCCGTCCTGGGACGAGATCGTCTTCGGAGCGCGCACCGACGAGTGAGGCCGTCCGCCCCGCAGATCAGGAGGCGAACACGCCGCGTCGCAGGAACGGGACCCTGGTCTCCTCCGGAGTGAGTGCACCGTGCTGCCCGACCATGCCGCGACTGCGCTGGTCCTCCGCCGTCCCGTCGTAGACCGCGCGGACCCCGGAGGCGATCACCAGGAGATCGCCGATCCTGGCCAGGGAGTCATCGCGCACGACCGGCCCGAACAGCCCGGAAGCCACGGCCTGCTCGCGGGTCACGATGTCGGCCGCTCCCTCCAGGTCGCCGCGGAGTCGCGCGGCGACCGCGTGGAGGTCGGCATCCCTCTCCCGGTAGAGGTGCAGCATGCGCGGCTCCCCGCCGACGTGGCGGATCCCGACGAGATGCTCCTCCTCGAGCACGACCTGTCGGTGGTACGGCACGTCGACCATCCCGTGGTCGGACGTCACGACGACGCCGATGCCGGGCGGCACACGGACCGAGAGTGCGCCGTCGAGGAGCTCCAGAGCGGCAACCCACTCCGGCGACGCCACGCCGTGCTTGTGCCCGGCCTTGTCGACCTCGGGGAGATAGCAGTAGACGAGCGACCCTGGATGCTGCTCGGCCAGCGCGAGCGCGGCCTCGACGCGCTCCTCCGGCGATGCGGCGGCGACGAAGGCCGCGCCCCGAAGGGTGGCGCGCGTGAAGCCGCTGCGTGCATAGGCGGCGAGTCCGACGGCGAAGGTCTCCCGTCCGTCCGCGGCCGCCCGTTCGAAGACCGTGGGCGCCGCCTGCCAGGTGAGCGGATCCAGACCGTCCGTCTCCCAGCCGCTGAGCTGATTGACGAGCACGTCCCGCTCCGGATCGCGGACCCGGTAGCCCACCAGACCGTGCTCTCCGGGCCAGACCCCCGTGGTGATGCTCGTGAGAGCCGCGGCGGTCGTCGTCGGGAAGACGGTCTGCGCGACGTCGCGCTTGGTCATCCCGGACGTCAGCGAGCGCGCATGCCCGGCATGCCCGCGGAGACTGATCGCCCCGAGACCGTCGATCACGACGAGCACCGCCGACTGCGCGCGCGGCAGGGACGGGGATTCGCCGCGGAGCGCGGCGCACAGGTCGTCCGCCACCCCGACGACGCTCCGGGTACTCGGCGACGCGGACGGTAGCATGAAGGACATCCGAGCCAGTTTGACACAGGCTCCCGTACGCCCTCAGGAAGTCCATGCCGAAAACCCCGCCGCCCGAGCCCGTCGAGGAACGCATCCAGGACATCGATCTCTCACACGAGATGCAGGGCTCCTTCCTCGAGTACGCGTACTCCGTCATCTACTCCCGCGCCCTTCCCGATGCGAGGGACGGCCTCAAGCCGGTGCAGCGGCGGATCCTCTTCCAGATGGCGGAGATGGGCCTGCGTCCCGACCGCGGTCACGTGAAGAGCGCCCGCGTGGTGGGCGAGGTCATGGGAAAGCTGCACCCGCACGGCGACTCGGCGATCTACGACGCCCTCGTGCGCCTCGCGCAGGAGTGGGCCCTCCGTGTGCCGCTGGTCGACGGTCACGGCAACTTCGGCTCGCTCGACGACGGTCCGGCCGCCGCGCGTTACACGGAGGCCCGCCTCGCGGCCCCGGCCCTGTCGCTCACGGAGAACCTCGACGAGGACGTCGTCGACTTCATCCCGAACTACGACGGCCAGTTCCAGCAGCCCGCCGTCCTCCCCGCCGCGTTCCCGAACCTCCTCGTGAACGGCGCGAGCGGCATCGCGGTGGGAATGGCCACGAACATGGCGCCGCACAACCTCATCGAGGTGGTCGCGGCGGCGACCCACCTCCTCGAGCACCCGGACGCCACGACCGAAGACCTCATGGAGTACGTCCCCGGCCCCGACTTCCCGTCGGGCGGGATCCTCATGGGCCTCGACGGGGTCAAGGACGCCTACACGACGGGGCGCGGGGCGCTGAAGGTCCGGGGACGGACCTCGATCGAGCCCCTGGGCCCCCGGCGCACCGGCATCATCGTCTCGGAGCTGCCCTACATGGTCGGCCCGGAGCGCCTCATCGAGAAGATCCGCGACGCCGTGCAGGCGAAGAAGCTGCAGGGCATCAGCGACGTCACCGACCTCACCGACCGGAACCACGGCCTGCGCGTCGCGATCGGGATCAAGACCGGATTCGACCCGAACGCGGTCCTGGAGCAGCTGTACCGGCTCACTCCGCTGGAGGACTCCTTCAGCATCAACAACGTCGCCCTCGTCGACGGTCAGCCCCGCACGCTCGGTCTCAAGGAGATGCTCAGCGTCTACGTGGGGCACCGCATCGAGGTCATCACCCGCCGCAGCCGGTACCGGCTCGCGCGCCGGGAGGAGCGCCTGCACCTGGTGGAGGGGCTCCTCATCGCGATCCTCGACATCGACGAGGTCATCCAGGTCATCCGCTCCTCGGACGACACGGAGCAGGCCCGCACCCGACTCCGGTCGGTGTTCGACCTCAGCGAGCCGCAGGCCGAGTACATCCTCGAACTGCGACTGCGCCGACTGACCAAGTTCTCCCGCATCGAGCTCGAAGCGGAGCGGGACGCCCTCCTCGCGGAGATCGCGTCGCTGCGCGAGCTGCTCGCCAGCCCGGCGCTGCTGCGCGCCGCCGTCGCCCAGGAGCTCGACGCCGTGGCGGAGGCCTACGGCACGCCGCGCCGCACGCTGCTGATGAACGCCGCCCCGCCGAAGCCCCGCGCGACGAAGGGTGCGGTGGATCTGCAGATCGCCGATGCTCCGACCACCGTGGTCCTGTCGACGACGGGCCGCGCCGTGCGCGTGGACCTCGGCGAAGGACAGGAGCTCACCGCCCCGGCACGGCGGAGCAAGCACGACGCCATCCTCGCGACGGTCGAGACGACGGTCCGCGGTGAGGTCGGTGCGCTCACCAGCACGGGACGCGTCGTCCGCTTCTCCCCCGTCGACCTGCCCTCGGTGCCCGGCACGTCCGTGCAGCTCGCCGCGGGGACCCCGCTGCGCGATTACCTCGGGCTCACCACCAAGGGCGAGCGCATCCTCGGGTTCGTCCGCTTCGACAGCGACTCCCCGGTCGCTCTCGGCACCGCGCAGGGCATCGTCAAGCGGATCGTCCCGTCGACGCTTCCCGTGCGCCCCGACCTCGAGGTCATCGGCCTGAAGTCCGGCGATGCCGTGGTCGGCGCGGCCGAGGCCTCGGACGACGCGGATCTCGTGTTCCTGACCACCGATGCCCAGCTCCTCCGGTTCTCGGCATCGACGGTCCGTCCCCAGGGGGCGCCGGCGGGCGGCATGGCGGGCATCAAGCTCGGCGCGGGCGCATCGGTCCTCTTCTTCGGTGCCGTCCGCCCGGACACCGACGCCGTCGTGGCCACGGTCTCCGGCGCGGAGAGCATCCTGCCCGGGACCGATCCGGGCCGCGCGAAGGTCTCGGCGTTCACGGAGTACCCGTCCAAGGGACGCGCGACCGGCGGTGTCCGCGCCCACGCCTTCCTCAAGGGCGAGGATCGTCTCACCGTCGCCTGGGTCGGCCCCCACCCACCGCTCGCGGTCGACCCCACCGGCGCCGTGCGCAAGCTTCCGGACGCCGGGGCACGCCGCGACGCCTCCGGCCAGCCGATCGACGGCGTGATCGGCAGCATCGGGCGCACGCTCGTCTGATCCGTTCCACGAGAAGGGGGGACCCGGCGATGCCGGGTCCCCCCTTCTCGTGATCCGTGGCTCAGGCGTCGATGGACTCGCGGGAGAGCTGATCAGCAGAGTCGATGATGAACTCCCGACGCGGGGCGACCTCGTTGCCCATGAGGAGTTCGAAGACGCGACCCGCGGCCTCGGCGTCCTCCATGCGCACGCGGCGCAGGAGACGTCCGGAGCGGTCCATGGTCGTGTTCGCCAGCTGCTCCGCGTCCATCTCGCCGAGACCCTTGTAGCGCTGGATCGGCTCGTGCCAGCGCTTGCCGGCCTTGCGGAGCTTGGCGAGCAGCGCGTGCAGCTCCTGCTCGCTGTACGTGTAGATGGTCTCGTTCGGCTTCGACCCCGGATTGATGACGATGATCCGATGCAGCGGCGGCACGGCGGCGAACACCCGTCCGTGCTCGATGAGCGGCCGCATGTAGCGGAAGAAGAGCGTGAGCAGCAGAGTGCGGATGTGCGCGCCGTCGACATCGGCGTCGCTCATGAGGATGATCTTCCCGTAGCGGGCGGCGTCGATGTCGAACGTGCGGCCCGAGCCCGCGCCGATCACCTGGATGATGGACGCGCACTCGGCATTGGAGAGCATGTCGCCGACCGAGGCCTTCTGCACGTTCAGGATCTTGCCCCGGATGGGCAGCAGCGCCTGGAACTCGCTGTTGCGCGCGTTCTTCGCCGTACCGAGCGCCGAGTCGCCCTCGACGATGAAGAGCTCACTGCGCTCGACGTCGTTGGTCCGGCAGTCGACGAGCTTGGTCGGCAGCGTCGATGACTCCAGCGCGTTCTTGCGCCGCTGGGTCTCCTTGTGCGCTCGGGCCGACACCCGGGCCTTCATCTCCGACACGATCTTGTCGAGCAGCTGCGTCGCCTGGCTCTTGTCGTCGCGTTTGGTGGAGGCGAAGCGCTGCTGGAGATCCTTGCGCATCACCTGGGCGACGATCTGGCGCACGGCGGGGGTGCCGAGCACTTCCTTCGTCTGCCCCTCGAACTGCGGCTCCGGCACGTTGACCGTGAGGACGGCGGTGAGGCCGGCGAGCACGTCGTCCTTCTCCAGCTTGTCGTTGCCCACCTTCAGACGCCGCGCGTTCTGCTCGACCTGACTGCGCAGCACCTTCAGCAGCTCCTGCTCGAAGCCCTGCTGGTGCGTGCCGCCCTTCGGCGTGGAGATGATGTTGACGAAGGAGCGGATCCGCGTGTCGTAGCCCGTCCCCCAGCGCAGCGCGATGTCGACGGCGCACACGCGCTCGACCTCGGTGGCCACCATGTGCCCGTCGGCCTGCAGGACGGGCACGGTCTCGGTGAAGGTCCCCTCCCCCTGGATCCGCCACGTGTCGGTCACGGGAGGGTCGACCGCCAGGTACTCCACGAATTCGGAGATGCCGCCCTCGTAGAGGTACGAGGTCTCCACGGGGCCGGTCGGGGTGCCGTCCTCGCCCACCAGGGCGCTCGCGGCGCGCTCGTCGCGCACCACGATCTCCAGACCGGGCACGAGGAAGGCGGTCTGCCGGGCCCGCGTCTCGAGCTCGGCGAGCTGGAAAGCCGCGTCCTTGGTGAAGATCTGGCGGTCCGCCCAATAGCGGACGCGGGTGCCGGTGACGCCGCGCGGCGCCTTGCCGACGACCCGCAGCTCGCTGTTCTCCTCGAATGGAGTGAACGGCGCATCGGGGCGCTTCTCTCCCGAATCCTGGAAGATGCCGGGCTCGCCGCGATGGAACGACATCGCGTACGTCTTGCCGCCGCGGTCGACCTCCACGTCGAGACGTTCCGAGAGCGCGTTGACCACCGACGCGCCGACGCCGTGCAGACCGCCCGAGGCCGCGTAGGACCCGCCGCCGAACTTCCCGCCCGCGTGCAGTTTCGTGTAGACGACCTCGACACCGGTCAGACCGGTCCGGGGCTCGACGTCGACGGGGATGCCGCGACCGCGGTCGTGCACCTCGACGCTGCCGTCGTCATGCAGGATGATGTCGATCCGCGAACCGTTGCCGGCGACGGCCTCGTCGACGGAGTTGTCGATGATCTCCCAGAGGCAGTGCATGAGCCCGGGCGAACCGTTCGAGCCGATGTACATGCCGGGGCGCTTGCGGACCGCTTCGAGGCCCTCGAGCACCTGGAGATGATGGGCGGAGTACTCGGCATTCACAATCTCCGAGTCTATTCGCGGGAGGCCGCCGCCCTCCGCCGACACTCCCCGTCGATGCGCACTCGCGAGGGCGCGCGTACGCGCTGAGCGAAACACGCCGCCGACCGGGCATGCCCACAGGTGCAGCGTGGTTGTATTGAGCACGACCACACAGGACGCCGAGACCCGAGGAGGCCCCGAGATGAATGCAACGACCGAACGTGAGACCTCCGCCGTCGAGTTCCGCCTGACCGCGATGGACCGCTGCGACTCCTGTGGAGCGCAGGCCTACATCGCGGCCGAGGTCAACGGCTCCGAGCTGCTCTTCTGCGCGCACCACGGCCGCAAGTACGAGGAGAAGCTCCGCAGCGTGGCCACGAGCTGGCACGACGAGACCGCTCGTCTCATCGAGACCGCCTGAGCAGCGCGTGACCCGGCCAGCCCGGGTCAGTCCACGACCCTCCGCCGGATCCGCGGACCGAGTCGCGTGAGGATCTCCTCGCCGACCGTGTCGATCCGCTCGGCGAGGGTCGTCGCTGTCTCCTCGCCCTGTTCTCCGGCACCGAAGATGGTCACGTCGTCCCCGACGGCCATGCCCTGCCACCCTGCCACCGTCGTCGTCGCCAGATCGATGGCGGACACCCGCCGGGGCCCGGCGGGAGTCCCGACCGTCATCCCGACGAGCGTGGACGGCAGGCCGTCGAGGCTGCCGACGCCGACCACGGCCTCCCCGTGCTCCACCCGCACGACGGGAGCCGCCAGGCTCGCGGCGGGCCTGACCCCGTCGAGGTCCGGACCATCCGCGGAACGGATGCCGTAGCAGAAGGCCCCGATGCGCGACACGGTGCCACGCAGCTCGGGGCGCCACCAGGACGCGGCCGACGCCGTGAGGTGCAGAGCACCCGGCAGCGGACCGGACTGGCCCGCCTGTCGCACGGCTTCGAGGAACACGGCCTGCGCCTCGTCATCCTCGGCGTCGCTCGCCTCGGCGATGTGACTCCAGATGCCCACCAGCGACAGCGCTCCCGCGCTCTCGGCGTCCCTCGCCTCCGCGATGGCGGACGGCCAGTCCTCCGGACGGACGCCGTTGCGGTGCAGCCCGGTGTCGATCTTGAGGTGCACGCGCGCGCGGACGCCGAGCACAACGGCTCGGGTGACGATACGACGCAGGTACTCGATCGTGCCGACACCGAGTTCGATGTCGTGCAGGAGCGCCTCGTCGATCTCTGCGTCCGTCGACGTCGCCCACGCGAACACCGTCACGGTTCCGCCCGCGATGCGCCGGACGTCGAGCCCGCCGCGCACGTCGTAGCTGCCGAAGGTCGTCACTCCCGCGTCGAGCGCGGTCTCGACCGCCCAGCGGAGTCCGTGGCCGTACGCGTCGTCCTTGAGGACCAGCATCAGCGCCGAATCCCCCAGCCGCTCCTGCACTGCCGCGATGTTCGAACGGAACACGCCGCTGTCGAGGCGCAGTTCGGGTCGCATCAGGCCTCCCATCCGCGCACGGCGTGCGCTCCCGGCACGGCGACGAGCTCCGCGATCGTCAACCCGGTGATCTCGGACCAGCGGGCGAGCGCGCCGGCGGCCGGGCCCGTTCCGCCGAAGAAGGTCACGGTGTCCCCGAGCTTCGCGTCGACGCCCTGCAGATCGATCACGCAGACGTCCATCGCGACACGCCCGACGATCGGGCGCAGCACGCCGTCGATCTCGACGTCGGCGCGGTTGCCCAGCGCGCGCACCACGCCCTGGGCGTATCCGCCGGTCACGAGGGCCACCACGGTGTCTTCCTGAGCGCGGAACGTGTAGCCGTAGGAGACGGCCTCACCGGCCCGCAGGCGCTTGGTCGACATGACCCGGCCGGTGAGACGCAGAACCGGCGCCGACGCCAGCGAGCGGGAGGAGTCCGGAAGGCCGTACAGCAACGCCGGGTCGACGTCGGGCTCCCCGGTGGTCGTGCCGACGATGCCTTCGAGCCGCAGCGCCTCCACCTCGCCGACGGAGTCGACGAGCACCCGGTCGGCGCCCGCGGCGGTGACGGCGTGCGCGACGGCGAGCAGGCCATGCCCCCAGGCGTCACGACGGAGGTCGGCCGTGCGCCCTCCCGCCCGGATCGCCGCGGAGGCGCCGGCAGCGAGGGCCGAACGCGAGATCATCGCCTGCGGAAGCGCACTCGAACTCGTGTCACACACGTCCTCCAGCCTAGCTTCCGTGCTCCCAGGACCCTGAGCGCTCCCCGCGTAGACTGAGACGTCGACCCCTAGACCCGGAGCTCCATGTCTCGTCTTTCTCTCGCGCCCCGCATCCGCTACCTCCTCGGCCGCGCCCGCCGCATCGACGTCGGCTCGGTTCTCGACCGGGCCAAGGAGGCCTCGGCGCAGCACGACCGCCCCGTCTCCACGATCGTCGCCGACATGCTCTGGTCGGCGGCCCGTCACAACGTCGGCTTCCAGGACTACATCGACTACGACTTCGCGATGCTGACCCGCGCGGAGCGCGAGACGTACATGACGCACCCGGTGTCCAACCAGCTCTCGCAGAAGTACGACCACCCCGACTTCCGCTGGATCTTCCAGGACAAGATCGAGTTCAACCGCAAGTTCTCGGCACACCTGCACCGCGAGTGGATGGTGGTCGAGGAGGGGAACGCCGACGAGGTCCGCGCCCTCACCGAGCGCCTCGGAACGATCGTCACGAAGGAACCGGTCGGCCAGGCCGGCACCGGCGTGCACCGCTACCACGCCGCCGACATCACGGACTGGACCGAGTTCCACCGGGGTCTGCTCGATCGGGGCGAGCTGCTGATCGAAGAGGTCATCCGTCAGCACGACGACCTCGCCGCCGTGTGCCCCGGCACCGTGAACACCACCCGCATCACCGCGTTCTTCGACGGCGAGAAGGCGCACATCCTCGCGATGGCGCAGAAGTTCGGCCGCGGCGCGGTGAGCGACCAGATGACCTTCGGCGGCTTCTACACGATGCTCGACGAGAACGGACACGCGGTCGGGGCCGGCTACGACTCGCACGGCCACGTCCACGAGACGCACCCGGACTCCGGGTTCCGCATCGCCGACTTCCAGCTGCCCTACATGGACGAGGTGCGCACGTTCATCGACCAGGTCGCCCGCGTCGTGCCGCAGGTGCAGTACGTCGGGTGGGACGTCGTCGTCACCCCGGACGGCCCCGTGCTCGTCGAGGGCAACTGGGGTGCGGGCGTCTACGAGAACAAGCCCAGCGTCACCGGCATCCGCACCGGGCACAAGCCCCGGTACCGCGAGGTCATCGGCTTCTGACCCTTCGACAAGCTCGCCCTTCGACAAGCTCAGGGACCCAGGGTGGGTCGCTGAGCCTGTCGAAGCGTCGACCCGGCCCGTTACGTACGAACCGGCCCCTTGCGTTCGCACGCAAGGGGCCGGTTCGGTCGTTAGGGGGTGGGTCGACCGCTCAGATGGCGCGGACGATGCCGAGCGGCGTGGACTCGAGGCCCTGGCCGAGCGGGTTGTCCCCGAGGATCTTCACCAGGCGCAGCTCGCCCGCCTTGTCCAGCGTCGACCCGAGGATGTTGCCGCCGAGGTCGTTGATGTCGACCACCGCTACCTCAGCCTGGCCGCCGATCAGCGTCTTCAGGTGCGCCGCGACCCGGTCCGGGTCCTTCGGCCCGAGCACCACAGCCTCGTTGTACGGAGGGATGGTGTGCTTCGTCGGTCCGTCGATCGCGCGCGCCTTGTCCCCCGCGATGCGGTAGAAGTCGCCCTTGCGCCCGAAGGCCTTCGTGACCGCCGCGACGGCCGCCGCGAAGAGGATGCGGGGCGTGCCGCACTCGCGCAGCGCCATCTCCATCGTCTCCGGCATGCCGAGACCGATGCCGTACGGCGTGCGAGTGACGTACTTCGACAGGAACAGCGCGAGCTTCCGCGGCTGGATCTCGTCCAGGCGGTAGGACCGGCCCTGCGTGATCGCGACGATCTTCTCGGTCACGAAGAGCAGGTCGCCCGGCTGCACGGCGTCCTTCGCATACTCCGTGATGATGGCGTCGAGATCGTCGTCCGGCATCACGACACGGGTGCGCAGCGGAATCCGCGCGTAGCTCTTTCCGTCGACGCTCGTCTCGAGCGCCTTGCCCTCGTTCGCCTGCATCACTCGAGGTAGTCCCGCAGCGACTGCGAGCGGCTCGGGTGGCGCAGCTTCGCCATCGTCTTGGACTCGATCTGACGGATGCGCTCACGCGTCACGCCGAACGTGTCGCCGATCTGGTCGAGCGTCTTCGGCTGCCCGTCGCCGAGACCGAAGCGCATGCGGATCACGCCGGCCTCGCGCTCCGAGAGCGAATCGAGGAGCTGTTCGAGCTGACGCTGCAGCATCGTGAAGCCCACGGCATCGGCAGGGACCACGGCCTCGGTGTCCTCGATGAGGTCACCGAACTCGCTGTCGCCGTCCTCGCCGAGCGGCGTGTGCAGGGAGATCGGCTCACGACCGTACTTCTGCACCTCGACGACCTTCTCCGGCGTCATGTCGAGTTCGCGGCTGAGCTCTTCCGGGGTGGGCTCGCGGCCCAGGTCCTGCAGCATCTGCCGCTGGACGCGGGCGAGCTTGTTGATGACCTCGACCATGTGCACCGGGATGCGGATCGTCCGGGCCTGGTCGGCCATGGCACGCGTGATCGCCTGCCGGATCCACCACGTGGCGTAGGTCGAGAACTTGAAGCCCTTGGTGTAGTCGAACTTCTCGACCGCACGGATGAGGCCCAGGTTGCCCTCCTGGATGAGGTCGAGGAACTGCATGCCGCGGCCGGTGTAGCGCTTGGCCAGCGAGACCACCAGTCGGAGGTTGGCGCCGAGGAGGTGGCTCTTCGCGCGCTGACCGTCCCGGGCGACCCACTGCAGGTCGAGCCCGAGCTGGCTCGTCTTCTCGGCCGGCGACATCGCGGAGAGCTTCTCCTCGGCGAACAGTCCCGCCTCGATGCGCATCGCGAGCTCGACCTCTTCGGCCGCGTTCAGCAGCGCGACCTTTCCGATCTGCTTCAGGTAGTCCTTGACCGGGTCGGCCGTGGCGCCGGTGATCTGGGTCGAGTAGACCGGCACCTCCTCGTCGTCCTTGGAGGAGATGACGATCGCCCCCGTGGGCAGAGGCTCGGTGAAGGCCGGCTTGGCCTCTTCCTCCTCGTCGTCACCCGCGGAGTCCTCGGCACCGTCGGTCGCCGCCGCGTCGTCCTCTTCGACGACCTCGGTCTTCTTCTTCTTCGCAGGGGCGCGCTTGGCCGCGGCGCGCTTGGGGGCGGGCGCCGCCTCAGTCGCGTCGACGTCCTCGACCTCGGGATCCGCGGTGATCTGATCGGCCTTCTTCGTCCGCGTGTTCTTCGTCGTGGCAGGAGTCACGTTTCGCCTTTCACGGGGCCGCTGGGAGACCCCGGGACATTTCGGACACTAGTAAGACCCTTGTCAAGTCCGGTGCTCGAAAACACCGATTGACAACGGGTCGGACTCCTAGTCTCGCACACGTATGGCGATGAAGGCGCATTCGTCCGCGATCGCGGACGAATCGCTCAGCCGCGACCCGGCTTGTCGTCGTCCCCCGACGGCCGCGAGGCGAGGTAACGCTCCAACTCGGCCGCGAGTTCGTCCGCGCTGGGAAGGTCCCGTTCGTTGAAGCCGCCCTCGTCGTAGGAGTCGTCCTCCGGGTCGCGACCGGCCATGTAGGCGTCGTACCGACGCTCCAGGTTGTGCACCATCTGCTGCAGCTCGTCGTTGGCCGCGACCTGCTCGTCGACGCGGGCGATGTAGTCGGCCCGGCGCTCCTGCACGGCATCGAGCATGAGTACGAGCCCCGTCGAGGCCATGAGCTTCTCCGCCGCCGCGCTCACCGCCTCCGGGTTCTCGGTCTCGGCGAGGTAGTGGGGCACGAGCAGGACGAAGCCGACCACGCGCTCGCCGCGCTCCGCGAACCGGTACTCCAGGAGGTGGCCGGCCGTCGCGGGCACCTGGGTGCGGGGCCGCCACACGGAGTGCGACACGATGAGATCCCGCCGGTTCCCGCTCACGGTCGTCCCGATCGGACGGGTGTGCGGCACCGGCATCGCAATCGAGTGCACCCAGTGGAGTCCGGACGCCTCGAACTCGGCGGCGAGATCCAGCACCGTCTCCGCGAACGCGTTCCAGGCGAAGTCCGGTTCGTACCCCGTGAGGAGCAGGAACGGGCGCCCGAGTGCGTCAGTGGCGAGCGAGAGCTCCAGGCGCGGCGGGCGGAACTCGGCGAGGTGGTCCTGGTCGAAGGAGATGACCGGGCGGCGCGCCCGGTAGTCGAGGAGCAGGTCGTTGTCGAAGACGGCCAGCGGCTGCGGGGACGTCGTCTCCCGCAGGTGATCGATGAGCCCGGACACCGCGCTGCCGGCGTCGGTGAAACCGGTGAGCAGCATCACGAGGGGCAGGCCGTGCGGCACCGTGGGTGCATTCGCGACACGTTCGTGGATCTCTCCGGAGAAGGGCATGTCTCCATGCTACGAGCCGCGCCCGGAGCCGGGCTCTGACCCGTCTCGCTGAGAGCGAACACACCCCGTCCGGCCGGGCGGTCCCGCCGGGGCGGAGATCCTAGGATGGAGGGCATGACGCTTCCCGTGCTCTCGCACACCACCGATCAGTTCCCCGGAAGCGCTGCCGATGCCGCAGTGCTCGTCGTCCCCGATCTCTCCGAGTCGGCCGAGTCGCTGGCGGCTCATCCCGGCCTCGCGGATGTCCTCGCGGGCATCGGCTTCACGGGGGCTGCGGGGTCGTTCACCCGCGTGTACGCACCGGAGGTGACCGCCCTCCCGTTCGCCGTCGTCGGCGCGGGATCCACGATCGACGACGCCGCCGTCCGCAGCGCCGCGGGAGTCGCGCTGCGCTCCCTGACCGGCTTCGACCGCGTCGCGCTCGGCTTCGCCGGCGGCCTCGAGGCCCACGCCGTGGCCGCTGCCGAAGGCGCCGTGCTGGGCGGCTACCGCTTCGACGACTACCGCGCGGAGAGCGGTAAGAAGAAGCGTGCCACCGCGGTCGTCGTCCATGCCGCACTCGACGACGCCGCGATCGCCCGGGCGCAGGCCACCGGCGAGGCCGTCGCCCTCATCAAGGACCTCGTCAACGTGCCCGCCGAATGGCAGAGCCCGGAACAGCTGGCCCAGACCGCCGCCGACAGCGTCGCCGACCTCGACGTCACCGTGGAGATCCTCGACGAGAAGGCCCTCGCCGATCAGGGCTTCGGCGGCATCCTCGGCGTCGGACAGGGCTCGGACCGCCCGCCCCGCCTGGTCCGCCTCGACTACGCCCCCGCGGGGGCCCAGCGTCACATCGCGCTCGTCGGCAAGGGGATCACGTTCGACACCGGCGGTCTCTCGCTCAAGCCGGCGGCCTCGATGGTGGGCATGAAGTTCGACATGGCGGGAGCCGCCACGTCGCTCGCCGCTCTCCGCGCGATCGCCGCACTCGGCCTCCCCGTGCACGTGACCGCCTGGCTCTGCATCACCGACAACATGCCGTCCGGTCGCGCACTCCGTCCGGGCGACGTCATCCGCATCCTCGACGGCACCACCGTGGAGGTGCTGAACACCGACGCGGAGGGACGCCTGGTCCTCGCCGACGGACTCGTCGCCGCGAGCAGGGAGAACCCCGACGTCATCATCGACGTCGCGACGCTGACCGGCGCGATCGTCGCCGCGCTCGGCCACCGTCACACCGGCGTCTTCGGCGACGACGACACGGTCGCCGAGTTCCTCGCCGCTGCGGCGCGAACGGGCGAGCCGGCATGGCACATGCCGCTGCCCGCGTACATGGAGGAGACACTGGACTCCCCCATCGCCGACATGATCAACGCCAACATGGGCGACCGGATGGGCGGAGCGTCGTTCGCCGGTCTCTTCCTGCGGCGCTTCGTCGGCCGCACCTCGGACGCGGATGACGCGCCGCGCATCCCCTGGGTGCACCTCGACATCGCGGGATCCGGCGAACACGCCGGCGCTCCCTACGGCTTCACCGAGAAGGGCCCCACGGGGGCGATGGTCCGATCGATCATCGCCTTCGCCGACGCAGCATCCCACCCGGAGGCATGACACCCATGACAACCCACACCTTCGACATCGTCGTCCTGGGCGGCGGCAGCGGCGGCTACGCCGCGGCACTGCGAGCGAGCGAGCTCGGCAAGTCCGTCGCACTGATCGAGAAGGACAAGGTGGGCGGCACATGCCTCCACCGCGGGTGCATCCCGACGAAGGCGCTGCTGCACGCCGCCGAGGTGGCTGACCACGTGCGCGATGCCTCCTCCGTCGGCGTCACGGCCTCGTTCGGTGGCGTCGACCCCGTGGGCGTCCGGACGTACCGCGAGGGAATCGTCGCCAAGAAGTACAAGGGCCTCGAGGGACTCGTGAAGGCGCGCGGGATCACGACGGTCTCCGGTCTCGGTCGGTTGAACGCAGACCGGAGCGTCAGCGTCGGCGACGACGTCTACGTGGGCACGGACGTCATCCTCGCCACCGGCTCCTACAGCCGCTCGCTGCCGGGCCTGGAGATCGGCGGACGGATCCTGACCAGCGAGCAGGCCCTCGCCCTGGACGTCATCCCTGATCGCGTGCTCATCCTGGGCGGCGGCGTGATCGGCGTCGAGTTCGCGAGCGTGTGGCGCTCGTTCGGTGCCGAGGTGACCATCGTGGAGGCACTGCCGCATCTCGTCCCGAACGAGGACATCGCGATGAGCAAGGGCCTGGAGCGCGCGTTCCGACGGCGTGGCATCCAGTACTCCCTGGGCGTGCGCTTCCAGAGCGCCACGCAGGACGACTCGTCCGTGACCGTCACCCTGGAGGACGGCAAGGAGTTCACGGCGGACTACCTCCTCGTCGCCGTGGGCCGCGGCCCCGCCACCGCCGACCTGGGATTCGAGGAAGCCGGCGTGCGCCTGGACCGTGGGTTCGTGACAGTGGACGACGAGCTCCGCACCGGCGTCCCTGGCGTGTGGGCGGTCGGCGACATCGTCCCGGGCCTCCAGCTCGCCCACCGCGGATTCCAGCAGGGCATCGCCGTCGCCGAGCGCATCGCCGGCCTCTCCCCCGTGAACGTTCCCGACGTCCAGATCCCGAAGGTCACCTACTCCAGCCCCGAGGTCGCCTCGGTCGGCCTCACGGAGGAGGCGGCGGTCGCCGCGCACGGTGCCGACGCCGTCCACTCCTACGAGTACAACCTTGCGGGGAACGGCAAGAGCGAGATCATCGGCACGGGCGGCCTCGTCAAGGTCGTCCGCCTCAAGGACGGTCCCGTCCTCGGCGTGCATCTCCTCGGCGACCGTGTGGGCGAGCTCATCACCGAGGGGCAGCTCGCCGTGGCGTGGGAAGCCCATCCAGAGGACATCGCGCCGCTCATCCACGCCCACCCGACCCAGAGCGAGGCCCTCGGCGAAGCCTTCCTCGCACTGGCCGGAAAGCCCCTGCACGCCCTCTGAGCACCAACCGGTGCCCGAGTCACTAAGCTAGACAAGCGTCATACAACTTCTGAAGGAGACTCAGTCATGAGCACATCCGTGGTCCTCCCCGCTCTCGGTGAGAGCGTCACAGAGGGTACGGTCACCCGCTGGCTCAAGCAGGTGGGAGACACCGTCCAGGCGGACGAGGGCCTGCTCGAGATCTCGACCGACAAGGTCGACACCGAGATCCCGTCTCCGGTCACCGGCGTCATCGAGGAGATCCTCGTCGCCGAGGACGAGACCGTCGAGGTCGGAGCCCTGCTGGCCCGCATCGGCGACGGCAGCGGAGCGGCCCCCGCCGGCGACGCTCCGGCGGCCGCCGAGGCCGCCCCCGCCGAGGCCGCCGCTCCCGCTGCCCCGGAGCCCGCCGCAGCCCCCGAGCCGGCCGCACAGCAGGCCCCCGCCGAGTCCGCTCCGGCTGAGTCCGCTCCGGCTGAGGCCGCTCCGGCGGCTCCGTCGGGCGACGCCACCGACATCGTGCTCCCCGAACTCGGCGAGAGCGTCACCGAGGGGACGGTCACTCGCTGGCTCAAGCAGGTCGGCGACTCCGTCGAGGTCGACGAGGCTCTCCTGGAGATCTCCACCGACAAGGTCGACACCGAGATCCCGTCGCCGGTCGCCGGCGTGCTGCAGGAGATCGTCGCCGGCGAGGACGAGACCGTCGAGGTCGGCGCCGTGCTGGCGCGCGTCGGTTCCGGTGCTGCTCCGGCAGCGCAGCCCGAGGCTCCCGCCGCTCCGCAGGCCGAGGCCCCGTCCGCTCCGGCCCCGCAGTCCGAGGCTCCGGCCGCTCCTGCTCCGCAGGCTGAGGCGCCGGCGGCTCCCGCCGCTCCGGCCCCGCAGGCTGAGGCCCCGGCCGCGCCCGCCGCTCCGGCGGCGCCCGCGCAGGCGGAGGCTCCCAAGCTGTCGCTGCCGACCGAGAGCGACAACCTGTACGTGACACCGCTCGTGCGTCGTCTGGCTGCGCAGCAGGGTGTCGACCTCGCCAGCGTCAAGGGCACGGGAGTGGGAGGCCGCATCCGCAAGGAGGACGTCCTCAAGGCGGCCGAGTCCGCCACCGCCGCACCCGCTGCCGCCGCGGCCCCCGCACCGGCTCCGCTCGAGGTGTCGCCGCTCCGTGGGACCACCCAGCCGATGTCGCGCCTGCGCAAGGTCCTCGCCAAGCGCGCGGTCGAGTCGATGCAGCAGACGGCTCAGCTCACCACGGTGGTCGAGGTCGATGTCACCGCCCTCGCCGAGTACCGCGACAGCGTGAAGGCCTCGTTCCTCGAGAAGACCGGCGACAAGCTGTCGTTCCTCCCGTTCTTCGCGCTGGCGGCGGCGGAGGCCCTCCAGGCCTTCCCGATCATCAACGCGACCGTCGACGGCGAGCAGATCGTCTACCCGGCTTCGGAGAACGTCTCGATCGCCGTCGACACCGAGCGTGGCCTGCTCACGCCGGTGCTCCGCGATGCGGCTTCGAAGAACATCGCCCAGATCGCCCACGAGATCGCCGACCTCGCCGCGCGCACCCGCGACAACAAGCTGAAGCCCGACGAGCTGGCGGGCGGCACGTTCACGCTGACCAACACCGGTTCGCGTGGCGCGCTGTTCGACACGCCTGTCGTGTTCCTCCCGCAGTCCGCGATCCTCGGCACGGGAACCGTCGTCAAGCGTCCCGGTCTGGTCAAGGTCGGCGGCACGGACGCGATCGCCGTGCGCTCGTACGTCTACCTCGCTCTGTCTTACGACCACCGCATCATCGACGGCGCGGATGCCGCGCGCTTCCTCGGAGCGGTCAAGGCCCGCCTCGAGGCCGCGCAGTTCAGCGGTCAACTCGGCGCCTGACCCGCGGCTCATCTCGGCTGGTCCGCGACGCGATACGCGTCGCGGACCAGCCATTTCTCTGCCTGGCGCATGAGCACGACGATCGTGCCCGGCCCGCCCTCCGCACCACCATCCACCGCGGGGAACTCGAGGACCGCGATGTCGCCGTAGCGGTCCACGAGCACCGCGTCCCCCTCCCTCCCCGCGGCGGCCATGATCTCCACGACGCCCCCGGATCCGGGCACCACCGCCCCCGCGCACACCACGTCACCCTCCTCCGCGCAGGCCGTGACCTGCGCCCGCAGGGCCGCCGCGGCAGGAACCGGGTCATCCCCCGCTGAGGGCGTCGCCGAGGCGGACGGCAGCGACGTCGGCGACGGACCCGCGTCGCCGAGCCCAGGGCCCGACGCACGCTCCTCCGGCCGGGGAGTGCTCGACGCGGTCACCGTTCCCTGCGGGGAGCCGACCGCCGAGTCCTCCCCTCCGGACGGCCACAGCAATCCCACCCCGAGCACCGCTGCGGCACAGACCCCGGCGAGCACGAGGAGCCGGGCCCTCGGCGCACGGGACCGCGTGCGCACTCTCCGTCGCCGCGTTCCGGTCCCCCGCCGGTCGTCGGCGAACGGCGCCCGCGCCCGCAGCCGGTCACGCTGGTCCCCCAGAACCGTCGCGACCGTCAGCGCCCACGCCCGGACACCCCGCGCAGGCCGCTGCCGGTGATCCCGGCGCCCTCGCCGCAGGGGGCGCGCAACGGACTCCCCGCGGTCCCGCTGCCGGAGAGCGCCGACGACGCCGGCGGCCGGGGCCACCGGTGCGGTCTCGACCTCGTCCGTCTCCAGCGGACGAGGCGCCGCGATCTCCAGCAGCTCGCGCTCGCCCTCATCGAGCAGGCGCCGCGGTACGCGGCGTTGCCCGACTGCGGCGCGCAGACGCTCGCCGATCCGCTCGAGCGCGCGTGCGAGGGTCTTGTCGGCGCATTCCCGTTGCAGTCGATCCACGATCTCCTGCGCACCGACGGCCGCTTCCTTCCCCGACCCCAGGACGAAGACGGGACGACCTCCCTCGGTGAGCCACCACGTGCCCGACGCCGCGACGGATTCCGCGGGCCCCAGCTCCGCGAGTCCTCGCAGCAGACTGACCACGACCGTGCTGACCTCTCCTGCCGACAACCCAGGACGGCTGCCGAGCCGCCGGCCGACGGCGACGTCGAGCCGCCGGGTGCACCACGGGAGGAGCACGTCATGCCCGCGTGCCCGCCGGATGACGTCGAGGGGTGCGGCGACGTGCTGCGCCCCGGCGTACCTCCAGCCGCCCCACGTGGCGAAGTGCTCCGCCGCCTGCCGGACAGCCGGCCCGTCCGGGGTCGTCACGAGCGTGCCGGAGAACGGTTCTTCCGCGGCGTCGAGCACACGGATCGTGCGATGCGCCTGTGTCAGGACCGTCGGCTCGGCGGTCACGTGCTCTGATTCGTCTGCCATGCCGACCATCACAGCCGATCGCGAACGGGCGATGCGCCACATTCGCCCGTCGGGGGAACGATCCTCCCTCGACGAGCGAATGTGGAGGAAAGACCCTGCCGTCGCTCCGCTTCGCGCGAACGACGGCATCGTGAGGCCTGAGGACTCGGTAGGCTGGTCTCCATGGCAAAGCGTGCTCCCGAACCCGAGAAGCGTCCTGGGTTCTTCTCCCAGATCAAGTCCCTCTTCCGGTTCACGCGCGAGGCCTACCCGTGGCTTCCGTGGGCGCAGCTCGCGATCCTCGTCGGCGGCATCCTGCTCGGCCTGGTGGCCGGCTACCTGATCCCGCCGTTCCAGGTCTGGACGCTCGTGCTCTGGGCCATCACCGGTCTCATGCTCGGTGTCCTCGGCGCGCTGTTCCTCATGACCCGCCTGTCGACCTCGGCGATGTACACGAAGATCGACGGGATGCCCGGCGCCACCGGCCACGTGCTCAGCACCAGCCTCGGGCGTCGCTGGCAGGCATCGGACACGCCCGTCGGCATCAACCCCAAGACGCAGGAGGCGGTCTACCGCACGGTCGGCCGCGGCGGCATCGTGGTCGTCGGCGAGGGCGCTCGCGGGCGTCTCACGCGCCTCGTCAACGAGGAGCGCAGCCGGGCCCAGCGCGTCGCCCACGGCGTGCCCGTGACCGTGCTCTACGTCGGACACGGGGAGGACGAGGTGCCGATCGCCGACCTCGCGAAGACCATCAAGAAGCTGCCGAAGGCCATCGACAAGGCGACCATGGCCGCGGTGATCCGTCGCATCGACTCCGTCTCGCAGTCGCTGTCGTCGCTGCCGATCCCGAAGGGCATCGACCCGACGAAGGTGCGCGCGCAGCGTCCGCGCTGATCATGACTCGAACCGCGAAGCGCGGCCGTCCTCACCGGGAGGGCCGCGCTTCTCTCATTCCGAGAGAGGCTGACGCGGGAGGCGGCGCACCTTCGCCCGGCGCCGACGACGCTCGGGGATCATCGAGCGCATCTCATCGAGCTTCCCGAAGCAGAACAGGCGGTCGTCCGGCTCCAGGACCACGTGCTTGCGAGGATTCGGGATCACGCTCACGCCGCGGTGCAGCGTCAACACGGTGATGTCACGCTCCCAGAGTCCGGCCTCCCCCAGCGTCTTGCCGACGAGGTCCGCCGCACCGTGGACCATGAGCTCCGCGACGCCGTAGCCGGTGGACACGGTGAGGCGCTGCCGCACGTCGATCTCCGGGAACGCGACCTGACCGGCGATGTAGTCGATGATGGCACCGGCGACGTCGAGCTTCGTCGCCGTCTCGATACCCTGCAGCCCCGGTGAGGAGTTCACCTCCATGACGAGGGGTCCCTCGTCGCCCTCGAGCATGTCCACGCCGGCCACGCGCAGACCCATGATCTGCGCCGACCGCACGGCCGCCCTCTCGTAGATCGGGTCGAGCTCGATCGCCTCGACCGAGCCGCCCCGGTGCACATTGGAGCGGAACTCGTCGCCGGCCGCGGAGCGACGCATCGCAGCAACGACGCGATCCCCCACGACGAGCGCACGGATGTCGCGACCGCGGCTCTCGGCGATGAACTTCTGGATGAGCACGTTCTGCTTGGTCGAGTGGAGGGTCTCGATGATCGCCTCGGCCACCTTCACCTGCGGCGCGAGGATGACGCCGATGCCCTGAGTGCCCTCAAGCAGCTTGATGACCACGGGAGCCCCGCCGACCCGCTCGATCGCGGGACGCACGTCCGCACGATTGCGCACGAACGCGGTCGGCGGCATCGCGATGTTGTGGCGGGAGAGGATCTGGTTCGCCCGCAGCTTGTCCCGCGCACTGGAGATGCCGTTCGCGGTGTTGGGCGTGTACACATCCATCTGCTCGAACTGCCGGACGACGGCGGTGCCGAAGTACGTGATCGAGTTCCCGATCCGCGGCAGGATCGCGTCGTAGTCGCTGAGCTGACGGCCGCGGTAGTGCAGATCCGGCTCATCGGAGGTCAGGTCGATCGCGAAACGGAGGGTGTTCAGCACCTTCACGTTGTGCCCCCGCTGCAGTGCGGCCGCGCGGAGGCGTTGGGTGGAGTACGCCTGCGGCGCACGGGACAGCACTGCGATCTTCACGGGGGATTTTCCTGCCAGGATGTATCAGGTGAGTAGGTCTACCCATTCAAACACCCTTACGGGGTGGCGCGAGTGGGTGAGCCTGCCCGATCTCGGAGTCGACTGGATCAAGGCGAAGATCGACACCGGCGCGCGCACCTCGTCCCTGCATGCGTTCGACATCGAGGAGTTCGTGCAGGACGACGAGGCATGGGTGCGGTTCCGGGTGAAGCCGTGGCAGGACAGCCAGGAGGACGCCGTCGTCGTCGAGTCCCCGATCCACGACCGCCGTGAGGTGCGGAGCTCCTCGGGGCACGCGCAGGAGCGCCTCGTGGTGCAGCTGATGATCCGCCTCGTCGACCGAGAGGTGCTCGCGGAGGTGACGCTGAGCAATCGTGACGAGATGGGCTTCCGGATGCTGATCGGACGCGAGGCGCTGCGCCGCGGGTACATCGTCGACCCCGCCCGCTCGTTCCTGGGCGGTCGCGCGCCCCGGGAGGCTCGTCGCCGCAACCGCGGTCGCGACTGAGCGCCGCGCCCTCGGCTCAGGCGCGGATGAGGACGGTCCCCACGGCCTTGTCGTGCAGGCCGCGCTGATCGGGGTCCCACACGACGGCGGGGATCACGATCATGAGGAGGAGCGTGCGCACGATCGGTCGCCACAGGCCGATCCAGGCACCGTCGAGGCGGACCACGCGCATCCCGAGGATGCGGTGGCCGGGGCTGCCGCCGGCCGTCGGGATGAAGAGGATCTGCACGACGCCGAAGATCAGCAGCGTGGCGAAGGGGTCGTACTGGAAGAAGGCGACGGAGAGGATCACCGCCGCCGTCCAGTCGATCGCGAGAGCGCCGATCCGGCGACCCGGGCGGCCGATGCTGCCCGGCCCCAACTCCGGGAATCCGAGTCGCTCGCCGGGGTACGCGTTCACAGCATCCGTCACCCCTCCAGCCTACCGAGCCTGAGGAACGCCTCTGATCCTGCTCACGCTGTAACACGGACGAAACAAAGCGGATACCGTGGAGAAATCCCCCGTCCGTACTGTGCAAAGTGGCCCCGAAGCCATCGATCCGCATCACAGGAGTCGTACATGTTCAAAGATTCGTCCGAGGTACTGGCCTACATCAAGGAGAACGACGTCAAGTTCCTTGACATCCGTTTCACCGATCTCCCTGGTGTGCAGCAGCACTTCAACATCCCTGCGGCGACGGTCGACGAGGCCTTCTTCACGGACGGGCAGCTGTTCGACGGCTCGTCCATCCGCGGCTTCGCCAGCATCCACGAGTCGGACATGCAGCTCATCCCTGATGTGACGACGGCGTACATCGACCCCTTCCGCGAGGCGAGCACCCTCGTGATGATCTTCGACATCTACAACCCGCGTACCGGCGAGATCTACTCGAAGGACCCGCGTCAGGTCGCGAAGAAGGCGGAGAAGTACCTCGCCTCCACCGGGATCGCGGACACGGCGTTCTTCGCCCCCGAGGCCGAGTTCTACATCTTCGACGACGTGCGCTACTCCGTCACGGCAGGCGAGAGCTTCTACAAGGTCGACTCCGAGGAGGCCGCGTGGAACACCGGCCGCGAGGAGGAGGGCGGCAACCTCGGCAACAAGACCCCGTACAAGGGCGGCTACTTCCCCGTGAGCCCGGTCGACAAGACGGCCGACCTCCGCGACGACATCACGCTCAAGCTCATCGATGCGGGCTTCATCCTCGAGCGCTCGCACCACGAGGTGGGCACCGCGGGTCAGCAGGAGATCAACTACCGCTTCGACACCATGGTGCACGCGGCCGACGACATCCTGAAGTTCAAGTACATCGTCAAGAACACCGCCGAAGAGTGGGGCAAGGTCGCCACCTTCATGCCGAAGCCGCTCTACGGCGACAACGGCTCGGGCATGCACACCCACCAGTCGCTGTGGAACGACGGCAAGCCGCTGTTCTATGACGAGGCCGGCTACGGTCAGCTCAGCGACATCGCGCGGTGGTACATCGGCGGCATCCTGGCGCACGCACCGGCGCTGCTCGCGTTCACCAACCCGACGCTGAACAGCTACCACCGCCTGGTAAAGGGCTTCGAGGCTCCCGTGAACCTCGTCTACTCCGCCGGCAACCGTTCCGCCGCGATCCGCATCCCGATCACCGGTTCGAACCCGAAGGCCAAGCGCATCGAGTTCCGTGCGCCCGACGCCTCGGGCAACCCGTACCTGGCCTTCGCCGCGCAGCTCATGGCCGGCCTCGACGGGATCAAGAACCGCATCGAGCCGCACGAGCCGGTCGACAAGGACCTCTACGAGCTGCCGCCCGAGGAGGCCAAGAACATCCCGCAGGTGCCGAACTCCCTGCTGGACTCGCTCGAGGCACTCCGCGCCGACCACCAGTTCCTCCTCGAGGGCGGCGTGTTCACCGAGGAGCTCATCGAGACCTGGATCTCCTACAAGTACGAGAACGAGATCCTCCCGATCGCCCAGCGTCCGCACCCGTTCGAGTACGAGCTGTACTTCGGCGTCTGATCGGCGCACGGTCGCCGGCGCTCCGGTGGATCCGCCTCAGGCCCGCTCTCGCGTGAAGCGAGAGCGGGCCTTCGCCGTGCCGGCGAGAGAATCAGGGGAGGTCGGCGACGACCTCCGCCTTGAAGCCGGCGGAGTTCTCCAGCCACCCCGCGTAGTGCGCGGGACCGCCGGCGTGCGGGTAGCGGTCCGCGTAGAGCGGCCGCCATCCGTGTTCCGGTGCCGCCGCCATGATCGCGTCCACACGATCCTGCGCGCCCGCAGCGAAGGCGAGGTGGTTCACGCCCGGCGCACGGCGGTCATGCCCGATACCGCTCAGGTTCGGCGACGTGGTGAGGGTGAGATACGCGCCTCCGGCGGCCCAGGATTCTCCGTCTCCCCAGACGCTCGTCCGCGTGAACCCGACTGCGTCGAGCAGCCAGCCCCACTCGCGGCGCGCCAACCCCAGCTCGGAGACCCAGATTTCCACGTGATGAAGACCTGCCATCGTCCCAGTCTCCCAGTCCGACGAGCCGGGCCCTTGCAGGTGCAGGCGGCCACGTCAAGCCCGATGTCGACCCCGCGCCGCGCCGATACGGTGAACTCATCGTCGGGATGCCCGATCCCGCGAGCAGGAGGCCCGATGTCCACGCAGGAAGCGCCGTCGACCGCCGCACTTCTCGACGGTCGCTATCGTCTCGCGGAAGCCGTCGGCATGGGCGGAATGGCGACCGTCTACCGCGCGGAGGACATCGCTCTCGAACGCACCGTCGCCGTGAAGGTGTTCCGCGACTCCGACGACGCCGTCGCGTCGGCGGATCGCGTCCACTCCGAGAAGACGCTGCTCGCCGGACTGAACCACCCGGGACTGGTCACCCTCCTCGATGCGCACCTCGAGCCGGGCCGGACGAGGTACCTCGTCATGGAGTTCGTTCCGGGGCCGACCCTGAGCGCCCGGATGGCCCGCGCGACCATGACACCGCAGGAGGTCGCCGCGGTCGGCGCGGATCTCGCCTCCGCCCTCCATGCCGTGCACTCCGCCGGGATCGTGCACCGCGACATCAAGCCGTCCAACGTGCTCCTCACGCCGCCCGCCGACAACACCGGCCGGTGGAGTGCGAAGCTGGCCGACTTCGGCATCGCCTGCGCCATCGACACCACCCGCGTCACCACGCCCGGCATCGTGCTCGGCACGCTGACCTACATGGCACCCGAGCAGCTGCGCAACGGTGACATCCGGCCCGCGGTGGACATCTACGCTCTCGGCCTCGTCCTCCTGGAGGCGCTCACCGGCATACCCGGCTTCGCGCCGACGGTGAGCGTGGAGTCCGCGCTGGCCCGCCTCCATCTGGCTCCGGAGATCCCGGAGGGTCTAGGAGCGGAGTGGGTCGCGCTCCTCACCGCCATGACGAGCATCGCCCCGGAGGCCCGCCCGCACGCGATGGAGGTCGAGAACGCCCTCCGTCACCTGGTCGACGTGGCCGTCCCGGCGACGCCACCGTCGGAGCGGCCCACGGAGGCTCTTGCGCTCGGAACCGCAGACACGCCTCTCCCCCGGACCCGCGCCGAGGCGCGTGCTCGCCACCGCGCCGTCAGCGCACCTCCGACGCCGCCCGTGCGACGCGCCCGGCGTCGGCGCGAATCCCTCCTCATCGCGGCGGTCCTCGTCCTGGGCGCCGTGACCACGGCCTCCGCCGCGTTCGTCGGACACGGCGAGCAGGCCGCCGCCAGCTCGGGCGCCGTGACCGACGGCTTCACGCGGTCCGTGGACGCCGTCGCCCCGGTCGAGGCTCCGCAGGATGCCGTCGCGGCCGACGAGGTCACGACCCCGCCGATCTCCCCCGCCTCGTCACAGACGAACGCGACGCCCGTCGACGATGACACGCCCGCCGTGTCGTCACCGTCCGAGAACGCCGCCTCTGCAGCATCGACGAACCAGGGAAAGAGTCCCGGGCGCGACGGCAACAACGGCAAGGGTGACAGCGCCGGCCATGCCGGCAAGGACAACAGCCGCTGAGATCCCGCCACCGTGCACCCGGGCCGTCGTCCGGGTGTCGCTGAAGGATGCGCGGGGCGCCGTGGAGGAAGATCGAGTGTCGGGAACCGGCAGAGGGAGGGGACCATGCGTCGCAGGAGATTGATCGCACCGCCGGAACAGGCGCCCAGCGTCTCCGCACAACGGCGGTCGCCGTCGAGCGTGGTCGCCGGAGCCAGGGCCAACCCGTTCATGTTCGGGCTCCTCGGCGCCCTCGGGGTGCTCGTGGCCCTCATGATCGGCGGCATCGTCGGGCAGCTCGCCACCGTCCTCGTCTACATCGGGGTGGCTCTGTTCCTCGCACTCGGTCTCGACCCGATCGTCCGGTTCATCGAGCGCAAGCTCCCCCGCCCGGCCGCTGTCGCCGTCGTCGTCATCGGCGTGCTCCTCGCCTTCGCCGGGATCATCCTCGCCATCGTGCCCACACTCGTCGAGCAGATCGGGAACCTCATCAAGGATGGCCCGAAGATGATCGAGGACTTCACGAAGAGCGCGTGGTTTCAGGACGTCAGTGGACAGTTCGGTGGGACCATCCAGGACGCGGTCGACGGCGTCCTCGGCTTCGTGCAGAACCCGGACAACTTCCTCGACATCGGCGGCGGTGTCTTCGCGGTCGGAGCGGGAATCGCCGGCGGGCTCACGGGCGTCACGATCGTGGTCATCCTCACGCTCTACTTCATGGCGTCCCTGCGGAGCATGAAGCGCGTCGCGGCCCGTTTCGTCCCGGCCTACCAGCGGGACACGTTCAGCGAGCTGCTGGAGGACGTCTCGAGCGCCGTCGGCCGCTATGTGATCGGGCAGGCGAGCCTGGCGCTCACGAACGGCATCCTCAGCCTCATCTTCCTCAGCCTCATCGGCGCACCGGTGCCGGCACTCCTCGCGCTGCTCGCGTTCATCGGCTCGATGATCCCACTCGTGGGCACGCTCTCCGCGTCCATCCTGATCTCGCTCATCTGCCTGTTCGAGTCGCCGACGACGGCGCTGATCGCGATCATCTACTACCTCGTCTACATGCAGATCGAGGCCTATGTGCTCTCGCCCCGCATCATGAACAAGGCCGTGGCCGTGCCCGGCGCGCTCGTCGTCATCGCCGCGGTGGCCGGCGGCGCGCTCGGCGGGATCCTCGGTGCGCTGGTGGCCATCCCCGTCGCCGCGAGCATCATCATCATCGTGCAGAAGGTCGTCTTCCCGAATCAGGACCGGAAGAGGACGCCGCCCGCGGTGACCGTCGCCTGATCAGCGGACGAGGACGGCGCCCGGCTGCACCCGCACGGTGAAGGCCTCGATCTCGCCGATCTCCTCGCCGTCGATCTCGAACATCTGCGGCGCGGACAGGCGCACCGCGATGCGCTCGGCGGAGACGTGCGTGGTGGAGTCCGTGCTCACCGCCTGATCGACGTTGCCGATCATGCGGCGGATGCCGTTGTCCCAGACCACCGAACGGACGGTGTCGAGCCACTGCAGCGCGCCGTCGGAGCTGATGAGCAGCATGTCGAGGAGGCCGTCGTCGAGGACCGCGTCCGGCAACAGCCGGATGCCGCCCTGGAGCATGCCGCAGTTGCCGACGAGCAGCGTGTGCCCGCGGACCTCCTCCGGCTCGTGGTCGTCGAGCTGCAGCGTGATGTCCGTCATCTCGGTACCGGCCAGCGCCCGCCCCATCGCCTCCACGTAGGCGAGCCAGCCGGCCCGGTCCTTGAGGTCGTCGTTGGTCTCCACGAGCATCTGCGCGTCGACCCCGAAGCCGACCATGACCGAAAAGGCATGCTCCTCGCCGTCGAACTCCACCCAGCCGAGATCGATGCGGTGGGGCTCGGAGTCGCGGATGTGCTCGAGTGCCGGGAGCACGCCCTCGAGCGGCACACCGAGGTTGCGCGCGAGCAGGTTGCCGGTGCCCTGCGGCACGATCCCGAGGGCGACATCGGTGCCGACCAGAGCTTCGGCGACAGCGCGGATCGTGCCGTCGCCGCCGACGGCGATCACGAGGGCGCAGCCCTCCTCCACGACCTTCGCCGCGACTCCCCGACCGGGGTCATCCGGAGTGGTCTCCCCCCAGCGCACATCGGCTTCCTCACCGAAGGCGAGGGTCACGGCCTCCTCGAGGACGTCCCGGTCGGACTTCGTCGGGTTCCAGATCACGCCGATGCGAGGAGAGGTCATACGCTCACTCTGAGCGACGGACGACGATCGTGCAACTCGACCGGCCGTCTAGCCGTAGAAGAGCTGCTCGAAGGTTCTCCGGGCGCGCCGCGTGACGGCCAGATAGTCCTCCTCGAGCGGGGTGGCCGACCGGGGCGGATAGCCGAGAAGGCGCGCCAGGGCATCCAGTTGACGGCGGTCGGCGGGCAGGACGTCGCTCGTCTGCCCGGTGAGCAGCGTGATGCCCGAGCGGAGCCGGCTGGACAGCAGCCACGCCGCCCGGAGCCGGTCCGCGTCGTCCTCCTCGACGAGCGCGGCCTGGACCGCGGCGTCGAGCGCGTGCAGCGTGGATGTCGTGCGCAGCCCCGGAACGTCGGTCGCATGCTGCAGCTGGAGGAGCTGCACGAGCCACTCCACATCGCTGAGGGTCCCCGGTCCGAGCTTGAGGTGACGACGGGGGTCGGTGCCCTGCGGCAGCCGCTCCCCCTCCACACGGGCCTTGATCCGCTTGATCTCCCGGAGGCCCTGGAGATCGACCGTCTCCGGGTACCGGATGCTGTCCGCGAGCTCCATGAACCGTCCGATGAGCTTCGCGCTCCCGGCGACACCGCGCGCACGCAGCAGCGCCTGGGCCTCCCACGACAGCGACCAGCGGCGGTAATACGCCGCGTACGCGTCGATGGACCGCACGATCGGACCGTTGCGCCCCTCGGGCCGCAGACCCGCATCGAGGTCGAGAGGAAGGCGATGATCCGTCAGATGCTCGCGGAGTCCCGCCACGATCCTCGTCGCAAGCTTCTCGGCCCTGCCCGGGTCGACGCCGTTCGCGTCGTACACGTACAGGACGTCGGCGTCGGACCCGAACCCGAGTTCCGCACCCCCGAACCTCCCCATGCCGATGACGGCGAAGTCGAGCGCCGCGTCTTCGGACGGCACGACCTCGCGGAGGACGGCGCGGAGGCCGGCCTGGATCGTCGCATCGGTGATGTCGGTGAGCGCGGTGGCCACCTCCTCGATGGTGACGACGTCGAGGACGGCCGCCATCGCGGTGCGCAGGAGCTCGCGACGCCGCAGGGCCCGGACGGCCCGCAGCGCGTCGGCGACCGTCTCGTGGCGCGTCTGGATCGCGCGGGCCTCGTCGTCGAGCGCCTGCGCGCTCCGCGGACGCAGCCTCTCGGCGCTGTCCAGCCAGGCCACCGACTCCGGGATCCACTCGAGCAGCTCGCCGATGTACCGCGAGGACGACAGCAACCGGGTGAGGCTCTCCGCGGCGCCGGACGAATCCCGCAGCATGCGCAGGAACCACGAGGTGTCCCCCAGCCGCTCGCTGATGCGCCGGAATGCGAGGAGCCCGTAGTCGGGGTCGCTGCCATCCGCGAACCACCGCACCATGACGGGCATCAGGTGTCGCTGGATCGTCGCCTTGCGGCTGAGCCCGCGCGTCAGCGCGCCGATGTGCCGCAGCGCTCCGGCCGGGTCGCGGAAGCCGATCGCGGCGAGCCGGTCGTGCGCCTGCTCCGCCGACAGCGTGCGCTCCTCCTCCGGGAGCCCCGCCACCGCGCTGAGGAGCGGACGATAGAAGAGACGGGTGTGGATCTCCCGCACCTCCCGTCGCACGCTCTCCCAGCGCGCCCACACCCCATCGCCCGTGTCGGCCAGCCGCGAGCTCCGCGCCAGGATGCGCAGTCCCGCCGGGATCTTCGGCATGAGGTGGGTGCGACTGAGGTCACGAAGCTGCAGACGGTGCTCCATGAGTCGGAGCACGCGATAGTCGTCGGCGAAGGTGCCGGCATCGGCGCGGCCGATGTACCCGCCCGCGACGAGCGCGTCCAGGCTCTCCAACGTGCCGCGTGTGCGGAGGGACTCGTCGGTCAGGCCGTGCACGAGCTGCAGGAGCTGGACCGTGAACTCGATGTCGCGCAGTCCGCCCGCTCCGAGCTTGAGCTGATACGGCGCGTCCTCCGGATCGATGTGCTCCATCACCCGCTCGCGCATGCGCTGGACGCTCTCGACGAAGTCCTCCCGTGCCGCGCTCGACCACACCCGCGGCGCCACGGCATCGATGTACGCGGCCCCCAGCGCGGGATCCCCCGCGAGCGGACGTGCCTTCAGGAGCGCCTGGAACTCCCAGCTCTTCGCCCAGCGGTCGTAGTACGCCACGTGGGAGGCGAGCGAGCGCACCAGCGCGCCCTGCTTGCCTTCGGGACGCAGCGCCGCATCCACCTCCCAGAGCGGCGGCTCGACCTCGATGGCGCTGAGATTGCGCATGGTCTCCCTGGCCAGCCGGGTGGCGATGTCGATCGCCCGCGGTTCGGGCAGCACGTCCTCGTCGGCGGTGCCGCCGACGAAGATCACGTCGACATCACTGACGTAGTTGAGCTCCCGGGCCCCGGCCTTTCCCATGCCGATGACGGCCAGACGCACAGCGGCCACGACCTCGCGGGGTGCCGACGGCAACTGCCGGGTCCGCGCGATCGCCAGCGACGCCTCCAGCGCGGCGCCGGCGAGGTCCGCGAGAGCCGCCGCCACCTCCGCGACCACGTCGACGGGATGCACATGGCCGAGGTCATAGGCGGCGATCTCGGCCAGGTTCCGTCGGTAGGCCACCCGGAGGGCGACGATGGTGTCGTCGTCGGCCGCGGCCGCGAAGCCGTCCTCCGCGCCGACGGCGGCGAGGAGCCTTTCGCGCCAGACGTCCGCGCCGGGCAGGGCATCCACCGGTGCGGCGAGGACCGTCAGCTCATCGGGATGGCGCAGGAAGAACTCCGCCAGCCCCACCGAGGCGCCGAAGACGCGCCACACCCGACGCCGCGTGTCTCCGTCATCGACGAGAGCGCGCAGAGCGGACGGATCGCGCCGGGCCACGCGGAGCAGACCGCGGACGGCCGCGTCCGGGTCCGCCGCGACCGCCGCATCGAGCAGCGCCGCACGCGGCACGCCCAGGAGGGTCTCCAGTTCGGCCAGAGACTCCGCGGCCTCGCTCAGCTCGGCGAATCCGAGGCGGGCGAGAGCCGAGAGCGAGACGGAGGCGTCGGGGCGGGCCATGCCGCGCTCAGAGGAGCTCGAGGTTGTTCTTCAGCTCCAGGGGCGTGACCTGGCCGCGGTACGCCTCCCACTCCTTGCGCTTGTTGAGGAGCACGTAGTTGAACACCTGCTCGCCCAGCGTCTCGGCGACGAGCTCGGAGGCCTCCATGTACTCGAGAGCGTGATCCAGGCTCGCGGGCAGCGCCGAGTAGCCGAGCGCGCGGCGCTCCGCATCGCTCAGCGCCCAGACGTTGTCCTCGGCCTCCGGCGGAAGCTCGTAGCCCTCCTCGATGCCCTTGAGACCGGCTGCGAGCATGAGCGCGTAGGCCAGGTAGGGGTTCGCCGCCGAGTCGAGCGCGCGATACTCCACGCGCGAGGACTGGCCCTTGTTCGGCTTGTACATCGGGACGCGGACCAGGGCGGACCGGTTGTTGTGGCCCCACGTGATGAAGCTGGGCGCCTCGTCGCCGCCCCAGAGCCGCTTGTACGAGTTGACGAACTGGTTCGTCACGGCGGAGATCTCGTTGGCGTGCCGGAGCAGGCCCGCGATGAAGTGGCGTCCGGTCTTGGAGAGCTGGTACTTCGCGCCCTCCTCGTAGAACGCGTTCTGATCGCCCTCGAACAGCGACATGTGCGTGTGCATGCCGCTGCCCGGCTGCCCGCTGAGCGGCTTCGGCATGAACGTGGCGTAGACGCCCTGCTCGATCGCGACCTCCTTGATGACCGTGCGGAAGGTCATCACGTTGTCCGCGGTGGTCAAGGCGTCCGCATAGCGGAGATCGATCTCGTTCTGGCCGGGACCACCCTCGTGGTGGCTGAACTCCACCGAGATGCCGAGGTCCTCCAGCATGCGGACGGAGCGCCGACGGAAGTCGTGTGCGGTGCCGCCGGGGACGTTGTCGAAGTAGCCGGCGGAGTCGACCGGCACGGGGCCCTCGGGACCGAACGACGACGACTTCAGCAGGTAGAACTCGATCTCCGGGTGCGTGTAGAACGTGAAGCCCGCATCCGCGGCCTTCGCCAGCGTGCGCTTCAGCACATGCCGCGGATCGGCCACCGCGGGCTGCCCGTCGGGCGTGGTGAGGTCGCAGAACATGCGAGCGGTCGGGTCGATCTCCCCGCGCCACGGCAGCGTCTGGAACGTCGTCGGATCGGGCTGGGCCAGCAGATCGGACTCATAGGTGCGGGTGAGGCCCTCGATGGCGGAGCCGTCGAACCCGATGCCCTCGGCGAACGCACCCTCGACCTCGGCCGGCGCGATGGCCACCGACTTGAGCGTGCCGATCACGTCGGTGAACCACAGTCGCACGAACTTGACGCCGCGCTCCTCGATCGTCCGGAGGACGAAGTCCCTCTGCTTGTCCATGACTACTCTGCGCCCTGGCCCTTCTCCGCACCGAAGCCGCTGGACGGCTTCGCGTCCCAGCCCTGCTCCGCCGCTTCCTCCTCGGCCCAGGCCCGCGACCGCTCCTTGAGCACCTCGGGGGCGCGTCGCGCCTCGGCCTCGGTGTCGAAGGGCCCGATGCGGTCGATCGACGGCGACAGCATGCCGAACTCGACCTCGCCCGTGGCGGAGTTGTACCAGTACTTGTGATCGCCGTCGGTCATGGCTGCTCCTTCTTCCCGCGAGCGGTTGGGGTGATGTCATCGATCCTACTGGCGTGCACCGTGGTCGCTAAGCTATCGGCCATGGCAAAAGCGATCGGCGTCGACATCGGCGGCACGGGCATCAAAGCGGGAATCGTCGACCTCGAACACGGCACCATGGCCTCGGATCGGGTGCGGGTGCCCACGCCCGCCGGCGCGTCGCCCGAAGACGTCCTCGTCGCGGTGCAGACGGTCCTCAAGACGCTCGACGTGCACGAGTCGACCCTGCCGCTCGGCGTGGCGTTCCCCGCGATCGTCAAGCGCGGCAAGACCCTCTCGGCGGCGAACGTGTCGAAGGAGTGGATCGACTTCGATGCCGAGCGGTTCTTCCGTGACGGGCTCGGCCGCAACATCGTCTTCGTGAACGACGCCGACGCCGCCGGCGTCGCGGAGGCCCGCCACGGCGCGGCCCGCGACGTGCTCGGCTTCACGCTCCTCACAACCCTCGGCACCGGGATCGGTTCGGCCTTCATCTACGACGGCGTCCTCCTTCCCAACACCGAGCTCGGGCACCTGAACTTCCGCGAGCACGAATCGGTGGAGACGTGGGCGGCGACGTCGGCCCGGGAACGCGAGGGCCTGAGCTGGGCCGAGTGGGCCGAGCGTCTCCAGGCGTTCTACTCCCACATCGAGTTCCTGTTCAGCCCCGACCTGTTCGTCGTCGGCGGCGGCGTGTCGAAGAACGCGGGCGACTTCCTGCCCCTGCTCGACCTGAAGACGCCGATCGTCCCGGCGATCCACCGCAACAACTCGGGCATCATCGGGGCGGCCTCGCTCGCCGGCGACTGACCCTTCGACAGGCTCCCTTCGACAGGCTCAGGGACCCAGCGGGACGCTCAGGGCCCTTCGACAGGCTCAGGGACCCAAGGGAAGGCCCCGATGACGGGAATCATCGGGGCCTTCCTCGTTCGAGGCGAATGGGCCGACCTGTACGCCGGGTTCTGTTCCGGGGTTCTTCGCCCCTTCGACGGCCATCTCTCTCGGCGACACGTTGCCGTGCCGCTCCAGCGGTCTACCCGAGGACTCGGCGGGCCGCGTCATCATCCTCTGTCTGACCTTGCTCCGGGCGAGGTTTACCTGGCGGGCCGTGTCACCACGGCCCCCGGTGGTCTCTTACACCACCCTTTCACCCTTACCCCTCGCGGGGCGGTCTGCTCTCTGTGGCACTGTCTCGCGGATCACTCCGGGTGGGTGTTACCCACCGCCCTGCCCTGTGGAGCCCGGACGTTCCTCGGTGCGGTTGCCCGCCACGCGACCGTCCAGTCGACCCATTCGCCCCTCCAGTCTACGGGGCCTCACTTCTCCGCGGAGTCCGCGATGCGCAGGTCGAGGGGCACGTCGATCGGGAAGGTGCCGAACAAGCGGGTGGTGGCCACGGCGGCGGCATCGCGGACGGCGTCGGCGGCGGCCTCCGCATGCTCCTGCGGTGTATGCAGGATGACCTCGTCGTGCAGGAAGAACGCCAGGTGCGGCTCCCGCGCGAACGGCCCCGAGGCCTCCGCCGCGCCGAACACCTCGGGGAGCTGCGCCAGGCGGTGGCGGATCTCCGCGAGCCAGATCAGCGACCACTCCGCGGCCGTCCCCTGGACGACGAAGTTCCGCGTGAAGCGCCCCCATTCCCGTGCACGACGCCGCGCGAGCGCGACCACCGCAGGGTCGGCGTCGGCTCCCGTCGCGTCGGCCTGCAGCCGCATCCACTCCGTGGACGGACGCGGCGACGAGCGTCCCAGCCAGGTCGAGACGATGCCGCCGTCCTCGCCCACCCGTGCCGCATCGTCGACGAGCGCCATCGCCCGCGGGTAGACCTTCCGCAGGCGGGGAACGAGTCGTCCGCTGTCGCCGCTGGTGGCGCCGTACATCGCGCCGAGCACCGCGTACTTCGCCTCCTCGCGCGTCGCCACGGCCCCCGACGCCACGACGCCGGCATACAGATCGCCGCCGCGCGCCGCGGCCGCCATCGCCTCGTCGGCCGCCATGGCCGCGAGCATCCGCGGCTCGAGCTGAGCGACATCCGCGACGACCAGCGCCCAGCCGGGATCGGCGCGCACCGCGGGTCGCAGGTTCCGAGGCAGCTGCAGGGCACCGCCGCCCGCCGAGGCCCACCGACCGGTCACCACACCGCCGGGGATGTAGACCGGACGGAAGCGCCCGTCGTGCACCCACTCCGACAACCACGTCCAGCCGTTCGCGCTGAGCAACCGGGAGAGCTTCTTGTAGGCGAGGAGCGGCTCGATCACCGGATGCTCATGCGCGGAGAGCTCCCACTTGCTCGTCGACTCCACCGACACGCCCACGCGGTGCAGCGCACGCAGCAGCTTCGGCTGGCTGTCCAGGTGCAGCGTGGGGTCGTCGAGCAGGGCCCGCACCTCGTCGCCGCGCTCCACCATCCGTCGGGGCAGCCCGCCCGAGGCGGGACGAGCCCCCAAGGTCTCGGTGAGGATCGCGTCGTGCACCCCGGCGTCCCACGGGAGCCCCGCGACGCGCATCTCCTCGGCGATCAGCCCGCCGGCCGACTCTGCGGCGCACAGCAGCGTCAGACGTCCGTCGGCCGCCTCCGCCATCACGGTCCGCTGCGCGCGGTACTGCTCGAGTGCCGCGATGACCGCGTCCTCACCGGACTCCTCGTCGAGGACGTCGAACAGGGAGGGGGTGGTGTCGACCGGGTCGCGGCGCTCCCAGGCGGCGGCAGGGGCCAGCGGCGTGGACACCATGGCCGTGTCGCGGAGGATCGCATGACAGAGGACGAGGTCGTGGCTGCGCCCGATCCGGACGCCCTCGCTGAGCAGCAGAGCGTAGATCTCGGCCGCGCTGCGGATGATCCACCGCGGGGCGTCGGCGGCTTCGACCGCGGCCACCCATCCAGCGAGTTCCGCCGCGGGCAGGAGCGTACGCTGCTGCTCCCCGTCGTGTTCGTCGAGCTCGATCGCGGCGTACTCCCCCGCACCGAGGCCGACCAGCGCGAGGCGTCGCTCCGGGCCCGACGCCGGCGCCGTCACGGGCGGTGCAGGCCGGATGCGCTCACGAAGAGAGTCCCGACTCCTCGGTGCGCACGAGGATGCAGCCGCACTCGGGGCACGAGACGACCTCGTCCTCGGGCGCACGTCGGATCTCGTTGAGATCGGTGCCGGGGAGCATCATGCGGCAGCCTTCACAGGTCCCGCGGGTGAGGAGCGCGGCTCCGGCGCTGTTCGCGGCGCGGCGATCGTACTCCGCGAGAAGAGCCGCGGGAACGGTGGCGGCGACCGCCTCCCGGTCGCGGGCCAGCTGCGCGCCGAGCTCGGTCGCCGCAGCGACGTCGGCCTTGCCCTGCGCGGTGAGGGCACTCCCCTCTGCGGTCGTCGCATCCAGCAGCGCCTGCTGCGCGGCGACGGCGGCGTCGGCCTCCTCGACGCGCCCCATGACGTCGAGCTCCGCGTCCTCGAGGTCGCTCAGGCGCTTGGCGAGGCTGGCGAGCTCGTGCTCCAGGGCCTGCGCCTCCTTGGGGTTGGTGGCCGCCGCGAGGCGCTGGGCGTCACGATCGCGGCGCTGTTCGGCCAGCGCGACATCGGATTCCAGCCGCGAGAGCTCGGTGCGGGCGTCGTCCCTGGCGCCGGTGAGGACCGTGAGCTCACGCAGCTGCTCCTGACGGATGGCGACGAGCTCGGTGATCCGGCTCGCCTGGCTCGGCTGTGCGCGGGCCCGCTCCGCCTGCGCGAAGCGCCGGTCGAGGTCCGCGATGTCGAGCAGGGTGCGCTGGTTCTCCGGGGTGGCGTTCACGCCTTCAAATCTAGTCGCTGCCGGCTCGCCTCCCGCATCATCGGATCTCGCCATCGAGGTAGAACCACGTCCGGTCCTCGCGAACGAAGCGGCTGCGCTCGTGGAGGGAGCCGCGCGCGTCGCCCTGCCGCCAGAAGGCCTCGAACTCGACGACACCCTCCGAGTCGAAGGGTCCGCCGGCCACGCGGTCCAGGATCACCAGCCGCCGCCACTCCAGGTCGTCCTCGAAGGTGACCGTCTCCGGTCGCGTCTCCGGGTGCCAGGTGCGGAGCAGATGCGCCCCGTCCTCGCGAGCGAACGCCGTGTACCGGGAGCGCATCAGCCGCTCGGCGGTCGGCGCCGGAGCCCCGTCGAGGAGCGGGCCGCAGCACGCGGCGAACGTGTCGCCCGAGGCGCAGGGACAGCGGACGGGCTGCGTCATGAGAGCGCGACGATCGAGTTCATGCCTGTCAGCTTCCCGCGGTCGACGGCTCTGCGCCAACTCGCCCTACGCTGGAGGCACGCCGACGCCAGGAGCACCGATGACCACTGTCCCCACTTTCCGCGCCCACAACGGCTTCGCCCTGCCGGCTCTCGGACTCGGCACGTATCGGCTGAACGGCGACGCCGGAGCGGATGCCGTCGCCCAGGCGCTCCGTGCGGGATACCGACTCGTCGATTCGGCCTTCAACTACGAGAACGAGGGATCCGTCGGGCGCGGCGTCGCTGCCTCCGGCGTCCCCCGCTCCGAGGTCATCGTGACGACGAAGCTCCCCGGGCGGCACCATGCCCGCGCGACGGCGACCGCCAGCATCGAGGAGAGCCGCTCCCGCCTCGGCCTCGACGCGACCGACCTGCACCTCATCCACTGGCCGAACCCGAGCCAGGACGAATACGTCGAGGCCTGGGAGGCTCTCGTCGACGCCCAGTCGCGCGGCGTCGTCCGCCAGATCGGCGTCTCGAACTTCCTCCCCGAGCATCTCGTGCGCATCGAACGGGAGACCGGGGTCCGGCCGGTCGTGAACCAGATCGAGGTGCACCCGTACTTCCCGCAGGAGGAGCAGCTCGCCTCCCACCGAGAGCGCGGCATCCTCACCGAAGCGTGGAGCCCGCTGGGGCGGGCGGAGGCCGTCCTCGACGAGCCGGTTGTCCGCGAGGTCGCCGCCGCACACGGGATCACTCCCGCTCAGGCCGTCCTCGCCTGGCATGTGGCACGGGGAACCGTCGCGATCCCGAAGGCGTCGTCCGCCGAGCACCAGGCCGCGAACCTCGCCGCCGCCGCCGTGACCCTCGACGACGCGGAGGTCGCCGCGATCACGGGACTCGGACGCGCGGACGGGCGTCTGTTCGACGGCGATCCCGCCGTGCACGAGGAGTCCTGAGCGCGAGGGCTCAGACGCTCTGCGTGCCGAGCACGCGCAGGAACTCGAGCTTCCCGGCGGCCGCGCTCCCGGGCTGCGCCGTGAGGACGATGAGCGCCTGCGACTCGTCCTCGGTGAACAGTGCCTGGCAGTCCACCTCGATCTCGCCGAGTTCCGGATGCACGATCACCTTGTGCTGCTCGAAGCGACGGGCGACCTCGTGGGCCGCCCACAGCTCCACGAACTCCGCGCTGCGGTCGGAGAGGTCGGCGACGATCTCCCCCGCCCGTGACCGCGCGCCCATGGTGCCGTACGCGGCGCGCAACGCCGCCACCAGCGCCCGTGACTGTCGAGGGTGATCGGCCTCCCGGTATCGCCGCCGTTCCTCCTCCGGTCGCGCAAACCAGCGATAGATGCCGCTCCGGTCGAGCCCGGTCAGACCGCTCGCGTCGCCGATCAGCGCCCGCGAGGCGTCGTTCTGCACCAGCACCTCGTCGAGTGCCGAGACCACGAACGCCGGGGTGTCGTGCAGCCGGTCGAGCACCCGGAGGATGCCGGGACGGACGTAGTCGGTGATCACCGCGCGATCGGGAGCGCTGAGCCCGCTGAGCCGGTAGAGGTAGTCGCGCTCGTCCGAGGACAGCCGCAGCGCGCGGGCGAGAGCGGCGAGGATCTGGGCGCTCGGCTGCGGCCCACGGCGCTGCTCAAGACGCGTGTAGTAGTCCGTCGACATGGTCGCCAGCTGCGCGACCTCCTCCCGGCGCAGCCCGGCCGTCCGCCGACGCGGCCCCTCCGGCAGGCCCACATCGGCGGGACGGAGCGCCTCCCGACGGCGCAGGAGGAAGTCGGCCAGGGCATCGCGATCCATCCGTGCAGTATCCCCCGGACACGGGACCGGATCCAGGGACCGCCGATCCCCCGATCAGCCGTCTCTGGAACGGCGCGGACGCGGCGCCGAGGCTGGGGCCATGGACATCACCGGAAACACCGTCTTCATCCCCGGCGCGACGAGCGGGATCGGTTTGGCGCTGGCCCTCCGACTGCAGGAGCGCGGCAACACCGTGATCGTCGGCGGACGTCGCGAGGACCGACTGGCCGCGATCGCTGCCGCGCATCCCGAGCTCCACACCGTCCGCATCGACACCACTGATTCGACCAGCATCAGCGAGGCCACGGGCGCGGTCCTCGCCGCGCATCCGACGCTGAACGTGCTGATCACGATGGCGGGCATCATGCGCACGGAGGACTGGACGACGCCCGCGGGATTCCTCGCGACCGCCGAGGTGACCGTCACCACGAACATCCTCGGCCCGATCCGCCTCATCGCCGCCGTCATCGAGCACCTGCGTGCCCAGCCCGCGGCGACCATCATGACCGTCTCCTCCGGTCTCGCCTTCGCGCCCCTGAAGGTCACCCCCACCTACAACGCGAGCAAGGCGGCGATCCACATGCTCAGCGAGTCGCTGCGGTTGCAGCTCGCCGGTACGACCGTCGCGGTGCAGGAGCTCGAGCCGCCCGCCGTGCGCACGGATCTCATGCCCGGGCATGCGGAGAACGAGGCCGCTCTGCCCCTGGACGCCTTCGTCGACGAGGTCATGACCCTCCTCGAGACCCAGCCCGACGCGACCGAGATCCAGGTCGAGCGGGTGAAGTTCCTCCGCTACGGCGAGGCGCGAGGCGACTATGACGACGTCGTCGCGACCCTCAACCGCACGGACCCGCACGGACGGTGAACCCCGGTGGGGCGGAGCGCCGCCCCACCGCCGTCATCCCCGCAACGAGGCCGCGACCGTGGTGAGCGCGTCGGCCGACTGCCGCAGCAGGTCGAACTCCCGCTCCGAGAACGACGTCGCCCGGATCGGCGTCGCACCGGCGGCGCTCACGATCGACGGCACGGAGAGGGCCACCCCGTCCAGCCCGTGGAAGTCGCGGAGCACGGTGCTGACGGGCATCACCGCGTGCTCGTCGCGCAGGATCGCCTCCACGATGCGTGCGCTCGACAGCCCGATCGCGTAGTTCGTGGCGCCCTTGCCCTGGATCACCTTGTACGCGGCATCGCGGATGTCGACGGCGATCTCGTCGAGCTCCTCGAGAGTGAAGCGCGGATGGCCGGGGGCCTCCCAGTCGAGGATGGGCACGGTTCCGATCGTGGCCCGCGACCAGAGGGGGAACTCGGTGTCGCCGTGCTCGCCGATGATGTGCGCGTGCACGCTCGCCGTCGAGACCCCGGCGCGCTCCCCCAGCTTCCAGCGGAGCCGAGAGGTGTCGAGCACGGTGCCCGAGGCGAAGATGCGCTCCGGCGGCAGCCCCGTCTCCTGCTGCGCGATGACGGTGAGCACGTCGCAGGGGTTGGTGACGATGACGTAGACGGCGTTCGGCGCGACGGCGAGCAGCTCGGGCATCATGCGTCGGATGATGCCCGCATTGACGCCCGCCAGCTCCGTGCGCGTCTGACCGGGGTTCTGCTTGGCTCCCGCGGTGATCACGACCACGTGCGAACCGGCCGCCACGGAGATGTCGCTGCCGCCGATGATGTCGCTGCTGCCGGTGAACTGCGTGCCGTGTGCGAGGTCGAGCACCTCGGCCTCGACCTTCTCGGTCGCGATGTCGTACAGGGCGACGTGCCGCGCCGAGCCCCGGATGAGCGCCGCATAGGCGACGCTCGATCCGACGCTTCCGGCGCCGACGACGGTGAGCTTCGAGTTCTCGATGATCTCCATGCGCCCATCCTGACAGCGGAGGTCGCGGGACGGGAGGGGTGCAGCCGGGAGAATCGTCGCGCGGTCAGAGCGCCGCGGCCACGGCCGCGGTCGCCGTCGCGTGGGTGAAGCGGAATCCGGTCTGCTGCAGGACCTCCGGTCGGACGTCGGCATCGGGAAGCAGCAGCGAGTCCGCCGCGTCGCCGAGTGCGAGGCGCAGCGCCCAGCGGGGTGCCGCCACCCAGAAGGGACGGTGCATCCGCTCCGCGAGCGCACGGCCGATGTCATTCGCCGTGGCACGCGTCGGGCCCGTGAGGTTGACGGGCCCCGCGATCTTCGCGTCGAGCACGTGACGGATGGCACGGACCTCGTCGTCCAGGGAGATCCAGGGCCACACCTGCGTCCCCCGCCCGAGCGGGCCGGCGACGCCGAACTTCGTCAGCGTGATCATGGGACGCAAGACGCCCCGGCGGTGGATCACGGGAGCGGTGCGCAGCAGTGCGACGCGGGTGTGATCCTCGGCCCGCCGTGCCGCAGCCTCCCATCGGACGGTGAGGTCGGCCAGGAAGGTGCTGCCCGGGCCCGAGTGCTCGGTGAGCACCTCTCCGGGGGCCGACCCGTAGTACCCGACGGCCGACGCCGAGACGAGGGCGGGCGCGTCGGACCGGAGAGCGCGGAGAGCGGTGGTGAGGGTGTTGGTCGCGTCGAGTCGGGACTCGACGAGCTCCCGTCGATAGCTGCGCGTCCACGGCAGGCGGCCCACGCTCGCACCGCCGAGCGCGACGACGGCCTCGGCGCCCGCCACGGCGTCCGGATCGAGCACGGTCTCCCCCGGAGCCCACTCGATCTCGCCGTCGGCCTGCGGAGGGCGCCGCACGAGGGTGTTCACCTCGATGCCGTCCGCCCGCAGCGCCTCGGTGAGCGCGGAGCCGATGAGGCCCGAGGCCCCGCTGATGACGATGCGTCGCCCCATTGCCGCTCCCGTCCGTCGAGTCGAGTCTGCGCTCTACGGTACGCCCTGCCCGGGGTCCCCCTTGACGGGTCGGTTTCGATTCGACCGCCCGGTTAGGTTAGGGTGGCCTAAGTCCACGATCACCCTGTGGATCCCCCTCCCCGAAAGGCTCCGACGTGCCCGTACGCTCCCGCCGCCGCCCCGCCGCCCTGGCGCTCGCTCTGACCGCTTCCGCCGCGCTCCTGCTGACGGCCTGTGCGCCCGCTGGCGCCGACGCCGAGGCGGACACCGAGCCTACGGCGTCCAGCACCCACGCGGTCACCCACGCCCGGGGCACGACGGACGTCCCGGCGGAGGTCGAGCGCGTCGTCACCCTCGAGCCGCTGGAGCTCGACACGGCGGTCGCGGTCGGCATCACGCCGGTGGGGACCGCCGTCGCCTCCAACGTGACGGGCACCCCCGCCTATCTCGGCGCCGACGGCGTCGAGTCCGTGGGCACCGTGCCGGAACCGGACCTCGAGGCGATCGCGGCACTCAAGCCGGATCTCATCCTCGGCACGGAGGCCCGGCACTCCGCGCTCTATGAGCAGCTCTCCGCGATCGCGCCCACGGTCTTCATCGAGACGCAGGCCGACCCCTGGCGCGACAACGCACTGCTCATCGGAGACGCTCTGAACCGCAAGGACGAGGTCGCCGACCTGCTGGCAGACGTCGACGACCGCTGCGCGAGCCTCAGCGACCAGTACGACGTCTCCGGGCAGACGGCGCAGCTCATCCGCCCCCGCGATGAGACGACCCTCAGCCTCTACGGCCCGGTCTCCTTCGCGGGCAGCCTGCTGGAATGCGTCGGGTACACCATCCCGGACCAGGACTGGGCGGACGGCCTCCAGGCCGACATCTCGCCGGAGAACATCCTCGACGCGCAGGCGGATCACGTGTTCGTGACCGCGGCGGACGTCGCGGACGAGTCCGCCGTGCCGGCGGCGATCCGGCAGAACGCGGCGGCATTCCCGTCCGTCACCCTCGTCGACACCGCGACCTGGGTGTCCGGCGTGGGACCGAAGGGCGCGCAGTCGGTGCTCGACGACATCGAGACGCACCTCGAAGCGAGTCGATGACCACTGTCGTCGGAGCGGGGCCCTCCGCGGCCCCGCTCCCGCGCGCGCGGCGGCGGCTGCTCGGCGTCTCCGTGCTGGCCGTCGCCCTGATCGCGGCGGTGAGCCTGTCACTGCTGGTGGGCGCCAACCCGCTGTCCGTCGACGCCCTGCTCGACACTCTGGCGGGGAACGGCACACCGGAGACCGCCTACGTGCTGTACGACCTGCGTATCCCCCGGACGGCCGTGGGTCTGGCAGCCGGAGCCGCCCTGGGCATCGCGGGCGCCCTGATCCAGGCGTTCACCCGGAACCCGCTGGCGGATCCGGGAATCCTCGGAGTCAACGCCGGCGCCGCACTCGCCGTCGCGATCGGGGTCGCGTGGCTGGGCCTCCGTGACACGTCGGCATTCATCTGGCTCGCCTTCCTCGGCGCCCTGATCGTCACGGTCGCGGTGTACCTCGTCGGCTCCGCGGGCCGCGGCGCCGCCGACCCCCTCCGCCTCACGCTGGCGGGGGTCGCTCTGGGCGCCGTGCTCTCCGGGATCACCACCGGCCTCACCCTCACCGACCCGGAGGCGTTCGACACCCTCCGCAGCTGGAACGCCGGATCCCTCCTCGCCTCCGGACTCGACGATCTGGTCGCCGTCCTCCCCTTCCTGGGGGTCGGCGTCGTGATCGCCCTGGCAGCGACGGGCGGACTCAACGCCCTGGCCCTCGGCGAGGACGTCGCGCGCGCCCAGGGCGCGAACGTCGCGCTGCTGCGCACCGGTGTGATCGTCGCGGTCACCCTCCTGGCCGGCACGGCCACCGCCCTCGCCGGCCCGATCGCGTTCGTCGGACTCATGGTCCCCCACGTGATCCGCTGGACCTTCGGCGTCGATCAGCGCCTCATCGTCCCCCTGTCCGCCGTGCTCACCCCGGTGGTCGTCCTGCTGTCCGATGTCGTCGGCCGGGTGATCATCGCCCCCGCCGAGGTGCCGGTCGGCGTCGTGGCGGCTCTGGTCGGCGCGCCGGTGCTGATCGTCCTGGCCCGACGACGGAAGGCGAGCAGCCTGTGACCGCCGCCCCCTTCCCCACGCTCGACTCCGGCCCCCGCCGTGTCCTGCTGAGACTGGGCCCCCTGCAGGTGCCGGTGCGCGTCCGGAGCGTCGTCGTGGGCCTCACGATGACGTCCGCCGGGATCGTGCTGCTCATCCTCTCGCTCGGCCTCGGCTCGTTCCCGCTCGCACCGGCGGAGGTCGTGCGCATCCTCTTCGGCGGCGGCGACAGCATCGACCGCACCGTGGTGCTGGAGTGGCGGCTCCCCCGGGCCCTCGCCGCCCTCGCCGTCGGCGCGCTGCTCGCCGTTGCCGGTGCCCTCTTCCAGACCGTGACGAGGAATCCCCTCGCCAGCCCCGACATCCTCGGCCTCTCCAACGGCGCGTTCACGGGCATGCTCCTGTCCCTGCTCCTCGTGTCGTCGTCCCTCGCGGCGCGCACGACCGGCGCGCTCATCGGCGGGCTCGCGGTCGCGCTCGTGATCTGGCTCCTCTCCGCGCGCGGCGGCATCCAGGGATTCCGACTGATCGTGGTCGGCATCGGCGTCTCCGCGATGCTCGCCTCCCTCAACACCTGGATGCTCCTGCAGATCGAGCTGGAGACCGCGATGTTCGCCTCGGCGTGGGGAGCCGGCTCCCTGAACGGGGTGACCGCCGAGGCCCTCGGAGTCGCACTGGCCGCCGCCGCGCCGGTCGCCGGGACGGCCTTCCTCCTGAGCCCACGCCTTCGGCAGCTCGAACTCGGCGACGACGTGGCCGCCGCGACCGGTGCCCGACCGGGCATCGTCCGCACGGCCGCCCTCCTGATCGGCGTGGTGCTCGTCGCCGCCGCCACCACGGTCGCCGGCCCCGTGGCCTTCGTCGCGCTCGCCGCCCCGCAGATCGCCCGACTCCTCGCCCGCACGCCGTCCCTCTCGCTCGGACTCTCCGCGCTCGTCGGCGCCGTCCTGCTGCTCGCTTCCGACCTCATCGCGCAGCATGTGCTCCCGGTCCCGCTCCCCGTCGGCGTCGTCACCGTGTCCGTCGGGGGCGCCTACCTCGTCCTCATGATCATCCTGGAGATCCGTCGCCGTGCCTGAACCCGAGTCCCCCGCCCGCCTGCGCGCGCAGCGGCTCCGCCTGTCCTACGACCGACGGGACATCGTCCACGACCTCACGGTCGACATCCCGGACGGCTCCTTCACCGTCATCATCGGGGCCAACGCGTGCGGCAAGTCCACTCTGCTGCGCGGCCTGTCGCGCCTGCTGTCGCCGACCGGCGGAGACGTCGTGCTCGACGGACGATCGATCGCGTCCTACCCCGCGAAGGAGGTCGCCCGCCGGCTCGGCCTGCTCCCGCAGAGCGCCACCTCGCCGGACGGCATCACCGCCGGGGACCTCGTCGCCCGCGGACGTTATCCGCACCAGCGCCTGCTGCGGCAGTGGTCGCCCGCCGACGAGGACGCCGTGCAGCGTGCGCTCGCCGCGACCGGGACGACCGACCTGGCGGGGCGCGCCGTCGACGAGCTCTCCGGAGGACAGCGACAGCGTGTCTGGGTCGCCATGGTTCTCGCACAGGACACCGACCTGCTGCTGCTCGATGAGCCGACGACCTACCTCGACGTCGCACACCAGGTCGAGCTCATGGAGCTCTTCGCAGAGCTCAACGAGCAGGGCCGCACGGTCGTGGCCGTCCTGCACGACCTCAATCACGCCGCCCGGTACGCCTCCCACATCGTCGCCATGCGCGACGGGCGCATCGTGGCGGAGGGTTCCCCGTCGGAGGTCATCACGAGCGACCGGGTGCAGGAGGTCTTCGGGCTCGCCAACATGGTCATCGACGACCCGGTGACGGGCGGCCCTCTGGTCGTCCCGCTCCGCGGTGCCCGGGCGGTGTCCACATGAGCGCCGAGCGACCCTGGGCCTACAGCGCGTTCCCCGTCGAGGTGCGTGCGCGCCGAGTGCTCAGCGCGCACTTCGTCCGCCTGACGTTCGGGGGCGACGCCCTGGCGGCCTTCGCCCCGTGGGGTGTGGATCAGCGGATCAAGCTCGTGCTCCCCCTCCCCGACGGGTCGATCGCCGACTTCGGGCTCCTGGACGAGCCGACCCCGCACCCGTCGGAGTGGTACACGCGCTGGAAGGCCCTCCCCGAGGACGCCCGCAACGTCCTCCGCACGTACACGCCGGCCGAGATCCGCCCGGAGCAGCGGGAGATCGACATCGACTTCTATCTGCATGATCCGGCGGGCCCCGCATCAGCGTGGGCGGCCGCGGCGGCCGTCGGCGACACGGCGGTGATCAACGGCCCCGACCGACGCATGGGCTGGACCGGGTACGGCATCCACTGGCACCCGGGTCCGGCGCGGCGGTTCCTCCTCGTCGCGGACGAGACCGCGTTCCCCGCCGTCCGCGGGATCCTGCGAACGCTCGACGACACGCATCGGGTCGACGTGATCCTGGAGTGCACTGATCCGTCCGACGATGTCGTCTCCGCCGACGCACCGGCCTTCGCCCGTGTGATGCGGGTCGCCCGCGGCGACGGCCCCGAGACGGGCGCGGAACGCGCGGTGGCCGCGTGGAGCGCAGCCCACGGTGCAGAGGTGAGGAACGACGCGCACTTCTATGCCTGGGTGGCCGGGGAATCGGGCACGACCACGCGCATCCGGCGTCACCTCACGGCCCAGGTGGGGGTGGCGAAGGAGCAGGTGTCGTTCCTCGGCTACTGGCGCATCGGCGGACCGCTCGTCGGCTGATCGGCCGCGCGCACCCCGAGGATCCGCTGATGTGGGCCCTGCCGGGATCGAACCGACGACATCCACGGTGTAAACGTGGCGCTCTACCAGCTGAGCTAAAGGCCCTGGTGCGCTCAGTCTATCCGGGCGCGGATGCGCACCCGCGTCGTGGAAGAGGGATAGGCTGAGGTCGGCGCGCGTTGTGCACGGCCGACAAGGCTGCCCGTGTCGCTTCCCGTTTCCTTGGCATGACCTGCCAGCTTGACGAAAGGTTCCCCCGTGACCGTCCACGACCAGGATCCGTACTCTCAGGGCCCCCTCGACAGCGATCCGGAAGAGACCGGTGAGTGGCAGCAGTCGCTCGACGAGCTGGTGGACGCCAAGGGCCACGGCCGCGGGCGCGAGATCATGCTCAGCCTGCTCAAGCGCTCCAAGGAACTGCACCTGAACGTGCCGATGGTTCCGACCACCGACTACATCAACACCATCGCCCCGGAGAACGAGCCCGAGTTCCCCGGCGACGAGGAGATCGAGCGCCGCTACCGCGCCTGGATCCGCTGGAACGCCGCCATCACGGTGCACCGCGCCCAGCGCCCCGGCATCGGGGTCGGCGGTCACATCTCGACCTATGCGTCCTCGGCGGCGCTGTACGAGGTGGGCTTCAACCACTTCTTCAAGGGCGCGGACCACCCCGGTGGCGCCGACCAGATCTTCATCCAGGGCCACGCCTCCCCCGGCACCTACGCCCGCTCCTTCCTCGAGGGTCGCCTCACGGAGGACCAGCTCGACGGCTTCCGCCAGGAGAAGTCGCACGCGCCGAACGGCATCCCGTCGTACCCGCACCCGCGCCTGATGCCGGAGTACTGGCAGTTCCCGACGGTCTCGATGGGTCTCGGCCCGATCAACGCCATCTACCAGGCGATGTCGAACAAGTACCTCGAGAACCGCGGCATCAAGGACACCTCGCAGTCGCACGTCTGGGCCTTCCTCGGCGACGGCGAGATGGACGAGGTCGAGAGCCGCGGACAGCTCCAGGTCGCTGCGAACGAGGGCCTGGACAACCTGACCTTCGTCGTCAACTGCAACCTGCAGCGTCTCGACGGCCCGGTGCGCGGCAACGGAAAGATCGTCCAGGAGCTGGAGTCGTTCTTCCGCGGCGCGGGCTGGAACGTCATCAAGGTGGTCTGGGGTCGCGAGTGGGACGACCTGCTCGCCCGTGACACCGAGGGCGCGCTGCTCAACCTCATGAACGTCACCCCCGACGGTGACTACCAGACGTACAAGGCCGAGTCCGGCGCGTACATCCGCGAGCACTTCTTCGGCCGGGACGAGCGCGCCGCCGCGCTCGTCAAGGACTACTCCGACGACGACATCTGGAACCTCAAGCGGGGTGGCCACGACTACCGCAAGGTGTACGCCGCGTTCAAGGCCGCGACCGAGCACAAGGGCAAGCCGACCGTCATCCTCGCGAAGACCGTCAAGGGCTACGGGCTGGGCCCGCAGTTCGAGGGCCGCAACGCGACCCACCAGATGAAGAAGATGACGCTGGACAACCTCAAGACGTTCCGCGACGCGATGCACATCCCCATCACGGACGCGCAGCTCGAGGAGAACCCGTACCTGCCCCCGTACTACAACCCGGGACCGCAGGACGAGACGATCCAGTACATGCTCGAGCGCCGCAAGGCCCTCGGCGGCTTCCTCCCGGAGCGCCGCTCGACGCACGTCGGCCTCTCGCTCCCCGAGGAGAGCGCCTACGCGCTGCCGAAGAAGGGCTCGGGCACGCAGGAGATCGCCACCACCATGGCGTTCGTCCGCCTGCTGAAAGACCTGCTGCGCTCGAAGGAGTTCGGTCACCGCATCGTGCCGATCATCCCGGACGAAGCGCGCACGTTCGGCATGGACGCGTACTTCCCGACCGCGAAGATCTACAACCCCAACGGCCAGCACTACACCTCGGTCGACCGGGAGCTGCTGCTCGCCTACAAGGAGAGCCCGCAGGGCCAGATCGTCCACGTCGGCATCAACGAGGCGGGGGCCCTCGCGGCGTTCACCGCCGCGGGCACGTCGTACGCGACGCACGGCGAGCCGCTGATCCCGATCTACATCTTCTACTCGATGTTCGGCTTCCAGCGCACCGGCGACGCCCAGTGGGCGGCCGGCGACCAGATGGCCCGCGGGTTCATCATCGGCGCCACGGCCGGCCGCACCACCCTCACGGGTGAGGGGCTGCAGCACGCCGACGGGCACTCGCACCTGCTCTCCTCCACCAACCCGGCGACGGTCTCCTACGACCCGGCGTACGGCTACGAGATCGCGCACATCATGCGCTCCGGCCTCGAGCGGATGTACGGCGGTCAGCACGAAGACCCGAACGTCATGTACTACCTCACGGTGTACAACGAGCCGATGGTGCAGCCCGCCGAGCCGGCGGACGTGGACGTGGACGGCATCGTCCGCGGCATCCACCGCGTCTCCGTCGGCGAGGGCAACGGCCCCCGCGCCCAGCTCTTCGCCTCCGGCGTCGGTCTGCCGTGGGCCCTCGAGGCGCAGGAACTGCTGAAGAACGACTGGGGCGTCGTCGCCGACGTGTGGTCGGTCACCTCGTGGACCGAGCTGCGCCGCGACGGCCTCGCCGCCGACGAGCACAACTTCCTCCACCCGGAGCAGGAGCCGCGCACCGCGTACCTCACGCAGAAGCTCCAGGGCGCGGAGGGTCCCGTCGTCGCGGTCAGCGACTTCATGCACGCCGTGCAGGACCAGATCCGCCCGTGGGTCCCGAACCGTTTCGCCACGCTCGGCGCCGACGGCTTCGGATTCTCGGACACGCGCGCCGCGGCCCGCCGCTTCTTCAAGATCGACGGCCCGTCGATCGTCGTGCGCACGCTGCAGGCGCTGGCCGAGGAGGGCAAGGTCGACCGCGGCCTGTCCGCGCAGGCCATCGAGAAGTACCGCCTGCACGACGTGAACGCCGGCACCAGCGGCAACGCAGGCGGCGAAAGCTGAGCCCTCGGTGACAGCTGCCTCCGCCGCCGGCATGGACAAGGCCGCCACGCTCACCTGGTTGCGCCGGATCTCCGGTGACATCGCCACGGTGACGATCAAGCGGCTGGAGGACACCCTCCCCTGGTACGCCGACATGCCACCGGCCCGCCGCTCCGCGGTCGGGCTGGTGGCGCAGGCGGGCATCACCTCGTTCATCCAGTGGTACGACGACCCCACGTCCACCCCGTGGATCGCGGCCGACATCTTCGCCGCCGCTCCCCGGGAGCTGCTGCGGAGCGTGAGCCTGCAGCAGACGCTCCAGCTCATCCGCGTGACGGTCGAGGTCACCGAGGAGCGCGTGGCCGGGAAGGGCGAGCATCTCCGCGAGGCCATCCTGCTGTACTCGCGCGATGTCGCCTTCGCGGCGGCGGACGTCTACGCCCGTGCGGCGGAAGCCCGCGGGCTGTGGGACGCCCGCCTCGAGGCACTCGTCGTCGACTCGATCCTCACCGGCGAGGCCGATGAGGAGCTGCCGAGCCGTATTGCCGCGCTCGGCTGGCACGGACACGGCGAGGTCGCCGTCCTCGTAGGGACCACGCCCCCGCAGTTCGATGTCGACCTGGTGCGCCGCACCGCGCGGAAGCTCGCGGTCGACGTCCTCATCGGCGTGCAGGGCTCCCGGCTCGTCCTCGTGCTCGGACGTGCCAGGGGCGAAGGCCAGGAGGGCGAGGACGAGGAGCTCGGGTTCCAGGAGATCGCGACCCGTCTGGAGCCGTCGTTCGGCCCCGGCTTCGTCGTGCTGGGGCCGGAGGTCGCCGCCCTCGTCGACGCCAGCCAGAGCGCCCGTGCTGCGCTTGCGGGATTCGCCGTCGCCCGCGCCTGGCGGGGCGCACCGCGTCCCGTCGAGGCGGATGATCTGCTCCCCGAGCGCGCCCTCGCCGGTGACCCGCTCGCGAAGCAGACCCTCATCGAGCGCATCTACCGCCCGCTGCAGTCCCACTCGACCGATCTCGTCACGACGCTGTGGAGCTACCTCGACAACGGCCGTTCCCTCGAGGCCACGGCCAGGGAGCTCTTCGTGCACCCGAACACGGTCCGCTACCGCCTGAAGCGCGTCAGCGAGGTCATCGGCTGGGATGCGACGGGGCCGCGTGAGGCCCTCATCCTCCAGACCGCCCTGATCCTCGGCTCCATCGGAGCCGCGGATCAGGTGCGCCGTCGCCCGTCGGTGCGCCGCCCCCCGCGGTGATCCGCCGGCGCCCTCTGTGCGCCACACACAAGGGTTTCGCGCAATCTTGTGATGGATCATCCACCGTTCTGGCGTGATCGTTGGCAGACTGGGTGGGTGATTGTCGTCGTCTGCCCTGGACAGGGCTCGCAGACCCCCGGATTCCTCGCCCCCTGGCTCGAGCTCGACGGAGTGGAGGAGCGACTGGCCGCCTACTCGGAGGCCGCGGAGGTCGATCTCCGCGCCCACGGCACCGAGTCGGACGCGGACACCATCCGCGACACCCGTGTCGCGCAGCCGCTCATCGTCGCCGCCTCGCTTCTCGCGGGCGACGCCCTGGTGGCGGCCGCGGGCCGTCGCGCGGACGGCCTCGCCGGGCACTCGGTCGGCGAGATCGCCGCACTGGTGGGCAGCGGTGTCATCGACGCCACGACCGGCATGCGCCTCGTCGGCATCCGCGGACGGGCGATGGCCGACGCGGCCGCGCAGACCCCGACCGGGATGAGCGCGGTGCTCGGCGGCGACGAGGAGACTCTTCTCGCCCGCCTCGCCGAGCTCGGCCTCGCGCCGGCGAACTTCAACGGCGGCGGGCAGATCGTCGTCGCGGGTCCTCTCCCGGCCCTCGCCGCCCTCGCCGACGAGCCCGTCAAGGGCACCCGTGTGGTCCCGCTCCAGGTCGCCGGAGCCTTCCACACCGACTACATGGCTCCGGCTGTGGCCGCGCTCCGCGACGCCGTCGCCGACGTACGACCCCACGACCCCGAGATCACCCTCTGGACCAACCGCGACGGGTCCGCCGTCGCCGACGGCGGGACTGCACTCGACTACCTCGTCGACCAGGTCTCCTCCCCCGTCCGCTGGGATCTCTGCATGGCCTCCTTCGCTGACGCCGGCGTGACCGGCGTGATCGAACTCGCCCCCGCCGGTGCCCTCGTCGGCCTCGCCAAGCGCGGCCTCCGCGGCGTGCCGAGCGTCGCCGTCAAGACCCCCGAAGACCTCGATGCCGCCGTCGCGCTGCTGAACGGAGAAGCCGCATGACCGCCTCGCTCGCCCAGATCGCCGGGCCCGCCTACACCCGTATCTACGCCTTCGGTGCCGCGCGCGGCGAGAACGCCGTCCCGAACGAAGACCTCGTCGGACCGATCGACTCCAGTGACGAGTGGATCCGTCAGCGCACCGGCATCATCACCCGGGTGCGTGCCGACAAGGAGACCGACGCGATCGATCTCGCCGCCGACGCCGCCGCCGAGGCGATCGAGAAGTCCGGAGTCGCGGCCGACCAGGTCGATCTCGTCATCGTCGCGACGATCAGCAATCCGAAGCAGACGCCGTCCGTGTCGGCGATCGTCGCCGACCGCGTCGGCGCCAACCCGGCCGCGGCCTACGACATCAACGCCGCCTGCGCCGGCTACGCCTACGCCGTCGCACAGGCCGATGCCCTCATCAAGGCCGGTGCCGCCCGCTACGCCCTCGTCATCGGCACGGAGAAGCTGTCCGACGTGGTCGACCCGACCGACCGCAGCATCTCGTTCCTCCTCGGCGACGGCGCCGGCGCGGCGCTCATCGGTCCGAGCGACACGCCCGGAATCGCGCCGGCCGTCTGGGGCAGCGACGGGTCCAAGGCGGACGCCGTCGGCATGAACGGCACCCTCACCGACTTCCGCGACGGCGTGGTGCCGTGGCCGACGCTCCGCCAGGAGGGCCCGACGGTCTTCCGCTGGGCCGTCTGGGAGATGGCGAAGGTCGCACGCGAGGCGCTGGAGAAGGCCGGGATCCAGGCCTCCGACCTCGCCGCCTTCATCCCCCACCAGGCGAACATGCGCATCATCGACGAGTTCGCCAAGCAGCTCGGCCTGCCGGAGACGACCGTCATCGCACGCGACATCGAGACCACCGGTAACACGTCGGCCGCCTCGATCCCGCTCGCGAGCCACCGCCTCATGGCCGAGCATCCGGAGCTCTCCGGTGGCCTCGCCCTGCAGATCGGCTTCGGCGCCGGCCTCGTCTTCGCCGCCCAGGTCGTCGTCCTCCCCTGAAGACGCGCCGACCTTCCCTAGACTGTTCCACGGTTCCGAATACAACCCGTAAGAAAGAGGAAGACCACCATGGCTTTCACCAACGATGAGGTCCTCGCCGGCCTCGCAGAGCTGATCACCGACGAGACCGGCATCAACGCCAGCGAGGTCGCCCTGGAGAAGTCGTTCACGGACGACCTCGACATCGACTCGATCTCGATGATGACGATCGTCGTCAACGCCGAGGAGAAGTTCGGCGTCACCATCCCCGACGACGAGGTCAAGAACCTGAAGACCGTCGGCGACGCCGTCAACTTCATCGTCGCGGGCCAGGAGTAATCCCGGCAGGATGCCACCCTCGCACCTGCGAGGTGTGGCATCCTCCGGCCCTGCCCATCCCCCGCACGAACTCGTTTCGACAAGGAACCACACCCCATGACCAAGCGCATCGTCGTCACCGGCATCGGCGCCACCTCCGCCATCGGCGGGACGGCTCCGGAGAACTGGACCAATCTGCTCGCCGGTGCCTCCGGCGCCCGCACGATCGAACACGACTGGGTGCAGGAACACGACCTGCCCGTCACGTTCGCCGCCTCCGCGATCGTCCGCCCCGAAGAGGTCCTGCCGCGCCACGAGGCGAAGCGTCTCGATCCCTCCTCGCAGTTCGCGCTCATCGCGGCCCGCGAGGCCTGGGAGGACGCCGGATCGCCCGAGGTCGCCCCGGAGCGCCTGGGTGTCGACTTCGCGACCGGCATCGGCGGCCTGTGGACCCTGCTCGACGCCTGGGACACGCTGCGCGAGAAGGGCCCCCGCCGCGTCATGCCGCTGACAGTGCCGATGCTGATGCCGAACGCGGCCGCCGGCAACCTGTCGCTGCAGTTCGAGGCCCGCGCCTATGCGCAGACCGTGGTGAGCGCGTGCGCCTCCAGCACCGAATCCATCATCCACGCCTTCCACCACCTGCAGGAGGGCCTGGCCGACGTCGTCATCGCCGGTGGCACCGAGTCGGCGATCCACCCGATCACCATGGCCGCCTTCGCCTCCGCGCAGGCGCTGTCGCGCCGCAACGACGACCCGGCGCACGCGTCCCGGCCCGGGGCGATCGACCGCGACGGCTTCGTCATGGGCGAGGGCGCCGCGGCTCTCATCCTCGAGACGGAGGAGCACGCCAAGGCCCGCGGTGCCAAGATCTACGGCTACGTCCTCGGCGGCGGTGTGACGGCCGACGCCTACCACATCACCGGCAACGACCCCGAGGGCAAGGGGGCGGCGCGCGCCGTCGTCCAGGCGCTCGAAGAGGCCGGGATCACTCCCGAGCAGGTCACGCACATCAACGCGCACGCGACCTCGACCCCGGTCGGCGACCCGAACGAGTACGTCGCGCTCAAGAACGTCTTCGGCGACAGGATCGACGAGATCCCCGTCTCGGCCACGAAGGCGTCCACCGGACACCTGCTGGGCGGCACCGGGGCGCTGGAGGCCATCTTCTCGATCCTCGCTCTCCGCGACCGCGTGGCACCCCCGACCATCAACATGACCGAGCCCGACCCGGAGGTGCCGTTCCGTCTCTCCGGCGAGCCGGCTCCGCTCGGTGACGGCCCGCAGATCGCGATCAGCAACTCGTTCGGCTTCGGCGGCCACAACGCGGTGCTCGTGCTCGGCGGAGTCGACTGACCGACGCGGTACGCCGCAAGAAGGCCCCCGGGACGCGGTCCCGGGGGCCTTCCTCGTGCGCGGCGCGGGTCGCGCTCGCCCTTCGACAGGCTCAGGGAGCCAGGGGGGCGCGCGCCGACACGGCGAGACGCTGCGACCGCTCCCGGCGGCGGCGTTCGATGCGCGGGAGGAACACGCCGATCAGCGGGCCCACCCCGAAGGCGAACAGCACCGTGCCGACACCGACCGGGCCGCCGAGAAGGAAGCCGATGAGCAGGACGCTCCCCTCGATCACCGTGCGCGCCAGCCAGACCGGCCAGCCGGTCACGCGGACCAGCCCGGTCATCAGGCCGTCGCGCGGACCGGGACCGAAGTCCGCCGCGATGTAGAGCCCGGTCGCGAAGGCCAGCAGGACGAGGCCGAACAGGAACATGGGCGCGCCCACCCACACCGACGACGGCGCCGGGAGCAGGAGGAGCGTGAGGTCGGCGAACGGGCCGATGAGCAGGGCGTTGAGCAGCGTGCCGAGCCCGACCCGCTGGCGCAGCGGGATCCAGAGCACCAGGACCACGATCGAGATCAGCACCGTGACGACCCCGTAGCCGAGCCCCGTCCACCGGGCGACGCCGAGGGACAGGACGTCCCAGGGGGCGACGCCGATCCCTCCGCGCACCATGAACCCAAGGGCCACCCCGTAGAGGAAGAGGCCGCCCACCAGCTGCCCGAGGCGCTCGACGAGGTCACGGCGGCTGGTCGCGGTGAAGGGAAGGAAGACGGCACGCAACAGCATCCCTCCATCGTGGCCTGCGAGCCGCGTGGCCGAGGAGGACCAGTGCAGGAAAAGTGGCCTGCGCATCCGAGGCCACTTTGCGGCAGGCTGGACGCATGTCCTCACGACTCGTCACGCAGCTCGGCACGCAGGAGCACGGCGACGCCTCGGCGTCCGGCCTCGCCGACCGCATCCGGGCACTGATCCTCGACGGCCGGCTCACCGTTGGCGAGCGTCTCCCGAGCGAGCGTGCCCTCGCGCTCGAGCTGCGGCGCTCCCGCTCCACGATCACCCGCGCCTACGGCCTGCTGGAGGCCGGAGGCTACGTATCCCGACGCCAGGGCGGCAGCACCCGCGTCACCCTCCCGCACGGACCCGTCGTCGCCGGCCACGACCGGGACGACGATGCGATCGACCTGTCCATCGCCTCAATGGACTCGACCCCCGGCCTGTACGACGCCACCGTCCGGTCGCTCCCCCGACTGGCCGCCCTCCGCGGCACCAGCGGCTACTCCCTGCAGGGGCTCCCCGAGCTGCGTGCCGCCGTCGCCCGGCGGTTCACCGAACGAGGGGCGCCGACCACGGCGGAGGAGATCATGATCACGTCCGGCGCGCTCAACGCCGTGAACCTGATCCTGACGGCGATCGGCCGCCGCGGCGAGCGGGTGCTCGTCGAGCAGCCGACGTTCCCGCACGCCCTCGAAGCCCTGCACCGTCACGGATACCGCCTGCTGCCGACCCCGGTCGACACCGACGGCTGGGACGTCCGCCACCTCACCGACACGCTGCTGTCGGCCCGGCCGCACGTCGCGTACCTCATCCCCGATTTCCACAACCCCACCGGCGCGACCCTGCCGGACGGGGAGCGCTCCCGGGTCGCCACGACGGCCCGGAACACCGGCACGCACCTGATCGTGGACGAGACGACGGCGGAGCTGGACATCGACCGTGGCGCCGCACCGACGCCCCTCGCTGCGCACGGCCCCGGCGTCATCACCGTCGGGTCGATGTCGAAGATCGCGTGGGGCGGCATGCGCATCGGCTGGATCCGCGCCGAGCGGTCGATCATCGCCCGCCTCCTGGCCGTCCGCCCCTCCTTCGAACTGGGGACGGCACTGCTGGAGCAGTGCATCGCGGTGGAGCTGCTCGACGACGTCCCGGCGCTGACCCGGCACGTCCGGCGGCGTCTCACCGCAGGGCGGGAAGCGGTGGCAGAGGGGATCGCGGGGATCCCGGGGATGCGGATGCCGGAGACGCCCGGCGGTCTCTCCGCCTGGATCGATCTCGGCGCTCCCCTGTCGACGACCCTGTCGCTCGCCGCGCGGGAACGAGGACTCATCCTCCCGCCCGGACCGCGCTTCACGACCGGCGGCGTGCTGGAGCGCCGCCTCCGGGTTCCGATCACACTTCCGCCCGAGCGGGCGGCGGAGGCGATGACGCGCCTGGCACACGCCTGGGCGGACGTGCGCGGCGGTGGAGTGAACGCCGTCGACGACCTCGCCCACGCCGCCGTGATCTGACGGGCGCAGACGAAGACCCCGCCCGATCACCCGGGGCGGGGTCTTCGTCGAGCGGAGCGGGGATTCGTCTTCTCAGCGTCCGGGAGAAATCACCGGCCTCCGATACTCACGCCTCCCGCGCTCCCGGTCTCAGCGGTCGGTCATCCGACCTTGTGGAGCCAGACGACGCGCGCGTCGTCGCTGGCGTGGCGGAAGGGCTCGAGCTCCTCATCCCAGGCGGAGCCCAGGGCGATGTCGAGCTCGCGCTGCAGCTCGACGGCGTTGCCCGCGGCGATCTCCATCGCGTAGCGGATGCGGTCCTCGCCGATGACGATGTTGCCGGCGGCATCCGTCTGCGCGTAGTGGATGCCGAGATCCGGCGTGTGCAGCCACCGACCGCCGTCGCTGCGGGGCGTCGGGTCCTCGGTCACCTCGAACCGCAGGTGCTCCCACCCGCGGATCGCGGTCGCGAGAGCAGCGCCGGTACCGACCGGACCATCCCAGTAGAACTCGGCGCGGCGCGCGCCGGTCAGGACGGGCTGCTCGGTCCAGTCGAAATTCACCGCACGCCCGATAGCGCGACCCACCGCCCATTCCAGGTGCGGGCAGAGCGCGCGAGGCGCCGAGTGGATGAACACCACTCCGCGTGCGTAAGCCGTCGCCATGATCTCTCCGTTTCATCAGGTGCGTCTTCCCCTACGACCTGAACCACGAAGTGGCGAGAATATGCGGTTGTGCGCCCATTCTCGCGGAGATCCCAGGAAATCACAAGCGTGTGATTCCACGACGAAGGCCCCGGTCCGCGGACCGGGGCCTTCGGGCGCTTCGACGAGCTCAGCGACCCAGTATCGGGGCGCTCAGCGACCCAGCTCAGGCCTCGCTCATGGCCTGCTTGACCTGCTGGCCCTTCGCGGCGTAGTAGGCGGCACGAGCGGCGTCCTTGCGGGCCTGCTCCGCATAGCCGAACTCGAGCACGTCCTGTGGGACCTCGACGTTCGGGACGTCATCGGTGCCGTGGTACTTCTCGATGTAGGCGTCGAGCTCAGGACCGGAGGTCCACGAGGTGATGAGGCAGTAGCGCGGGTCGGTGCCGTTGTGGGTGGCCGCGTGCCACAGGCGCTGCGTGTCGACGATCAGCTGCGCACCGGCCGGCAGGGCGATGCGGTACTCGATGCTGGGGTCCGTGCGGTTCTCGCGCAGGACGAAGTAGCTGTCCTTGTCGTCCGTCAGGTTGAAGAAGCCGCGCACGACCCATCCGGTGCCGTCGGGGTTCAGTCGGTTGTTGTCGTCCTGGTGGAGGTTGTACAGGCAGTCGCCGTACGGGGTCGGCTGCAGCTCGATGATGCGGCAGCGTCCGACGTTCGCACCGGGCTCCTGCGCACGGCGCGTGAGGTTCGGGGCCTTGGCGGTCTGCTCGTCGATCCAGACGCCGTCCTTGTCGGTGCGCGGCGGCTTGTGGTTCCAGAAGCCGTTGCACTCGATGTCGCCGAAGGCGCTGGCGAGGGGCGCGAACCGGGTGTCGCCCGAGGACTTCCAGTCGACGTACTCGACGTCGAGCCATTCCTTGGGGTCGGCCTCCTGGTCGTAGCTGTCGAGGACGACGAAGCCCTTCTCCTCCAGCGCTGCGGACTTGATGTATCCCATGATCGAGTCATGATCCTTTCATCGGGGGCCAGCACGTTTTAACAGGCCCTGATAAGGCAAGCCTAACAGCGGGCCCTCCCGCTCCCCCGGAGGGTCGCCGTGGATATCCGAATAGACTGGGCGGGGCACCCGGCGCGTCCGCGGCGCCTGTCGCTACGGGAGGACGAGACACCAGCATGAGCACCGCGACCAACGTCGAGGCGACGGCAGTCAACACGATCGAATGGCTCGCGGCGGGACGCACGACGATCGTCGTCCCCGTCTACCAGCGCCAGTACCGGTGGGATATCGGCGGCTGCGAGCGTCTCCTCTCCGACGTCCGCGCGGTGGCGGCCGAGGACGACGCGCATCGCCACTTCATCGGCTCCATCCTGTCGGCCGAGGACGGCGCCGGTGCAGACGCCGACCTCATCCTCATCGACGGTCAGCAGCGCCTCACGACGCTCATGCTCCTGGTCGCGGCACTGCACCACTCCGTGCGCGACCGGAACCCGGAGCTGGCCGCTGACCTCGCCCGCGTGCTGGTCCGCGCCGACGACCCCGAGCGCACGAAGCTGCGTCCGCATGATGCCTGGGCCGACCTCTACGAGTCGGTCGTGCTCGACCGCCGCGATGACCTCGACCGCGAGTCGCGCTTCGACGACAACTACGCGTTCTTCCGCAGCCAGATCCATGCCGATGAGGTGCCGCTCATCTGGCAGGGACTGCAGCGCCTCGAACACGTGTCGATCACCCTCGGCGCGCAGGCGAACGCGCAGCAGATCTTCGAGAGCCTCAACTCCACGGGCGAGCCGCTGCGCGACCACGAGCTCATCCACAACTACATCCTCATGGGTCTCACCCACGCCGAGCAGCGGGACGTCGAGGAGCGCTTCTGGCTGCCCATCGAGCGGCACACCGGGGAGGCGATCGGGGCGTTCTGGCGCCACTACCTGGTCCTCGTGACGGGACGCGAGGTCGCCGCGAACGGCGAGCACGGCGTGTACAGCGCCTTCCGCCAGTCGTTCCCGCGCGTCGACGTCGCCCACCTCCAGGCCGACGCCGAGACGTGGCGGCACTATGCGGAGATCTACGGCATCCTCCTCGATCCGACGAAGGAGCAGGACCCCGAGATCGCGCGGCAGCTGCGGTACGTGAACACGTTCGGACGCTCCTCGTATCCGCTGGTCATGAGCGCCTACAGCGATCACGCACGCGGCCTCATCGACCGCGCTCAGCTCCTCGAGACGCTGGAGTGGCTGCAGGCGATGTTCCTGCGCCGTGCGCTCGTGAACCTTCCCGCCGAGCGGCTCATCGCTCGGCTCTGCCGCGCCCGTCGCGACGGACACGACGCGCTCGCCCGTGCCATCGCGCGCATCACCCCGTCGGACGAGCGGGTCAGCGCCGTGCTCAAGTACAGCGAGCTGCCGTATCCGGCCTACGTGCTCGGCCGGCTCGAGGGCGTCGACGATGTGGCCGGCTTCGACGTCGAGCACATCGTGCCCGCTGTCCCCGGGGACGCCTGGTCCGGAGACGGCCGGCGCCCCTGGAGCGAGTACTCGGAGGACGAGCAGAACAGCCATCGCGCCCTCGCTCCGACACTCGGCAACCTCACGCTCTTGGAGCAGGCGCTGACCGAGCGCGTGTTCGGCGCCTCGTTCCCGGTCAAGCGCGACGAAGCCTACGCATGCAGCGCCGTAGCGGCCACGCGCACCCTGGCGTCGGTGGAGGCCTGGGGCACCGCGGCGATCACCGCGCGGACGGTGACCCTGACCGCCGACCTCGTTCGCACCTGGGCGCGTCCCGCCCTGCCGGAGATCGATGACGACGGCCTCACGCCGATCCTGGACGCCGTCCGCCGCCGCGGCTGGCCGGCGGGGTGGGAGCGCGAGTTCGACTACGTCGAGTACCGCGGCGAGCGGTGGGAGGTCTACGACGTCAAGCACCTGTTCAACCGGGTGTTCCGCCGCGCCTGGACCGACACCACGGAGGCCGCCCTGGCGTACTGTGCGACGCACGGCGGACCGATCTACCGCGACAAGGCGTGGAAGGGGCAGTGGGACGACCTCGACGAGACGCACTTCCTCTACATGGGCTGGGATTCGAACTACATGATGACGGCCGTCCAGGGCGTCCTCGACGCGTCGGGGATCGCCGCCGAGGTCTTCGTGAAGTACTCCTACATCGGGAATGTGATGTGACCATGACCACCGTCATCCGCCGCCGCCTGCTCGACCTCGCGATCGAGGAGCACACGCTCACGGTCCCCCTCGTCTGGGACGACCCGACGGACACCCGCACGATCGACGTGTTCGCCCGCGTCGTCGCCCGGGAGGGAAGCGAGACCCTCCCCTATCTGGTGTTCCTGCAGGGCGGGCCGGGCCACGAGGCGCCGCGCCCCTTCCACTCCTCCACGGCTCCGGCCTGGCTCGACCAGGCGCTGGCGCACTACCGCCTCGTCCTCCTGGATCAGCGCGGCACCGGGCTCTCCTCCCCCGTCGGCGACGACGACCTCGCACGGGGCGCCGACGCGGTCGCCGAACATCTGACGCACCTGCGTGCCGATGCCATCGTGCGCGACTGCGAGGCGCTGCGGGAGCACCTGGGGGCGTCGACGTGGAGCGTCCTCGGGCAGTCCTTCGGCGGGTTCACGACTCTGGCCTACCTGTCGACCCATGCCGATTCGCTCGACGATGTCTTCATCACCGGAGGCCTCAGCACGGTCGAACGCGACCCGGACGAGGTCTACGCCCTCTGCTACGACAAGATGCGCGGGGCATCCGAGCGGTACTACCGGCGCTTCCCGGAGCACCGCGACGCCATGCGACGCCTGATCGATCTCGCGGACGCCGGTGAACTCGTCCTTCCCGACGGCGAGGTCGTGTCGCGTTCCCGCCTGCGCTCGGTCGGCTCCGCTCTCGGCACCGACGACGGCTGGCAGACGGTCTGGTCGCTGCTCGAACGCGACCCGGCATCCAACGCCTTCCGGCACGACCTCCAGCACGCGATGCCCTTCGGCGGCCGCAACCCGCTGTACTACGCCTTCCACGAGTCGAGCTACGCGAACGGACACGCCACGCGGTGGTCGGCGGAGCGCGTCGAGCCCTCGGACTTCCGCGAAGACCCGACCCTGTTCACGGGCGAGCACATCCGCCGCGAGTGGGCCGACACCGTCCCGGCGCTGCGGCCGTGGCGCGATGTCACCGCGATCCTGGCGGAGCACCCCTGGCCGCGGATCTACGACACCGCCGCCCTCGCCGATTCCCGAGCCACCGGCGCGGCCGCCGTCTACGTGAACGACGTGTACGTGCCTCTGGAGTTCTCGATGGAGACCGCCCGTCTCCTCCCCGGCGTGACGCCCTGGGTGACGAGCGAGCATGAGCACAACGGCCTGCGGACCGGACCCGTGCTGGAGCGGCTGATCGAGCTGGCCCACGGACGCCGCATCCGCTGACCTCCGCCGCGCGACGGGTGCCGCCGGCGCGCTCCGCGATCTATCCTGGTGCCATGGAGCATCTGCTCGGGTGGACCACGATCGTCCTCGTGCTCGGCACGGGGCCGGTGCTGTTCTTCGTGGGCATCCGGCATTCCCTCTCCCGTCGCCCGGTCGAGGAGAAGTACGAGCAGGCGGGGTCCGGAGGGCTGGTCGGTGTCTTCGACGCGGTGTGGTCGCCCACCGCACACGAGGCCGGCCAGGAGCGGGATCGGCAGACCCGGCGCACGGCCCCGGCGCCGACACCCGGGGATCCGCCGGGCCGCATCGAGCGCGGACGCATCGTCATCGACGTCTGAGCGACTCGTCCAGCCCGGACATGACGAAGGCCCCGCACTCCGAGGAGTGCGGGGCCTTCGTGGGCGGTCTTACTTGGAGGAGCCGCCGAAGCCCTTGAAGCGCTGGTTGAACTTCTCGACGCGGCCGGCCGAGTCCATGATGCGCTGCTTACCCGTGTAGAAGGGGTGCGAGGCCGAGGAGATCTCGACGTCGATCACCGGGTACTCCATGCCGTCCAGCTCGATCGTCTTGTCGCTGGTGACGGTGGAGCGGGTGAGGAAGGTCTCGCCCGAGCCCAGGTCGCGGAACACGACAGCCTTGTAGTCGGGGTGAATGTCAGTCTTCATGGGATTCCTTTGTTGCTGCCCTGGATTGTGCCAGGGACGAGGGAAGTCTGCGGTGCCGAACGCACCAAGGGTCGATTCTATCAGTACTTCGACGAGCTCAGTAACCCAGCGGGGACCGAGGTCAGTGACCCGACGGAACCGAGGTCAGTGACCCATCGGAGCCGAGGTCAGGAGGCGGCGCGGGCCGAGTAGCGTCCGCCCTCGCTGCTGAGCGCGATGGGCATGCCGAACGTCTCGCCGAGAGCCTCCGCCGTGAGGGTGTCGGCGATCGGGCCGGCCGCGACGACAGCGCCGTCGCGGATCAGCAGCACGTGCGTGAACCCCACCGGGATCTCCTCCACGTGGTGCGTCACCATGAGCATCGCGGGAGTGGTCGGCGCCGACGCGTAGCCGCCCAGCAGGGCGAGCAGCTCTTCACGCGAACCCAGATCGAGCGACGCGGTCGGCTCGTCGAGGAGCAGCAGCTCCGGGTCGGTCATGACGGCGCGTGCGATCTGCACGCGCTTCTGCTCGCCGTCGCTCAGCGTGCCGAAGGTACGGTCGGCGAGGTGCGCGAGACGCCAGTCCCCCAGAACGCGCAGCGCGCGGCGCTCGTCGATGTCCTCGTAGCTCTCGTTCCAGCGTCCGAGCACCGAGTACGCCGCGGTGAGAACCGTGTTGAGCACCGTCTCGTCCCGCGGGATGCGCTTGGCCATCGCCGTCGACGCGAAGCCGATCCGCGGCCGGATCTCGAAGACGTCCGTGCGTCCGAGCGTCTCGCCGAGGACGGTGACGGTCCCCGACGTCGGGTGCATCAGCGTGTCGGCGAGCTGCAGCAGGGTCGTCTTGCCCGCGCCGTTCGGCCCGAGGATCACCCAGCGCTGATCGTCCGAGACCTGCCAGGTCACGTGATCGATGATGTTGCGCCCCTCTCGGCGCACGACGACGTCGGTGAACTCCAGAGCGATCGGCATACCGAAAGCCTATCGGCTCACGCCGACACCTCCGCGTAGAGCGCGCGGGTCTCGTCGGCGATCGCCCCCCAGCTGAACTGCGCGCGCGCCCGCTCCCGGCCGGCGTCTCCGTACGCGCGCGCCCGGACCGGGTCCGTCGCGACCTCGGTGAGCACCGCCGCGAGATCGTCGACGAAGCGCTCCGGATCCGTCGGAGTGCCCGTGCCGTCCTGCACCTGCTCGATCGGGACCAGCCGACCCGTGACGCCGTCGTCGACCACCTCGGGGATGCCGCCGGTCGCCGTCCCCACGACGGCCGCACCGCAGGCCATCGCCTCCAGATTGACGATGCCGAGGGGTTCGTAGACGGAGGGGCAGACGAAGGTGGTCGCCGCGGCCAGGATCGCCGACAGCTCGTCCCGTGGCAGCATCCGCTCAATCCACACCACGCCCTCTCGGGTCTGCTGCAGCAGCCGCACGCCCTCCTGCACCTCGGCCATGATCTCCGGGGTGTCCGGGGCACCGGCACAGAGGATGAGCTGCACCTCCGGCGGCAGCAGGCGCGCCGCCTGCAGCAGGTACGGCAGCCCCTTCTGTCGCGTGATCCGACCGACGAACACCACCGAGGGCCGGTTCGGGTCCATGCCGATGGAGGACAGGAACGCGGCATCCTGCACGGGCCGCCAGCGCTCGACGTCGATCCCGTTGTGGATGACGCGGACGCGGGCGGGATCCACCTGCGGGTAGCTGCGCAGGATGTCGGCGCGCATGCCGGCACTCACCGCGATCACCGCGGCGGCGTTCTCGTAGGCGAGCTTCTCGATCCCGCTGGAGACCGCGTAGCCGCCGCCGAGCTGTTCGGCCTTCCAGGGCCGGAGGGGCTCGAGACTGTGCGCCGTGAGCACGTGCGGGATGCCGTGCAGCTGGGAGGCCAGGTGCCCGGCGAAGTTCGCGTACCACGTATGACTGTGCACGACGTCGGCACCGGCGATCGCCGACACGATCTCCAGATCCGTGCCGAGGGTCTGGAGCGCGGGGTTGGCGGCGGCGAGACTCTCGGGTGCACGGTACGAGAACGTGCCCTCCTCGTCGCGCGGCGCACCGAAGGCGCGCACCGTCACATCGATGTCGCGGCGCAGTGCGGAGACGAGCTCGGCGACGTGCACACCCGCGCCTCCGTAGATCTCCGGCGGATACTCCTTGGTGATCATCTCGACTCGCATGCTTAGACGCTATCGAGCGGGTTGTCCAGATGCTAGTTCCCCGCGCCGCGCGGGATCTATGGTGGAGCCATGTCCGCTCCAAAGAAGGTCTTCGGGATCATCCTCGCCGGCGGCGAGGGCAAGCGACTCATGCCGCTGACGGCCGACCGCGCCAAACCCGCCGTCCCGTTCGGCGGGCAGTACCGCCTGATCGACTTCGCCATCTCGAACCTCATCAACTCCGGGCTGAGACAGATCGTCGTCCTGACGCAGTACAAGTCGCACAGCCTCGACCGGCACATCTCGCAGACCTGGCGCATGTCCGCGCTGCTCGACTCCTACGTCGCGTCGGTCCCCGCTCAGCAGCGTCTCGGCAAGCGCTGGTTCTCGGGCTCCGCTGACGCGATCCTGCAGAGCATGAACCTCATCAACGACGAGAAGCCCGACATCGTCGTCGTTATCGGTGCCGACCACGTCTACCGCATGGACTTCCGGCAGATGCTCGAGGCGCACATCGAGTCCGGGGCGAAGGCCACGGTCGCCGGCATCCGCCAGCCCCTCGCGCTCGCCTCGCAGTTCGGAGTGATCGACGCCGACCCGGAGTCCGGGCGCATCCGCCAGTTCCTGGAGAAGCCGACGGATGCGACGGGACTCGCGGACTCCCCGCACGAGGTGCTGGCATCGATGGGCAACTACATCTTCGACACGGACGCCCTCATCGCGGCCGTGGAGGCCGACGGGGAGCTGCCCACCTCCAGTCACGACATGGGCGGCGACATCGTGCCCTACTTCGTCGACCGCGGCGAGGCCGGCTACTACGACATGAAGCAGAACGAGGTGCCGGGGTCGTCGCCGCGCGACCGCTCCTACTGGCGTGACGTGGGGACGATCGATTCGTTCTTCGACGCCCATCGGGACCTCATCTCGACCCTGCCGATCTTCAACCTCTACAACATGGAGTGGCCGATCCACTCGCAGGCGGTCAACTCCCCGCCGGCGAAGTTCGTCCGCGACTCCGTCGGGCGGATCGGCAACGCCATCGACTCGATCGTCTCGCTCGGCTCCGTGCTCTCCGGTACGCACCTGGAGCGCAGCGTCGTGGGCCCGTGGACCCTCGCCGGCGGCGGCTCGACCATCACGGACTCCGTGGTGTTCGATCACGTCCATGTCGGCCAGGGCGCACGTGTGCATCGGGCGATCCTCGACAAGAACGTCGTCCTCGCCGACGGCGCCACGGTCGGGGTGGACAGGGAGCGCGACCTCGCCCGCGGGTTCACGGTGACGGAGTCGGGGATCACGGTCGTCGGCAAGGGCGTGTTCATCGAGCGCTGAGGCGGCGCGCGTCATGCGGCGCGGGGGCTCGCCCTCCGATCGATAGGCTCGATGGCGTGACCACCGCGCGCTTCCTCGTCGTCCTCGATGCCGACTCCACGCTCATCCGCAACGAGGTGATCGAACTCCTCGCCGAGGAGGCCGGCCGCCGGGCCGAGGTGCAGGCGGCCACCGAGGCGGCGATGCGGGGCGAGATCGACTTCGCGACCAGCCTGCGCTCGCGAGTGGCAGCGCTGTCCGGAGTACCCGTCGAGGCGTTCTCCCGTGTGCGGGCGCGCATCGAACCGACCCCCGGTGTACGGGAGCTCACTGCCGCCGTGCACGCACGCGGCGGCGTGGTCGGGGTCGTCTCCGGCGGGTTCCACGAGATCCTCGACGACGTCGCCCCCGCGCTGGGCGTCGACCGCTGGCGCGCCAATCGCCTCGCGGTCGCCGACGGCGTGCTGACGGGGCAGGTGGACGGCGACATCGTCGACGGCGCGGCCAAGGCCCACTGGCTGCGCACCTGGGCGGACGAGCTCGGGGTGGCGCCGCATGCGACGATCGCGATCGGCGACGGCGCGAACGACCTCCCGATGATGGCCGTCGCCGGCGCCGGCCTCGCCTTCAACGCGAAGCCGACCGTCCGCGAGTCCGCGAGCCTGGTGGTCGGTCCGGTCGATCTCGGCGCGGTCATCCCCCTGCTCCCCTGAGGGAGCCGGCGGGGTCAGTGCCCCATGCCGAGTCCGCCGTCGACCGGGATCACCGCACCGGAGATGTACCCGGCGTCGTCGCCGGCCAGCCATGTGACGACGCCCGCGACCTCGTCCGGCGTCGCGAAGCGTCCGGCGGGGATGTTCGCCTTGTACTGCTTCTGCGTCTCCTCCGGGAGCTCCGCCGTCATGTCGGTCTCGATGAAGCCGGGCGCGACGACGTTCGCCGTGATCCCCCGTCCGCCGAGTTCGCGCGTGAGGGAACGCGCGAAGCCGACGAGTGCGCTCTTGGACGCGGCGTAGTTGGTCTGGCCCGCGGAGCCGTACAGGCCCACGACGCTGGAGATGAGGATGACGCGGCCGAATCGCGCGCGCAGCATTCCCTTCGACGCACGCTTGACCACCCGGAACGTGCCCCCGAGGTTCGTGGCCACGACACTGTCGAAGTCGTCCTCGCTCATGCGCATGAGCAGCGTGTCCTTGGTGATCCCGGCGTTCGCGACGACGATCTCGACCGGTCCGAGCTGCTGCTCGACCTCTGTGAACGCGGCATCGAGCGCCGCCGCGTCCGTGACGTCGGCCCGGACCGTCAGGGTGCCTTCGGGGCCCTCTCCGCTGCGAGCCGTCACCGCGACACGGTAGCCCTCCCGGACGAATCGTTCCGCGATGGCACGGCCGATGCCGCGATTGCCACCGGTGACGAGGACGACGCGCTCCGCGCTCATGGGAAACTCCTGGGTCTGGGGTCGAGGGCCGGGGTTCCGAGCCGTGAACGATCCTATCGACGCCGCCGGCTCACCTCCGACGGTGGTTTGACAGACGCCGACCCTCCTGGGAGCCTGAGGGCGACGAAAGGCATCAGCGTGAGCGACCCCCGCACTCCCGGCCCCACGGATCCGTTCGGCGAGCACACCCCGAGCGTTCCCACCGCACCGGCCCCCGCCCCCGGGTACCCCGGCGCCACCCCGGCGTACGCGCCTCCGCCCGCCGCCGGCCCTCCGTCCTCCCCGCAGCAGGGGTATCCGTCGGCGCCACCGGCGTACGGCGCCCCGCAGACCTACGCCGTCGCACAGCCGTATGCGGCCCCTCCCGCGCGGCCGTCCAGCGGGCTCGCCATCACCTCCCTCGTCTGCGGCATCGCCGGTGTGGTGCTGTTCTGGGCGGTGCTGCCGATGCTCGCCTCGATCGCCGCCGTCATCACCGGGCACATGGCACTCGGGCAGATCCGTCGCTCCCCCGGGCTCGGCGGTCGCGGCATGGCGATCGCCGGACTCATCCTCGGCTACATCATGATCGGCGTGCTGGTCTTCACGATCGTCTCGACGCTCATCAGCCTGGTCGTGTTCGGGGCCTTCACCCTGCCGTTCGTCTTCGCCCGCTGACACCCCGGCGGGCACGCCGATGTCGCCGCAGCGGCGTAGGCTGGAAGCATCGTGAAGAACGCACGTCGAGTCCCGGCCGTCACCTCACTGCCGCAGTCCCCGCGGGATGAGGGCGACCATCGTGTGCGCCGATACGCCCTCACGATGACGATCCGCATCGTCTGCTTCGGGCTGATGTTCTTCGTGCAGCCGTTCGGCTGGTGGACCTGGGTCTTCGCCTTGGCCGCCGCCGTGCTCCCGTACATCGCCGTCGTCTTCGCCAACGCCGGAAGCGACAGCACGGAGACGGCCGCCGAGTCGCCGATGCGCGAGATCGACGCGCCGCCGACGGCGGCGCCCGCCCCCGAGGTCGCTCCTGACGTCATCACCATCCGGGAAGGCCGCACGGAGCGATGAGCGAGCTCATCTGCTCGCGCGCCGGCTGCCGGAGCGCGGCCACCAAGCAGGTCGTCTGGCGCAACCCGCGCATCCACGCCGCCGACCGCGAGAAGATCTGGCTCGCGTGCGACGAGCACGTCGGCTTCCTCCACGACTACCTCGCCGCCCGGGACTTCCCGGTGTCGGTGCGAGACGGGGTGCCCTCATGAGCAACCGCCTGACACGGTGGGCCGTGTACGTCCTGATCGCCATCGGGTTCGCCATCGCCTGTGTGTTCCTGTCGAACTGGCAGTTCGAGCGCAATGAGTCCCGCGCGGAGCAGATCGCGCTCGTGGAGCAGAACTACGACGCCCCGGCCGTCCCCCTCTCCGAGGTGGTCGCGGACGACGCGCTCGACCCCGGGGACGAATGGCGACCGGTCACCCTCGTCGGCGAGTATCTCGCCGACGAGCAGCTCCTGGTGCGCAACCGCCCGCACGGCGGCACCAGCGCCTTCGAGGTCCTCGTCCCGTTCCGCGACCAGGACGGACGCGTCCTCATCGTCGACCGGGGCTGGGTCCCCCCGGGCGAGGGGCAGCTCCCCGACGCGGTGCCGGCGCCGCCCGCCGGCGAGGTGACGGTCACGGTGCGGCTGCGTCCCGGCGAGCCCCTGCCCGCGTCGGGCCGCGGAGCGCCGGAGGGCCAGGTGCCCACCATCCACCTTCCGTCCATCGCCGACCGGGTGGGGGACGATGTGATCACCGGCGCCTACGGGCGTCTGGTTGATGAGCAGCCCGCCGCCGATGCCGCACTGGGCGGCTTCGACTCACCGACCGACGACCCCGGGCCGCACCTCTCCTACGCGATCCAATGGATCCTCTTCGCCATCATGGGCTTCATCTTCATCGGGTACATCATCCGCACGGAGATCGTGAAGCATCGCGAGGAACTGGAGGGCAAGCCGGCAGCGGTGAAGGCCCCGAAGCGCCGCGACCGCGACGCGGACGTCGAGGACGAGCTGCTCGACGCGCGGTGACTCCCCCGCAGATGCGGGATCGGAAACGGGCCCGCCGGACCGCCTGCGCGCACCTTTTCGATCTCGCGTGGTGGTGTCGGGGCGTCACTGACCGGCGGGAGCGGAGCCGGTGACGGTGTGCCGCCACCCGCGGCCCGCCGCCTCGTAGACGATCCGCGCATGGTTCCGGTCGGTCGACCCCTGCCAGAACTCGACACGCGTCGGCACCACCCGCCACAGCACCCAGTCCCCCGGTCGCAGTCCCGCGCGTGCGCTCTCGGAGCGGGCGGCGAGATCGGCGTCGCTCTCGGCTGCCGATGCCTCCGCCACTGTTCCCCGCACCCGCACCGCGCGCCGCTGCGGTTGCCACCAGAGGTTCAGCGCCGCGGCCGGACGAGCGGCGATCTGCGCGGCTTTCCCGGACGACCGCGTACTGGCGAACGCCCAGCCGCGCGCATCCACGTCCTTGAGGATCAGCGTGCGCGCGTCCGGGATGCCGTCCGTATCGACCGTCGCCAGGGTCGCGGCGTGCGGTTCGGGGACGCCGGCAGCGGCCGCCACGCGGAGCCAGTCCCGGAAGAGCAGGACCGGATCGTCGGGAAGGTCGTCCAGGTGCAGCGGCGGCGGCGTCCCGGTGAGGGTGGGCTGCGCACGCAACCACGCCGCGAGCTCCGAGGGAGGAAGGATCGGGTGCGCCGCCATCCTCCGACTATGGCACGACCCGCTACGCGAGTTCGATGAGGTCCTGGTACTCCTGGCTCCAGATGTCCTCGACGCCGTCGGGCAGGATGAGGACGCGCTCGGGGTTCAGCGACTGCACGGCCCCGGGGTCGTGCGACACGAGCACCACGGCGCCCTCGTAGTGGGCCAGGGCCCCGAGGATCTCCTCGCGGGAGGCGGGATCGAGGTTGTTCGTGGGCTCGTCGAGCAGCAGCAGGTTCGCGGACGACACGACCAGCGTCGCCAGCGAGAGCCGGGTCTTCTCGCCTCCGGACAGCACACCCGCGGGCTTGAGCACATCGTCGCCGGTGAACAGGAACGATCCCAGGACCTTGCGGGCCTCGGTCTCGGTGATGTGCGGCGCCGCCGACACCATGTTCTCCAGCACCGACCGGCTGACGTCGAGGTTCTCGTGCTCCTGCGCGTAGTAGCCGACCTTGAGGCCGTGGCCCGGCTCGAGCTGACCGGTGTCGGGCTGGTCGACACCCGCGAGCATGCGCAGCAGCGTCGTCTTGCCCGCACCGTTGAGACCCAGCACGACGACCTTGGAACCGCGGTCGATCGCGAGGTCGACGTCGGTGAAGATCTCCAGCGAGCCGTACGACTTCGACAGCCCGGAGGCCATGAGCGGCGTCTTGCCGCAGGGGGCCGGCTTCGGGAATCGCAGCTTCGCGACGCGGTCCTCCTGACGCACGTCCTCCAGCCCGGAGAGGAGCTTCTCGGCACGCGCGAGCATCTGATGCGCTGCCGCGGCCTTCGACGCCTTCGCACCGAATCGGGCCGCCTGCTGCTGCAGGGTCGTCGCCTTCTTCTCGGCGTTGGCGCGCTCCTTCTTGCGGCGCTCCTCGTCCGCGGCGCGCTGGCGGAGGTAGTTCTTCCAGTTCATGTTGTAGATGTCGATGACCTGGCGGTTGGCGTCGAGGTAGAACACCCGGTTGACGGTCTCGCCGACGAGCTCGACATCGTGGCTGATCACGATCAGCCCGCCCTTGTAGTTCTTGAGGAACTCGCGCAGCCACACCACGCTGTCGGCGTCGAGGTGGTTGGTGGGCTCGTCGAGGATCATCGTCTGCGCGTCGGAGAAGAGGATGCGCGCGAGCTCGATCCGGCGCCGCTGGCCGCCCGAGAGGGTCGACAGCGGCTGGTCGAGGATGCGGTCCGGAAGCGAGAGGTTGTGCGCGATGGACGCGGCCTCGGCCTCGGCCGCATAGCCGCCCTGCGCCTCGAACTTCTCCGTGAGCGCCCCATAGCGCTTCATCGCCTTGGCCGCGACCGCGGGGTCGTCGGAGCCCATCGCGAGCGAGGCCTCCGTCATCCCGAGGTTGAGCTGTCCCAGGCCACGGGCGTCGAGGATCCGGGTGCGGGCGAGGTCTTCCGGATTGCCCGAACGCGGGTCCTGCGGCAGGTACCCAAGCTCGCCGGAACGGGTGACCGTGCCGCCGGAGGGCAGCACGTCGCCCGCGAGCACCTTGGTGAGCGTGGTCTTGCCCGCACCGTTGCGTCCGACGAGGCCGATCTTGTCGCCGTCGGACACACGGAACGAGACGTTCTCCATCAGCAGGCGCGCGCCAACGCGGATCTCGAGGTCGTGCACGGCAAGCACAGCGGACGTCCGTTCGTTCGGGAGGAGGATGGTGGCCGATCGGCCAGCCTCCCAGTATATGCCGCTGTGGCGGGCCCGACGGTCGCCAAGATCCCTCTGCAGGGTGACGGCCGCGATACCCGGGAGTGATGCCCCACCCGACACCCGCTGCCTACGGTGCTCGAGTGGACATCCTCAACGACCTCATCCTCCAGGCGATCGCCTCCCCGTGGCTCTATGCGGTGCTGTTCGCCGTCACCGTGATCGACGGGTTCTTCCCGCCGGTCCCCAGCGAGACGGTGCTCGTCGCCGCAGCGGCCGTCGCCGCGTCCACCGGCGACGGGAACATCCTGCTCCTCGGGGCGGTGGCCGCCGTCGGGGCGGCGATCGGCGACAACGTCGCCTTCCTCATCGGGCGCCGCCTCGTCACCACCAGGTACGCGTGGATGCGACGTCCCCGCGTGGCCGCGGCCTTCGACTTCGCCCAGCGCGCCCTGGACCGCCGCAGCGCCACCCTGATCCTCGGCGCCCGGTACATCCCGATCGGACGCGTCGCGGTCAACATGTCCGCGGGCGCGCTCGGGTTCGCCTGGCGTCGCTTCCTTCCGCTGAGCCTCATCGCCGGGGTGAGCTGGAGCGTGTTCAGCCTCGCGATCGGACTGCTCGCCGGTGCGTGGCTCCGCGACCAGCCTCTGCTCAGCGCGGGGCTCGGCATCCTCGTGGCACTCGTCGTCGGCGTGGTGATCGATCGGATCGCCGCGCTGCGCCGCCGCCGTGCGCCCGTCCCCCACCTGGCAGGATGAGACGCATGGCACGCCGCCGAGAGCGCACACCGCGCCCGCCCCGGATCAGCCGTCGCACCGGCGCCCTCGTGGCGCTGATCGCGGCGGTCGTCGTGCTGTACGCACTCGTCGTCCCCCTGCAGACGGTGCTGACCGGAACCCCGTTGCCCCTCACCTTCCTGCTCGGCGCCGCCCTCTGTGCCGCGCCCCTGCTCGCCCTGTCCCGCCCGCGCTCGGCCATCGTCGTGTTCACCGCCGGCGCCTTCTCACTGCCGCTGCTCGTCGAGCCGGAGCGCGCGATCGAATCGCCGTGGCCCTGGTCCGTGCCGGCGCTGCTGACCTTCGTGCTCTTCGTGGGGGTGATGTCGTTCGTCCACGGCGCCCGACTCGGCGCGCTCGCCCTCGTGATCGGTGCGCTCACCTCGCTGACCGCCCCGCTGCTCCGTCCCGACATGGTGGCGACGCCCGTGAGCGCGGGCAGCGCCACCGCCGACCTCATCGTGACGGCCTCGGTCGCGACGGCGATGTTCCTCATCGCCATCCTCGTCGCCGGTCGTGTGCGGGTCGCCGCCGAGCTGACGCGGGAGAAGGAGCACAGCGCGCTGGAGGAGTCCCGCCGCGCACTCGTGGAGGAGCGCACGCGGATCGCCCGTGAACTGCACGATGTCGTGGCGCACAGCATGTCCGTGATCCAGGTGCAGGCCTCGACCGCACGGTATCGGATCGTCGGCCTCGATGACGCCGCGGCTGCCGAGTTCGACGACATCGCGGCGACGGCGCGGTCGTCCCTCACCGAGATGCGTCGGATGCTGGGCGTGCTCCGCACCGAGGACCAGCAGGCCGAACTGGCCCCGCAACAGGGAGTGGACGATGTTCCCGCCCTCGTCGACACCGTCCGCCGCGCCGGCGTGGAGGTGGGACTCGTGCTCGAAGGGCTCGAGACCGCGGCTGCAGCGGGCCCCGGCGTGCAGATCGCCGCTTTCCGCATCGTGCAGGAGGCGCTGAGCAACGCCGTCCGGCACGCCCCCGGTGCGCGCGTCTCCGTGCGACTCCGCGCCGACGCCGTGAACCTGCTCATCCGGGTGTGGAACGCCGCTCCCCCGCGTCCGGCGGAGGCGCACGCCGGCGGTTACGGCCTGCGCGGCATGCGCGAGCGCGCCGAGCTGCTCGGCGGCAGTCTCGCGGCCGGCCCCTCGGAGGACGGCGGCTGGTCGGTCGACGCGACGCTGCCGCTCTCCGCGCCCACTCCCGTGCTCGCCCCCTCCGCCTCCGCGGAAGACAAGGAGACCCCGTGATGATCAGCGTGCTCATCGCCGACGACCAGGCGATGGTCCGCGCCGGTTTCGCCGCCCTGCTGGACGCCCACGACGGGATCCGTGTCGTGGGGCAGGCGGCCGACGGGACGCAGGCCGTCGCGCTGTCCGCGCGTCTCGACCCCGACGTCATCCTCATGGACGTCCGGATGCCGGAGCTCGACGGCATCGAGGCGACGCGCCGCATCCTCGGCCCGGCGTATCCCGCCGCGCACGTGCCCCGCATCCTCATGCTCACGACGTTCGACATCGACGACTACGTCTACGACGCACTGGCGGCGGGCGCGAGCGGGTTCCTCCTCAAGGACGCACTGCCGGAGGAACTCGTGCACGCCGTGCGCGTGGTCGCGGGCGGCGATGCACTGCTGGCGCCCAGCGTCACTCGGCGCATGATCGAGCAGTTCGCCGGTCGCCGTCCGCCGACCGCTCGGTCGGCATCCGTGCTCGCCGAGCTCACGGATCGGGAGCGCGAGGTGCTCGTCCTGATCGGCAAGGGCCGGTCGAACACCGAGATCGCCGCCGACCTCTTCATCGCCGAGCAGACGGTCAAGACGCACGTCGGCAAGGTGCTCGCCAAGCTCGGTCTCCGCGATCGCGTGCACGCGGTCATCCTCGCCTACGACACCGGACTGGTCGAGCCCTCCCCCTGAGTCACCCCTCCGTAGGGGTCGACACAGCACCGCAGGGTGATGTCCGGCCGTCCACCGCGTCCATAGCCTCCGAGGACACCGTTCCCAGGAGGACTCATGGTCATCGCCGCGGCTCCGCGCCTCAGCACCCCCGCCCCCGCTTCCGCCCCCGCCGCTCACCGCGACACCGGGATCGACCTCGTGCGGGCACTCTGCGTGCTCGGGGTCGTCCTGCTCCACGCCATCATGGTCGGGGTCACCATCACCGACGGGGCTCCGGTGTTCGCGAACGCGAGCGACGGCACGGGCTGGATCGCGCCGCTGAGCTGGCTGCTCCAGGTGATGCCGCTCTTCTTCGTCATCGGAGGGTTCTCCGGGCTCCTCGCCTACCGTCGCCTCCGGACCCGCGGCGGCAGCGCTCGCGTCTTCGTGGCCGGGCGCCTGCACCGACTGCTGCGCCCCGCGCTCCTCACCGTCGCCGCCGTCGGCGTCGCCCTCGCCGTCCTCACCGTCCTCGGTGTGGCGCCGGAACTCATCGCGATCGCCGGATTCCGGTACGGACAGCCGCTGTGGTTCCTCGGGGTGTTCCTGCTGTGCCAGGCGCTCCTTCCCGCTTTCGTCGCGCTGCACGAACGCGCCCCGCTGCGCACCATCGGCATCCTCGCCACCTGCGCCGTGGCGGTCGACGTGCTGCGGGCGACCAGCGGCATCGACGCGGTGGGCTTCCTGAACCTCGCGTTCGTCTGGCTGACCATGCAGCAGCTCGGGTTCTTCCTCGCGGACGGTCGCGTCGACGCCCTGCACCGCCGACTCCGCGTCGCGATCGGCGGCGGCGCTCTCGGGCTCCTTGTCGGCCTGTTCCTGCTCGGCGTCTACTCCCCCGACCTGATCGCCAACATCAATCCGCCCACGGGCGCCCTGCTGCTGGTCGGACTCGTCCACACGATGCTGTTCTCCCTGCACCGGGAGCGCATCGGGCGACTCAGCCGGCGTGCGCCGGTCGCCGCCTTCACCGCGTTCGTCACCCGCCGGACGATGACGATCTACCTCTGGCACATGCCGGTGCTGCTGGGCATGGCCGGGACGACCGCCGCCGTCGCGCTCCTCAGCGGCCTCTCGCTGCCTCCCGTGGACAGCGCCGAATGGTGGGCGGTGCGGCCGTTGTGGCTGCTGACGGCCGTGGCTCTCACCGCCCTCGTCGCCGTCCGCGTCGACCGGTTCGAGAACCGGCCCTCCCCCGAGGCGACGACGTCGCGCCGCCGTCTCGCGCTCGGTACCCTGTCGGGTCTCGGCGGGGTCGTGCTGCTGCTCGTCCTCGGGACGACCGTCTCCACCGCCGCCATCGCCGTCCTCCTGCTGGTCGCCGCACTGCGCCTCGCCGGACGCTCCCCGCTGCGGCCTCTCCCGGCCTGAGGCTCAGCCGATGCCGCGGGCAGCGAGGGCGTCGCCGACGCGATCCGCATGCCGGAGCGTCGTGACGAGCAGCGGGACCGCCGCCCGCACCCCCAGCCGCACGCCGCGCGCCCGCTCGGCCTCGCGGATCCGGTGCGCGAAGCCCTCGACGATCGGCACCATGGTGAGCGTGAGCGAGACCGCGAACGAGACGGCGTCCGTGTCCACGCCGAGCCGACGAAGCGGCCGCAGCAGGCGCTTCAGCACGGCCAACAGTTCCGACATGGCCGTCGTCCGCGTGAGGAGAGCGGCGAGGAGCAGCAGCGCCGCCACCCGCCCCGTGCTCACCCACGCCGCAGCGGGCGACACGAAGATCCCGAGCGCGATCGCGAGGACAACGAGCACCGCGCGCACCCGCCACAACTCGACGCCGGCGGTGACGAGGGGCACGCCGCCGAGGGGATAGAGGCCCAGCACGACCACGAGCGACACGGCGATGCTGACGGGCCCGTGCGGGACCAGCGTGAGCGCGAGAGCAGCGATGGCCAGGCCGGCGAGCTTCGCACCCGCCGGCACACGGTACAGGAGGCCGGTGCCGGATCGCGGTGCCGGAATCATGCGCACATCTCCCGGTACCGGGCGACGACGCGCCGCGGCTCCCCCTGCCCGACGACGCGCCCCCCGTCGAACAGGATCGCGACGTCGCAGCGTGCGGCGAGTTCGAGATCGTGGGTGACGATCAGCACCTGCGCCTCCTGCGCGAGCAGCAGGTCGCCGATCCGGCGGGCGTTGCGCAGGTCGAGGAGGGTGGTCGGCTCGTCCGCGACGATGAGGGCGGGTTCCGCGAGGAGGACTCCGGCGAGAGCGAGCATCTGCTTCTGCCCTCCCGAGAGCCCGGTCGCCGGGACATCGGCATGCGCGCCCAGCCCGTGCCGCTCCAGCGTCTCCCGGACGAGCACCGCGACCTCGTCCCGCGGTCGCCCGCGGAGCGACAGCGCGAGGTCTTCGGCGGGGGTGGGCAGGAGGATCTGGGCATCCGGGTCGGTGAAGACGAATCCGACGCGACGCCGCACCTGGGCACGATCCCGGGCGACGTCGAGGCCGTGGACGGTCACAGTGCCGGAGGTCGGCGTCATCAGCCCGTTCAGGAGGCGGGCGAAGGTCGACTTCCCCGAGCCGTTCGCGCCGATCACGGCGATGCGCCGGGCGTCGAGGTCCAGGGACACGTCCTCCAGCAGGACGCGGTCGTCGACGGCGACCTGGACGGTCTCCAGACGCAGGGTCCTCGATTCCGCCGGCCGCGGGGTCGCCCCTGCGGTCGCCGCCGGTAGCCATCGTCGCACATCCACTCCTGAACACCGTTCACCTGAACGCCGTTCACTATAGTGGGGACATGACCCCAGAGACGACTCCGGCCCGGCACGACCGGGAGAGCGTCTCGCGGGCCGCGCTCGTCCTCCTCGACGAGGTCGGCCTCGCCGATCTCTCCATGCGGCGCATCGCTGCGCGGCTCGACGTGCAGCCGAGCGCGCTCTACTGGCACGTCGCCAACAAGCAGGAGCTGCTCGCCGACCTCGCCGACCGGATCACCGCCGTCGTGCCCTCCGGCGACCGCGGGGTCCTGGCCACCGCCCGCGCGCTGCGCGACGCGCTCTTCGCCTACCGGGACGGTGCCGAGCTGGTACTCAGCACCTACGCCCTCCAGCTGGGCTCCGCGCAGGCACAGGACGCACTCACCGCCGCTCTGCGCGCCGAGGGCGCCACCGACGCCGAGGACCGCGGGGCGGCGATCCTGCACTTCGTGCTCGGCCACGCGACACTCGTCCAGCAGAGGATGCATGCCGACAGCCACGGCGCGCTACCCCCCTCCGCGGACGCCGACGTCACCGCCGGCCTCGACCGGGTGTTCGACCTGGGCGTGATCGCTCTCGCCGGCGATCTCAGCGCACCGGCGACTCCGCGGCGTGGCCCAGCCTGAGACCGGGCACCGCCGCCAGCAGCACGAGCCCGATCCCGACGGCGAACACCGCGCTGAACGCGTCCGCCCCACCGCCGAGCGACGCCACCGCGAGTCCGGCCAGGGCGATCGCGACCGCCGACCCGGTCGCATCGGAGATCGACAGCGCCGAGGAGTTGAAGCCCTGGTTCGTCTCGTCCGAGTAGGCGAGGGTGAGCACCGTGAGGCGGGGATACAGCAGCCCCATGCCGCCGCCGGCGAACGCCCAGCCGACCACGACGATCAGCGGGGTGATTTCGAAGAGCGCGGCGGAGAGCACGCAGAGCAGCGCCACGAGGAGCCCGCCGAGGCTGATGACCGTGATCCGGTGGTTGCCGAGTCTCTCGCCGTACCGGCCCTGGAGAGCGGACGCCCCGGCCCACGCGAACGCGGCCATCATCAGGGCGATTCCGGCCCACGTCGCGGTGAACTCGTACTTCCGCATCAGCAGGTACGGGATGTAGGCCTCGGAGGCGAAGAAGGCACCCGCCGCGACACCCCGCATGAGCACGACGCTCGGCAACCCGGGCCCCGCCCGCAGGGTCCTCCGCGGGAGCAGCGGAAGGACGGCCACGCCGATCGCGAGCAGAGCGCCGACCGCCACGGGCCAGCCGATGCGGGGTTCGAGGTCGGCGGAGAGACCGATCACCACCGCGAGCACGGCCACGACGACCGCGAGGAGCAGCCGGACGACCAGGGCACGGCGATCCTGCGGTTCGCCGTGCCCGAGGTCCACTCCACGCAGCCGGATGGCGATCATCACGAACGCCAAGGCGGTCAGCACGGCGACGCCCAGGAACGCCCAGCGCCAGTCGAGGTACTCAGCCACGGCGCCGGCCAGGAACGGCCCGATCATGGAGGGCACCACCCAGGCGGCGGCGAAGGCCGCGAACACGCGTCCGTGCAACTCGGGCGGATACAGGCGGGCGACCACCACGTAGAGCGCGACGGTCTGGCCGCCCGTGCCGAGTCCCTGCACGAGTCGGCCGACGAGGAACTGCGGCATCGTCGTGGCGAACCCGGAGATCAGCAGACCGAGGATGAAGAGGCTCACCGCCACGTACAGGGCACCCCGCGGTCCGCGGGCATCCGACCATGCACCGGTCGCGACCATGCCGATGACGCTGGTCGCCAGCGTGCCGGCGAAGGCGACCGCGTACAGCGCTTCGCCGTCGAGGGCGTCACTCACGATCGGCATCACCGTGGTGACCGCGAGGGCCTCGATCGCGGCGAGGAAGATGAGGGCGACGGCCCCCAAGGTCACCCAGACCCGGTGGCGGTCCCAGATCGTGGCGGCCGGCTTCGGCGCCGTCATCGCTCGTCGAGCGCGGCGATCCGCTCGATGGCCTCGGTGAGGATCTCGGGGCTCGTGCCGAAGTTCAGGCGCACGTATCCGGCGCCCTCCTCCCCGAAAGCCGGACCGAAGTGCAGGGCCACCTTCGCCTCGCGGAGGATCCGGCGAGCCGGGTTGTCTCCCCAGCCCAGGGCGGACAGATCGATCCAGGCCAGGTACCCCGCGTCCGGGAGGCGGTAGCGGGACGCCGGCAGGTGCCGGGCCAGCAGATCCTCCAGCAGGACGCGGTTCTCGTCGAGGGTGCGCAGGAGCCCGTCCAGCCACGCATCGCTCTCCTCCGAGAACGCCGCGACGGCCGCGAGCAGCCCGAACTGCCCCGTCCGCCACTCGACCTCGACCGGGAGGTCTCGCACGACCGCCGTCGTCTCCTCCGTCGCGGTGACCATGAGCGCGCACTTCAGTCCGGCCAGGTTGAACGCCTTGCTCGCGCTGACCACGGCGTATCCCACCCGGGCCGCCGCGTCGCCGGCGGCGAGGAAGGGCGTGAACCCCGCTCCGGGCTGGGCGAGAGGAGCGTGGATCTCGTCCGAGACGACGGTCGCACCGAACTCCTCGGCCAGCTCCGCCAATGCGGTCAGCCTCTGTCTGTCGTGCACCGTCCCCGTGGGGTTGTGCGGGTTGCAGAGGAGCATCGCCGTCGCGCCCTCCTCGAACGCCGCGCGGATGCCGTCGAGGTCCAGCTCCCACCGGGTGCCCGTGTCGCGCAGCGGCACGCGCTGCACCTCGGCACCAGCCTCGGCGACGAGGTCGTAGAAGGGCGGGTAGACCGGCGGCGTGACGACGACGCGCTCCCCCGGCTGCGTGACGCGGCGGAGGATCTCGACGATGCCCATGCTCACGTCCGCCGTGCTGCGCATCCGCGCCGGGTCGGGACGCCAGCCGAAGCGACGCTCCGCGAATCCGGCGTACGACTCCGCGAGCGGCGTCCGGGAGGCGATGTACCCGGTGTCACCGAGGTCGAGCGCCCGCTGCAGCGCCGCGGTGATGGCAGGAGCGAGCGGGAAGTCGGTCTCCGCCACGAAAAGCGGCAGCACGTCGGCGGGATACTCCCGCCACTTCTCGCTGGTGCGCTCGCGCAGCTCCGACAGCGGCAGGGCCTTCACCGACAGCATTACGTCCTCCCGAGGTTCTCTCCCCGCAGCGATGCGGAGACGTCGAAGCGGGCGTGCTCGGCACGCCCGCTTCGTCTGGTGGTCCGGAGACCGGAGCGATCAGATCGCGAAGCCGAGCGCGCGCATCATGTCGCGCCCGTCATCCGTGATCCGCTCGGGTCCCCACGGCGGCATCCACACCCAGTTGATGCGGAAACGGTCCACGACGTTGTCCAGGGCCTGCGCCGTCTGGTCCTCGAGGACGTCCGTGAGCGGGCAGCCCGCGCTGGTCAGCGTCATGTGGATGACGAGAGCGTCGTTCTCGTCATCCCAGGCGAGGTCGTAGATGAGTCCGAGGTCGACGACGTTGATCCCGAGCTCGGGATCCATCACGTCCTTGAGGGCCTCGGTGACCGCGTCGTACTTCTCGTCCGTCAGGGTCGCTGTCATGCGATCAGCCTACGCCTCGATGGGGGCGGAGGGGTCGAGGAACCGGTCGTAGCCCTCGTTCTCCAGACGGTCGGCGAGCTCGGGACCGCCCTCCTCGACGATCTTGCCGGCGACGACGACGTGGACGTAGTCGGGGCGGATGTAGCGGAGGATGCGGGTGTAGTGCGTGATGAGCAGCACACCGAGGCCGGTGGACTCCTTCGCACGGTTGACGCCTTCGGAGACGATCTTCAGCGCGTCCACGTCGAGGCCGGAGTCGGTCTCGTCCAGCACCGCGAACTTCGGCTTGAGCACCTCGAGCTGGAGGATCTCGTGGCGCTTCTTCTCGCCGCCCGAGAAGCCCTCGTTGACGTTGCGCTGTGCGAACTTCGGGTCCATGCGCAGGTTCGCCATGGACTCCTTGACGTCCTTGGTCCACTGCCGGATCGACGGCGCCTCGCCGTCGAGAGCGGTCTTCGCGGTGCGCAGGAAGTTCGTCACCGTGACGCCGGGGATCTCGACCGGGTACTGCATGGCGAGGAACAGGCCGGCGCGGGCGCGCTCGTCCACGCTCATCGCCAGGACGTCCTCACCGTCGAAGGTGATGGAGCCGGAGGTGACCGTGTACTTCGGGTGGCCGGCGATCGTGTACGCCAGCGTGGACTTGCCGGAGCCGTTGGGGCCCATGATGGCGTGGGTCTCACCGGTGTTCATGGTGAGGGTGATTCCGTTGAGGATCGGGGTGGTCCCCGCCTCGGTCTCGACCGTCACATGCAGGTCGCGGATCTCGAGAACAGACATTCTTCAGACTTCCTTCGTCACAGCGGGATCGATGAGCACGTCGTCGCCGTCGATCTCGACGACGTAGACCGGGACGGGCTCATATGCGGGGAGATTCTGGGGCTTTCCGGTGATCAGGGAGAACGCCGAGCCATGAGCCCAGCACTCCACCGTGTCGCCTTCCACGAAGCCCTCGGACAGCGAGATGTCGCCGTGGGTGCAGGTGTCGCCGATGGCGTGGATGACACCTTCGCCGTCCTTGATGACCGTGATCGGCACACCGTCGGGCTCGACGCGCAGCGGCGTGTCCTGCTCCAGGTCGGAGACGCCGCAGACGCGCTGCGCGGTCACGCGTCCACCTCGGCGAGCTCGGCCTCGATCGCGGCCAGCAGCTCCGACTCCAGGTCGGGGATGCCGAGGCGCAGCACGATGTCGGTGAGGAACCCGAGGACCACCAGCCGGCGGGCTTCGTCCTCCGGGATGCCGCGGGCCTGGAGGTAGAAGAGCTGCTCGTCGTCGAAACGGCCGGTGGCACTCGCGTGCCCCGCGCCGACGATGTCGCCCGTCTCGATCTCCAGGTTCGGGATCGAGTCGGCGCGCGCGCCCTCGGTGAGCACCAGGTTGCGGTTGGCCTCGTACGAGTCGGTGCCGGTGGCGTCGGCCCCGATCAGCACGTCGCCGATCCAGACGCTGTGGGCGCTCTCGCCCTGCAGCGCGCCCTTGTAGAGCACGTCGCCGGTCGTGTGCGGGCCCTTGTGGTGCAGGTAGACCTGGCTCTCCAGGTGCTGACCGGAGTCGGCGTAGGAGAGCCCGTAGAGGTAGCCCTCGGAGCCCGCGCCCGCGAGCTCGACGCTGGGATTCACCCGGACGACGCCGCCACCGAAGCTCACCACGAAGTGCTTGAGCGTGGCATCCGCCGCGACCCGCGCCTGGTGCGCGGCCGCGTGCACCGCGTCGTCGTCCCACTGCTGGACGGAGACGACGGTGAGCTTCGCCCCGTCGCGGACGATGATCTCGACGTTCTGGGCGTACTGCGCCGAGCCCTTGTGCTGCAGCACCACCGTGGCGGCGCTGTGCTCGAGGGCCTCGATCACGATGTGGGCGTCGGCCCGGTGGTCGGCACCGGTACCCGTGAGGGACAGGAAGATCGGTGCGGCGACCTCCTCCTCCCGCGGGATGCGGATGTGCAGGGCCTCGGAGGCCCCCTGCCAGGCGACGGCGGCGGTGATGTCCTCCGCGAGGAAGACCTCGCCGCGCGGTGCGGTGCCGATCGCGAGCGGCGCGGCGACGTACTGCTCGCCGGACGGGAAGGAGTACCGCACGCCCTCGTCGCCCTCCGCGGTGCGGAACAGCGGCGTGAGCGCGGCCACCGGCGTGTGCTTCCAGTTCACCTCGCGGCCGGTCGGCGTACCGAAGTCATCCGGGTCGAACGAGTGCGGCCGCTCGGAGCGGGTCTGCACCGGGACGAATCCGGCATCCGCCACCTGGGCGGCCGGGTCGATGTGCGCGTTCGTGTGCTGCGCCTCGCTGGGCGCTGTCGTCGAGGCCGCCATTTAGCCGACCGATCCTTCCATGCCCATCTCGATGAGCTTGTTCAGTTCCATCGCGTACTCCATGGGCAGCTCTCGCGCGATCGGCTCGATGAAGCCGCGCACGATCATCGCCATCGCCTCGTCCTCGGGCATGCCGCGGGACTGGAGATAGAAGAGCTGCTCCTCGCTGACCTTGGAGACCGTGGCCTCGTGGCCGAGCTGGACGTCGTCCACCCGGATGTCGATCGCCGGGTAGGTGTCGGAGCGCGACTTCGTGTCCACGAGCAGCGCGTCGCAGCGCACCGTGTTGGCGGAGTGGTGCGCGTTCGCGTCCACCCGCACCTCACCGCGGTAGCCGGCGCGGCCGCCGCCGCGGGCGATCGACTTCGAGACGATCGACGACTGCGTGTACGGCGCCATGTGGATCATCTTCGCGCCGGCGTCCTGGTGCTGACCGGGGCCCGCGAAGGCGACGGAGAGAGTCTCGCCCTTGGCGTGCTCGCCCATCAGGTAGATGGACGGGTACTTCATCGTCACCTTGGAGCCGATGTTGCCGTCGACCCACTCCATGGTCGCGCCCTCGTGCGCCACGGCACGCTTGGTGACCAGGTTGTAGACGTTGTTCGACCAGTTCTGGATCGTCGTGTAGCGCACGCGGGCATTCTTCTTCACGATGATCTCGACGACCGCCGAGTGCAGGGAGTCCGACTTGTAGATCGGAGCCGTGCAGCCCTCGATGTAGTGGACGTAGCTGTCCTCGTCGGCGATGATCAGGGTCCGCTCGAACTGGCCCATGTTCTCGGTGTTGATGCGGAAGTAGGCCTGCAGCGGGATCTCGACGTGGACGCCCTTGGGGACGTACACGAACGAGCCGCCCGACCACACGGCGGTGTTCAGTGCGGCGAATTTGTTGTCGCCGGCCGGGATGACCGTGCCGAAGTACTCCTCGAAGAACTCGGGGTGCTCGCGCAGCGCCGTGTCGGTGTCCATGAAGATGACGCCCTGCTGCTCCAGGTCCTCGCGGATCTGGTGGTAGACGACCTCGGACTCGTACTGGGCGGCGACGCCGGCCACGAGACGCTGACGCTCGGCCTCGGGGATGCCGAGGCGCTCGTACGTCTCCCGGATCTCCTCGGGGAGGTCCTCCCAGCTCTGCGCCTGCTTCTCAGTGGAGCGGACGAAGTACTTGATGTTGTCGAAGTCGATGTCGCTGAGGTCGGCGCCCCATGTCGGCATCGGCTTGCGGCCGAAGAGCTGATAGCCCTTGAGGCGGGTCTTCAGCATCCATTCCGGCTCGTTCTTGAGGGCCGAGATGCCGCGGACGACCTCTTCGGAGATGCCGCGTTTGGCGACGGCACCCGCAGCATCCTCATCGTGCCAGCCGAATTCGTACACCCCCAGACCATCGAGCTCCGGGCGGTCGATCAGCACATCCGACATGCAACACTCTCCTCACAGGTCCCAAACGGTGTCATCCGCCCCGACACACCTGATCCCCGTCGAGTCTGCGGGAGCGGGTGCCGTTGGTGGGGCCCTCATCACGGGCGCTTCCATCGCGCCTAAACTGTTGACGATGCTTCAGCGCGGTCAGCGCTCATCGCAACAATCCGATTCTACAGGTTCCGCCTGACGGACGGGCCGTGCGCCACGTCTTCGACGGGCCGGAGGACTTATGCCCGAGACGACCATCCCCGCCCCCTCGACGACCAGGGCGACCGCCTCCCCCCGCTCCGCGGTGTGGGGCCGCGCGCTCACCGTCTTCGCGTGGCTGTCGTTCCTCAGCGAGACGATCATCATCGGCACCGGCGGTGCCGTGCGGCTGACCGGCTCCGGCCTCGGCTGCACCGAGTGGCCGCTGTGCACGCCCGAGTCGCTCGTCCCAATCGTCGAAGTGCAGGGCATCCACGGCATGATCGAGTTCGGCAACCGGCTGATGACCGGCGTCGTCGGGATCATCGCGATCGCCGTCGTCCTGCTGGTCCTGCACACCATCAGCGGGCGCCGCGCCCTCATCAGCGCCCTGTGGTTCGCGGTCGGCGGTCTCGCCGGCGCGGCCGTCGCCTTCGCCCTGGTCTCGCTCACCGACTTCCCGGCGTTCCCCGTCGCCTCCGCCGTGCTCCTGGTCGCGGTGATCGCCGCCGCGGTCCACTCCGTGCGCACGACGCCCGCCCGACGGGATCTCGTCCTCCTCGCCTGGCTCGTGCTGATCGGCGTCGTGGCGCAGGCTCTCGTCGGCGGCATCACCGTGCTCACCGGCCTGAACCCGTTCATCGTCGGGTTCCACTACACGTCGTCGCTGCTGCTCGTCTGCATCACCGCCGCGTTCCTCGTGCGGCTGGCGACTCCGGAAGGACCGCGCGAGCGGGCCGTCCCCGTCTGGTTCGCGATCGTGACACACGTCACCGGCCTCGCCCTGGCCGTGACCATCCTGTTCGGCGTGCTGACGACCGGATCGGGTCCGCACTCGGGCGACGCCGATGTGCTGCGCCGCGGCTTCGATGCCACGGTGCTCGCGCACGTGCACTCCTGGCCGGGCTACATCCTCGCCGCGCTCGTGCTCTTCCTGACGGTGTCCGCCTGGGTGCTCCGCCTGGAGCCGCGTCGCTGGCTGCTCGTCCTCGTCGTCGCGATCATCGTGCAGGTGGTTGTCGGCGTGTGGCAGGCCAGGGAGGGACTGCCGCCGGTCCTGGTGGGTATCCACATGGTTCTCGCGTCGCTCTCCGCTGCGACCTACACGGTCGTCGTGCTGCACCTGAAGCGCACTGCGGACGTCGCCGTCCCCGCCTGAGGCCGCACAGACGATCCATAGCCCGCGCACCGGGCGCTCATCACCGCGTCGGCCATCGTGGTCGACATGAACAAGACACTCACCCGCAGCGCCGGGTTCTGGCTCCTCATCGTCGTCTCCCTCGCCGCGGTCGGGGTCGGCGGCTGGATGATCGCCGGACAGGTCGGCACGATGACCACGACCCTGATGGACGGCACCGCCACCGGTGTCGAGGTGTACGTCGGTCAGTCGCTCGTCGTCGTCGGCGCGGTCGTCCTCGGCGCGGGTCTGGTGGGCCTGCTCCTGTCGCTCGGCCTCGTCGCCGCGCGCACGCTGGTCGCCTCCCCCATCGCCGCTGCGCCGATCGTCGAGCGCGAGGAGCCGATCGTCCAGGACGAGGCGGTCGAGACGGTCTCAGTCCCGCGCGAGGAGCCCTCTCTCCCGGCCACCGACACCGAGCCGCAGATGGAGACGGAGCCGGCGTCCGCCGACGCGCAGGGCGACGAGGATCAGAAGGGCAGCAGCGGGTCGATCGCCACGGCGACGAAAAGCAGCGTCAGGTAGGTGATCGAGGCGTGGAAGACCCGCATCGGCCGCGCCTCGGTCCCCCGCACCGCCTGGTTGTACAGGCGGTGCGACTCGTAGATGAACCAGCCGCCGAAGACGAGGGCGGAGACGGTGTAGACGAGACCCATGCCGGCGATCGGCACCAGCAGGAGCGAGCAGGCGACCGTGGCCCACGCGTACAGGATCACTTGGAGGCCGACCTGCGAGGCGTTGCGGGTGACCCCGAGCATCGGCACGTCGACGTCGTCGTAGTCGTCCTTGTACTTCATGGACAGCGGCCAGTAGTGCGGCGGCGTCCACAGGAACACGAGCAGGAAGAGCACGAAGGCGGGCCAGTCGAGGGACTCGGTGACGGCCGACCAGCCGATGAGCACCGGGAAGCAGCCGGCGATGCCACCCCAGATGATGTTCTGCTCCGTGCGGCGCTTGAGGATCATCGTGTAGATCACGACGTAGAAGAAGATCGCGGATGCCGAGAGGAGCGCGGTGAGCCAGTTCGTGGTGAACCAGAGCCACACGGTCGAGACGATCGCGAGCGTCCACGAGAAGATCAGGGCACCGCGCGGGCTCACCTCGCCGGTCACGAGCGGCCGGTTCTCGGTGCGATGCATGTGCGCGTCGATGTCGCGGTCGAGGTACATGTTGAACGCACCGGCGGAGCCGGCGCTCAGCGACCCGCCGATGACGGTCGCCAGGACCAGCCAGAGGTCCGGGAGGCCGCCCTGGGCGAGGAACATGACCGGAACGGTCGAGACGAGGAGGAGTTCGAGGACTCGGGGCTTCGTCAGAGTGACGTAAGCGCTCACCGTGCGACCGATGGACGACTTCCGTACGGTCTGATCAGACATCGTCGAGATCTCGATCGCCTCCTCCGCGCGCGTTACCGGACAACCTCTCCAGTGTATGACACGCCGTGACGTCATCCGCGCCCGCCGACCCCCTGCCTGCCGGACCGTCCCCGCTATGCTGAGACCACTCGCGCGCCCGGTGCTGCGCACACACCCGTCCGTCTTCGCGACGATGCGGGATGCGCCAGGGAAGTTGCGGATGCGCCAGGGAATACGGGCGCCCTCGAAACTGTCGGAAAGGGCATGAACGTGTCGGAATTGCAGTGGGACGAGATCGATCGACGTGCGGTGGACACCGCCCGGATCCTGGCGGCCGATGCGGTCGAGAAGGTCGGCAACGGTCATCCCGGCACGGCGATGAGCCTGGCTCCCGCCGCGTACCTCCTCTACCAGCGCGTGCTGCGGCATGACCCGACGGACACCGATTGGCTGGGCCGCGACCGTTTCATCCTGTCCGTCGGCCACTCCTCGCTGACGCAGTACGTGCAGCTCTACCTCGGCGGGTTCGGCCTCGAACTCGACGACCTCAAGGCGCTCCGCACCTGGGGTTCGAAGACCCCCGGCCACCCCGAGTACGGCCACACCAAGGGCGTGGAGATCACCACGGGCCCGCTCGGCCAGGGCCTCGCCTCCGCGGTGGGCTTCGCCTACGCCGCCCGGTACGAGCGCGGCCTGTTCGACCCGGACGCCGCCGCGGGCACCAGCCCGTTCGACCACTTCGTCTACGTGATCGCGGGTGACGGCGACCTGCAGGAGGGTGTCACCAGCGAGGCCTCCTCGCTCGCAGGACACCAGCAGCTCGGCAACCTCATCGCGATCTACGACTCCAACCAGATCTCGATCGAGGACGACACGAACGTCGCCTTCACCGAGGATGTGGCCGCCCGCTACGAGGCGTACGGCTGGCACGTGCAGACGGTGGACTGGAAGAAGACCGGCGAGTACGTCGAGGACGTCGCCGAGCTGCACGCCGCGATCGAGGCCGCGAAGGGCGAGTCCGACAAGCCTTCCCTCATCATCCTCAAGACCATCATCGGCTGGCCGGCACCCGGCAAGCAGAACACCGGCAAGATCCACGGCTCGGCCCTCGGCGCCGACGAGCTGGCGGCCACCAAGAAGGTCCTCGGGTTCGACCCCGAGCAGAGCTTCGTCGTCGCGGACGACGTGCTGGCCCGCACCCGCGGGCTGGCGGAGCGCGCCGCCGAGGCGCGCGCCGCCTGGCAGGAATCGTTCGACGCCTGGGCCGCCGCGAACCCCGAGCGCAAGGCCCTCCTCGACCGCGTCGAGGCGCACGAGCTCCCCGCCGACATCGCCGACGCCCTCCCGGTCTTCGAGGCCGGCAAGGACGTCTCGACCCGCGCTGCCTCCGGCCAGGTCATCAACGCGCTGGCCGCGCAGCTTCCCGAGCTCTGGGGCGGGTCGGCCGACCTCGCCGAGTCGAACCTCACCACGATCAAGGACGCCCCGTCGTTCATCCCGGCGGAGTGGTCGACCCACGAGTGGTCGGGATCCCCCTACGGCCGGGTGCTGCACTTCGGCATCCGCGAGCACGCCATGGGCGCGATCGTCAACGGCATCGTCCTGCACGGCCCGACCCGCGCCTTCGGCGGCACGTTCCTCATCTTCAGCGACTACATGCGTCCGGCCGTGCGCTTGGCGGCGCTGATGAACGTGCCGAGCGTCTTCGTCTGGACGCACGACTCCGTCGCCCTCGGCGAGGACGGCCCGACGCACCAGCCGATCGAGCAGCTCGCCACCCTGCGCGCGATCCCGAACCTGGCCGTGGTCCGCCCCGCGGACGCGAACGAGACCGCCGCGGTCTGGCTGGAGATCCTGCGTCGTCACGAGGGTCCGGCCGGTATCGCCCTCACCCGTCAGAACATCCCGGTGTTCCCGCGCGGCGAGGGTGAGGCCTCGGGCGACACGTTCGCCTCCGCGACCCAGGCGGCCAAGGGCGCGTACGTGCTGGCCGAGGCGCCCAACGGCACCCCCGACGTCATCATCGTGGCCACCGGCTCCGAGGTGCAGCTCGCCGTGAACGCGCGCGAGACGCTCGCTGGCGAGGGCGTGAACGTCCGTGTCGTCTCGGCCCCCTCGCTGGAGTGGTTCGCGGAGCAGGACGAGGCGTACCGCGAGAGCGTGCTGCCGTCGTCCGTCACCGCCCGTGTCTCGGTCGAGGCCGGTTCCGTGCTCACCTGGCGCGGCATCGTCGGCGACCGCGGTCGCTCGGTCGGCATCGACCACTTCGGCGCCTCCGCCGACTACAAGACCCTCTTCGAGAAGTTCGGCATCACCACCGAGGCCGTCGTCGCGGCCGCCCGCGAGACCATCAAGGAGAACGCATGAGCACCCCCACCGCCCAGCTCGCCGCCGCCGGCGTCAGCATCTGGCTCGACGACCTCTCGCGCACCCGCATCTCCTCCGGCAACCTCGCCGAGCTGATCGCGTCGCGCAACGTCGTGGGCGTCACCACGAACCCGACCATCTTCGCCAACGCGATCACCGACAAGAACGACACGTCGTACGACGCGCAGGTCTCCGAGCTCGCCGCGTCCGGCGCCTCTGCCGAGGACGCCGTGTTCGCCGCGACGACCCAGGACGTCCGTGCCGCACTCGACGTCTTCCGCCCGGTGTGGGAGGAGTCCGGTCACGTCGACGGCCGCGTGTCGATCGAGGTCTCCCCCGATCTCGCGCACGACACCGACGGCACCGTGGCGCAGGCCAAGGAGCTGTGGGCGCAGATCGACCGGCCCAACCTCCTCGTGAAGATCCCGGCGACCAAGGCCGGACTCCCCGCCATCGCCGAGGCCATCGCGAACGGCATCAGCGTCAACGTCACCCTCATCTTCAGCCTGGAGCGCTACGCCGAGGTCATCGAGGCGTACCTCACGGGACTCGAGCGCGCGAAGGAGGCGGGCATCGATCTGTCCACGATCCACTCCGTGGCGTCGTTCTTCGTCTCGCGCGTCGACACCGAGACCGACAAGCGCCTGACCGCCATCGGCACGGACGCCGCCACCGCGCTGAAGAGCAAGGCCGGCCTCGCGAACGCCCGCCTCGCCTACGAGCTGTTCGAGAAGACGTTCGCCGAGAAGCGCGCGCAGGACCTCCTCGCCGCCGGCGCCAACGTCCAGCGTCCGCTGTGGGCGTCGACGGGCGTGAAGGACCCGGCGCTGCCGGACACCCTCTACGTGACCGAGCTCGTGGCGGACGGCGTCGTGAACACGATGCCGGAGAAGACGCTCGAGGCGACGTTCGACCACGCCGTCGTCACCGGCGACACCATCACCGGCGGCTACGAGGAGGCTCGCGAGGTCTTCGCCGGGCTCGCCGAGGTGGGCGTCGACTTCGACGCCGTCACCCAGGTGCTCGAGGAGGAGGGCGTCGCGAAGTTCATCGACTCCTGGCACGACCTGCTCACCCAGGTCGCCGAGGCGCTGGAGGCACAGCGATGACCTTCGCCATCCACGCCTCCGGCGCCGCACGCGTCGCCATCGAGGAGACGGTGCCGGCCCTCGTGCACGACCTCGTGGCCTCCCGCATCACGAGCGGCGACGCCACGCTCTGGGGTCCGGCCGCCGAGGCCGAGGCCACGGTGCGCCTCGGCTGGGTGGAGGCCGTGTCGGTCTCCCGGCCGCTCGTCGCCGAGATCATCGCTCTGCGCGAGGAGCTCGCCGCGAAGGGCGTCACCCGTGTCGTCCTCGCCGGCATGGGCGGCTCCTCGCTCGCTCCCGAGGTCATCGCGCAGACCTCCGGCGTCCCGCTCACGATCCTCGACTCCACGGCACCGGGTCAGGTGCTCGCCGCTCTCGACGAGGGCCTGGCCGACACCGTGCTCGTCGTGTCGTCGAAGTCGGGCTCGACGGTCGAGACGGACTCGCAGCGGCGGACGTTCGAGGCCGCATTCCGCGACCTCGGCATCGACCCGACGGAGCGGATCGTCGTCGTCACCGACCCGGGTTCGCCCCTCGACGCCTCCGCCCGTGAGGCCGGCTACCGGGTCTTCAACGCCGACCCGAACGTGGGCGGCCGGTACTCCGCGCTGACGGCCTTCGGTCTCGTGCCGTCGGGACTCGCCGGCGTCGACATCGCCGAGCTCCTCGACGAGGCGGAGGCCTCGATGCTCGAGGTGGCCGTGGATTCGGCCGACAACCCCGCGCTCCGTCTCGGCGCCGCGATCGCCGCCACCAGCCCCCGGCGCGACAAGCTCGGCCTGATCACCGACGGCACCCACATCAAGGGGCTGCCGGACTGGATCGAGCAGCTCATCGCCGAGTCGACGGGCAAGGAGGGCACCGGCATCCTCCCGGTCGTGCTGCTCCCCGTCTCCCCCGAGCTGGACCCGGTCCCCGCCGACCTCCAGATCGTGCGCCTCGTCGACGACGCCAACGAGTTCCACCTGCACGAGCGGTACGAGGGCGAGATCCTCGTCAGCGGCACCCTGGGCGCGCAGTTCATCGTCTGGGAGTACGCGACCGCGATCGCCGGGCACCTCCTCGGCATCAACCCGTTCGACCAGCCCGACGTCGAGTCGGCCAAGGTCGCCGCCCGCGGTCTCCTCGACGCCCGCCCCGAGCCCACCGCTCCGGCGTTCGTCGAGAACGGCGTCGAGGTGCGGGTCTCCGACCCCGCCCTCGCCGCGTCGGGAACCGTCGAAGGCGTGCTGGACGCCCTGTGGGCACAGCTCCCCGCCGACGGCTACGTGTCGATCCAGGCGTACGTCAACCGGCTCGAGGTGCCGCAGCTCCAGGGCCTGCGCGAGCTCGTCGCCGCCGACTCCGGGCGCCCGACGACGTTCGGCTGGGGACCGCGCTTCCTGCACTCCACGGGGCAGTACCACAAGGGCGGCCCCGCCCAGGGCGTGTTCCTGCAGATCCTGGAGCGGACGGACGTCGATCTGGAGATCCCCGACCGCCCCTTCACGTTCGGGCAGCTCATCCAGGCGCAGGCCGCCGGCGACGCGGGCGTGCTCGCGGACCACGGACGGCCGGTCGTCTCGCTGACGATCACCGAGTCCTCGGACGACGTGCTCGCCCTCTTCGAAGCCGCACAGAAGTAACCGCAGGAGAGCCTCCACCGATGTCTGTACCCATCTCGCGCGGACACAACCCGCTGCGCGACCCCGATGATCGCCGTCTCAACAGGATCGCGGGGCCCAGCGCCCTCGTGATCTTCGGCGTGACCGGTGATCTGTCCCGCAAGAAGCTGATGCCCGCGGTCTACGATCTCGCCAACCGCGGGCTCCTCCCCCCGGGCTTCGCGCTGGTCGGGTTCGCCCGGCGCGACTGGGAGGACCAGGACTTCGCGCAGGTCGTCTACGACGCCGTCAAGCAGCACGCGCGCACGCCGTTCCGCGAGGAGACCTGGACGCAGCTGCTGCAGGGCATCCGGTTCGTCTCCGGGGAGTTCGACAACCCGGACTCGTTCCGGAAGCTGCGGGAGACCGTCGAGAAGCTCGATGTGGAACGCGGCACGATGGGCAACCACGCCTACTACCTGTCGATCCCGCCGAAGGACTTCCCGCTCGTCGCGAAGCAGCTCAAGGACTCGGGCCTCGTGGGTGAGGATGCGGACGACGATGAGCGCTGGCGGCGCGTCGTCATCGAGAAGCCGTTCGGACACGACCTCGAGTCGGCACGCGCGCTGAACGCGGCCCTCGAGGTGGCGTTCCCCGCCGACTCGATCTTCCGCATCGACCACTACCTCGGCAAGGAGACGGTGCAGAACATCCTCGCGCTGCGCTTCGCGAACGAGCTGTACGAGCCGATCTGGAACCGGAACTACGTCGACCACGTGCAGATCACCATGGCCGAGGACATCGGGGTGGGCGGTCGCGCCGGGTACTACGACGGGATCGGCGCCGCACGCGACGTCATCCAGAACCACCTGCTCCAGCTGCTCGCGCTCACCGCGATGGAGGAGCCGATCAGCCTCTCCGCCGAGCACCTGCGCGCCGAGAAGGAGAAGGTACTGGCCGCCGTGCACGTGCCGGACGACCTGTCGCTCGCCACCGCGCGCGGGCAGTACGCGGGCGGCTGGCAGGGCGGCGAGAAGGTGACCGGCTTCCTCGACGAGGAGGGGATGAACCCCGAGTCGACGACCGAGACCTACGCGGCCATCAAGCTCGAGATCGACACCCGCCGCTGGGCGGGCGTGCCCTTCTACCTGCGGACGGGCAAGCGCCTCGGACGCCGCGTGACCGAGATCGCTGTGGTCTTCAACCGCGCACCGCAGCACCTGTTCGGTCGTGGCAACGCCTCGGAGCTCGGCCAGAACGCGCTCGTCATCCGCGTGCAGCCCGACGAGGGCGTCACGATCCGGTTCGGATCCAAAGTCCCGGGCAACGGGACCAACGTCCGCGACGTCACGATGGACTTCGGCTACGGCCACGCGTTCACCGAGGCGAGCCCGGAGGCGTACGAGCGGCTGATCCTGGACGTCCTGCTGGGCGACCCGCCGCTCTTCCCCCGGCATGAAGAGGTCGAGCTCTCCTGGAAGATCCTCGACCCGGTGGAGAAGTACTGGGCCGCCCAGGGCGGTCCGGTGGAGCAGTACGCGCCCGGCTCGTGGGGACCGGCTTCGGCCGACGACCTGCTGGCCCGCGACGGACGAGTCTGGAGACGCCCGTGATCATCGACCTTCCCGACACGACCGTCAGCCAGGTCGCGAAGCAGCTCGTCAAGGTGCGCGAGGAGGGCGGCGCCGTCGCCCTCGGTCGCGTCCTCACGCTCGTCATCTCCGCGCGCAAGGGCGTCGCGGAGGCGGCGATCGACGCCGCGAACGATGCCTCCCGCGAGCACCCCATGCGGGTGATCGTGTTGACCACCGGCGACGGCGAATCCCGCCTCGACGCGCAGATCCGCGTGGGCGGCGACGCCGGCGCGAGCGAGGTCGTCGTGCTGCACGCCCACGGTGATGCCGCGAGCAACGAGGAGAGCCTGCTCACCGGCCTCCTCCTGCCCGACGCCCCGGTCGTGGCATGGTGGCCCGACGAGGCCCCGACCTCCCCGGCGACCTCGCCGCTCGGCCGCATCGCCCAGCGCCGGATCACCGACGCCGCCACGTCCCCCGACGTGCGCGACCGGCTCGCGCTCCTCGGCCGCACGCACGCCCCGGGCGACACCGATCTCGCGTGGACGCGGCTCACCCACTGGCGCGAGCAGCTCGCGGCCGTCCTCGACCAGCCTCCGTACGAGACCATCACCGCCGTGGAGGTGCGCGGCGCCAGCGCCTCGCCCTCGACCGCGCTGCTCGCCGCGTGGCTGCAGATGGCGTTGGACGTCCCCGTCCGCTGGTCGTACGAAGACCCGGAGCACTGGCAGGAGGGCATCAAGTCGGTGCGTCTGACCCGCGAGTCCGGTGACATCCTGCTCGAGCGCCCCTCGCCCGGCGTGGCCGTCCTCACCCAGCCGAACCAGCCCGACCACGATCTCCACCTGCCGCGGCGCACGCTGCGCGAGTGCCTCGCGGAGGAGCTGCGCCGGCTCGACCCCGACGTCCTGTACGGTCGAGTGATCACGGAGGGCTGGGAGAAGCTCGGCCCGCCCGAGACAGGAGAGTGACGTCGATGCCGGGATCGTCCGCAGAGAAGCGGGTCGTGGTCGAAGCCACCCCGACTGCTCTCGCCCTCCGGGTCGCCGATCGCTTCCTCACCCGCGTCCGGGCGCGCACGCGCAACGGCCGTCTCGCTCACATCGCGTTGACGGGCGGGTCGATGGGTGGTGCCGTGTTGAGCGCCGTGCGTCAGAATCCGCGCGCCGCGGAGATCGATTGGTCCCTCGTCCACTTCTGGTGGGGTGACGAGCGCTATGTGCCGCAGCACGACGGAGACCGCAATGCCCTCCAGTCCCGACAGGCGCTCCTCGACCACATCGCGGTCCCCGCGGAGAACCTGCACGAGGTCGCCGCGTCCGACAGCGGACTCAGCCTCGACGAGGCCGCAGCGGCCTATGCCGCGGAGCTGGCCCGCTTCGGCACCGACGAGCACCCGTGGCCATCCTTCGCGGTCTGCTTCCTCGGCGTCGGACCCGACGGCCACATCGCGTCGCTGTTCCCCGACCGCGAGGAGGTCACGGTGACCGACTCCGCGGCCCTCCCCGTCCGGGACTCCCCCAAGCCGCCGCCCGAGCGCGTGACGCTCACTCGTCCCGTGCTCAACGCCTCCAAGCGCGTCTGGCTCGTCCTCACCGGTGCCGACAAGGCCTCGGCGCTGGGCCTCGCCCTCGCCGGCGCGAGCTACACGAGCGTCCCCGCCGCGGGGGCGAAGGGGCGCAAGCGCACCGTCTTCTTCGTGGACGAGGCGGCGGCGGCCGAGGTCTCCCCCGACCTCATCGATCAGGCTTACTGAGCGTCGGGGTCGCGCGGCTCCCGCGCGTCCGGCTGCTCGGCCGGAGACGTCGGGCGCGGAGCCGACGGCGGGGCCGGGTCGCTCCCGCGCGTGATGCCGAGGTCCTGGCTCTCGCTGAGGACCTGCGGGTGGTAGCGCGCGAGGCCGACGACGCCCCACACGGCGATCCCGCCCGCGATCGCGAAGATGATGAAGACCCACCACGGCGCGGCTTCGGCCTCCCCCAGCACGAGCATGCCGATGAGCACGGCCACCATCGGGTCGACGACGGTGAGACCCGCGATCACGAGGTCGGGCGGTCCGGAGCTGTAGGCCGTCTGGACGAAGTAGGCCCCGACCGCGAAGGCCGACAGCAGCGCGAGCAGGCAGATCGCGGTGATCCACTCGAACTGCCCCGCCTCGATGCGCTTGATGATGACTTTGGCGAGGGTGGCGACGAAGCCGTAGAGGATGCCGGCGGCGATGATGTAGAACAGCGCACGCATGCGGTGACGGAGGATCAGCCAGCTGGCTCCCAGCACGATGATCACGACGAGCAGGAGCGCGAGGATGACGAACAGCTCCCGGTCGGTGACCTCCTTCTCCGTGGCATAGATCGCCGCGAAGAACACGAAGAGGAAGATGCCGCCGACGCACGCCACGATGGCGGTCATCGACTGCTTCGTCGGCGAATGGCCGGAGATCCGGGCGTTGAGGAGGGTGGTGATGACGAGCGCGATGGCACCGAGCGGCTGCACGACGATGAGGGGCGCCTTGACGAGCGCGGCGAGCTGACAGATCACGGCCAGCCCGAGCATCAGCGTCCCGAGGATCCAGGACGGACGCGTGAGCAGGCGCTTGAGCTGATCGAAGCTGAGGCCTGCGGTGCCGTCGGCGCCGCTCAGGCGCTCGACCTTCTCGACGCCGCGGTGCTGGTACTGCGCCCCGAGGGACATGAACACCGCACCGGCGAGGGCCAGCGGGATCCCCAGGAGCAGCCCGGGGTTCTGGAACGCTCCGACCAACTGGTCGCCGACGTCCTCGACCGTCCCCATCCACACCCCTGCGCTCACAGTACGACCCTACCCGCAGAGTGGCGCCGACTAGGGTTGTGACGTGGCTGTCCTTCCGATTCGCATCATGGGCGATCCCGTCCTGCACTCCCCCGCCTCCCCCGTCGAGGCGATCACGGACGAGGTGCGCACCCTCGTCGCCGACATGTTCGAGACCATGGACGCCGCCCCCGGCGTCGGTCTCGCCGCTCCGCAGGTGGGCGTACCGCTGCGCATCTACACGTACTCGTACGTGGACGACGACGACCGGCCCTGGCGCGGCGTGCTCATCAATCCCGAACTGTGGATGACGCCCACCGAGCCCGGTGCCCCCGACCCGGAGCTGGAGTCGGAGGGGTGCCTGTCGTTCCCCGGGGAGCGCTTCCCGCTGCGACGCGCGGATCGGGTGCGCGTGACGGCCACGGATCTCGAGGGCGCTCCCGTGAACATCGAGGTCGACGGCTGGCGTGCGCGGATCATGCAGCACGAGTTCGACCACCTCGACGGCGTGCTCTACATCGACCGCCTGTCGGACTCCGACTGGAAGACCACGCAGAAGATCGCGCGCAAGCGCGGGTGGGGTCGTCCGGGGGCGAGCTGGCTGCCGGGAGTGGACGATCTGGAAGGCTGACTGCGTTCAGCCGGCGCACAGTATTCTTCGAGTTGCGTCATAGACTCCGGGCACTATAGCGTGTTCGCGGCGGGGATATTCAGCATGCCCCGTGACTCGCTTTGAAGGGGTATTCCATGATGAAGTCGCGCACCCGTCGCGCACTCGTGCTCACCGGTTCGGCCGTCGCCGTCTCGCTCGCCCTCACCGGCTGCAGCGCGATCAACAGCATCCTCGGCGGAGGAAGCGCCGACGCCACCCGCGACGAGAAGACCGGCCAGGTCACCGAGAGCGCCAACATCGACGTCTTCTCGGTCAAGCTCGGCGACTGCATGCTCGAGACCGGCTCCGGGATGCTCACCGACGCGAACGTCGTGCCGTGCGCCGAGCCGCACGACGAAGAGGTCTTCTACGAGATCAAGATGGAGGACGGCGAGTACTCCGAGGACGCCATCAGCGCCGCGTCCGAGGGCTGCATCGGCGACGCCTACACCTCGTTCGTCGGCGTCAGCTACCAGGAGTCCGCTCTCGACGTCACCACCCTGACGCCGAGCAAGGACTCGTGGGAGCAGGCCAACGACCGCGTGATCCAGTGCATCATCGTCGACCCGGCCGGCCAGGTCGAGGGGTCGCTGAAGGGCGCTGCGCGCTGATCCGACCGCGTCACTGCGAAGGGCTCCGCCACGAGGCGGGGCCCTTCGTCGTTCCCCCTCCCGGTCGTCACCCGTCGGCGGCGCGCAATGCGAGCCAGGCGGCGACGCGGTCGTCCGGATCGGAGAGCGACAGCCCGAGGAGATCCTCGATCCGCCGGATACGGGCCGTCAGCGTCTGACGGTGGATCCGCAGGCGGGCCGCGCTCTCGCTCCACGCGCCGTGGGACGCGAGGAAGACCCGGAGCGTGTCGAGGAGTTCGGCCGACCGCTCCGCACCGCGCAACGGGTCGAGGAGGCGGGCCAGCCGACCGGTCTGGTCGGCGTCGAGAGCGCCGAGCACGAACGACACCGTCGGGATGGCCTCATACCGGACGACGCGTTCGCCCCCGGTGCGCGCGGCCTCGCACGCGTGCCGCGCCTCATCGATGCTGCGCGCGAGCACGTCGGTGCCCGCCGGACGACCGAGCCCGAGATAGAGCGTCGAGGCGAACGCCCTGGCCCGGTGCGCGATCTCTTCTGCATGGTCCTCGCGCACCACGCCGTGGACCACGCCGCGCTGCGAGGTGAAGACGTGCTCGGCGCCGAGCTCGTCGAGCCAGAGCGCCAGGAGATGCTCGACGTCGACGCCGCTGGTGCGCGACGCCAACGCGAAGCCCCTCAGCACGCGCTCGTGCACGCCCCAGCGCCGGAGCAGGCGGGTCGCCTCGTCACCGCCGTGGCGCACGGTCTCGAACATCATCGAACGGCCCAGGCGCTCCAGGTGGCTGCTGTCCCGCGTCCGCATCAGGAGGTCGAGCAGCGCCGCGGCCTGGGAGCTGAGCTCCCGCCCGCGTCCCGAGCTGTCGTTGCGCGGCGCGGTCACCAGCTGCGCACTGATGTCCTGGCCCGGTCCGACCGGATGCACCTGCAGGGCACGATGCCGCACGCGCACGGGGCGTCCGACGGCGACGGCGATGGCATCGTCGATGTGCAGGCTTCCGGCGCCGGCCGTGGTGATCACCTCGCCGTGGCGATCCAGCAGGACGGCCCATCCGTCGATGCGATGCGCCAGCTCCGCGATGACGCCGGTGATGCCGCTGCGGCGCGCGGCGAGCGTCAGCACGCGCATGGCCGAGGTGATGGCCCGCGCCTCGGCGGCCTGGTCGACGGCGAGAAGGGAGGTCAGGGTCGGCCCGAGGAGCGACGGTGCCGTCGGCGCTCCGACCATCGCGGTGATACCGGCGGCCTGCAGGACGCTGCGAAGGCGCGGACCGTCGGCGCTGGTGACCACCACGGCCTCCCGCAGGGCACCGAGACGGTCGTGATCGGCGTCGACGATCGCATGCTCCTCGGCGATGACGAGGGTCGCATGGAGCGCGTCCACGGGCGGGCCGAAGGACGCGAAGTCGAGGACCGCGTTCACGGGGCGTCCGTCGGGAACGGCGCCGGGCAGCAGCGCGGCGCGGAGGGAGCGGGCCACGGAGGCGACATCACGAGCCACCCCCTGATCATACAAGTTGTCGAACGCGCCGTTACCTATTCACACATCTGTCGGATGCCGAGGGGTTCCGCTCTCTCCTAGCATCGTCCGCATCCCCACTTCCCGAAGGATGTCATGAAAGCTGTTGTCTTCCGCGACCCGCAGTCGCCCATCGAGTTCGTCGACGTCGACCTCGCCCCGCCCCGCGCCGGAGAGGTCCGCGTGCGCATCGCCGCGGCCGGCGTGTGCCACTCCGACCTCCACGTCAAGCGCGGCGAGTGGGATGCCGCCGCTCCCCTGGTCATGGGCCACGAGGGTTCGGGCGTCGTCACCGAGCTCGGCGAGGGCGTCACCACGCTGGCCGTGGGCGACCACGTCGTCCTGAGCTGGGTGCCCCCGTGCGGCGAGTGCCGGTACTGCCGAGCCGGACACGAGGCCCGGTGCCAGAAGGTCGCGACCGTCGTCGCTCCCCTCGGCGTGCTCTTCGACGGGACGTCGCGTCTGAGCCGCGACGGCGAGCAGCTGCACCACTACCTCGGCGTCTCGTCGTTCGCGGAAGAGGTCGTCGTCCCGGCCTCCGGCGCGGTCAAGGTGCGCGATGACGCGCCGCTCGACGTCATCGCCGTGGTCGGCTGCGCCGTCGCGACCGGTGTCGGCGCCGTCCTGAACACCGCCGCCGTCGAGCCGGGGTCGACCGTCGCCGTGATCGGCTGCGGCGGCGTCGGGCTGAACGTCGTCCAGGGCGCCCGCCTCGCCGGTGCCGAGCGCATCGTCGCGATCGACGTGCGTCCCGAGAAGACGCAGATGGCCCTGCAGTTCGGCGCGACCGACCGCATCGACGCCTCGCAGGGCGACGCCGTCGCCCAGCTCCGGGAACTCATCCCCGACGGCGTCGACTACGCCTTCGACGCGATCGGCCGGACCAGCACCACCGAGCAGTCCATCCAGATGCTCGGTCTGGGCGGCGCCGCCGTCATCGTCGGACTCCCGCCGACCGGAGCACGCGCCTCGTTCGAGCCCCTCGTCCTCGCCGAGGCCGACCAGCGCATCCTCGGCTCCAACTACGGCTCGGTGCGGCCGTCGATCGACGTGCCCGCCCTGGTGGACCGCTACATGGACGGCCAGCTGAAGATCGACCCGCTGATCTCCGGGCGCCGCCCGCTCGCCGAGGCCGCCGCGGCCCTTGACGACCTCGAGGCCGGCTCCGCCCTCCGCACCCTCCTCATCCCCTGACCGCCGTCCGCGGTCGCCCCCCCCCCTGAAACCCGAATCCAGGAGAACCATGTCAGACACCGTCGTCGCCCCGCCTGGCGCCCCGAAGGACGCCGGTCTCCGCACCGGCGTCATGAGCGGGCCGGAGCTCGCCGCCCAGGCCATCGCCAACATCGCCCCCAGCGCCGTCATCGCCTTCACCGCGGCGGCCATCTTCCTCGGCGCCGGCAACGGCACCATCTACGCCTTCGCCCTCGCCACGATCGTGATCCTGTGCGTCGGCTACTGCGTGGTGGTGTTCGCCCGCAAACACGCATCCGCGGGGTCGCTCTACACGTACGTGTCGAAAGGCCTCGGCCCGTTCGGCGCCTTCCTCGCCGGCGTGACCCTGCTCATCGGCTGCTTCGGAATCGCCGCGGCCTCCCTCAGCGGCTCGGTCAGCTACATGGCGCAGTTCCTGAGCATGCTCGGCCTTCCGGCCCAGGGCCTCGGCTGGGACATCGGCCTCGCCATCGTGCTCGGCGGCCTCGCCACGCTGTTCACGATCCGCGGCATCCGCCTGTCCGCGCGGGTATCGCTCGTGCTTGAGCTCATCTCCGTCGGCATCATCCTCGTGCTGCTGATCGCCGCCCTCGCGTGGGCCGGGCCGGCCGCCTGGGATCCCGCGCAGGTGCTCGCCACCGGCTCCTCGTTCCAGGGGGTCGCGTCCGGCATGGTGCTCGGCATCCTCGGCTTCGTCGGCTTCTCGTCGGCGGATGCCCTGGGGCGTGAGGCGAAGGAGCCCTACAAGGCGATCCCCCGCGCCATCATGTGCAGCGCCCTCGGTGTCGGCGTCCTCTACGTGTTCGCCGCCTACACGCAGATCGCCGTGCTCGGTGACGACCTCGCCACCGCCGCGAGCCCGCTGGAGAGCATGTCCGCCCTCATCGGGATGCCGGGCTGGTTCGCCGCCGTCCTGACGTTCGGGGTCTCGGCCTCGTTCTTCGCGGTCGTCGTCGCCCCGCTGAACGTGATCGGACGCATCGTCTACGTGATGGGCAAGGAGGGCGTGGTCGCGGAGCGGTTCGGCCGGACGCACGAGCAGCACCTCACCCCGCATCGCGTGCTCATCATCGCCGGGGCCGCGGCGGTCACGGTCGACATCGTGCTGCTGCTCGCCGGCGCCGCGACCGGTGACATCCTCGTCTGGGTCAACACCTGGGGCACCTACGGCTACATGGTCGCGTACGCCCTCGTCGCCATCGCCTGTGTCGTCTACACGCAGCGGGCGAAGATGCGGAACGGACTCGTGAAGGTGTGCGCGACGGTGGCCGTCGTCACGATGGCGTACGTCTTCTTCGCGAACGTCTGGCCGGTCCCGGCCTTCCCGTACAACGTGATCCCCTACGTGTTCCTCGCGGCCGTCGCCCTCGCCCTGACCCGGTACGCGTGGCTCGCCCGCCGCCGCCCGGACGTCATCGCCCGGATCGGCAACACCGAGACGAGCGCCATGGAGGGCGTCGGCTGATCGCCCCCACCCGTACGAAGAGCCCCTCCGTCCGGAGGGGCTCTTCGCGTCCCGGGCACCGCCGGAAACAAGCCCCGGACATGAGAGAAGCCCCCTCCGAGGAGGGGGCTTCTCTCATTGGCTCCCCGGCTTGGACTCGAACCAAGAACCTGCCGGTTAACAGCCGGCTGCTCTGCCAATTGAGCTACCGAGGAATGTGCACCGCTGTGCGGGCAACTCGTCCAGCTTAGCAAACTCCGGAGCGTGCTCGTGACACCGGGGCGCCTTTCGCGGCCGTCGGGCGTGTCGCGTTCAGCGGCGGGAATCGGACTCCGCGTTGGGCACCCAGAGCAGGTCCTTGCCCACCCCGCGCGCCACCACATGCCCCCCGCGGAGCATGAGGGTCTCCGCGTTGAGCTCGCGGATGAAGTCGGCGTCGTTGGTGACGAGGAGAGCCGCCATGCCCTCCTCCTTGCGGCGTCGGGTGATCGCGTCGAAGACGACGGGTCGGACCTCGAGGTCGAGGTTGGCGAGGATCTCGTCGGCGATGAGCACCCGGGGCTCCAGGACGAACGACCGGGCGATCGCGACCCGCTGCCGCATCCCCGCACTGAGCTCGTACGGGAACTTCGCCGCCGTGCCGAGCGGCAGATGGAGTTCGTCGAGGAGCGTCGCCACCCGGATCGACAGCGCGCGCGTGTTGACGCGCCGCTCGCGGATGAGGATCGGCTCGGCGATGATCTCGTTGACCGTCAGTCGCGGCGGGAGATCGGCGCCCGCCCCCTGCGGCACGAAGCCGGTGCGGTACGTGAGCAGCCGGTGCTTGCGACCGGGACGACGGATGTCGACCCCGCACACCTGCGCGCTGCCGCCCACGACCCGGACCGAGGGGTCGGTCGACCCGGCGAGAGCGGCGACGAGCGTCGACTTGCCCGAACCCGTGGGGCCGGCGACGCAGATCAGACCGCCGGGCGCGAGCGAGAAGGTCACCCCGTCGACGGCGCGATTGGGCGTCCCGTGGCCGATCCGGTCGATGACCAGATCCGAGCACTCGATGGCGTTCGGGGATTCGGGCGTCCGGGGCATGTGTCCATCCTGCCGTCTCGCGTGCCGCCGCTCCGGTTACGACTCGGCGAAGAACCGCTGGCGCTCCACGTCGATGTCGCGCAGCCGCACCCGCAGCGCACGCCCGCCATCCGAATCCGCGGGGACACGCTGCACGGCACCCAGGAGCTCCTGCTTCTCGTGCTCCAGCTGGCGCAGCACGAGGCGCCGGGCGAGGTCGGTCGCGGAGGCCACGGCCCCCGCCTCGTCCCGCGCGGGGAACGGCGTCATCAGGAGTTCACCGGCGAGCGACCGATAGGGCTCGCGCACGCTGTTGACCGCGTCGGTCACCCATCCGGGCCGGCTGCGGTCGGGAGCGGCCGCGACCGCCTCGCGCACCGCATCGAGTCCCGGCGTGCGGAACGGCTCGGCGAGGGCCCGCGTCAGCAGCGCCGCGTCGACCTGGTGTCCGTACTGCAGAGCCCCCATGAGCGCATCGCGCTCCACGGCGACGTCAGGCGAACGCGGGAGGCTCGCCAGCGTGACGGCGGCCACGACCGGGGCTCCCGTCGCGGGATCGACGCGCGGGGCGGACTCGCGACGCGTCGGCGGCGTGGTCTGGGCGCCGCGCGCGGCGCGTTCGACCTCCCCGTGCACCTCCGTCGGATCCATGCCGAGCCGCCGGGCGAGCACCCGTTCGTAGCCCGGACGCAGCAGTCGGTCCCGGATCTCGGCGACGATCGGCGCCGCGGCGCGCAACGCGCCGACCCGCCCCTCCACGGTGGCGAGATCGAAGCCCGCGAGCTTGCGGTCGATCGCGAACTCGAACATCGGCTGCTTGGCGTCCATCAGCCCGCGCACCGCCGCGTCCCCGCGTTGCAGCCGGAGGTCGCACGGGTCGAGGCCGTCCGGTGCGACCGCGACGAACGTCTGCGCGTTGAACCGGTCGTCCTCCGTGAACGCCCGCAGCGCGGCCTTCTGCCCCGCCTCGTCGCCGTCGAAGGTGAACACGACCTCGCCGGATGCGTTGTCGTCGCCCATGACCCGGCGGAGGACCTTGATGTGCTCCGCGCCGAAGGCGGTGCCACACGTCGCGACCGCCGTCGTCAGGCCCGCCAGGTGGCAGGCCATCACGTCGGTGTACCCCTCCACGACGACGACGCGACGAGGGTCGCCGCGGGAGATGTCGCGCTTGGCGAGATCGAGCCCGTAGAGCACTTGGGCCTTCTTGTAGATCGGCGTCTCCGGGGTGTTCAGGTACTTCGGGCCCTGATCGTCGTCGAAGAGCTTGCGGGCGCCGAAGCCGATCGTCTGCCCCGACACATCCCGGATCGGCCACACCAGGCGCCCACGGAACCGGTCGTACACCCCGCGTTGCCCGGTCGAGACGAGCCCGGCGGTGCTCAGCTCCTCACGCGTGAAACCCTGCGCGGTGAGGGCCTTGAGCATGCCGTCCCAGCCCCGCGGGGCGAAGCCGACACCGAAGTGCGCCGCCGCCCCCGCGTCGAAACCGCGCTCACCGAGGAACCGGCGCGCGGCCTCGGCGTCCGGCGACAGCAGCTGGGAGCGGAAGAACTCCGCGGCGGCGGTGTTCGCCGCATAGAGGCGGCTGCGGCCGCTCGTCTCCGGCGCCGCGCCCCCGTCCTCGTAGTGCAGGGTGTAGCCGATGCGCCCGGCGAGCCGCTCGACCGCCTCCGTGAAGCTCACGTGATCCATCGCCCGCAGGAACGAGTAGACGTCTCCCGACTCCCCGCAGCCGAAGCAGTGGTAGTACCCGACCTGCTGACGCACGTGGAAGCTGGGGCTCTTCTCGTCGTGGAAGGGGCACAGGCCCTTGAGCGAGCCGACCCCCGCGGACTTCAGGGCGACGCGCTCCCCGACGATGTCGGCGATGTTCGTGCGGGCCTTGACCTCGTCGACGTCGGCCTGCCGGATGCGGGGCATCAGTGCACGCCTTCAGCGACAGGGCGCCTCTCGACAGGGGTCCGCGCGCCGGGGCGCGCGTGACGCGGCGTCCAGATGCCGACCTCCGCGGGGTCGATCTCGCCGACCAGCCGGTTGTGCCAGTCGATCGCGCTCTGGTCCGTCAGACTCGCGATCTGATCGACGACGACCCGCGCCCGCTCCGCATCGCTCTCCGCGGCGACGAAGTCGGCGGCGAATGCCGGCTCCAGCACATCGGCCCCGGCCGACCAGAGGGTGTCGGTCGACCACAGGGCGTCGGCCAGGCGCTTGAGCACCCGGCGCTGCTCCTTGTACACGCCCTTTCTCGCGTCGATCGTGACGATCGCCTGCCCCATGATCCCCTTGAGGACGGCGATCTCGACCTCGACGACCCGCGGCACGATGACGTGGGCGTTGTAGCGGACCAGGGCGGTCCCCCCGAAGGCGTCACGCGTGGCGGAGACCGCCGCACGGGCGAACCGGCCGATGAGATCGCTGGTCAGGTTCTTGAGGCGGGCGAGGTCCTGCCGGGAGCGGTCGAACGAGGCGAGCCACATCGGCTGCGAGGCGAGCCGGTAGAGCGCGTCGGCGAGCTCGTCGCGGGTGAAGTCGTAGCCCACCCACTGCTGGATCCGGCTGAGCAGCGCCTCGTGCGCCGCCGGGTCGGCCAGCTGGGCGACGTCGACGTAGCCGTTGACGATCGCGTCCTCGAAGTCGTGCACCGAATACGCGATGTCGTCGGACAGATCCATGATCTCGGCCTCGATGCAGCGCAGGCGCCCCGGCGCCCCCTCGCGCATCCACCGGAACACCGCCTCGTCCTCCGGGTAGACGCCGAATTTGAGCCGTCCTCCGGGGTCGGGCACGGGGCTGTCGACCGTCCACGGGTACTTGCAGGTCGCGTCCAGGCTCGCGCGGGTCAGGTTCAGTCCCACCGAGGAGCCGTCGGCGTCGAGCACCTTCGCCTCCAGGCGGGTGAGGATGCGCAGCGACTGGGCGTTGCCCTCGAAGCCCCCGATCGCCTCGGCCCACTCGTTCAGCGCGCGCTCGCCGTTGTGACCGAAGGGCGGATGGCCGAGGTCGTGGCTCAGACATGCCGTGTCGACGACGTCGGCCGAGACACCGAGCGCCGCCGCGAGCTCCCGGCCGACCTGCGCCACCTCGAGCGAGTGGGTCAGGCGGTTGCGGGCGAAGTCCGCCGTGCTCGCCGGGCTCAGCACCTGGGTCTTGGCCGCGAGCCTCCGCAGCGCGGCGGAATGCAGCACCCGGGCGCGGTCGCGGGCGAAGTCGTCGCGCTCGGAACGGTGGGTCTCCGCGAAGAAGCGCTCCGCGTCGCGCACGTCATAGCCGTCGGCGCGAGAGCCGACCCGGGGGTCATCCGCCACTGTTCTCGATCTCCGCTCCACGCATCATCTCCGAGGCCGACGACGCGAGCTCGCGCGACTCCAGCCACTTCTCCGGGAGGGCCGTCCGCTTCGGATGCCCCGCGCGTCCGCGCTGGCCCTCCGCGTCGGCACCGGGGTACGGGGCCGAGCGATCCAGTCGGCCCAGGAGATCGTCGATCTCCTGCAGACTCGACGCCGTCGCGAGGCCCGTCCGGATGTCGCCGCCCACCGGATAGCCCTTGAAGTACCAGGACACGTGCTTGCGGATGTCGCGGCACCCGCGATCCTCGTCCTCGAAGAACTCGACGAGGAGTTCCGCGTGCCGCCGGAAGGCATCCGCGACGAAGCCGAGCGTCGCGTCGACCGTCTTGCCCTCTCCCCCGAAGGCGAGGGCGAGCTGACCGAAGAGCCACGGGCGTCCGAGACAGCCGCGGCCGACCACGACGCCGTCGCAGTCGGTCTCCGCCATCATGCGCACCGCGTCGTCGGCCGACCAGATGTCGCCGTTGCCGAGCACCGGGATGCTGGTGACGGCCTGCTTCAGCTCGCCGATCGCACTCCAGTCCGCGTGGCCGGAGTAGAACTCGCTCGCGGTGCGGGCGTGCAGCGCGACCGCGGCGGCCCCCGCGTCCTCCGCGGCGCGGCCGGCGTCGAGGAACGTGAGGTGGTCGCGATCGATGCCCTTGCGCATCTTGACGGTGAGGGGGATGTCTCCCGCGGCCTTGACCGCCTGATCGACGATGTCCGCGAAGAGCCTCGACTTCCACGGCAGGGCGGCGCCGCCGCCCTTGCGGGTCACCTTCGGCACCGGGCAGCCGAAGTTGAGGTCGATGTGGTCGGCGTGATCCTCCGCGACGATGATGCGCACGGCCTCCGCGATCGTCTTCGGGTCGACGCCGTAGAGCTGGATGGAACGCGGCGTCTCCGACTCGTGGTGCCGGATCAGACGCATGGTCGTCTCATTGCGCTCGACCAGCGCGCGGGATGTGATCATCTCGCTCACGTACAGGCCGGCGCCGTACTCCCGGCACAGACGCCGGAACGCCGTGTTCGTGATGCCGGCCATGGGCGCGAGCACGACCGGCACGTCGAGGTCGATCGGGCCGATGCGGAGGGGGCGGGCGGGGGCGGTGGCGACAGTCATGACGTGTCCATTCTCCCAGACCCGGAGCCGGTGGGGATGCGGCGACCTAAGCTGTGCATATGACCGATTCCGCGCTCCGTTCCATCCCCTTCACCGACGCCCAGGGGCAGGAGAAGACTCTGGACGATCTCGGCGCCGACGTGGTGCTCGTGGTGAACGTCGCCTCCAAGTGCGGCCTCACCCCGCAGTACGAGCAGCTCGAGGAGCTGCAGCGCCGGTTCGGCGACCGCGGTTTCACCGTCGTCGGGTTCCCGTGCAACCAGTTCTTCGGTCAGGAGCCCGGGTCGGTCGACGAGATCCTCGAGTTCTGCTCCACCACGTACGGCGTCTCGTTCCCGGTGAACGACAAGGTCAAGGTCAACGGCAAGAACGCCGCCGAGCTATACAAGGCGCTCAAGGAGACTCCGGACGCCGGCGGCAAGGCCGGGCGGGTCGAGTGGAACTTCGAGAAGTTCCTCGTGCTGCCCGACGGCGACGTGCTGCGGTTCCGCCCGAAGCAGAAGCCCGACGCGCCGGAGATCGTCGAGGCCATCGAGGCGGCACTCACCCGCTGAACCCGGACCGTTCACCTGCCGGTCCCTCCGTCGACACTTCGCCTCCCTAGTCTCGCCGCGGCGATACGCGCCCGGAGACGAAGGAGACCACGCATGCCCGACCGACTGCCCCTCAGCCGGCGAACAGTCCTCACCGCGGGAGCGCTCGGCGCGCTCGGCACCGCGCTCCCCCTCGGCACGACTGCCGCCACGGCGGACACGGTCGCGGCCGCGCCCGGTGCGGGCCCCGCACGCGCCCTGCGGTTCCGCGCCGCCGGCACGTTCCGCGTCGTCCAGTTCAACGACACCCAGGACGACGAGCGCACGGACCGCCGCACCGTCGAGCTGATGGGGAAGGTGCTCGACCGGGAGAAGCCGGACTTCGTCGTCATCAACGGCGACGTCATCACGGGCGGATGCGAGACGAGGCTCGCGGTGAAGCAGGCGATCAACAACGTGGTCAGCCCGATGGAGTCCCGCCGCATCCCGTGGGCCGTCACGTTCGGCAACCACGACGAGGACTCGCTGCCGCAGTCCGGCGTCGACGAGGCGGGGATGCTGAAGATCTACCGCTCCTACGAGTACAACGTCAACGCCGAGAACACCCGCGGGGTGACGGGCACGAGCAACACGATCGTGACGATCGGCTCCGCGGCGAAGAAGAACCGCGAGGCGTTCGCCCTCTGGCTGATGGACTCCGGCCGTTACGCACCGGACGCCATCGCCGGACAGGACTTCGCCGGCTACCCGGCATGGGATTGGCTGCGCATGGACCAGGTGGCCTGGTACCGCGACCAGTCCCAGCGGCTGGAACAGCGTCGGGGGCGCAAGGTCCCGGGCCTCATGTTCCTGCACATCGCGCTCTGGGAGCATCGGTTCATGTGGTGGGGCGGAGTGAACACCCGCACGGCAGCCGATGCCGCCCGCGGCAAGGCCCGCCACGGCATCGTCGGGGAGCGCAATGAGGATGAGTGCCCCGGGCCGTTCAACTCGGGGATGTTCAACGCGATCCTCGAGCGGGGAGACGTGAAGGGCGTGTTCGTCGGGCATGACCACGTCAACGATTACATGGGCGACTACTACGGCGTCCTGCTCGGCTACGCTCCCGGAACCGGCTTCGGTGCGTACGGCCTCGACGGCGCGGAACGGAACCGCCTGCGCGGCGCCCGCGTCTTCGAGCTGACGGAGACGGGCGACGAGGTCGCGATCGCGACCCGCGTCGTCTACGCCCGGGACCTCGGCATCGACCTCACCGCGAACGATCAGCCGATGGAGCCGCTGCCGCTGGCTCCGCGTCAGCAGCGTCTCTGAGGGCGGACGGCGACGACGGCGGGGACCCCGACCCGGGTCCCCGCCGTCGTCCGTCGGCCGGTGTCAGGCCTCGACCGCGTCAGCGCGCTGCGACCACAGGTCGCGGATCACGTTCTCGAACGCGGCCGGCGGCTGGGCGCCGCTGATGCCGTACTGCCCGTCGACCACGAAGAACGGCACACCCTGGATCCCGTAGGCGCGGGCCTGGGCCTGGTCGCGCCGCACGTCGGGGAGGTACTGCTCGCTCTCGAGTGCGGCGCGGGCACGGTCGGCGTCGAGTCCGACCTCGGCGGCCAGCGCCACGAGGTCGTCGATGCGCCCCACGTGCTTGCCCTCCGTGAAGTACGCGGACATGAGCCGCTCCTCCATCTCGTGCTGTCGGCCCTCCGCCTTCGCGAAGTGGAGCAGTTCGTGCGCCTTCACCGTGTTCGTGTGCTGCAGGAGGTCGAACCGGTACTGCAGTCCGGCGTCGGCGGCGACGTTCGTGACGTTCGCCAGCATCTGCTCGACCTGCTCCCGCGGCATCCCCTTGTGACCGGCGAGGAAGTCGACCTCGTCGCCGTGGAAGTCGACGGGCGTGTCCGGCGAGAGCTCGAACGAATGGAACGTGACGGTGACCTGCGGGGCATCCTCGTCGGCGGCGACCGCTTCGAGACCCTTCTCGAGGTTGCGCTTGCCGATGTAGCACCAGGGGCAGGCGATGTCGGACCAGATGTCGATGGAGATGGGTTCAGTCACACTCGGAGCAACCACCGATCGTCCCGACGTATTCCGTCGTTAGAATCCTCTGATGCTCTCCGCCGACGACCCCCTCCCCTTCCGCCCGCAGCGCGTCCTCGTCGCCGGCGTGACCGGATCGGGAAAGACGACGCTGGCCGGACGGCTCGCAGCCCTGTGGGATCTGCGCCACGTCGAGATCGATGCGCTCTTCCACGGTCCGGAGTGGACGCCGCGTCCGGAGTTCCTCGACGACGTGCGCGCGTTCGCGGCCGAGGACCGCTGGGTGACCGAGTGGCAGTACACGAGCAAGGGCACCGACGCGATCCTCACGCCTCGCGCACAGCTCGCGGTCTGGCTCGACTACCCCTGGCCGGTCGTGCGGACGCGCCTCCTCCGGCGCACGCTCCGGCGCAGCGTCATGCGCACCCGGTTGTGGAACGGCAACGTCGAGAAGCCCATCTGGCGGATGCTCCGGGGCACGCCGGAGGAGAACATCCTCGCGTGGCAGAAGGCCACGCTGCACAAATGGGCCGAGCGCTTCCCCGAGGTGCAGGAGCGCTTCCCGCACCTCGTGATCGTCCGTCTGACGCACCCGCGCGAGACGGAGCGGTGGTTGCGCGCTCAGGCCGAGGTCGGGGTGTCCACGGCACCGCCGAAGCGCCGGTCGCGCGAGAGGTAGACGCCGATCGCCCGCCACAGCTCCTCCCGCGAGAAGTCCGGCCACAGCGTGTCGAGGAACACCATCTCCGCGTAGGCCGACTGCCAGAGCAGGAAGTTGGAGGTGCGCTGCTCGCCGGAGCTCCGCAAGAACAGGTCGACGTCCGGCATGTCCGGCACATACAGGTGACGACGGATCATCTTCTCGCTGATCGCGTTCGGCTTCACCCGGCCCGCGGCGACGTCCGCGGCGATGGCCCGCATCGCGTCGACGAGCTCCACCCGACCGCCGTAGTTCACGCACATGGTGAGGGTGAGCACGTCGTTGTCGCGGGTCAGCTGCTCGGCGTACTGGAGCTCCTTGATGACACTGCCCCAGAGCCGCGGCTTCCGCCCGGCCCACCGCACCCGCACGCCCCACTCGTTGAGCTGATCGCGACGGCGGTGCAGCACATCGCGGTTGTACCCCATGAGGAAGCGGACCTCCTCCGGGGAGCGTGCCCAGTTCTCGGTCGAGAACGCGTACACGGAGAGGTGCTTCACCCCCGCTTGGATCGCTCCGGCCACGACGTCGAGCAGCACCTCCTCCCCCGCCTTGTGCCCTTCGATGCGGCTGAGACCGCGCCGATTGGCCCAGCGGCCGTTGCCGTCCATGACGATCGCGACATGTTCGGGCACCGCGGGGAAGGCCGGCGGATACACACCGGTCCAGTCGAGCGGCCGGTAGGCCACGGCGTCCTTGTGCGTGTAGGGCTTCGGGCTCACCGTGCTCCTTCTCCGGGGGTGGACGAGACATGCGCGAGCGACCGGATGCCGCGCTCCAGGTGCCACTGGGCATAGGCCGCGACGAGGCCGGAGGCCGCAGCCGTGTCGGCGTGCGGTGCGGCGTCGATGAGGTCCCAGTCACCGCGGATCAGTGCCCGGAGCAGCGTGAGGGTCTTCTCGGCGATCCGAGGACTTCCGGCGGGGGCGTCCGCCTGGCAGACCAGCCCGCCGAGCTGCGCGACGAAGACCGTGTGGGGGCCGGGCGCCCCGCAACGGGCGCAGTCGTCCAGCGACGGCGCCCATCCGGACAGCGACATGACCCGCAGCAGGTACGAATCGAGGATGCTGCGCGGGGCATGCTCCCCCCGGGACAGGGCGCGGAGGCCGCCGACGAGGAGGAGGTACTGCTCCGGGGTGGCCTCGGCGTCGCTGAGCCGATCCGCCGTCTCGACCATCGCGTTCGCGGCGGTGAAGCGGTCGTAGTGCGCGGCGATGTCCGTGCCGTAGGCGCCGAGCGACTCGGCCTGCTGCACGATGTCGAGCGAGCGCCCTTCGTAGAGCTGCACGTCCGCGACCATGAACGGCTCCAGCCGGGAACCGAACTTCGAGGAGGTGCGGCGCACGCCCTTCGCGACCGCGCGCACCTTGCCGTGCCGTCGGGACAGCATCGTGACGATGCGATCCGCCTCCCCCAGCTTGTGGGTGCGCAGGATCACCACTTCGTCTCGGTAGGTGGGCACCCTTCGATTATCCTCCGTGCGGGACAATGGACGCGTGACCGAACCACTCTTCACCATTCCGCTGTGGGCGGACCTCCTCGGCGTGGGGCTCGGCGGGGTGCAGGGCGCGATGTTCGCCTCGGGTTTCCAGGGCCAGCAGCGGCTGGACTGGCTCGGGGTCGCCATCATCGGGATCATGATCGGGATGGGCGGCGGCCTCATCCGCGACATCCTTCTCGGGCAGACCCCCGCCACCCTGCAGAACCAGTGGTACCTCGTGACCGCGGCAGGCGCGGCCCTGGTCGGCATGCTGCTGGGCGGGTTGTTCACCCGCCTGAACGCGGCCATCGTGGCGCTCGACGCCGTGGTGATCGGCATGTTCGGGGCCTTCGGCACGAGCAAGGCGCTCGCCTTCGGCATCCCCGCGGTTCCCGCGGTCTTCATCGGCGTGTGCGCCGCGGTCGGCGGGAGCGTCCTCCGCGACATGCTGATGGGCCTGCCGACCGCGATCATGCACGTCGGGTCCCTGTATGCGGTCGCCGCGGCCGTCGGCTGCACCTTCATCGTGGTGGCGAGCGGCCTCGGCATGGCGATCCCGCTCGCTGCCGTCATCGGGATCGTCGTGACCGCCGTCATCCGGATCCTGGCGGTCATCTTCGACGTCTCGCTGCCGGAGCAGCGACGCCTCCACCGCCGCAAGGTCGCCGTGGAGACCGGCACGATCGGGATCATCCGACCGAAGAGCTGACCCCCTGCGTTCGGATCGCGCGATCGGTCGTGTTCCGCGGGCGGATACGACCAATCGCGCGACTCGGAACGGGTCAGACCGCGGCGAGCTCCTGCTGGCGGGTGCGGATCGAACGGTTCACGCCGGACACGATCGCCTTGAGCGACGCCGTCGAGATGTCACCGTCGATGCCCACGCCCCACAGGCGCTGGTCGCCGACCTGCAGCTCGACGTACGCGGCCGCCTGCGCGTCGCCGCCGGCGCTGAGAGCATGCTCGACGTAGTCGTACACCGTGATGTCGAAGCCCTGACCACGCAGCACCTCGACGAACGCGGCGACCGGACCGTTGCCGTTGCCCGAGACGGAGACCTCCTGGTCATCATCCCGCAGCACGACGTCGAGCACGACGTCGCCGGACATGTCGCTCCGGGTCTGCGTGGCGAGCAGCTCGAAACGCCCCCACTTCGCCTCGGTGTCGGCGGCGGGGAGGTACTCGTCGGTGAAGATCGACCAGATCTGCTCGCTCGTGACCTCGCCACCCTCGGCGTCCGTCTTCGCCTGGACCACGCCGGAGAACTCGATCTGGAGCTTGCGCGGCAGATCGATCGCGTGGTCCGACTTCAGCAGGTAGGCGACGCCGCCCTTGCCCGACTGGGAGTTCACGCGGATGACGGCCTCGTAGGAGCGACCGAGGTCCTTCGGGTCGACGGGGAGATACGGCACGGCCCATTCGATGTCATCGACGGTGACGCCCTGCGCCTCGGCCTTGGCGGCCATGGCCTCGAAGCCCTTCTTGATCGCATCCTGGTGCGATCCGCTGAACGCGGTGAAGACCAGGTCGCCCGCCCACGGGCTGCGCTCCGGCACCGGCAGCTGATTGCAGTACTCGACGGTGCGCTTGACCTGGTCGATGTCGCTGAAGTCGATCTGCGGGTCGATGCCCTGCGTGAACATGTTGATGCCCAACGCGACGAGGTCGACGTTGCCCGTGCGCTCACCGTTGCCGAACAGGCACCCCTCGATGCGGTCGGCCCCGGCCATGTAGCCGAGCTCCGCCGCGGCGATCGCCGTGCCGCGGTCGTTGTGCGGGTGCAGCGACAGGATGACGTTCTCGCGGTGGTGCAGATGACGACTCATCCACTCGATCGAGTCGGCGTAGACGTTCGGCGTCGCCATCTCGACGGTCGCCGGCAGGTTGATGATCACCTTGCGGTCCGGCGTCGGCTCGAAGATCTCGATGACCTGGTTGCACACGTCGGCAGCGAACTCGAGCTCGGTGCCGGTGTAGCTCTCCGGCGAGTACTCGTAGTAGACCTGCGTGTCGGGGATGGTCTTCTCGAACTTCCGGCACAGGCGGGCGCCCTCGAGCGCGATGTCGATGATGCCCTGCATGTCGGTGCGGAAGACCACCTCGCGCTGCAGCACGCTCGTGGAGTTGTACAGGTGCACGATGGCCTGCTTGGCGCCGGCGATCGCCTCGTAGGTGCGGGCGATCAGATGCTCGCGCGCCTGCGTCAGGACCTGGATCGTCACGTCATCGGGGATCAGGTTCTCCTCGATGAGCTGACGCACGAAGTCGAAGTCGGTCTGACTCGCGGACGGGAAGCCCACCTCGATCTCCTTGTAGCCCATGCGGACGAGGAGCTCGAACATGACGCGCTTGCGCTCGGGGGACATCGGATCGATGAGGGCCTGGTTGCCGTCGCGGAGATCGACCGCGCACCAGCGAGGTGCTTCGGTGATGCGGGCGTCGGGCCAGGTGCGGTCGGGCAGGTCGACCGAGATCTGCTCGTGGAACGGCCGGTACTTGTGGATCGGCATCGCGGAGGGGCGCTGAGTGTTCTGCATGATGGGCTACTTCTCTTCGTCGATAGGGACGGGCCAACACAAGCGCCGCGACGAGGAAGGCCCTAGTGTCAGGACTCGTCGCGGCAGCTAAGAAGAAGCAGACCGCCGAAAGGCATGTGGTCATGCTAGCAGGCTCGCCGCGGGCGTTGCGACGTGGCGAGACGATGCGCGCTCCGACGACACTGGTGGATATGAGCTCTTCGCGTGTCTGCCGCCCTGTCGCCCTCGGTGCGGTGGCGGCGCTGCTGCTCCTGACCGGCTGCACCTCGGGGCCCGGGTCATCCGCGCCGCCGACGAGCACGACCGTCCCCTCGGACATGCGTCTGGAGGAGGCCCGGCCGCAGCCGCCGGAGGGGCGGGTGATCGGCACGGGCACCGTGCTCGACCGGTCGGGGTCCGCAGAGCTGTGTCTCGGCGCGGTGCGCGAGTCCGATCCCCCGCAGTGCGACGGCGTGGCACTGGACGGCTGGACCTGGGACGGGGTGGACGGCGGCGAGGTGTCCGGAGAGACACGCTGGGGCGCCTATGCGGTGACCGGGAACTGGGACGGCGAACGACTCACCGTGACCGCGCCGCCCGCCCTCCTGGCGCTCTACGATCCGCCGGCCCCGGAGGATCCGACGGGCGGAGTGGACGGCACGAGCACCCCGGACGAGCAGGACCGGGTGCAGAACGACATCAGCGGACGCCTCGGACCCGCCGCGCTGTCCGTCTCGACCGACCGCGGCTACGTGTGGCTCCAGGTCGTGTGGGACGACGGGACGGTGCAGGACGCCGTCGACGCCGAATACGGCGACGGGGTGGTCATCGTCACCTCGGCGCTGCGTGAGATCGACTAACCCTCCGGGAGCAGCGCGAGCTTGCCGCCCGGATGCCCGGTCGCCAGAAGACGATGCGCGGCCGGGGCATCCGCGAGGAGGAACGTCCGCGCCAGCGGCACCACCAGGTCGCCGTTCTGCGCGAGGGCGATGAGCTCGCCGCGCACCTCATCGCGGAACCGAGCGCTGTCCGGCATCGACCCGGCGATCGCGAGGAAGCCGTCGGCGGAGGCTCGCGCCGGATTCGCGATCGTGACGATCCGGCGTCGGTCCGGCACGACGGCCAGCGAGACGTCGATGGCCTCGTCCGTACCGACCGCGTCCAGGGCGGCGGCGATCGGCCCGTCCGCCTCCGCGCGGACGCGTTCCTCGAGTCCCGCCCCGTACGCGACGGGGATGCCGCCGAACCGTCGCACCTCATCGAAGCGCTCGGGACGGGCGGTGCCGATGACGCGGACGTCGCGCAGTCGCGCCTGCTGCAGCACGCTGACGCCGACCGCTCCCGACGCGCCGTGCAGGAGGACCGTGTCCCCGGGCGACGCTCCCGTGACGGCGAGCATCTCGGCCGCGGTGGTGCCCACGAGCAGGAGGTTCGCCGCCTCGGGATGGGACAGGGTCGTCGGCTTCGCGAACACCTTCGCCGCCGGCACGGTCAGCGAGCTCGCGTAGCCGCCCTGGACGCGGAACGCGACCACCTCGTCGCCCAGCTCGGCGTCACCGGAGCCGATGCGGGTGGCGGGCCCGATCGCCACGATCTCCCCTGACACCTCGTAACCGATCGGCACGGGCAGCTCGACCCCGGCGCGCGGCGCCGCGACGTGCTTCGCGTCCGCCGGATTCACCCCGGCCGCACGCACCCGGATCGTGACCTCGCCTTCCCCCGGCGCGGTGGGCTCGTACTCCTCGAACGCCCACGAGTCGGGAGCGCCCCACGACCTCGCCACCCAGTGCAACGCCATGATCCCGTCCTCCGCCGTCAGAGGAAGCACCGGATGTTGTCCGACGAACCGGAGACGTTGCTCCACGAGTTGGCGGACACGGTCGCACGGACGGTCGACCCGCTGCGCACCTGCAGGTACCCGGAGGTCCGCGCGTTCGCGGCGGACCTCGTCGTGAACGACGACGGGATCGTGATGGTCGTGCAGCTTCCCCAGCTGAGCATCGAGCCCAGGCGGTTGAGCTCCCGGTAGGCGCAGATCCGACCGGTCGCGCAGTTCCCCACCGCGCGCGTCGTCACGCCACTGCCATCGGGGCGCGCGGTGTACTCCATGTCGAGCTCCGGCCACACGGCGGTGCCGGCATCGATCACGACGCCGCCGGGCACCTCCTCGAGGATCCGCACCATCAACGGGTCGAGTGGCTCCTCCGCCGCGGTGGCGGCCGCCGGGGCACCGGCACCCGCCAGGAGCACGGCCAGCAGGACCGCGACGGCACCGCGCAGCCGGCTCATGGCCGCGCCTCCTCGTCCACTTCCCACATCCGATAATCGACGACCGCTCCTGCCGGGAAGACGCCGTCGTCCTTGAGGACCGTGCGTTCGAGACCGACGATCCGCCCGGTGTCGCGGGACACCAGCAGGTCGTCGCGCACGACGCCGTCCGCCGAGATCACCCGGATCCCGGCGACCGGGCGTCCGAGGCGATCCGTGGACATGCCCAGCGCCTCTGCACCGCCGGCGTCCTCCAGGAGCGCCAGCAGTTCGGCATGCTGGGCGTTCGTGAGGGTCCATTGCCCGAACACGGACGTGATCGCCGTCACCACCTCGAAAGCCGTCGGATCCTCCGGCATGTCGAAGGCGACGAGGAGAGCCCGGACATCGGCTCCGGCGTCACCCGGCGCCTCGACGACCGGTGCATCGAACTCGCCCGGAGCGAGGACGACGTGGGAGGCCACCTCCCCCGTGCTCCGCACCTCGGCCTCGCCGTTGGCGACGGCATCGGTGGGGTCATAAGGCTCGCCGTCGATGGCGACCGCCTCACCCGATAGGTCCGCGTTCCAGGTGAATGTGGCGAACTGCGGGACGATCTCCGCCTGCGCGGTGTCCACCTCGACGTTGTACGACCAGAACGCCGTACGCGACGTCCGCTCGGGTTCCGCAGGAGGGGTGAACACCTCCAGGTCGGCCTCCGCCGCCGCCACCGTGTCGCTGAGCGATCCGGCCTCCTCGAACACCAGCGGTGACGGCGTGCCGGCGACCGCGGCGCCCGGGGGCACGAGCACGCCGAACGCGACGGCGGCCGACGCGGCGACCGCGGTCAGTCCCGCGCCCCACCCCGTCATCCGTGCGCGACGACGACGGCGCTGCGGCGCGCGGGTCAGGGTGACGATGCGGTCACGGACGGCCGCGGCGCGTGGATCGGGCTGTGCATCGCGCGGAGTCCGCGCGGGATCGGCCTCGACGAGCACACGCTCGAGCAGGGCAGTGTCAGACATCACGCATTCCCCGTCCCCTCCAGTCCCAGCGTCTCCCGGAGCCGATCCTCGGCCCGGGTCAACGTCTTCCGCACTCGGGACTCAGAAGCGCGCAGCAGCTCCGCGATCTCCCCCACCGCGAGTCCATCCCAGTACGTGAGCATGATGATACGCCGCTGGAGCGGAGTGAGGACACCCAAAGCTCGCAGCACTTCGCTGCGACCGAAGCGACCCGGCGCCTCCGGATCCCCCGAGAGGCCGGCGTGCACCGCCTCGATCGCCTGACGGGCGGCATCGGGGCGCCGCGACCGTGCCCGCAGACGGCGGTCCGTCTCGCGCAGCAGCCACACCTTCCCCGGGGGCCGCGCCGGCCGCAGCCGCGTCCAGGCCGCGAGGAACACCTCCGACACGATCTCGGTCACCTCGTCGTCGTCGCCGACCACGCCCTCGATGTGGTGGCGCACCGTCGCCCAGTGCGCGTCGAACACTCGTCTGAAGACCTCGCTCCGCAGCGCGTTCGGGTCTCCGCTGCGGCCGCTCATGTCGGTGGGGCCGGCGGTCTCCCCGCCGCCTCCGACGTCGTTCTGCCCGGCATGTCAGAACCCGAGTCGCCCGAGCTGTTTGGGATCGCGCTGCCATTCCTTCGCGACCTTCACATGGAGCCCGAGGAACACGCGGGTCCCGAGCAGCTCCTCGATGCCGGTGCGAGCGCGCGCGCCCACATCGCGCAGCCGCTTGCCCTTGTGGCCGATGATGATCGCCTTCTGGCTGTCGCGCTCGACGACGATCGAGGCGTGCACATCGGTGAGGTCACTGTCCTCGCGCGGGGCGATGTCGTCCACCACGACCGCGATCGAGTGCGGAAGCTCGTCGCGCACCCCGTCGAGCGCGGCCTCACGGATGATCTCGGCGACGCGGTCCTCGACAGACTCGTCCGTGGTGACGCCCTCCGGGTACAGCGCCGGCCCCTCCGGCATGAGCAGCAGGATCTCGTCCGCGAGGACCTCGAGCTGGTCCCTGGTCAGGGCCGACAGAGGGATCACGGCCGCCCAGTCCTCGCGCAGGGAATCGACCTCCATGAGGCGCTCGGTGATCTCATCCCGTCCGGCCGCGTCGGTCTTCGTGACGATCGCGATCTTCTGGGCGCGGGGATAGCCGTCCAGCGAGGCGGCGATGCGACGATCACCCGGACCGACCTTCTCGGTCGCCGGCACGCAGAAGCCGATGACGTCGACGTCGCCCAGCACCTGCTCGACGAGGTCGTTCAGTCGCTCGCCCAGGAGCGTGCGCGGCTTGTGGATGCCGGGGGTGTCGACGATGACGAGCTGCCCGTCCGGACGGTTGAGGATCCCCCGGATGGCCCGACGGGTGGTCTGCGGCTTCTCGCTGGTGATCGCGATCTTCTCGCCGACGAGGGCGTTGGTCAGCGTCGACTTGCCCACGTTCGGCCGCCCGACGAAGGTCACGAACCCGCTCCGGGTGTCTTCAGTCATCGCGCCGTTCTCCTTCATCCTGCGCATCGTCGGGCTCAGCCGCCCGCTCCACGAACACGGTGGCGATCCCGCGGCCCCGCCCGCGCGACGCCCCGCCGGTGAGCACGAGTCCGTGGACGGTCGCCGTGGCGCCGGGCTGCGGCACCTGTCCGAGCGTCTTGCCGAGCAGGCCGCCGATGGAATCGACGTCCTCATCCTCGAGCTCCACCCCGAACAGGTCGCCCACGTCCTCCAGCGAGAGCCGGGAACTGACGCGGTAGCGGCCGTCGCCCAGGTCGACGAACTCCGCGGACACCTGATCGTACTCGTCCGAGATCTCGCCCACGAGCTCCTCGATGAGGTCCTCCAGCGTCACCAGTCCCGAGATGCCGCCGTGCTCGTCGATCACGAGGCACACGTGCACGGCATCGCGCTTCATCTGCTGCAGCAGCGTCTCCGCGCGCATCGACTCGGGCACGAAGGTCGCCGGTCGTGCGATCGGACGGATGGAGGCCGCACGCCAGGCGCTGTCGTCGCGATACGCGAACTGCACGAGGTCCTTGAGATACAGCACCCCGACGACGTCGTCGGCCTCGTCGTCGACGACGGGCATCCGGGAGACGCCGCGGTGCAGGAACAGCGACATGGCCTCGTCCGTCGTGGCCTCCGCGCCGACCGTGACCATCTCGGTCCGCGGCACCATCACCGCGCGGACGAACTGGTCGGTGAAATCGAAGACCGAGTGGATGAGGTCGCGGTCGTCCTCCTCGATGAGATCGTTCGACGCGGCCTCGTCGACCATGCTCAGCAGCTGGTCCTCGCTCGAGAACGAGCTGCGCCCGGTCCCCGGCGTCACCCGATTGCCCAGCACCACGAGACCCTGCGCGATCGGGCCCAGGATGATGCGCAGTCCGCGGACGATGTTCGCACTGCCCCGGATCATGCCCTCGGCGTGCTGGTGCCCGAACGTCCGCGGACTCGCGCCGACGAGGACGAACGTGATGCCCGTCATGAGGATCGCGGCGGCGAGCATCGCCCACCAGATGTTGTCGAAGACGAGCGTGAACGCGACGGTGACGAGCACCGCTGCCGTGACCTCGGCGAGGACGCGGATGAACGCCACGGCGTTCACATGCGGGTCGGGGTCCACAGCGATCCGTGCCAGAGCCTTCGCCCGCCGGCCCTCGGTCGCCATGTCGGCGAGACCGGCCCGCGAGGTCACCGCGTACGCGGCATCGATCGCGGCCATGAGGCCGCCGAACGCCACCAGCAGCACGGCGGCGACGAGCAGCAGCAGCTCCGTCATCGCCGGCGGCGCTCGGACGCGGCGAAGCCCTGGATGAGCTGCCTCTGCAGCCCGAACATCTCCCGCTCCTCGTCCGGCTCGGCGTGATCGAAGCCGAGAAGGTGCAGCAGACCGTGCGTGGTGAGCAGGATCAGCTCGTCCATGAGGGTGTGACCGGCCGCCTGCGCCTGGGTCTCCGCAACCTGCGGGCAGAGCACGATGTCTCCGAGCAGCCCGGGAGGCGTCGGGCGGTCCTCGGTGCCGGGCCGGAGCTCGTCCATGGGGAAGCTCAGGACGTCGGTCGGTCCCGGCTCGTCCATCCACTGCACGTGCAGCGCCTCCATGGCGCCCTCGTCGACCAGGACGATGGCCACCTCGGCGTCCGCGCTGACGTGCAGCTGCGAGAGATTGAAGTCGGTCAGCCGCTGCAGCACGGTCTCGTCGACGTCGATCGCCGACTCGTTGTTGATCTCGATCATGAGAGCCCTCGTTTCGGCATGCGATCGCGTGGTCCTGGTCGCTGGGCACCGCGCCGCTCGGCGCGGTTCGCGAACTCGTGGGCCTGCTCGCGCTCGGCCCGCTGCGCCACACGCTTCTCGTCGTACTCGCTGTAGGCGTCGACGATGCGACCGACCAGGGAGTGACGGACCACGTCGTCGCTGGTCAGACGCGAGAAATGGATGTCGTCGATCCCGTCGAGCACCCGGGTGACCAGACGAAGACCGGAGGCGCCCTGCGGGAGGTCGACCTGCGTGATGTCGCCGGTGACGACCATCTTCGTCCCGAACCCGAGACGGGTCAGGAACATCTTCATCTGCTCGGGCGTGGTGTTCTGCGCCTCGTCGAGCACGACGAACGAGTCGTTCAGAGTGCGCCCGCGCATGTAGGCGAGGGGGGCGACCTCGATGGTGCCCGTCGCCATCAGGCGCGGCACGATCTCCGGATCCATCATCTCGTTGAGCGCGTCGTACAGGGGCCGCAGGTATGGGTCGATCTTGTCGGTGAGCGTGCCGGGAAGGAAGCCCAGACGCTCCCCCGCCTCGACGGCCGGACGCGTGAGGATGATGCGGGTCACCTCTTTGCGCTGCAGCGCCTGGACCGCCTTCGCCATCGCCAGGTAGGTCTTGCCCGTTCCCGCCGGACCGATGCCGAACACGATCGTGTTCTCCTCGATCGCGTCGACGTACTCCTTCTGCCCGAGCGTCTTGGGACGGATCACCTTGCCACGGGTCGACAGGATCGCCTCGCCCAGCACCTCGCTGGGGCGGGGTCCTCCCTCCTGCCGCAGCATGCGCGCCGAGCTGGACACGTCGCTCGGGGCGAGATCGTGCCCGGCCTTCGTCATCGCGAGCAGCTCGTCGACGAGGCTCTTGGCCGCGGCCACAGCTCCGGCCTCACCGGTGAGGGTGATCTCGTTGCCGCGGACGAGCACCTGCACGTCACGGTGCTCCCGCTCCAGCATCCGCAGCAGCCGGTCCTGCGGTCCCAGCAGCTGCACCATCGCGACGCCGTCGGCGTAGAGCCGTTCGGTGACGGTTTCCTGATCGTCAGAAGCCAACGAGCTTGTTCTCCTCGAGGTTGCCGAGCACATGGGCGTGCACGTGGAAGACGGACTGCGCGACGCTCGCGCCGTTGTTGAAGATGAGGCGGTACTCGCCGTTCGCGTGCTCGTCAGCGATGCGCTTCGCGGCGGCGACCATCTCCGCCAGGAGCGTCGGGTCTCCGGCCGCGAGCTCGGTGACGTCGCGATACTCCTCGGTCTTGGGGATGACGAGCACGTGCAGCGGCGCCTGCGGATCGATGTCGCGGATCGCGAAGACGCGACCCGTGTCGAGCAGGATCTCGCCCGGGATGTCCCCGGTGAGGATGCGCGTGAAGATCGAGGGTTCGCTCATGCCTTCAGCTTACCGGGGGGACGGTCGCGACGGCCGGTCACCAGCGGCCGAGGGCCACCGACAGCACGGCGATCGCTGCGGGACCCGCCGTGGAAGTGCGCAGGACGGAGTCGCCCAGCAGGACACGCTCCGCTCCCGCTGCGCTCAGCTTCTCAAGCTCCTCCGGAGAGATGCCCCCTTCCGGGCCGACCACGAGGACGACATCGCGATCGTCGGGGACGAGGGCGGAGAGTCGCACCGGGGCGGTCGGGTCGAGGAGGAGCACGCGCTGCGTCGCTGCGCGCGCGACGAGCTGCGACGTCGATTCGGGAGCGGCCACCTCGGGCACCCACGCCCGGTGCGCCTGCTTGGCCGCCTCACGGACGATCGTCGCCCAACGGGCGCGGCCCTTCTCCGCCTTGGGCCCCTCCCAGCGCGACACGCTGCGCGCCGCCTGCCACGGCACCACCTCGTCGACGCCGAGCTCGCACGCGGCTTGCACGGCCAGCTCGTCGCGATCACCCTTCGCCAACGCCTGGACGAGCACGATCCGCGGGCGCGGCGCGTCGTGCGCAGCGCGCTCGGCGATGCGCACGTCGACGCGCGTCGGTGAGACCTGCTCCGCGACGCCGGTGAGCCAGAGGCCGCGCCCGTCGCCGACCGTGACGGCCTCGCCCATGCGGAGTCGTCGGACGACGGCGGCGTGCTTGGCCTCAGCACCGGTGAGGGTGACGACGCCGCCCACCGCGGCATCGGACGCGGACTCGACGAGGAAGTGCAGGGCCACGATCAGTGCGTGCGGAAGCGGTCGCGGAGCTTGGAGAACAGGCCCTGCTGGAACTGGGCGAGCTGCGGAGACGGCGCCTTGTTCTTCTTCGCGAAGTCCTCGATCAGCCGCCGTTCCGCGGAATCGAGCTTCGTGGGTGTCACCACCTGCACACCGACGCGGAGGTCGCCGCGCTGGGTCCCCCGGAGCGGCGTGATGCCCCGCCCCTTGATGGTGAGCACGTCCCCGGACTGCACGCCCGGGCGGATCTCGAGATCGACCTCGCCGTCGAGGCCCTGGATGGAGGTCTCGGTGCCGAGGATGGCGTCGGTCATGGAGACCTCGAGCGTGGCGAGGAGGTCGTCGCCGTCGCGACTGAACGCCGGGTGCGGGTTGACCGTCACCTCGACGTACAGGTCGCCGTTCGGGCCGCCGGCCCGCCCGACCTCACCGGAACCGGGCAGCTGCAGACGCAGTCCCGTCTCGACGCCGGCCGGGATGTCGAGCGACACGGTGCGGCGGGACCGGACACGGCCCTGCCCGCCGCAGGTGCCGCACGGGTACGGGATCGTCGTGCCGTAGCCCTCGCAGGTGCCGCACGGCTGGGAGGTGACGACATTGCCGAGCAGGCTGCGCACCTGACGCTGCACGTGACCCGTGCCGCCGCAGATGTCGCAGGTCACCGGCGAGGTGCCCTCCTGGCAGCAGGATCCCTGACATGTCTCGCAGAGCACCGCGGTGTCGACCTCGATGTCGCGATGCGCCCCGAAGACGACGTCGCCGAGATCGAGCGTGACCCGCACGAGGGCGTCCTGCCCGCGCTCGCGCCGCGATCGCGGACGTGCGCCGCGCCCGCCGCCCTGCGCGGCACCGAAGAACGTCTCGAAGATGTCCCCGAAGCCACCGAAGCCGCTGAAGTTGTTCGCCCCGTCGCCTCCGCCCATGTCGTAGCGGCGTCGGGACTCCTCGTCGCTGAGCACGTCGTACGCGTGCGTGACGAGCTTGAACTGCTCCGCGGCCTCCTCTCCCGGGTTGACGTCCGGGTGCAGCTGTCGCGCCAGGCGCCGATACGCCTTCTTGATCTCATCGGTGGAAGCGTCCCGGGACACCCCGAGAACCTCGTAGTGGTCCGCCACAATCGCCTTTCTGCGTGTGTTTCCGTGGGGGCCGCGTCAGCGGCCCGCCTCGTCGTCGTCGAGCATCCGCGACAGGTAGCGGGCGACCGCCCGCGCCGCCGCGAGGTTGCTCGGATAGTCCATCCGGGTCGGCCCCATCACCCCGACCCGCGCGGTCCCGGAGGGCGCCGCGTAGTTGCTGGCCACGATGGATGCCTCACCCAACCCGAAGGAGGCGTTCTCGGTGCCGATGCTCGCCGCGAGCCCGTGCTCGTCGGCCTCCATCTCGCTCATCAGCCGCAGCAGCGTCACCTGCTCCTCGATCGCCTCGAGGAGCGGATGGATGCTGCCGCGGAAGTCCTGCTCGCGCCGCGCGAGGGTGGCCGCGCCGGCCATCACGAGGCGCTCCTGGCGGAAGCCCCCGAGCTCGTCGATCACGACAGCGGCGAGCGTGCGGAGCACCCGGTCCTGGGACGTCTCCTCGGCCGCGAGGAGGGCCTGCAGCCGGTCCGAGGCCGCCGCGATCGCCTGCCCGGTGATGAGCGACGACAGCCGAGCGCGCAGCACCGCGAGGTCGGCCTCATCGATCGTGTCGGGCAGCATGGTCATCCGCTGGGAGACCCCGCCGGCGTCCGTCACGAGGACGGTGAGGAGCCGGTTCGGGGCGAGAGTGACGAGCTCGACGTGCGTCACGTGGGCGCGGGCGAACGACGGGTACTGCGCGAGCGCCACCTGCCCCGTCAGCTGGGTGAGCACCCGCACCGTGCGCGCCATCAGATCGTCGAGGTCTGCGGGATCGGTCAGGAACGACTCGATCGCGGAGCGCTGCGCCGGGGACAGCGGACGCAGCTGGGCGAGGTGGTTGACGAACACCCGATAGCCCTTGTCCGTCGGCACCCGACCCGACGAGGTGTGCGGCGCCGTGATCAGCTCCTCGTCCTCCAGCTGCGCCATGTCGTTGCGGATCGTCGCGGCGGACACCCCGAAGGAATGACGATCGACGATGGAGCGGCTGCCGACGGGCTCGTGCGTCTCGACGTAGTCCTGCACGATGGCACGGAGAACCTGCAGCCCTCGCTCTGTCACCATGGGATTCCCCTTCCCGCCGACCGTTGCTGGCACTCTGATGCCCTGAGTGCCAATCCTACCTCGTGCGACCGCAAGATCTCCGAAGAGCGGACGGCCCGGTGCACCGCCTCAGTCGGTGAGTTCTCGCACGACCGCGTCGGCGAGGAGACGGCCGCGGAGCGTCAGCTGCACACGTCCGCGGATCGCCGCCGGCGCGTCGATCAGCCCGTCGGCGATGAGTCCGGCGACGCGGTCCCTGTTGTGCTCCGGGACGTCCGACACGGCGATCCCTTCGCGGATGCGGCTGAGGAGCAGGATGCGCTCCAGGGTCCGCGCCTCCGGATCGGGTCGTTCCCGCCCGGCCGCCGGCGACGCGGCGGCCGCGAGCCGCTGCGCGTACGCCGCGGGGTGCTTGACGTTCCACCACCGGAGCCCGGCCACATGGCTGTGGGCCCCGGGGCCGAAACCCCACCAGTCGCTCCCCCGCCAGTACGCGAGGTTGTGCCGGGAACGCTGCCCGTCGCTGCGCGCCCAGTTGCTGACCTCGTACCACTCGAAGCCCGCGGCGGCGAGACGCTCGTCGGCCATCTCGTACATGTCGGCCTGCAGGTCGTCGTCCGGCGTCGGGACCTCGCCGCGACGGATCTGGCGCGCGAGCTTGGTGCCGTCCTCGATGATGAGCGCGTACGCCGAGATGTGATCGGACTCCAGGGCGAGCGCCGCGTCGAGCGACGCCTCCCAGTCGGCGAGCGACTCACCCGGTGCACCGTAGATGAGGTCGACGCTCACGGCGAGCCCGGCCTCCTTCGCTGCGGCGACCGCAGTGCGGACGTTGTCCGGCCGGTGCGTCCGGTCGAGGGCGGCGAGGACGTGCGGGACGGCGGACTGCATGCCGACGGACAGCCGCGTGACCCCCGCCTCGGCCAGGGTGCGCGCCACCTCGGGCGTGACCGTGTCGGGATTCGCCTCGACCGTCACCTCGGCTCCGGGCGCGAGCCCGAACGCCGCGGTCGCCGCGCCGAGCATCCGTGCGAGATCACCGGCAGGCAGCAGCGTCGGCGTTCCACCGCCGAAGAACACGGTGTCCATCGGCCGCAGCGCTCCGGCCTCGTCGAGCACCCGTCGTGCGAGCGCGATCTCGCCGATCAGCGTCGAGGCGTAGTCCTCCTGCCGCGCGCCGCGGAGCTCGCCCGAGGTGTAGGTGTTGAAGTCGCAGTAACCGCACCGCACCCGGCAGAAGGGCACGTGGAGGTAGGCGGAGAAGGGTGTCTCCGCGGAGACCGGGAGATCGTCGGGGAGTCGCCCGTCGGCAGGCGCCGGATCCCCCAGCGGAAGAGGTCCCGCCATCACACGGGGGTCGCGTAGAGCGGAGAGATCGCGCGGAGGTAGCGCGCGAACAGCTCGCGGCGACGGCGCTTCATGAGCGCCGGGAGCACGCGGTAGAGCAGGGTGTTCGGCGCATCGAAGGCCCGGACCGTGAACCACACCTCGTCGTTGTCCTCGCGCCAGTCCACGTCGAAGGACTCCTCGCCGCTGACGACCGAACCGCCCACGGTGCCCAGCACGAATCCGATCCGCCGGGTCTCCTCGGTGACGGAGATCACCCGCAGCTCGGCGTCGGCGCGCATGCCGCCCACACGGCCGCGCAGGTGCAGCGTCATCCCCGCACCGACGAACGGCATGCCCTCGGCGTCGTAGCGCGGTTCGACATCGCGCTTGCTGGGCGCGATCGGATTGCCCTCGGCATCGAAGCTCACACCGGCGTAGGCGGGCCCCGGGGCGGGACGGACGTCCTCCACGGAGAGCCCGGCGGCGCGCTGCGCCGTCCACGACAGCAGGGCTTCGCCGGCGGTCTGGAACCGCTCCTCGCCACTGCCGATCCGCCACGATTCCTCCGCCGGGACACTGCGCTCCGGCGGGTACTGCATCAGATCGGGGGCGTGGGTCGCACCCACGGCCGCATAGTCCACCGTGTCGTCTCGGAAAGTCCCGCGCCGCATGTGATCCAGCCTACTTGGGCTTCCCTGAGCGAACACCCCCCGCGCCGCACGCCGTCACATCCCCCGGAGAAGGCCGGGCCCCTGAGCCCGCCGAAGGGCCCCACACGGCTGGGTCGAAGGGCCCCAGCCTGGGTCCCTGAGCTTGTCGAAGGGCCCCACACGTCTGGGTCGAAGGGCTCCTCCACAACGCTGGGTCCCTGAGCTTGTCGAAGGGAACCCCCACACCCCGGGGAAACCCGCACGCCCCTCCGCCATGATGGCCCGATGCCATGGACCTACATCCTCGAATGCCGCGACGGCAGCTTCTACACCGGCAGCACGAACGGTGACCTCGAAGCCCGCGTCTGGGAGCACAACAACGACGACGCGTTTGGGAGCACAACAACGACGACGCGTTCGCCGCGAACTTCACTCGCCGACGGAGACCCGCGGTGCTCGTCCACGCGGAGCACTTCGACACCGTCGACGCGGCCTTCTTCCGGGAGAAGCAGATCCAGGGGTGAAGCCGTCGGAAGAAGATCGCACTGATCGAGAGCCGTGGGGAGGATCTGCCGTCGTTGTCGAGGTCGTACGGCGCGCTTCGACAGGCTCAGCGACTCAGCGAGAACACCACGCTTCGACAGGCTCAGCGACCCAGCGACGACTGACGCGCTTCGACAGGCTCAGCGACCCAGAGATGGCGGGCTCAGCGACCCAGAGACGGCGGGCTCAGCGACCCAGAGATGGCGGGCTCAGCGACCCAGAGACGGCGGGCTCAGCGACCCCGCGCGGGCTACCCGGGGAGAGCGGGCTACTTCTTGTCCTTGGTCTCCACGTCGCCGGAGAGCGCGGCGATGAACGCCTCCTGGGGGACCTCGACGCGACCGACCATCTTCATGCGCTTCTTGCCCTCCTTCTGCTTCTCGAGGAGCTTGCGCTTGCGGGTGATGTCACCGCCGTAGCACTTCGCGAGCACATCCTTGCGGATCGCGCGGATGGTCTCGCGGGCGATGATGCGGGCGCCGATCGCGGCCTGGATCGGCACCTCGAATTGCTGACGCGGGATGAGCTTGCGCAGCCGCTCCGCCATCATCGTGCCGTACGCGTACGCCTTGTCGCGGTGCACGATCGAGCTGAACGCGTCGACCTTCTCGCCCTGGAGGAGGATGTCGACCTTGACGAGGTCGGCCTCCTGCTGCCCGGAGGGCTCGTAGTCGAGCGACGCGTAGCCCTGCGTCTTGGACTTGAGCTGGTCGAAGAAGTCGAACACGATCTCGCCGAGCGGCATGTTGTAGCGCAGCTCGACACGCTCCTCGGAGAAGTACTCCATGCCGAGCAGCGTGCCGCGACGCGACTGGCACAGTTCCATGACGGTACCGACGTAGTCCTTGGGCAGCAGGATCGCGGCCTTGACCATCGGCTCCGACACCGAGCCGATGCGCCCGTCGGGGTACTCGCTCGGGTTCGTCACCGTCACCGTCTCGCCGGTGTCGCTCGTGACGACCTCGTAGATCACGCTCGGGGCGGTGGTGATGAGATCGAGCCCGAACTCGCGGGCGAGCCGCTCCGTCACGATCTCCAGGTGAAGCAGGCCGAGGAAGCCGCAGCGGAAGCCGAAACCGAGGGCGACAGAGGTCTCCGGCTCGTACTGCAGCGACGCGTCGGACAGCTTCAGCTTGTCGAGCGCCTCCCGCAATTCGGCGTAGTCGCTGCCGTCGATCGGGTAGATGCCTGAGAACACCATCGGCTTCGGGTCGGTATAGCCGGGGAGAGCCTCGGCGGCGGGCTTGCGGGCGTTGGTGATCGTGTCGCCGACCTTCGACTGCCGCACGTCCTTCACCCCGGTGATGAGGTATCCCACCTCGCCGACGCCGAGGCCCTTGGTCGGGGTCGGCTCGGGGCTGGACACACCGACCTCGAGCGCCTCGTGGTTCGCGCCGGTCGACATCATCTGGATGCGCTCGCGGGGCGAGAGACTGCCGTCGACCATGCGGACGTACGTGACGACCCCGCGATAGGCGTCGTAGACCGAGTCGAAGATCATGGCGCGGGCCGGGGCCTCCGCGTCGCCCACCGGCGCCGGGATCTCCTGGACGATCCGGTCGAGCAGATCCTCCACGCCCATGCCGGTCTTGCCGGACACCCGCAGCACATCCTCCGGCTTGCCGCCGATCAGCGACGCGAGCTCCTTGGCGTACTTCTCCGGGTCCGCGGCGGGCAGATCGATCTTGTTGAGGACCGGGATGATGTGGAGGTCGTTCTCCAGCGCGAGGTACAGGTTGGCGAGCGTCTGGGCCTCGATGCCCTGTGCGGCGTCCACGAGGAGGATCGCGCCCTCGCAGGCGGCCAGCGACCGCGACACCTCGTAGGTGAAGTCGACGTGACCGGGCGTGTCGATCATGTTGAGCGCGAAGACGTCGTCTGTCCCCGGCGTCTCGCCGACGGCCCACGGCATCCGCACCGCCTGGCTCTTGATCGTGATGCCGCGCTCACGCTCGATGTCCATGCGGTCGAGGTACTGGGCCCGCATGTCCCGCTCCGCGACCACACCGGTGATCTGGAGCATGCGGTCGGCCAGGGTCGACTTGCCGTGGTCGATGTGGGCGATGATGCAGAAATTACGGATCTGCGCAGCCGGCGTCGCGGCAGGCTGGAGCGGGGTGAGAGCGCGTGGGGACATGTCCCGTCGATTGTACGGTGAGGGCCCTCGTAATCCCCATTCCGGCGTATCGGTGATAGTCTCCCGAAGTTGCCCGGGATCAATCCGTGACACCGGATCCCGTAAGCGATACGACTCCGTCACAGACTCCGTGAGGGCTGTCGCGTCGCGCGGAAACGGCGGATGACACCCGATCATCCGCCCGGCTCAGCGTTGCGTCGGCAGACCCCGAGCGCGTCTGGAGAAGAGAAAGACTATTCCCCCTTGATCAAGTACCTCGCGCGCCGTGCCCTCGGCTGGCTGCTCATGATCGTGGTCGCGACGAACCTCACCTACTTCCTCGCGTGGGGCTTCCTCGATCCGCGCAGCAACTACGTGGGTCGTCGTCCTCCGCTCACTCCGGAGCAGATCGACAACGTCCTCGTCCCCCGCAACCTCAGCGACACGGTCCCGCTGATCGAACGGTGGTGGAACTGGTTCTCGGGAATCCTGCTGCGGTGGGACTGGGGCGTGAGCCCGACGGGCCAGTCGGTGAACGAGCAGGTCGCCTACCGCATGTGGGTGAGCGCGGAGCTCGTCCTCGGCGCCACGATCATCGCCGCCGTGCTCGGAGTGTGGCTCGGTGTCTACACCGCCTCGCGCCAGTACAAGCTCGCCGACCGCATCGGCCAGGCGACGTCGATCATCACGATGAACATCAACATCATCGTCGCCGGTCTCGCCGTGGTCCTCCTGGCGATCTCGCTGAACGAGTGGACCGGCATCCGCATCTTCTACGTCACCGGCTCGTCGAGCCCTGGCGTCACCGGGTTCTTCCCGACGATCATCGACGCTCTGCAGCACGTGACGCTGCCGACCATCGCCCTCGTGCTCGTCGGTTACGCGCAGTACCACTTCCTTCAGCGCTCCCTGCTCCTGGACAACATCAACGCCGATTACGTCCGCACGGCGCGCGCCAAGGGGCTCACGAAGGCCAAGGCCATCCGCAAGCACGCGCTGCGCACCTCCCTGATCCCCGTCGCCACCCAGGTCGCCTTCACGATCCCGACGATCTTCACCGGCGCGATCCTGACCGAGACGATCTTCGCCTGGCAGGGCATGGGGCGTTACTTCCTCGACACCATCAACCAGAACGACATCAACGGTGTCGTGGCGGTCGCCGCCTTCGGCGCCGTTCTGACCGCGATCGGCGCCGTCCTGGCGGACATCATCGTGGTCATCCTCGACCCGCGAGTGAGGGTGAGCTGACAATGACCACCGAAATGATCGATCCCCTCGTCGAGCCGCCCGTCGGCCCCCCGCAGCCGGCTGACAAGTCGCTCTCCAAGTGGACGCTGTACACGCGCCGGTTCCTGCGCAACAAGCCGGCGGTCGGCGGCGTCGTGGTGCTGTTCGTCCTGATCCTGTTCGCGACGCTCGGTCCGCTGCTCTCCCGCTACACGGTCAGCGACATGGACTTCCTCGCGCTGAGCTCGCCGCCGTCGGCCGAGCACTGGTTCGGAACCAACGGCGCCGGAAACGACACGTACACGCAGACCGCGATCGGCCTGCAGCGCTCCCTCATGATCGCCATCACCGTGTCCGTCGGCACCACGATCCTGTCGGCCCTCGTCGGCACCGCCGCCGCCTACTTCGGCGGATGGTTCGAGCGCATCGCGCTGCTGGTGATCCACTTCATGATGGTCGTGCCCACGTTCCTCATCCTCTCGGTCATCTCGAACGACTCGGGCGGCGTGTGGTGGGTCATCGCCCTGGTCATGATCTTCGTCTCCTGGTTCTTCCCGGCTCGGATCATCTGGACCATGGCCCTGTCGCTCCGTGAGCGCGAGTACGTGCAGGCCGCGCGCTACATGGGGGTCCGCGGCGGACGCATCGTCCTGCGGCACCTGGTCCCCAACATCGGCTCGCTGCTGGTGATCAACTTCACCCTCGGCATCGTCGCGGCCGTGACCACCGAGACCGGGCTGTCGTTCATCGGCTTCGGCGTCAAGATCCCCGACGTCTCCCTCGGCTCGCTCATCGGCGAGGGCAGCACGACCATCACGAGCTCGCCCTGGCTGTTCTACTTCCCGGCCCTCGTCCTCACTCTGCTCACCGTCTCGATGGCTCTCATCGCCGACGGTCTGCGGGACGCCCTCGATCCCACCTCGGCTGCTGGAGGCCGCGCATGAGCCCTATCCTCTCCGTCCGCGACCTCAACGTCAGCTTCGCGTCCGAGGCCGGCCGCGTGCACGCCGTCCGCGGCGTCTCGTTCGACCTGGAGGCCGGGAAGACCCTCGGCATCGTCGGGGAGTCCGGGTCGGGCAAGTCGGTCACCTCGCTGGCGGTGATGGGCCTGCTCGACGAGAACGCCAAGGTCTCCGGCTCCATCATGTTCGACGGCCAGGAGCTGATCGGCAAGACGGACGGACAGCTCTCCGCGATCCGCGGCAACGGCCTGTCCATGATCTTCCAGGACCCGCTGACCTCGCTCACCCCCGTGTACACGATCGGCACGCAGCTGATCGAGGCACTGACCGTGCACCGCAACCTGAGCGGCAAAGAGGCCAACGCCCGGGCGATCGACCTCCTCAAGCTCGTCGGGATCCCCGAGCCGGAGAAGCGCATGAAGGCCTTCCCGCACGAGTTCTCGGGCGGCATGCGCCAGCGTGTGGTCATCGCCATCGCGATGGCGAACGACCCCAAGCTGATCATCGCCGACGAGCCGACCACGGCCCTCGACGTGACCATCCAGGCGCAGATCCTCGACCTCATCGAGAAGGCGCAGGACGAGACCGGCGCGGCCGTGATGATGATCACGCACGACATGGGTGTCGTGGCCCGCACCGCCGACGACGTCATGGTCATGTACGCGGGCAAGCCCGTCGAGCAGGCCCCCGTCAGGGAGCTGTTCCACAAGACCCGGATGCCGTACTCGATCGGCCTCCTCGGCGCGATCCCGCGTGTGGACAAGGCCGAGAAGGAGCCGCTGACCCCGATCAAGGGCAACCCGCCGCTGCTCATCGATCTTCCCGATGCGTGCCCGTTCGCGGACCGCTGCCCGATCGTGATCGACGCCTGCCGCACGAAGGAGCCCGAGCTCCTCCCCGCGCACACCGGCAGCACGGCGGACCACCGCGCGGCGTGCATCCGTGCGGACGAGATCGAGGATGGCGGCATGCTCGGCGGCCTCCCCGTGTACCCCGTGCGCGAGGTCCCCGAGAGCGACCTCACCCGCCTCCCCCGCGAGGAGCGGCCGGTGACGCTCGAGGTGAGGAACCTCACCAAGACGTTCCCGCTGCTCAAGGGCGCGTTCCTCAAGCGCAAGGTCGGCGAGGTCCATGCGATCAAGGGCATCAGCTTCGACGTGCGCGAGGGCGAGACGATGGCCATCGTGGGCGAGTCGGGGTCCGGCAAGACCACGACGCTGCTGCAGATCATGGACATGGTCAAGCAGACCGAAGGCGACATCGTGATCGCCGGCACGAGCGTCAACGACATCCGCAGCCACAAGGTCGAGCGCGCGCTGCGCCGCGACATCCAGATCGTGTTCCAGGACCCGATGGGGGCCCTGGACCCGCGCATGACCGTCGCGGACATCATCGCGGAGCCGCTGACCGCGATCGGCACCCCCAGCAGCGAGGTGCACCGCCGCGTGGGCGAGCTCATGGATCTCGTCGGGCTCAACCCGGCGCATCGCGACCGCTTCCCTCAGGCGTTCTCCGGTGGCCAGCGGCAGCGCATCGGCATCGCCCGCGCGCTGTCGACGAACCCGAAGATCGTGGTCCTCGACGAGCCGGTCTCCGCGCTCGACGTGTCGATCCAGGCCGGCGTCATCAACCTGCTCGACGAGCTGAAGGTGAAGCTCGGGCTGTCGTACCTCTTCGTCGCCCACGACCTGTCGGTGGTGCGTCACATCGCCGACCGCGTCGCGGTGATGTACCTCGGCGACTTCGTCGAGCACGGCGATGTGGACGAGGTGTTCGACAACCCGCAGCACCCGTACACCAAGGCGCTGCTGTCGGCGATCCCCGTTCCCGACCCGGACATCGAGCGCACGCGACAGCGCGTGGTCTTCGACCCGGAGACGATGAGCACCAAGCCGGCGACGGTCTGAGCCGGTCGAGCTCGCGACCTGTGGTCACCGTCCGATAACGGTTAGCCGGTATTCACCGCCGGGCGCCGTACCGGTATGCGGCTCGAACTATTCTTCCCTTTATGACACGCCGTAAGGCGAAAGGAGCACCATGAAGCAGTACAAGCTGATGGGAGCGCTGGCATTCACCGGCGTTCTCGCACTCGCGATCAGCGGGTGCGCTGCCGGTAACGGCGGCAGTGGCGACAGCGGCGACAACGGCGAAGCAGCCGAGGTCGAGATGGCGAACTACAACCCGCAGCCGCGCGAGAACCTGAAGGAGGGTGGCGAGGTCAACTTCGCCATCCGCGAGGTCCCGCCGCAGCTGAACTCGTTCAACAGCGACGGCAGCGCGGACACCGCGCGTATCGCCGCGTGGTACATGCCGCAGATCATCCTGATGGAGCCGGACGGCACGCAGTACAAGAACGACAACTACCTGTCGGAGTGGAAGAACGAGGTCAAGGACGGCAAGACGGTCCTGACCTTCACGTTCACCGACGAGGCCCACTGGAACGATGGCACGGACATGGACTGGACCGCCATCGACGCCACGTGGAAGGCCAACCGCTCGTACGACGAGGGCTTCAACCCGAACGCGACCGACGGGTACAAGGAGATCGAGTCCGTCGAGCAGGGTGACACCCCCAAGACGGCCATCGTGACCTTCAAGGGCGAGTTCGCCTGGCCGCAGATGCCGTTCAACGGTGGCGTCATGCACCCGGCTCTCGCCGACCCGGCCGTCTTCAACGAGGCCATGATCGAGAACCCGCACCCCGAGTGGGGCGCCGGCCCGTACACGATCGACGAGTTCGACGCGAACAAGGGCTACGTCTCCTTCAAGCCGAACCCCGAGTGGTGGGGCGACGCCCCGCTCCTCGACAAGGTCACGATGACCGGCATGGACACCCAGGCCGGCGTCAACGCCTTCAAGAACGGCGAGGTCGACATGGTCGAGACGGGCTCCCAGGAGCTCATCGACCAGGTGAAGGACGTCGACGGCGCTGTCGTGTACCGCGCGCAGCAGACCGCCAACACGATCCTGCAGGTCGACTCCACGAAGCCGCAGTTCGAGGACGTCAAGGTCCGCGAGGCGTTCTTCAAGGCGATCAACATCGATCAGCAGAAGCAGATCGCGTGGAACGGCCTCGGCTACGAAGAGGAGCCGGCCGGTTCGCTGACGCTCTTCTCGTTCCAGCCCGGGTACACCGACTCGATGAAGGCCGCCGGCTGGAAGTTCGATGTCGAGGGCGCCAAGAAGCTGCTCGACGAGGCCGGCTGGACCGAAGGCTCCGACGGCATCCGTGAGAAGGACGGCGTCAAGCTCTCCGTCGTCTACCCGATCTGGAGCGACTCGGCCACGGCGAAGGCGCTCGCGCAGTCGCTGCAGGCCCAGGAGAAGGAGGTGGGCATCGACGTCAAGGTCGAGGTTCGCCCCGCCAGCGAGTTCTCTTCGGACTACACGTCGAAGAACTGGGACGTCTCCGGCCTCCGCTTCACCTCGTCCGACCCGTTCGGTGCCGCCTGGTTCTGCCAGCTGTACTGCTCGGACTCCGGTCTGAACCTGTCGGGCGTCGGCGACGCCGAGCTCGACGCGGAGATCAAGGACAAGGTCGAGTCGCAGACCGACCCCGAGGCGCAGACCAAGGCCGCCATGGAGCTCGAGCCCGAGATCTACAAGCGCTGGGGTCTCATCCCGCTGTACAACGGCCCGCAGATCTACACGGTCAAGGAAGGCCTCGCCAACCTGACCCCGGAGCCCTACGTGGGTCTGGATCTGTTCGGCATCACGCCGGTCGAGAACGTCGGCTGGGAGAAGTAACTCCCTCTGACACGACTCGTGTCGAAGCGGGGTCGGTGGTTCATCCACCGGCCCCGCTTTCCTTATGCTGAAGGCGTGACCGTCCAGACCGTCCTCGTGCACGGCATCCGCACGTCGGCGACCATGTGGCGGCCGCAGGTGGAGTACCTGGAGGCGCACGGGAATCCCGTGACGGCGGTCGATCTGCCCGGTCACGGCAGCCGGATGTCGGAGGACTTCACCCTCCACGAGGCACTGCACACGATCGACGCGGCCGTGCGCGCCGCCGCCGAGAAGGGCCCCGTCCTCCTCGTCGGCCATTCCATGGGGGGACTCCTCTCCCTCGCCTACACCGGCGGCGCGGAACCACCGCCCGTCGACGGACTCGTCGCCGCCGCGTGCACCTCGCTCCCCCGCGGCGCCGGCCTGCGGGCGTACCGGCTGTTCGCCCGGGCCGTCGACTCCCTGCCCGACCGCGGGATGTGGCTGACGCGGCGGATGCTCGCCGCGACGATCCCGGAGGAGAACCGCGGCGACTTCGCCGCCGGCGGGTATGCGCTCGACATCCAGGACGAGACGCTTCGCAGCCTCGCCGCGCTCGACGTCGCCGCCGCGGTCCCCCGCATCCGGGTGCCCCTCTGGTTCGTGAACGGTCAGTACGACCAGCTACGGCTGAACGAACCCCTCTTCCGACGCCTCGCCCCGGAGGCGGAACTCATCGTCGTCCCGCGGACCACGCATCTGCTCACCGCCATGCGTCCTCGTGTGTTCAACGCCGTCCTCGCACTCGCCATCGCCACGCTCGAGCAGCGCGACGCGTCAGGCTGAGGTCGCGCGCGGCGTGGCGGCGGCGGTAAGCGCGCCTCCGACGAGCGACAGGACGGCGGCCGCGAGGAAGACGAGCCAGAACCCGCCGGCCAGGGCGACAAGACCGGCGCCGAGCACCGGGCCGATGAGCTGCCCGAGCGCCGCCGTCACGTTCACGATGCCCAGGTCGCGGGCATGGTCCTGCTCGTCTGGCAGCAGGTCGGCCGCGAACGCGAGCCCGACCGTCGAGAAGGCGCCGTAGCCGAGGCCCATGAGCGCCGCCGCCACGAGCGTCATCTCGAAGGTGGGGACGACGACGATCACCACGCCGGACGCCGCCTGCACGACCGTCGCCGCCACCGCGATCCGGCGCCGCTCCCCCGTGCGGTCCGACGCGATGCCGGTCACCACCGAGGCCACCACCACGAAGACGGTGTAGACGATGATCAGCAGGAGGAGGTTGTCCTGAGCGGTCCCCCTCTCCTGCCCCAGACCGTGCAGCAGGAAGAAGAGGAAGAGCGCGGTGCCGAGAGCGTTGCCGACATTGGTGACGAGCCGGCCCGAGAGCATCCACGCGAAGTCGCGGTCGCGGAGCGACGCCAGACGCGGTCGCCCGATGCGTTGCGGACGCAGAGCCTCCGTGCTCGGAGGATCGGGCAGCAGCAACGCCGCCGCCCCACCGATCACGACGATGACGCCCGCGAGGAGGAGGTAGCCGGCGACGATGTCGAGGCCGAGGAGCACGACCACTCCCACACCGAGCACGATGCCGACCGCCTGGCTCGACCCGACGGCCGCCGACGCCGCGCCGCGCTGAGTCGTCGGCAGCTGGTCGGCGATGAGCGCGGTGAACGCGGCCGAGGAGACCGCGACGCCGATCGAGACGCCCACCCACCCGGCGCCGACCGCCCACGGCCCCGAGGCGAAGCCGGTGAGCACGAGACAGAGCGCGGTGAGCCCGACGCCGCCCAGTGCCCACGGGCGACGCCGATGCGCGCCGGCACGGGCACGGTCGGACAGGGCGCCCGCGAGCGGTCCCGCCACGACACCCGCGAGGCCCCCCACGCCCAGAACGATCCCGGAGGACACGACACCGCGGATCCAGTCGTCCTCGGGGGTGTCCAGCTGCAGCGGGAGGAGCAGCTGCACCGGGGTCAGCTGCACGGTCCAGATCGCCAGCCAGGCCAGCGTGAACAACGACATCCAGCGGAGCCCCGCTCGGCGGGTGCCGCTGCCGGGCGCGCCCCTCATGCGGATGCCGCCGAGGTGCGGCGGGACGAACGCGCACGCGCGATCAGGTCGCGATACCAGCCGTACGACGCCTTCGGCGTGCGAGCACCCGTGGCGAAATCGACGTGCACCAGACCGAATCGCTGCGTGTAACCGTCGGTCCACTCCCAGTTGTCGAGCAGCGACCAGACCGTGTACTCCTCGACGGGCACACCGGCCTCGATCGCCTCCCCCACCGCGTCGATGTGGGCGGCGAGGTAGGCGATCCGATCGGCGTCATCGACCGGGCCGGCGGTGTCCGGCTCCGGGAACGAGGCGCCGTTCTCCCCGATGATGACGGGCGGCATCCGGGGATGGCGGGCGCGCAGATCGATCAGGAGGTCGCGCAGCGCGGAGGGCATGATCGGCCACTCGGGCCCGAAACCGGTGACGGGGAGGCCCGGCGTGGGAACGATCTCGAACGGGATCGCGGCTCCCGGCGCGGCAGCGGTGACGGTGGTCGGGTTGTAGAAGTTGACGCCGTAGAAGTCGACCGATCCGGCGATGCGGGCGAGGTCGTCGCCGACCACCGGCAGCGCGGGCAGGCCGAGCGTCTCCAGATCCGGCGTCGTCCCGGAGAGGAGCGGTTCGCTGAACAACCGGTTGTGCATCAGGTCGTACAGCAGCGCGGCCCGACGGTCCTCCTCCGTGTCACGGAGCGGAAGTACCCAGGTGTGGTTGTTGACGAGCCCGACGCGGGCGCTCCCCCTCGCCCGCAGCGCCTCGGCGGCCCCGGCATGCGCGAGCAGTTGATGGTGGGCGGTCGGAAGCGCTCCGAAGAGGAGCTGCCGCCCGGGCGCGAGGGTGCCGACGGCGTACCCCTGCAGGGTGGTCATGGCGGGTTCGTTGATCGTGTACCAGTCCGACACCCGGTCGCCGAGACGGTCGGCGACGACGGCCGCGTACTCGGCGAACCGTTCCGCGGTGTCGCGGTTCAGCCAGCCGCCCTCCTCCTCGACGACGCTCGGCAGCTCCCAGTGGTAGAGGGTCGGGAAGGGGGTGACCCCGGCCGCCAGCAGCCCGTCGACCACGCGGGAGTAGTGATCCAGCGCAGCGGCGTTCCCGCGGCCGCGCCCGTCCGGCTGCACGCGCGCCCACGGGATGGAGAAGCGGTAGCGGTCGACCCCGAGGCCCGCGACCGCGGCGATGTCGTCCTCCACGCGGCGATAGCTGTCGCACGCCGGGTCGGCCGTCGAGCCGTCGCGGATGCGTCCCGGCTTCGCGATCTCGTCGTCCCAGATCGACCGCCCGCCGCCGTCCGCGTGGCGGGAGCCCTCGATCTGCAGGGAGGAGGTGGCGGCGGACCACCGGAGTCGCGCGGGGGCGGGCCGGTCCGGGATGTGGGGGGTCATCGGGCTCCTGACGTCATCGTCGTTGAGAGAGATTCTGCACCCGGTGTCGCCTCTCGCGCGACGGCGTCTCGCGACGATCCGGCCGTTTCGCACGATCCGGCCCGGTACTGGTAGACTCGACTCTTGGCTTGCGTGTGGGTTCTTCCCTCACGACCGCCGTGCAGCAGCCCTCTTCTGCTGCCGGCACTCCGAATAACTCCTGTACAGAAAGCGTCCACACGTGGCAAACATCAAGTCGCAGATCAAGCGCAACAAGACCAACGAGAAGGCTCACGAGCGCAACAAGGCCGTGAAGAGCGAGCTGAAGACTCTCGTCCGCCAGACCCGCGAGGCCGTCGCCGCCGGCGACAAGGCCGCCGCCGAGAAGAACCTGAAGAAGGCCTCGGTCAAGCTCGACAAGGCCGTCAGCAAGGGTGTGCTGCACAAGAACCAGGCGTCGAACCGCAAGTCGGCGATCGCCAAGCAGGTCTCGGCTCTCTGAGCCTCTGACTTCCGGAAAGCCCGTCTCCTCGCGAGGCGGGCTTTCTGCTGTTCCCGGATACCGGCGAAGGTCAGCCGCCGAACGGCTCGCGTGTGGCGATGACCGTCACCATGCGCTCGAGCGCGAAGATCGGGTCGCGTGCCGCTCCCTTGACCTCGGCGTCGGCGCGGGCCGTGGCCTGGATCGCCATGCCGAGCGAGCGTTCGTTCCATCCCGCCAGATCGCGACGGGCGCGGTCGACCTGCCAGTCCTTCATCCCGAGTCGCTGGGCGAGCTGCCGACTGGGCTCCCTGTTTCCCGCGACGCGGGCCATGGTGCGCAGCTTCATCGCGAACGCGGCGACCATGGGCACCGGATCCGCCCCCGACGACAGGGCATGGCGGAGGGCCACGAGGGCTTCGCCGTAGCGTCCGGAGATGGCCGTGTCGGCGACGACGAAAGCCGACACCTCGACCCGCCCGCCGTAGTACTTCGTGACGACCTCTTCGGTGATGTCGCCCTCGACGTCGCCGATGAGCTGCTGGCACGCGGCGGCGAGCTCGGTGAGATCGTCCGCGAAGGCGGAGACGAGCGCGCGGAGGGCGGGTGGTGCGATGCGCTTGTTCGCCGCCTTGAACTCCCCTGCCGCGAAGTCGACCCGGTCGCCGTCGCGCTTGATGGCGGCGCATGCGATCTCGATGCCCCCTCCGGTGCCGGCGCGAAGGGCGTCGAGGAGCTTCTTCCCGCGGACGCTCGCGCCCGTGTGGCGCAGGATGACGGTGGCCCCCTCCTGAGGGTTCTCCAGGTAGCCGACGGCCTCCTGGAGGAAGGCGTCCGAGCACTTCTCGACGCCGGACACCCGGACCAGGCGCGGCTCGCCGAACAGCGAGGGGGACGTGAGCGAGAGCAGCGTTCCCGGGGCGTAGTCGTCGGCGCGGACGTCGCTGACCTCGAGCGCCGGGTCTTCCGCCCGGAGGTAGTCCCGCACCCCGGCGATCGCGCGCTCGGCGCAGACCTCCTCCGGGCCCGAGACGAGCACCAGCGGCGCGGGGTGCGGCTCCCGCCACGACACCTGCGGGATCTTCGTGGCCTTCGCGCCGCCGCGGGAGGGGGGACGGGAAGCTGCCATGACCCCAGCCTACCGGCGGCATCGGACACCCGACTCAGGGCGGCGCGGCCTCGGTCCAGACCCGCACGGCCTGGTCCTCGACACCCAGGAGGATGCGGCCGTCCCGATCCGTGCGGAACACCCGGGCACCGAGCGCGGAGAGCATGTCGAGGGTCTCGCGACGAGGGTGCCCGTAGTCGTTGTCCGCGCCGACCGTGATGAGCGCGAGCCGCGGGCTCAGCGCCTCGTAGAACGGCGCGTCCTGATCGGCGCTGCCGTGGTGGGCGACCTTCACGACGTCGTACGCACCCGGCCGCGCCGCCCGGAGAACGGCCCGTTGCGCGGCCGCGGAGAGGTCGCCGAGGAACAGCGACCGGGGCAGGCCTCCCCCGGTGAACTCCATGAGCACGCTCGCGTCGTTGCCCGGTGGGAAGGCGACGCTGTCGGCTGACGGCCAGAGGACCCGCCACGACGCCCCGCCGAGACCGCCGCGCTCTCCCGCGTGCACCTGCCGGACTCCCGCGCCGGCAGCGGTCAAGCGATCCAGGACGCGCGCATCGGCCTCGTCCGCGGGCGGCCCGTGCAGCACCGTGCGCACCTTCCCCTCCACCGCCGCGGTGCCCCCGATGTGATCGAGGTCGAAATGCGTGAGCACGAGAAGATCGATGCGGGCGATGCCCAGCGACCGCAGACACGCCTGCAGCGCCCGCGGATCCGGGCCGGTGTCGATGAGGGCCACGGCATCCTGGGAGTGGACGAGGACGGCATCCCCCTGCCCGACGTCGCACGCCGCGATGGCCCAGCCCTCCGGCGCCCGCAGCGGGCCCAGCGGCCCGTCGAGCAGCGCCCGGGACGCGCCGACGGCGACGACGGTGACGAGCACGGCGACAGCGGCCCGCCGGGCGATGGGGAGGAGTCGGATCGGGCGCCGAACGATGAGGCGGCGCATCGACCGCGCGTGTTCCCGGGGCTGCGGGACGGCCCGTGGGCGAACGCGTCCGCGGCAGCACACCACGCCGATCGCCATGCTCACCACGGCGACCGGCAGCGCGCTTCCGGGACCGGCCGGGAGCAGCACCTCCGCGCCGGGAAGACCCGCCGTGATCCGGGCGACGCTCGCGATCCAGGTCGACGGGAGCCAGGCCACGGCCGTGAGGAGGTCGGACACGGCGGGCGCCGGCGCCGACAGACAGGCGAGGAGACCGACCACCGTCGCGACCGGGGCGACCGGCTCCGCGAGAAGGTTGGCTGCCACCGCGACGAGCGACTGCTGCTCCGCGAACAGCGCGATCACCGGGGCGCATGCGAGCTGAGCGGCCAGCGGCACCGCGATCGCGACGGCCAGGGGGCGCGGCAGCCAGCGGGCGAGCCCGTTCGCGAGCGCCGGGGCGAGCAGGATGAGCGCACCTGCCGCGACCGCGGACAGCGCGAAACCCGGCGTCGAGGCCAGCCACGGGTCGATCAGGAGGACCACGACGACGCAGAGAGCGAGGATGCCGGCGCCCGCGCTCGGTCGTCCCGCGAGCATCGAGAGCATGCCGGCGGCCGCCATCACGGCGGCCCGGATCACGCTCGGCTCGGGGGTCACGAGCACGACGAACGCGGCTAGCGCGACGCCCGCGAGGACCACGCGGAGCGTCCGGCCCCCACCGCACAGGGCGACCAGTCCGAACACGGCCGCGACGACGATCGCGCAGTTCGCCCCGGACACGGCGGTCAGGTGACTGAGGCCGCTCGCGCGCATGTCGGCGTCGATATCCGCAGAGACCGCGGTGGTGTCCCCGACGGCCAGGCCCGGCAGCAGTCCCGCCCCGGGCTGCGGGAATCGCAGGGCGCGCTCGACGAACGAGTCGCGGAGGTCGGCCGCGATCCCGAAGATCCCGCCGGCCGGACGCTCCACGACGGCCGCCGTGGCGAAGACGACCAGCGCCGCGCGCTCTCCCGCGTCCGTCGCAGCGCTCTCGCCGGACACCCGCACCTGCGCCCCGAGGACGAACCCCTCCCCCTCCTCCACACCGATACGCACCGGGGCGGCCGCTGGTCCCACGGCACCCGGGGAGCCGATGCCGCGCAGCTGCATCTCCATCCAGACGCGCCCGTCCCGCCCCACGGACGCCGACGAGGTCACCTGTCCGACCGCCTCGACCACCCGGCCGTCCCAGCCGCGCACGGCGTCACGGTCCGCCGTCTGCGCAGCCACGGTGACGGCCACCGCGCCCACCGCAGCGAGGACGACGATGACCAGACCACCCACCGTCGCCGCCGCCCCGCGCCGCCACGCGATCACGCCGCCGACGACGAGCGCGGCCGCCACGCAGCCACCGACGCACCACCCCGCGACGCCCGGGGCGAACACGCACACGAGCGCCGCGATCCAGACAGCCCCCGCGATCGTCAGCAGCCGGAGATCACCTGTCATGTCGCCCCCCCTTTCGGCCCCAGAAGCCGCTCTCCGGCCCGTCCATCCGCCCACCGTAGAGTCGCCGGCGCCCTCGCCCCGGTGGCCCCGGTGGCCCCGGCATCAGCGGTGGAGGACTTCTCCCGAGCCGCGCATGTGGAGGATCTCTCTCGCGGCGAAACACGTGATCGCGTCGACGTGGGCAGTTCAGTAGCTTGTGAAAACGCGTGGACCGGCGCGGCGAATGGTGGGGGAATCTGCAGATGAGTGCGACAGCCGAATGGTACGACGACGGCTCGGGGCGGCTGCGCTGGTGGGACGGTGCGCGGTGGACCGACCACTACGCCCCGGCTCCTGACGCGAGTGCCTCTGCGGCCTCGATCGCGTCGGGGGCGAACGCCGGGGCCGCCCCGACGACGGACGCGCCCGCCCTCTCTCCCCGGCGCTCTCCCGTGCTCGGTGTCGTCGGGCTGGGTCTGGCCGTCCTGGGCAGTGTCCTGGCCTGCATCCCGGTGCTGTTCTGGCTCGGTGCGATCATCCTCCTGGCCGGGTTCGTCGTGTCGCTCATCGGGCTGTTCCAGAAGCATGCGGTGAAGTGGCCGTCGATCGTCGGGATGGTCGTGTCGATCGTGGGAGGCGTGATCGGGCTCACCGTGCTCGTCGTGAGTCTGGTGGCGAGTTCGCCGCCGCTGAGCGGGACGACCCCGGGGACGGACAGCGCTCCGCCGGTGACCGCGGAGCCGTCGGATCCGCCGACCGCGGCGAGCGACAGCCGTCCGACGCCCGAGGAGATCGCGGTGGCCTTCGAGGAGATCAACCGATCGAACGGCCTCACGACCTACGACGACAAGCCGGATTTCTATCCCTGCGTCGGGCAGTACGTGTATGACTCCGCGCTCTCGGACGAGACGGTGCAGCTGCTCGTCGACGTGCGCGATCCTCTCGACTCCGAACGAGATCTCGCCGTCGCCGTGATCACCGAAGCCACGCTGACCTGCGATCCTCAGGGGTAGACGGACCTCAGACACGGACCCCGTCGCGCAGGCCCTCCAGGAGCTTCTCCCCGATGCCCGGGACGGCGAGAAGGTCGTCGACCGAGCGGAAGCGTCCGTTCTCCTCACGCCAGGCGAGGATGCGCTCGGCCAGTGCGGGCCCGATGCCGGGCAGCGCCTCCAGCGCCGCCTGATCCGCACTATTGAGGTCGACCGCGCCTCCGTCGGACGGCACCGCCGACGGGCCAGCGGCCGCGCCCGCGACCGGCACGACGACCTGCTCCCCGTCCTCCACCGGACGGGCGAGATTGACGGCCGCGAGGTCCGCCCCGTCGACGGTGCCACCGGCCGCGGCGAGAGCATCCACCACCCGCGCGCCGGGATGCAGGACGTACAGCCCCGGCCGCTCGACAGCCCCAAGCACGTGGACGTAGAGCTCGGCCTCCGGCGCAGCGGAAGCGGCCGACGAGGTCGGGATCAGCGGCACGGCGTCGGCCGTCGAGGTCCGTCCCCGCAGCAACTCGACACCGACGGCCACCGAGAGCACGACGATCGCCAGAACCACCGCGGCACCGAGACCGAGACGGAACCCTCGTCGGGGCGGAGACGGGGGCGGCGGCGAGGTCATGCGGTCACGCTACGCGCCCGTCTCCCCCGCCCCGAACCGAGAAGCCGGCGCGCGTGGGCAACCGCTCAGGCGGCCGTGGCGGTGGAGGAATCCTCGCCGGGACGGATCATCGGGAGGAAGAGGAGCGCGGCGACGGCGACGACCGCCATCGCGAGCAGGGCCGTCTCGAAGCCGATTCCGATCTGCACCCCCGCGACGAAGGTCAGCACCGCCATGCCGAGCCCCATCGCCAGTGAGGCGTAGAGCCCCTGCGCCGCGGACTGGTCCTCAGCGGGCACGCGGTCGCGGACGTACATCGTGAATGCGAGATGCGTCGTCGCGTAGGAGCCCGCGTGGAGGACCTGCGAGAGGGCGAACACGACCGCGTCCCCGGCGAAGGCGAGGAGGACCCATCGCACGGCGGCGACCACCGCGCCGAGCGCGAAGAGCACCCGGTAGCCGAGCCGCTCGAACCGACGCCGCGCGAGGGAGAACAGGACGAACTCGCTCAAGGGGGCGAGCACCAGCAGGAACGGCACCGCGATCGGCACCGCGATCTCCTCCGCGCGGATGGCCCCGAAGCTGTAGTACGCCGCGTGCGATCCCTGCACGAGGACGGCGATCGCGAGGCACGCGAGGAACGCGCGGTCGTGGAAGAGAGCGGCGAAGCCGCGCGCACCCGACCCGCGGACGGACAGCGTCTCCGCCTCCCGGAGACGCACGACGCCGACGACCGCCGCGAGCAGGCAGGAGCCGATCAAGGCGGACACGAGCACCTCGGGGCCCAGCGCCGAGCTCAGCCAGCCGGCGAGCAGCGTGCCGACCATGAAGCCGGCCGAACCCAGCGCCCGCGTCGGCCCGTACAGGAGAAGCCCGCGCCGGGCCGCCACGGTCGCGACCGTCTCGTTCAGCGGCAGCATGATCGGGTAGATCAGCCCGAAGAGGATCGACACCGCGAGCAGCATCGGGAACCCGACCACGAACAGATACGGAACCGCCGCGGCCGTGATCACCCACGGGATGATCCGGCTCAGCCGCAGCAGGGTGACGTAGCGGTTCAGCGCGGGGTAGATCACGGCGACCGAGACCGTGCGCGCCATCAGGGAGAGCGCGACCGCGGTTCCGATCTCCGAGAACGAGAACCCGCGCTCAGCGAGCCACAGGCCCCAGTACGACTGGAAGACCGCCCAGCTGAGGTAGAAGGTGAGGAAGCGGACCGACACCCAGGCGCGGAGGCTCAACGTCATCCGTCACGTCCCTCCGCACCCCGTCCCGCAGGCTGCCCCGCCGCCCGGCCGGCTCGCCGGCCTCAGCCCTTGACGACGATGCTGACGATCTTCGGTGCCCGTACGACGACCTTGACGATCTCGCGGTCACCGATCGAGCGGATCACCCGCTCGTCCGCGCGCGCCAGCGCCTCCAGCTCGCCCTCGCCGATCCGGGCGGGCACCTCGAGCTGTGCCCGCACCTTGCCGCCGACCTGGACGACCGCCGTGACGGTGTCCTCGACGAGCAGCGCCGGGTCGGCGGAGCGCCACGACACGAGTCCGACGGACGGCTCGTGGCCGAGCAGCTCCCACATCTCCTCCGCGGTGTGCGGGGCGATGAGGTCGAGCATCACGGCGATCGTCTCCGCGGCCTCGCGCACCGCGGGGTCCGCAGCGCCGGCGGCACCGTCGATGGTCTTGCGGGTGATGTTGACGAGCTCCATCAGACGAGCGACCAGCACGTTGAACTTCGTCTGCTCGACCAGCGCCGGCGCCTCGGCCAGCAGCTTGTGGGTCGCTCGACGCAGCGCGGCGTCCCCGCCGTCGAACACGACGTCGACCGGGCTGGCCACCTCATGCGCGACCCGCAGGGCACGCGCGAGGAACTTCTGCGCACCGGTGGTCGAGACGTCCGCCCAGTCCTTGTCGTCCTCCACCGGACCGGCGAAGGCGAGACCGACGCGCAGGGCGTCGGCGCCGTGAGCGTCGAGCTCCTCCTGGAACAGCACGAGGTTGCCCTTGCTCTTCGACATCTTCTGGCCGTCGAGCAGCACCATGCCCTGGTTGATGAGGTTGGAGAACGGCTCGGTGAAGTCGATCAGCCCCATGTCGAACAGGACCTTGGTGATGAAGCGGGCGTACAGCAGGTGCAGGATCGCGTGCTCGACACCGCCGATGTACGAGTCGACCGGTGCCCAGCGCGCGGCCTGCGCCGGGTCGAACGCGACGGTGTCGCTGTTCGGCGACAGGAACCGGAGGAAGTACCAGGAGCTGTCCACGAAGGTGTCCATCGTGTCGGGGTCGCGCAGCACCGGGTCGCCGGTCTCCGGGTCGGTCGTGCGCACCCAGCTCTCCGCCCCACCCAGGGGCGACGTGCCCTTCGGCTTGAGGTCGAGCCCCTCCACGCTCGGCAGCTTCACCGGCAGCCGGTCCTCGGGCACCGGGATGATCCGACCGTCCTCGGCATGCAGCATCGGGATCGGCGTCCCCCAGAAGCGCTGCCGCGAGATGAGCCAGTCACGCAGACGGTAGTTCTTCGCCGCGCGGCCCGTGCCCGACGCCTCCAGCTGCTCGATCGCACGCGCGATCGCGTTCCGCTTGGAGAGCCCGTTCAGCGGACCGGAGTTGATCATGCGCCCTTCGCCGGTGAGCGCGACCCCGGTCTTCGCCGGGTTCTGCTCGTCGAGAGCGGCATCCGCGTCGACGGGGACGCCGTCCTCGTCCACCTCGATGACCGGCATGGCCCCGGTGACCGGGGCGGTCGTGTCCACGACGACCTTCACCGGCAGATCGAACGCGCGGGCGAAGTCCAGGTCACGCTGGTCGTGCGCCGGCACCGCCATGACCGCACCGTGACCGTAATCGGCCAGCACGTAATCGGCGGCCCAGATCGGCAGCTTCTCGCCGTTGACCGGGTTGATCGCGTACCGCCCCAGGAACACGCCCGTCTTGGGCCGATCGGTCGACTGCCGATCGATGTCGGTCGTCTTCTGCACCTCGGACAGGTAGGCCTGGAAGCGCTCACGCACCTCGGGCTCGGCGTCCGCGGCGAGCTCGGCGGCCAGGTCGCCGTCGGGCGCGACGACGAAGAACGTCGCACCGTGCAGCGTGTCCGGACGCGTCGAGAACACCGTCACGGGCTCCTCGCGGCCTTCGATGCGGAAGTCGACATCGGCGCCGACCGAACGCCCGATCCAGTTGCGCTGCATCTGCAACACCTTGTGCGGCCAGAACCCCTCGAGCTGGTTCAGGTCATCGAGCAGACGGTCCGCGTAGTCCGTGATGCGGAAGTACCACTGGGTCAGCTTCTTCTTCACGACCTCGTAGCCGCACCGCTCGCAGCGGCCGTCCACGACCTGCTCGTTCGCCAGCACCGTCTGGTCGTTCGGGCACCAGTTGACCGGACTCTTCTTGCGGTACGCCAGGCCCCGCTCGTACATCTTCAGGAACAGCCACTGGTTCCAGCGGTAGTACTCCGGGTCGGACGTGTGCAGCACCCGGCTCCAGTCGAACGAGACACCGTACTGCTGGAACCCGACCTTCTGCTGCGCGATGTTCTGGTACGTCCAGTCGCGCGGGTCGGCGCCCTGGCGGATCGCCGCGTTCTCCGCCGGCAGACCGAAGGAGTCCCAGCCGATCGGGTTCAGCACGTTGTGACCGCGGTGTCGCCAGAAGCGCGCGACGATGTCGGAGTACAGGTAGTTCTCCGCGTGCCCCATGTGCAGGTCGCCCGAGGGGTACGGGAACATCGCCAGCACGTACCGCCGCGGACGTGTGTCCTCGTCGCCGCCCGTGAGGAACGTCTCGTGCTCCGCCCAGTACTTCTGCCACTTGGCCTGGATGGCGTGCGGCGAGGAGAACTCCTCGTCGACGGGAGCGGTGGACATGTTCTCGGACAACGAACGCACGACCAATCTGAAGGGAAAAACGGGATCAGTTCAGGATATCGGAACGCCAGGTCGCGGGCATTTCCGCGCCGAGCGCGGCGAGCGGTGCGCGGGCCTTGGTGGCGACCTCGCGCACCTCGGCGGCCGGCACCGATCCCCAGGTGATCCCGCCGCCCGCACCGACGAAGGCCGCCCCCTCGTCGACGACGATGCTGCGGATCACCATCGCCAGGTCAAGGGTCCCGTCCGCGCCGATGTACCCGAAGCAGCCGGCGTAGATGTCACGCGGACCGTCTTCGAGCTCCCACAGCCGCGTCATGGCCGACAGCTTCGGGGCGCCGGTCATGCTCCCCGCCGGGAAGGCCGCCTCCAGCAGCGTCCCGACGGTCGTGCCCTCCGCCGCGGTGCCGCTGACGGTGCTGACGAGCTGATGAACCGCCGGGTAGCTCTCGACGGTCCAGAGACCGTCGACGCGGATGCTGCCGGGCACGCAGACCCGGGAGAGGTCGTTGCGCATGAGGTCGACGATCATGACGTTCTCGGCCCGCTCCTTGGGGTCGGCGGCCAGTTCGGCGGCGAGCGCTTCGTCGGTCGCCGCGTCGGCGCCCCGCGGCCGTGTCCCCTTGATGGGGCGGGTGCGGATGACGCCGCCGCGGGCGTGGAGGAACTGCTCGGGGCTGGCGCTGAGGAGGGCGCGTCCGCCGATGCGCAGGAATCCGCCGTGGTGCGCGGGCGTCGCCGCCCGGAGTCTCTCGTACACGGCGACGGGGTCGTGGGCGCCGGGCACGGTGAACCGTGTGGTGAGGCACAGCTGATAGGCGATACCGGCATGGATGAGGTCGCGGCATCGGCCGATGAGGGCCTCGTACGCGGCCGGGGTGTGGCGGGCGTGCGCGACGCGTCGTCCTTCGGCCAGGGGACGCCGCGGACGCTCCGGACTCTCGGTGGTCAGGAGCGCGCGCATCCGGTGCTCGTGCTCCTGGCCGCCGTCCTCCGGCGTGAGGAGCCACAGGCGGTGCGCCGCATGATCGAACGCGAGGGCCGCCGTCACGTGCAGCCAGGTGCGCGCGTCCGGCTCCGGCTCCGCGGCGACCGGGGCCCCGGCCCGGGCAGCACCGCTCTCGTAGTCCCGCCAGCCGACCCATCCCCCGAGGAACGGCGGCACCCCCTCGTCGGGCGGGCTCGTGTCGAGGCGCACCCCCGCCGGGAGCGGCTCCGCCACCCCGGTGCCGAGGAGGCTCCACCCCTCGGTCGCCTTCGGGCCGGCATCGAGCCAAAAGACGTCCGCCTCCTGTTCCGCGAGCGCCGGGAAGACCTGCTCCGGCGTCACCCAGCTCGTCAGCAGGCGGGGGCGCAGGCGGTGGGGCACCTTTCCAGCCTAGGTCCGGGCCGCTCCCGTATCCTCATGGGGTGGACGACCTCCTGCTCTGGCTCCTCGACACCGTGCAGTCGATCGATCCGATCACGCGCACGCTCGTCGCGGGCATCGCCGTGATGCTGGAGACGAGCATCCTCATCGGTCTGATCGTCCCGGGCGACACGATCGTCATCATCGCCTCGATGGGCGTCGCCTCGCCGCTCGAGGGCATCGCGATGGGCGTCGCCGTAGTCGTGGGCGCGCTCATCGGTGAGAGCATCGGCTTCTGGCTCGGCCGCTGGCTCGGCCCGTACATCCGCGCCTCCTGGCTCGGACGACGGATCGGCGAGCACAACTGGGTCCGTGCCGAGAACTACCTGGCCCGCCGGGGCGGCATCGCCATCTTCCTCTCCCGGTTCCTCCCCGTCCTCCACTCCCTCGTCCCGCTCACGGTCGGGATGAGCGAGTACCCCTATCGGCGCTTCCTCGCGTGGACGACCCCGGCCTGCATCATCTGGGCCACTGCCTACGTGAGCGTCACGTCCCTCGCGGCCGGGAGCTTCCGTGATCTCGTCGATCGCGTGCATTTCGCCGGCTACCTGTTCGTCGGGGTCATCGCGCTGTTCCTGCTCCTCGCCTACCTCGGCAAGCGGCTCCTTCACCGTCTCGAAGCACGTCATCTGGAGGCCCCGGCGGCGGAGTCCGACGCCGACGTGAAAGACTGAGGCAATGGCCCCCGCACCCCCGGCGCCCAGGATCCACTGGTTCGCCCGCCTCGAGCACCGCCTTCACGTGTGGCGCGAGGGTCGAGCGCGCCGTCGTGGCCGGAACGCCACGGTCCTGCCGTTCCCCGGCTACGGAGGCCCCGGCTGGGTGCGCGTCCTCGGCCGTGTGCTCATCGTCCCGCCGCAGCGTCGCAATCGCAACGGCGAGCCGGCGAGCATTCGCGGGTGGCGGAGCTTCGTCGGGATTCCGGTGGGGTTCGCCTCGGTCAGTGTCCACCTCGGCGACGGCACCCACCAGGTCGTCGCCGACCGTGGCGGCGTGATCGACTCGGTCATCCGCGCCGACCTCGACCCGGGCTGGCAGACGTTCACCATCACCGTCGAGGGACAGGAGCCCATCGAGGCCCGCGCGTTCATCGTGGCCGAGAGCACGCGGTTCGGTGTCGTGTCGGACGTCGACGACACCGTCATGGTCACGGCACTCCCCCGGCCGTTCATCGCCTTCTGGAACTCGTTCGTGGTCGACGAGCACGCGCGCATCCCCGTTCCCGGCATGGCCGTCCTCCTCGACCAGCTCCTCCGGCAGCACCCCGGCGCGCCCATGATCTACCTCTCCACGGGAGCCTGGAACGTCGCGCCGACCCTGTCCCGCTTCCTCGGCCGGCACCTGTTCCCGGCCGGTTCGCTGCTCCTGACCGACTGGGGCCCCACACACGACCGATGGTTCCGGAGCGGGCGCGAGCACAAGCTCACCAACCTCCGACGACTGGCCACGGAGTTCCCGGATGTGAAGTGGCTGCTCATCGGCGACGACGGACAGCACGACGAGGCCATCTACACGCAGTTCCAGGAGGAGCACCCGGACTCCGTCGCCGGCGTCGCGATCCGGCGACTGCTCCCCGCCGAGGCCGTGCTCGCCGGTGGACGTGCCGAGATGGAGTCCCACGACGCCGACGCCGCCCCGTGGGTGAGCGCGGAGGACGGCGCAGGACTGCGCGATCAGCTCGGCGATGTCGGCATCCTGCGCTGACATGCTCCTCCCGCGGGACGAGTGGCGTCGACGGGAGCACGAGCATCACCGCCGGGCGGATGCGCTGACCGCGGCGCATCGCGATCGCGCCGCGCGAGGCGAGAAGCACCCGGTGTGGGACTTCCTGTTCACCTACTATTCGTACAAGCCGGCGCAGCTGCGACGGTGGCACCCCGGTGCGGGCGTGGAACTGCAGGAGGCGCCCGAGCGCGCACAGTGGCGATGGTATGGGCCCGGAAGCACCGCTGAGGGGGTGCGGCCCGACGCGGAGCGCTTCGCGCGGGAGAAGCCCGAGCTCGCTCGCCTCGTCGCGCTGATGCTGCGCCGCACCGCGTCCCGACCCGGGCAGTTCGGCTGCTTCGGCCTGCACGAGTGGGCGATGGTCTACCGTGCCGACGAGCATCGGCACGCGGTGCCCCTGCGACTCGGCCGGGAAGGTACGGACGCGGTGGTCGACGCGCACGAGCTCCGCTGCACGCACTTCGACGCCTTCCGCTTCTTCACCCCGGACGCCGTGCCACGTAACCGCACCGCGTTGACCCGGGAGGATCAGCCGCTTCTCGAGCAGCCCGGCTGCCTGCACGCCGGCATGGACCTCTACAAGTGGGCCGTGAAACTCGGACCGCTGATCCCCGGAGAGCTGCTGCTGGACACCTTCGAGCTGGCGCGCGACATCCGCCTGCTCGACATGCAGGCCGCGCCGTACGACCTTTCCGCATGGGAGGTCGAGCCGGTCCGCATCGAGACCACGGAGGGCAAGGCCGAATACGTGCGCCGTCAGCGGGGCTTCGCCGAGCGCGGAGCGGCCCTGCGTGCCGCGCTCCTCACCGCCTGGCTCGGACCGGACGGGCGCCTCGCGGCCTGAGCGTCACCCCGCCGGGGTGCAGTCGCTGCAGACCGCCCACGAGGCCGTTGCCGCGGAGAGCTGCAGACGCAGCGCAAGCACCCGGGTCGCGGCATCCGCCAGGCGTTCGGCCGGAAGGGTCCCGGCGTCGACGGCCGCGGCGATCCCGGCCGCCATCCGGCTCGCGGTCTGCGCATCGGAGCCCGCGATCATCAGCACGAGGTCGTTGCCCGCTGCCACGGCGGCCACGCCGTTCGCGACGGGATCGGCGTACGCGGGGTCGCCGGAGGAGAGCAGCATGCCGAGATCATCCGTGACGGCGACGCCCTCGAACCCCAGCTCCTCGCGGGCGATGCGGTGCCACTCGGCAGACAGGGATGCCGGCCGGGAATCCACGGCCGTGTAGGCCAGATGTCCGTACATGAGCAGCGATGCCCCGGCCTCGATCCCCGCGGCGAAGGGGACCCCGTCCGCCGCCCGCCACTGCGCCTTGGTGATGCTGGTGCTCGGGATCGCATGATGCGAATCCCCCGGGGCCGCCCCGTGCCCGGGAAAGTGCTTCAGCGTCGAGGCGAGGAACTCCTCCTGAGCGTCCGTCGCCGCCGCCGTGCGGTCGGCGGCGGCCTGCGGATCGACGCCGAGCGCTCGCGCGAAGATGAACGAACCGGGATCGGCGGGAACATCGGCCACCGTTCCGAAGTCGACCGTGATCCCTGCGCGGGCCACGAGCGCGCCCCGCGCCGCGAACGCCCCGGCCGTCTCATCGACCGGGGCATTCTTGAGGGTCGACGAAGCGGCATACGCGTCCCAGGGCAGCCGGGAGACCACCCCGCCCTCCTGGTCCACGGCGATGAGGGGCGGCAGCGCGGGGTCGACGGTGAGCGCGGCCGTCAGCGTGCGCAGCTCGGACTCCGTTGCGGGGATGTTCCCGCCCATCAGGATGAACCCGCCGAGACCCGACTGCATGTACGCGCGCAACGCCTCGGGGTCCGTCCCGCCGATATGGCCCATCACGATGGAGGACGCCTGTTCGGCGGTGCTCATCTCCGCGACGAGCGCGGCGGCCCGCTGGCGCACGCCATCCGGCTCCGCCGCCTGCACGGTGACCGAATCCGCCGCGGCACTCGGCGCGGACTGCGCCGCTGCCGGTGCGCAGACGGCACCGGCGAGGGCGGCCAGGGCCAGCGCGGCACCGAGGCCGCGCGCCACTCGACGCCCGCCGTCCCTCATCGCCGTCAGCGTGCGAGCGCCTCGGCGATCGGGACCGAGGTCTCCTCGTCGCCGTTGCCGAAACGGATCGTGCGTCCGATGGTCCCCGGGTCTTCCAGGGCGGCGACGATGACCGCCGCGACGTCCGCACGGGACACCTCACCCCGGCCCTCGGGGTCGATGCGGATGCGCCCCGTCGGGTCGTCGAAGGTCAGGGCGCCCGGGCCGAGGATCGTCCCGTCGAGATCGGACGCCCGCAGGTGCTCGTCGGCCGCCCACTTCGCGTCCGCGTAGGGGAAGAAGGAGTCGTCCTCGGGGACTCCGTGGTCGGCGGTGGAGCCGATCCACGACACCATGACGTAGCGCCGTACGCCGGCACGCTCCGCGGCATCCATGGACCGCTCGGCGGCGTCCCGATCGACGGCGTAGGTGCGCTCCGGGCTCCCGCCCCCGGCACCCGCCGACCAGACCACCGCGTCGTGACCGCGGATGATCTCGGCGAGGGCGTCCACGTCCATGGTCTCGATGTCGGCGACGAGTGCGACGGCGCCGCCCTCCTCGACCTCGGAGACGTGATCGGGATTCCGGATCACCCCCGTCACCTCGTGCCCACGGGCGACGAGGAGCGGAGCGAGCAGCAGAGCGATGCGGCCATGGCCGCCGAAGACGAGGATGCGCGACATGTCTTCACCCTACGCGCCCTCACCGACGTCAGCCCGGGGTCTGCGAGCTGTCGATCACGAAGGCCTGCGGATGCGACGGCAGGTACCGCACGACGACGGGCGCGCCGCTCGGAAGCCACGCATCGCGGTCCGGGTACACCGCGGGCGTGAAGAAGTTGCTCTCCAGCGTGTACTCCGTGCCGTCGGCGGTGGTGAAGGTCACCCAGTCCCCGTCCAGGGTTCCCGTCGTCGGCCGGCCATTGTCGTAGATGTAGGCGCGCGTGACGGGCACCCCCGTCAGGCTCAGGATGCCGATGACGAGCGACCCCAGCATCACGAACGCCAGGATCCGGAAGAACACCCGGGCGATCGTGGCACCGACGTTGCCCCGGGGCCGTGTCTCGGACGGGAGCAGCCCCTCCCGCTCACGGACCGCGCGCAGCGACCCGCCCTTCGCCGAGGCTCCGCCGGCGGAGATCGCGAACAGTCCGAGGATCGAGAACCCCGCGATGAACACCATCGCGTAACCGTGCGAGGCCGGGAAGTTCAGCAGCCACATCAGGGTGTCCATCGGGTTCATCGTCCCGCCTCCTTCTCGATGGTCACGGCGACGGTCTGCGGGTCCTCCCGCCGGTAGAACGCCCAGACGGGCGCCCCCACCTGCAGGCGCGAGACGGCCTGCGGGTACACGAAGACGGTCGTGTCCGCCTCCCACGGCTCGGCGCCCTCCGGAGCCACGAGCACCTTCAGAGCCAGCTCGCTCTGGCCCTCGCGACGTCGACCGGTCGGACGGACCTCGAGCACGGACGCGGGGACCTGCGTCCCCGTCGTGCGGGCCCGGACCTGTGCGGGATCGATGAGGCCGCGGTCGATGCGCCACTGGAGCATCGCCTCACGGACGGCGGGGTCGGTGAGGTCGGCGAGCTCGACGGTGTCGGGGTCGGTCGTGCTGTAGCGGACGGGAACGGGCTGCCCGACCTGCAGCGCTCCGGCATCGGCGGCGTCGAGGAGCATGCGGAGCTGCCCGATGAAGTCGTCGCCGACGCTCGGGCTGACCCGGATGAAGAGGTCGTACTGCGGCACGTCGTTCACGGTCACACCGGTGCGCGACATCTCGACCACCGTGCCGACGCCGATCTGCGCCGGACCGCGCACCTTCTTGCGGCGTCCGAGACCGGACAGCGAGCCGCCGAAGGTGAGGAGCAGCCCCCAGGCGACACCGATCATGATCGGGGCGCCGAAGCTGTCATCGCCGGCGAACGGGAGGATCGACTCTCGCTGGTCCACCCCGAACAGGCCTTCACCGACCCAGATGACGAGCCACACGGACAGCAGCAGCCAGACGACGGTCAGGACGATGCGCAGCATGCCTCCCAGCGTATACATAGGCACGGCTCACGCACGAACCGGTCACGAGGGGACGGCGACTCCCGCCTCGAGCGCCCGGACGACGCCGGCCGCCGCGGCACGCCCCGCCCTGTTCGCGCCGATCGTGCTCGCGGAGGGGCCGTACCCGACCAGCTGCACGCGGGGATCGGCCACCGCCGTGGTGCCGCGGCCCCCGCGGTCGAGCTGGATGCCACCGGCGGCGCTGCGAAGGTGGAGCGGCGCGAGGTGGCCGATCGCCGGACGGAACCCCGTCGCCCAGAGGATCGCATCCACGCGCTCGAAGGTCCCGTCGGCCCAGCGCACCCCGTCGGGTTCGATGCGCTGGAACAGCGGACGTCGGTCGGCGTAGGCGCCGAGACGCTCGGCCTCCCGCTCCTGGGGCCGCAGCATGAGGCCCGTCACGCTGACCACGCTCTCCGGTGGCAGGCCGGCCGCGACGCGCTTCTCGACGAGGGCCACCGCGGCCGCGCCGACTTCGGGGGTGAAGTCGTCGTCGCGCCACACCGGCGGGCGTCGGGTGACCCACAGCGTCTGGGTGAGGGGGGCCAGCGCCCCGAGGAACTGCACCGCGGAGGCCCCGCCACCGACGACCAGCACCCGCATGCCCCGGAAGTGCTCCGGCCCCGGGTAGTCGACGGTGTGGAACTGCTCACCCAGGAAGGTCTCCATTCCGGGGTAGTGCGGGATGAACGGCTGGGACCACGTCCCCGTCGCGTTGACGAGGGTGCGGGCGCGCCATTCACCTTCCTCGGCCTCGATGACCAGGGTCCCGGCGTCATCGCGGACCCGGCGCACGGTCACCGGCCGCAGGACGGGGAGGTCGTGCGCCCGCTCGTACGCCGCGAAGTACTCCGGCACCGCCACATTCGCACGACGGCCGTCCCGCGGGGGTGGCGTGTCCCCCGGAAGCTCCGCGACACCGTGCACGTCACGCATCGTCAGCGCGTCCCACCGGTGCTGCCAGGCTCCGCCGGCGCGCTCGTCGGCGTCGAGCACGACATGCTCGACCCCGCGACGCCGCAGGTGGAAGGACGCGGACAGGCCGGCTTGGCCGGCACCGATCACGAGACTGTCGAGGATGCTCACGATGAATCGAACACTCCCCCGCGCGCGGATGTTCCGCGGGTGCCGACGCGCCCGGGAAGCCCGCCCCGATTGGTGTGGATGCCGATTCGTGTAGTAGTGTTTTCACGTTGCCCGGGGTTCCCCGGAGCAGCTCTGGGCCTGTGGCGCAGCTGGTAGCGCACCTGCATGGCATGCAGGGGGTCAGGGGTTCGAGTCCCCTCAGGTCCACGAAGAACCCTCGGTTATCCGGGGGTTTTTGCGTTCTGAGGAGCACCGTTTCGAGGTCACTCACGACTTACTCGCCAACGCGGAACGCCTCCGCCTCCCCCGACGTCACCGCCCCGCTTCGGAGATCAGCGTGCGGAGTGTCATGAGGACCCGCTTTCGGACTTCGGCTCCGGCAGGAGCAAGGTCGAGAGTATCGGCCAGCCAGAGCCCGTCGACGGCGAACCGCACCGTCGAGGCCAGATGAACGGGAAGGCCGTCATCAGCAAGACGGTCCTGCCAGCGCCGATAGCGCTCGCGGAGCGTGACGAGGGCGCGAGGACTGACGACGGCGGCGGCCAGCAGGGCGATCACCGCCTGTTCCGCAGGACCCTCAGCGCGCTCGGCGGAGCGCAGATACGCGAGCGTCGCCGCGCCGGGCTCGTCACCGGCAGTCGCGATCAGTTCATCGAAGGAAGCGACGTATCGGGCAATCAGTCCCTCGATGAGGAGTTCTTTCGACGCGAAATGGTAGAAGAGTCCCCCCTTGCTGACGCCGGCCTCCTGTGCGACGGCCGCGATGGTGACCGCGTCTCCGCCGTCGCGTACCAGGATCCTTCCGGTCGCATCGAGGATGCGCTCACGTGATGCCTGCGCGCGGTCGCTCACCTGCTCCGCCCCCTTTCGCCTCCGTCTACTGTACCGGCGCTCCTGATTACAAACCGGACGTCCGGTACAGTAGTATGGCTGCCATGTCATGGTGGTTCTTGATCGGCGCGATCGCTGCCGCAGTATTCGTGACCAGTTCCCGGACGGTGCGGCCACCCGCAGAGGTGCGGGCATGAGCTGGCGCAAGGCACTGCTCGTCATCACCGACCTCGGGCTTACCGCGTACTGGGCCCTCACCGCGATCGGCCTTATCTCCGTAGGCGACGACGCGTGGCTCAAGGCCTGGAACTGGTCATTCTTCCCGCTCGACGCGCTCGCAATCCTGGCGGGGCTCGCCTGGTCGCTGCTCCCCAAGGGCCACCGATGGGCCGTGCCCGTGTACGCGACGGCACTCACGCTCACCCACGCCGCAGGGATCATGGCGATCAGCTTCTTCTTCCTCTGGGGCACCTGGGACGCGTCCTGGTGGATCATCAATCTCTGGCTCATGCTCATGCCCATCGGCCTCGCGCTCACATCCCTGAAACCGATACGGATGCTCCAACAGACATCCCGGAAGTGCGTGTCCTAGCCGTCCCGTGCGCCACCCGTCAACCGCCTCCCCCGCACGCGCACCCGGGCGTAGACAGAAGGCATCCGACGAAAGGAGACGACATGACCAACCCGACTCCCCCGATCCCACCCATCCCGCCGATCACGGACGACGACGCCGAGGACGTCCCCACGCGGGAGGTCGACGGTGAGCGCGTGCTCGACGAGGACGTCGACGACGCCCAGGTCGACAGCGCCGACGCCGATCGCGCCGCCGCGGGCGGAGACGCCTGACCCGGAGAACGACGAAGGGCACCGCCTCGGTGAGGCGGTGCCCTTCGCTACGACCCTGCGGCTCAGGTGGCCAGCAGAGGCGGACGGTGCGGGATCGCGATCGGGCGGGTGGCCCGGCTCGCGCCCTGCATCCGCTCGACTTCCTCCAGCACCTCGAACGCGGTGCCGTAGCGGATCGCCAGCGGCAGATCGCGCAACCACGTCACCTCCACCTCGGTGTCGGCGAGTTCGTACACGCAGGCGACCACGTGGCGCGGGTCGTTCTGGGGATAGCGCTGGTCGTTGATCACCCACTCCGACGGCGTGATGCGATGAAGCACGAAACGGGGATCAGGAACTTCTGACATCGGTCGGCCCTCCAGGACTCTCTGGAGAGGAGCATCACCCCGTCCTCCGGGGAACGGTAGGCCCTTGACACCCCGGAGAGGAGATGCAGGAGAATGGTGTGATCGGCTCGTTCAGCCCTGCGGTCGGACCGTCAGGTCCGTCAGATGCGCGTCTCGCGGCAGGTCGAGGGCCGTGAGGATGGTCGTCGCGATCGCCTCGGGCGTGATGAACCGAGTGGGATCGTACTCCTGCCCCTCCTGCTGGTGCACGCGCTCCTGCATGGGCGTCGCCGTGCGACCGGGATAGACGGAGGTGACCCGCACGCCGTACTCGGCCTCTTCGAGCCGCAGTGCGTCGGCCAGAGCCTTCAGGCCGTGCTTGGAGGCCGCGTAGGCCGACCATCCCGGGTTCGCACGCAGGCCCGCCCCCGAGTTCACGAAGACGACATGCCCCCGAGACACCCGGAGAACGGGGAGCAGCAGACGAGTGAGCTCCGCCGGAGCCACGAGGTTGACCGCGAGCTGTCGATCCCAGAGGGCGGGAGTGAGGTCACCGACGGTGCCCAGGTCGACCACGCCGGCCGCATGCACGAGCGAGTCGATGCGGTCGGGAAGACTCTGCTTCGACAGCGCCCAGGAGAGCCGCCCCGGCTGGGCGAGGTCGCCGACGACCGGGGAGACGCCGGGGAGCTCTTCGGCGATCTGCCGGGCGCGCCCGGCATCGCGCGCGAGCACCACGACCTCGTCACCGCGGTCGAGCAGGCGCCGGGCCAACGCGGCACCGATGCCCGACCCCGCACCGGTCAGCAGGTGCGTGGTCATGTCAGCGCGGGTCGGCGGAGGTCTCGGCGACCTCGAGCGGGATCACCGGGCAGTCCTTCCACAGGCGCTCGAGCCCGTAGTAGACCCGCTCCTCCTGGTGGAAGACGTGGACGATGAGGTCACCGAAGTCGAGCAGCACCCACCGCGCCTCGGCGCGGCCCTCGCGACGCACACGCTTGTGCCCCGATTCGACGAGGCGGTCTTCGATCTCGTCGGCGATCGCGGCGACGTTCCGCTCGCTGTTCCCCGTGACGAGGAGGAAGATGTCGACGAGTGGGAGCGGCTCGGAGACGTTGAGGGCCACGAGGTCCTCACCGCCCTTGGCCACGGCGGCTTCGGCGGCGATGCGGAGCATCTCTTCGGCAGTTTCGGGTGATTGCATCAGAAGACATTCCCTGTGATGGCGAGGACCAGCGCCGTGCCCAGACCGAGAGCCAGCGCACCGGCGATGATCGCGGCGATCAGCATGAGACGGTTGCCCTTCTCGGGCGCCGGCGGCCGGATCACCTCGCCGGCGGGCTTGATGGTGCTGACCGCGGAGCTGGCGGCGATGGGTGTGGGCGACGACGCCGGGGGCAGCTCGCCGTCGATGAGGACGGCGTCGACCTCTTTGCCGTCGGTGGTGCCGTGGGCGTGGCCCTGCGAGCCCAGCCCCTTCGGCAGCTCGTAGGAGCCGGTGACGAGGATCTCGCCCGTGGATGCGACCGGACCGGACAGCGATCCTTCGCCGGGCGACGGGGTGAAGATCAGGGCGTTCGGGGCCGAGTGCTGCGCGCCCCCGGAGTCGTTCGAGGTGAGCAGCTCGTCGAACGAGGGTCGGAAGGGCTCGGGCTCCGCAGGAGTGTCCTCCTGCAGTACGCCGCGGCCGAAGGCCGGGCTCACCGTGGGGCGCTCGTCCTCGTCGACGTCGTCCTCGTCGTCCTCGTCGTCCTCCGTGAGGAGGTCCTCGACCACGGAGTCCTCGGTGTCGGCGTTCGCGGACGGCTCCTCCGCGACCTCCGGGCGCTCCGCGTCGTCGCCGAGCGGCACGTCTCCGACGGTGTCGGTGACGTGAGCGGCGGGCACGGGCTCCGCGGCGACCTCGTCATCGACCTCGTCGTCGTCGTCCTCCGACGCCGGCGGCGTCGTGAAGTCGGGGATTCCGGAGACGATGTCGGCGGGGTCTTCGACGGCGGCGGGCTCCGCCGCGATCTCATCGGCGCTCGACGTCTCATCGGCCGTGTCCGTGCGCGGCGCGTCGGACGCGGCGTGCTCCTCGCCCCCGTCGACGGGCACCGACGCGGTCTTGATCCTCTCCTGCGCACGGGCCTGACGGCGCGTCAGCGGCGCGGCGCCCGGCTCGAGAGGCGCATCCGCGACGGGTGCCGGAGGGATGACCACCGGCTCGGCCGCACGGGGCACCGGCGGGGAGGGAGGCGCCGCCTCCGCAGCGGCATCCGCCGCGGCCTTCGCCTCTTCTTCACTGATGATCGGGGTCGATCCCGTCAACCGGATCTCCCGCAGCTGCTTCCGCGTCAGCGGACCTCGCTGATCCGATGTGCTCATGCCTTGCTCCGATACAGATGATGCTTCGCGATGTACTGGACGACCCCGTCGGGGACGAGGTACCAGACCGGTTGATCGTCACGGACGCGCTCACGACAATCCGTCGACGAGATCGACAGCGCCGGCACCTCGAGCTGGCTGACGTCGTCGCTCGGGAGGCCGTCGATGCTCAGGACGTGCCCTGGGCGGGAGACTGCGACGAAGTGGGCGAGTTCCCACAGTTCATCATGGTCTCTCCAACTGAGAATTTGCGCCACGGCGTCGGCGCCACTGATGAAGAACAGCTCCGCATCCGGCCGCTGGGCCTTCAGATCGCGCAGCGTGTCGATCGTGTACGTGGGGCCCGCGCGATCGATGTCCACCCGGCTCACGGTGAACTGCGGGTTGGAGGCGGTCGCGATGACGGTCATCAGGTAGCGGTGCTCGCTGGGCGTCACGTCGGCCTTCTGCCACGGACGACCGGTCGGGACGAACACCACCTCGTCGAGATCGAAGGAATGCGCGACCTCGCTGGCGGCGACCAGGTGGCCGTGGTGGATCGGATCGAAGGTGCCGCCCATCACGCCGATGCGCGGTGCGCGCGTGGTCGCGGTGCTCATGAGGGCCTAGTGGCCGTGTCCCGCCTCGTGGTCCTTGCCGTGCTTCGCCGCCCAGGCCTCCGCCTTCGCCGAGTGGCGGTTGGCGACGTTCTTGTACGACAGCGTCACGATCCCGAGCGCGGCGAACACGATCGCGGCGATGACTCCGAAGATCAGGGTGTCGAGCGCGACGTTGCCGTGGTGCTCGGTCTCTGCGGCGGCCATCGCGATCTGTGCGACGAGGTTCATCCTGACTCCGTTCGTGGCGTGCTGTCTCGGGGGTCCTGTGGGGATACAGCGTCCCCCAGTCTAGCCCTCACCCGCGCGTCTGACCTGCCCCACGCGCGAGCCACTTCGTACTGGTCAGCTCGGAGAGACCCATGGGGCCCCGCGTGTGCAGCTTCTGGGTGGAGATGCCGACCTCGGCACCGAAGCCGAACTCGGCGCCGTCCGTGAAGCGCGTGGAGGCGTTCGCCATCACGACGGCCGAGTCCACCTCCGCCAGGAAGCGCTCCGCATTGCGGGTGTCCGTGGTGACGATCGATTCCGTGTGCCCCGTGCTGTAACGCCGGATGTGGTCGAGGGCGTCGTCGAGGCTGTCGACGACCTTCATCGCCACGTCGAGGCTCAGGTACTCGGTCGACCAGTCCTCCTCGGTGGCCGGGATGACGTTGGCGACGAGGCCCGCGACGACGTCGTCGCCGTGGATCGCCACCCCTTCGCTCATGAGCGCGCTCGCGACGAGCGGGATCAGGCGCGGCGCGGCCTGACGGTGCACGAGCACGGTCTCGACCGCATTGCACACGCTCGGCCGCTGCACCTTGGCGTTCACCACGATGTCGCAGGCCCAGTCGTCGGGGGCGCTCTCGTCGAGCAGGATGTGCACGTTGCCGGCGCCCGTCTCGATGACGGGAACGGTCGACTCGGTCACGACCGTCTCGATGAGCCCGGCGCTGCCGCGCGGGACCAGCACGTCGACGAAGCCGCGGCCGTGCATGAGCGCCTTCGCCCCGTCGCGACCGAAGTCGTCGACCGTCTGGATCGTCTCCGGCGTCACGCCGGCATCATCGAGGGCGCCCCGCATGACGTCGACGAGGACCGTGTTGGACTCGCGCGCGGCACTGCCGCCGCGCAGGACGACCGCATTGCCGGAGCGGAGCGCAAGAGCCGCGATGTCGACCGTGACGTTGGGACGGGCCTCGTAGATCGCTCCGACGACGCCGAACGGGACCCGGACCTGCTCGAGCGCGACGCCGTTGGGCATGCGATGCCCGCCGACCACACGCCCCACCGGATCCGGCAGCGCCGCCACGTCGCGGACCGCCGCGGCGAGGGCCGCGACGCGCTTCTCGTCGAGACGGAGGCGGTCGATCAGCGACTCGCCGATGCCCTCCTCGCGCCCCCGCGCCACATCGCGCTCGTTCGCCTCGATGATGCGCGGTGCGTGCGCCTCGAGGGCGACGGCGATGGCTTCGAGAGCACGGGCCTTGTCATCACTCGTGAGGCCGGCGGTCGCCCGCGAGGCCTCCTTGGCCCGCTCCAGGCGCGTCTGAGGGGTGAGGTCGGTCATCCGCCCAGTCTAGGAGGTGGCGGGCTCGAACCAGGTCCCGATGTCCGCACCGGAGAGCGCCTGATCGACGAGGTCCGCGCTCGTCACCAGCACCCCGATCCCGGAGGCGGCAGCCAGCCGGGCGGCGGAGACCTTGGTGGCCGCTCCCCCGGTGCCGACGCCGTTCACGACGCTCGCCCCGAACTCCAGTCCGGACAGATCCTCATCCGGCGCGACGACGTCGATGGGCTCGGCGCCGGGATCGCTCGGCGGACGGGTGTACAGCGACTCGATGTCGCTGAGGAGGACGAGCGCGTCGGCTTCGATGAGCTGCGCCACGAGGGCACCGAGCCGGTCGTTGTCGCCGAACCGGATCTCCTGGGTGGCCACCGTGTCGTTCTCGTTCACGATCGGCAGCGTCCGCAGCCCGAGGAGGCGCTCCATCGCCCGGCGCGCGTTGGAGCGCGAAGTCGGATTCTCCAGGTCGCCTGTCGTCAGCAGCACCTGGCCGGCGACGATGTCGAAGGGCCGCAGAGCCTCCTGGTAGCGGTAGACGAGGATGTTCTGGCCCACCGCGGCCGCCGCCTGCTGGGTCGCCAGGTCGGTCGGGCGGGCATCCAGGCGCAGGAACGGGATCCCGGATGCGATCGCTCCCGACGACACGAGCACCACCTCGGCTCCGCGGGCGTGCGCGGCCGCCAGCGCCTCGACGATCACCGGGATGCGCCACGAGGACTCGCCGCTGATGGACGACGACCCCACCTTGACGACGATCCGCGTCGCCGTCGCGAGATCGGCGCGCGTGCGTGCGGTCACGCCTCGTCCTCACGGTACGTGGCGAGCCGCTCGGCCTCCAGCTCCGCCCGCGCCTGCGCCTTGGCGTCCATGCGCTCGTAGTACTTCTCGCGACGCTCCGACGTGGTCCGCCGGGCGTTCGGCGCGAGGCGGGGGTCGGTTCCGCGCGGGGCGGTCATCAGCTCGGCCGCCGAGCTCATGGTCGGCTCCCAGTCGAAGACGATGCTGTCGCCCTCGCCGATGACGACGGTCGAGCCCTGCACGGCACCGAGGCGGAACAGCTCGTCCTCGACGCCGAGCTTCTCCAGACGATCGGCGAGGTAGCCCACCGCCTCCTCGTTCTGGAAGTCCGTCTGCTGGACCCAGCGGACGGGCTTTTCTCCGAGGATGCGGTAGACGTTGCCGTACGTGCCGCCCTCCACGCGGATGGTGAACGGCTTGACGGAGCCCTTCGGGCGGATGACGACACGTTCGCGCGGCGCCTCCACGACGGTCTCCCGGCGGTGCTTGTCCACCAGCTCGCCGAGGGCGAGGGTGAGCGGACGCAGGCCTTCGTGCGAGACCGTGGAGATCTCGAAGACGCGGAATCCGCGGGCCTCGAGATCGGGACGCACGAGGTCGGCGAGATCGCGGGCCTCCGGGACGTCGACCTTGTTCAGTGCGACGAACTGCGGGCGCTCCAGCAGCGGAGTCTGGCCCTCCGGTACCTCGTATGCGCCGAGCTCGGCGAGGATCACGTCGAGGTCGGAGATGGGGTCGCGGTTGGGCTCCAGCGTCGCGCAGTCGAGCACGTGCAGCAGGGCGGAGCAGCGCTCCACGTGCCGCAGGAACTCGAGGCCGAGACCCCGGCCCTCGCTCGCGCCCTCGATGAGCCCGGGGACGTCGGCGACGGTATAGCGGAAGTCCTCGACCTGGACGACTCCGAGGTTCGGGTGCAGCGTCGTGAAGGGGTAGTCGGCGATCTTGGGTCGCGCGGCGGAGATCGCGCCGATGAGGCTCGACTTGCCGGCCGAGGGGTAGCCGACGAGGGCCACGTCCGCGACGGTCTTGAGCTCCAGGACGACGTCGCCCTCGAATCCCGGCGTGCCGAGGAGCGCGAACCCGGGGGCCTTGCGCTTCGGCGTCGCCAGCGCCGCGTTGCCGAGTCCGCCCTGACCGCCCGCGGCGACGACGAAGCGCTCGCCCGGCTCGATCATGTCGATGAGCACGTCGCCGTTCGGATTCTTGACGACGGTGCCGACCGGAACGGGGAGCTCGAGGGTCTCGCCGTCGAAGCCCGACCGGTGATCACCCATTCCGGGTCCGCCGTTGCCCGACGAGCGGTGCGGCGAGTGGTGGTAGGACAGCAGGGTGCCGGTCTGCGGGTCGGCGACCAGGACGATGTCGCCGCCGTCACCGCCGTTGCCGCCGTCGGGGCCGCCGAGGGGCTTGAACTTCTCGCGGTGCACGGAGACGCAGCCGTTGCCGCCCTTGCCTGCACGCAGGTGCAGCGTGACGGTGTCGACGAACGTGACCATGTACGAGTCCTTCGGTTGGCTGCCTGACGGCAGATACGCGGACGGGGCGAGCCGAAGCCCGCCCCGAACCGGATGTCTAGCGTGGTGCTGTGATCACTCAGCAGCAGCGACGATGTTGACGACCTTGCGGCCGCCCTTCGCGCCGAACTCGACCGCACCGGCGGCCAGAGCGAAAAGCGTGTCGTCGCCACCACGGCCGACGTTGGCGCCGGGGTGGAAGTGCGTGCCGCGCTGACGGACGATGATCTCGCCGGCGAGGACCTGCTGACCGCCGAAGCGCTTCACGCCGAGGCGCTGTGCGTTGGAGTCACGACCGTTACGGGTGGAGCTTGCGCCCTTTTTGTGTGCCATGTCCTGGTCTCCTCGGTCTTACTTGATGCCGGTGATCTTGACGCGCGTGAGCTCCTGGCGGTGGCCCTGACGCTTCTTGTAGCCGGTCTTGTTCTTGTACTTCTGGATGACGATCTTCGGGCCTCGGAGGTTGCCGACGACCTCAGCCGTGACGGTGACCTTCGCCAGCGCGTCGGCGTCGGTGGTCACCGTGGAGCCGTCGACGAGAAGCACAGCGGGAAGCTGGATCTTGTCGCCCTGGGCAGCCTGAACACGGTCGAGCTGAACGATGGTGCCGACCTCGACCTTCTCCTGCCGGCCACCGGCGCGCACTACTGCGTAAACCACTTCATACCTGTTTCGTTGGGGAGCACGCGGCTCCGAGAATCTCACGGGAAGACTGTTGCTTGCATGCGTCGCTGGTACGACGGGCGCGAATGCAAGACTCTCCGCTTCGGCCGTCGAGGACGACGCGGCATGCGCACCAAGGGACTACTTTACCGGATGCCGGACGACCTCGCAAAGTGAGCCCGATCACGGGCCCGGTCGTAGGCTGACGGGGTGACCGTTCTCGTCGACGACCCCCGCTGGCCCGCCCACGGACGCCTGTGGGCGCACCTGGTCAGCGACGACAACCTCGACGAGCTGCACGCGTTCGCTCGCGCCCACGGCATCCCCGCCCGGGCCTTCGACCTCGACCATTACGACGTGCCGGAAGATGCCCTCCCCCGGCTCATCGCCGGCGGCGCGCAGCACGTCTCCGGCAAGGAGCTCGTGCGCCGCCTGATCGCCTCAGGCCTCCGGGTCCGCGGGCGCGACCGGCGGCACTGACGCCTCCGACCCCACCGACACCGGGGTGCCGGCGAGAGCGGCCGTGGTGACCCGTCGCCGACCCCGGCCCTGCCCTGGTGCCTTCGGCTCCGGCAGCGCGTCCAGCACCGAGTCCAGCAGCTCCTCGGTGGGGGTCTTCGGGGCCTTGCGGTCCCCGCGCTTCTTGCGCGCCTTCTTCGGCCGCTCTGCAGCGGACGCGGGTGCGGACTCCGCGGCCGGGGCCTCCGCCGCCGGCTCGCCCGACGGCACGATCGTGGACGCGGCGATCTGCGCGAGCGCCGACTTCGCACCCTCGGTGATGCTGTGCGTCACGGGCGGCGCAGCGGGCGCGGTGTGGGTGCCCCCACCGCCGTTGCCGTTGCCGTTACCGTTGCCGCCGCGCTGACGGCGGCCGCCGTTCCCGTTCCCGCCGTTGCCGTTGCCGTTGCCGCTGGAGCGGTGCTTCACGACGGGGTCGTGGTGCACGATCACTCCGCGCCCCGCGCACACCTCGCACGCCTCACTGAAGGTCTCCAGCAGGCCGAGTCCGAGCTTCTTGCGGGTCATCTGCACGAGACCGAGCGAGGTGACCTCCGCCACCTGGTGCTTCGTCCGGTCGCGGCTCAGGCACTCGATCAGGCGCCGCAGCACGAGGTCACGGTTGGACTCCAGGACCATGTCGATGAAGTCCACGACGATGATGCCGCCGATGTCGCGCAGACGCAGCTGACGGACGATCTCCTCTGCGGCCTCGAGGTTGTTCTTCGTGACGGTCTCCTCGAGGTTGCCCCCGGAGCCGACGAACTTGCCGGTGTTGACGTCGACCACCGTCATCGCCTCGGTGCGGTCGATGACGAGCGAACCCCCGGACGGCAGCCAAACCTTGCGGTCCAGCGCCTTCTCGATCTGCTCCGTGATGCGGAACGCGTCGAACGGGTCGACGTCGTCCTCGTAGGCCTCGACGCGCTCCAGCAGGTCGGGGGCGACGCTCTCCAGGTACGCACGGATCGTGCGCTGCGAGTCCTCGCCCTGGATGAGCATCTTGGTGAAGTCCTCGTTGAAGACGTCGCGGACGATCTTGACGAGCAGGTCGGGCTCGGCGTGCAGGAGCGCCGGCGCCTGCTGGTTCTCGACCTGCTTCTGGATGTGCTCCCACTGCGAGGTGAGCCGCTGCACGTCGCGCGTCAGCTGCTCCTCCGTCGCGCCCTCCGCGGCCGTGCGAACGATCACGCCGGACGACTCCGGCAGCACCTCCTTGAGGATGCGCTTGAGGCGCGCGCGCTCGTTGTCGGGGAGCTTGCGGCTGATGCCGTTCATCGAACCACCGGGCACGTACACGAGGTAGCGGCCGGGCAGCGAGATCTGGCTCGTGAGGCGCGCACCCTTGTGACCCACCGGGTCCTTGGTGACCTGGACGAGCACACGATCGCCGGGCTTCAGCGCCAGTTCGATGCGACGGGGCTGGTTGCCGGTCTCGACGCCGTCCCAGTCCACCTCGCCCGAGTAGAGCACGGCGTTGCGGCCGCGACCGATGTCGACGAACGCGGCCTCCATGCTGGGGAGCACGTTCTGCACGCGACCGAGGTACACGTTGCCGATCAGCGAGGCGTCCTGGTTGCGGGCGACGTAGTGCTCCACGAGCACGCCGTCCTCCAGCACGCCGATCTGCGTACGGCCGTTCTTGGAGCGCACGACCATCTTGCGGTCGACGGACTCGCGGCGGGCGAGGAACTCGGCCTCGGTCACGACCGGGCGGCGGCGGCCGGCGTCGCGACCGTCACGACGGCGCTGCTTCTTCGCCTCGAGGCGGGTGGAGCCCTTGATGGCCTTCGGCTCGGTGATGTACTCGACGACCCGCTGGCGCTGGCGCGGCTCTTCGCGCTGCTCGTCACCCTCGGAACCGCCACGGCGACGGCGACCACGGCGTCCCGGACCGGACTCGTCCTGGTCGCGCTCCGGCGCACGGTCGTCGCGTCCGGGGCGGGCCGGAAGCGGAACGATCTCGGGGGCGTAGAAGTGGAGCTGGGTCGAGACCTGCGAGACGAACACCTCGGGCAGCAGGCCGAGGGAGACGGCGGTCACGGCCGCGGGCTTCTCGGTCTCGGCGGGCTTCTCGGGCTCGGCCGGAGCCGGAGCCGGAGACGACGACGCGGCGGCGGCCGGCTCCTCGACCACGGGCTCGTCCGCGACCGCGGGCGCGTCCTCCGTCACGGAGTCCTCCCTCGCGGAGTCCTCCGTCTGGTCTGCGGCATCGCCCGCCTGGTCTGCGGCATCGTCAGCGGCAGCGGCGTCCTCGACGGCAGCCGCCTCGGCGTCGTCCGCGGCGGCAGCGGCGTCGTCGGCAGCCGCGTTCGCCGCGTCGCGCTCGTCGGCCGCAGCCTCCGCCGCCCGCTCGTCCGCGTCCTGCGGGGCGTCTGCCGCAGCAACAACCGCCTCGGGAGCGGCGTCAGTGGGGGCCGTCAGCGCCTCCGCGGCATCAGCCGGGGCGTCGAGGGCGGGGGCGTTGTTGTCATTGTTCTCATCGGCCATCTCTGGCGTGCTCCCTGGCACGGGGCACCGGGTGTCCCGTGAAATCTCATGCGGCACCCGCGGGTGCCGCGAACTCAATCGGCTTGCGACCGGCTCATGGCTCTGGTCGCGTGGGGCATGGGCCCCGAAGTCTGCTCGACGCGTGTCGCGGCAACGCCGTTCATCGCATCACAGGTCATTATCGCACGCTGCACCGCTTCGGCCTACATCTCAGTCGGGAGTTGGCGAGTCGGGCAGGTGGGTCAAGACGAGGTGGGTCGAAATCCGGTTCAAAACTGTACGAGGACTCTCCGTCCGGCGTAGCACGCCCAGGACGACCGACAGGAGAGCAGCCAATATGACCACCAACAAGCATCGCGCACGGCTCTGGGACCCCGCGACGCAGACCCGACTGGAGCTTGGCTACTACGCGACCGTCGAGGAGCGAGACCTGGCCCTCGCCCAGGCGAAGCTGGAGTTGAGTCAGCACCGCGTCCCCAGGGTGATCGAGGATCGAGCGCGCGGAGGTGAACTCTTCGTCACGTTTGCTGAGCGGACCCTCCTGGATCGGAAGCGGACAGTGGCCGACGCGACGTGGCGCAACTATCAGGGGATGCTCCGAAAATGGGTCGTTCCCACCTTCGGCAATATGAAGCTCAGGGACATCCGAAGCCGCGACGTGGACCGATGGTTCAATGAGGTGTTGCCCGCGGGCTCGCCGTCCAACGCGCAGCGATATAGCGTCCTCAGCTTGGTGATGGCCCGTGCCGTGCGGCAAGAAGAGATCGACCGCAACCCGTGCCTGGTGGAGGGCGTAAGCGCATCGAAGTCCAAGCGCCGCCCTACGTGGGACAAGAACCACTTCCACATCCTTCACGACGCCGCGGCGACCGACCAGGAGCGTGCACTCCTCTGGGTCCTCTTCGCCTCCGGTTGCAGGATCGGTGAAGCCCTGGCGCTCAACGTGGAAGACATTGACCTCCAGCACTCGGAAATCAGGGTGGCTCATCACATGGTCCGCTCCGAGAGGGTGGAAGGCACCAAAGCACACCCCGATCAGGTCCGCCAGCTCGCCATCGTCCCGCAGGCCGCAGAAGCTCTCCAGCGGCACCTGGATGGCTCCAGACGGGCGCTGGACGAGCCTGTCTTCGTGCACTCCCGTGGAAGGCGGCTGGGCTATGACCGAGCCCGCAAGACCTTTCAGAGCATTCGAGAGTCCAGAGGATTGGAGGACTTCACCCTTCACGATCTCAGGCACCTCAGCTTGACCGTCTACGGGCAGACCGGTGCGACCGTCCGGGACCTCATGGAGAGGGGAGGTCACAGCGACATGAGGACGGCGTTGCGATATCAGCACACCTCCCGCGAGCGTGACCGTGCCTTGGTCCAGAAGATGGCAGAGATGATCTCGTGACGGCCCACAACGAGAACCTAGACGAGCTCATCGCCCGGGAGAACGCAGAGCGCGATCCGGACGCTGTCCGGAAACGTCAAGAACGAGCTGTTCGGAATCGGGAGTTCGAGTACGCGCTCCGGCATGACGTTGAGCTGATGATCCAGATCGCAAAGGCGTCGGGTGCCGCTGCGGAGCAGGAAGCGAAATTGCTGGCAACGACAGAGGCCGCGCTCGCGTCGAGCGACCCGGTTGAGGTCGCGCGGATGAGGGGCCTTGTGCGCCAGCGGGCATGGCAGCGACGCTCAGCCCTCGCAGAGGCGGCGAGTGCGGTGCTTTAGGCGCGAAGCCTGGAGTCTCCGGGGCGTTCACAGTTGGCGACCTGAAGCCCCGGCAGGCATTGGGCACTCATCGGTAGCCTGAGGCCATGAGAACCATGGAGCAGGAGAGGGTGGAGCGTTTCGAGCGCACGTTCTATGAGGTCGACATCGACTCGACCTACTTAGATCTGTACCGACACGAGCAGGTCGCTCCTCGCGCCTTCGCGTTCATTCACTCCGGTCTTGACTCGGAGTTTAAGTGGATGAACTACAAGGCGCGCAATGGCACGAGCGGCCACTTCAACGCCGACAACTCGCGGAATCTGCTCTATCTCATCGACAGACTCAACGAAGCACGAACGGTACTCAGCAAGGCCGGGCATGAGCTAGTGATGAATGCCGAGTACCGGCGAGTGATCGAGAATGCTCCGGCCTGGCTCTCAGACAGCGGTGGCAGCCCGATCCCAGAGGGATTCACTCCCGTCGAGGTTGAAAGTTATGCTCCCGTGTTCAGCCTGGGGGATCGAGCGATCACGCTGTCCGACGCGCACACCGTGAAGCTCACCCCAATCGGGGAAGGAGCTTTCGCTGTCGTACATCGGTTCACGGACCCCAACTACGGACTCACGCTCGCACGCAAGAAGTTGAAGCCCAGCGCCGACGACCGCGAGAAGGAGAGATTCAGACGCGAGTTTGAGTTGATGAAGGAACTTCAGTTCCCCTACGTCCTGGAGGTCTATCAGTTCCGGGAAGCTGACTGGTCCTACACCATGGAGCACTGCGATGTGTCTCTAGAGCAGTACGTTGCGCGTCATAACAATCAGCCCGCCTTCGGCTTCACGACGCGTAAGCGGATCGCGCTTCAGTTTCTCTACGGCCTCAACTTCATCCACTCGAAGGGCCACTATCACCGCGACCTGAGCACCCGAAACGTTCTCTTGCGCACCTTCGGCGGTTCCGCGGTTCTCGTCAAGCTGTCCGACTTCGGGCTCGCCAAGCGCAAGGGGTCCGAGTTCACCGTGACGGAGACTGAGTTGAAGGGGACCAAGCTCGACCCATCGTTGGGCTCGTTCAAGGACTTCGCTGCGGTCCACGACATCTTCGCCGCTGGGTTCGTGTTGCTGTACATCTTCACCGGGCGGAAGAACGTCGGACGAACCAGCGATGACGACGTGGAGCGCGTCGTGCAGAAATGTATCGATTCGCGAACTGATCGGCGCTACCAAACCGTGATGGAACTCATTGCGGACGTAGAGGCACTCGGAGCACCACCCGAGCCCGGGGCGCCGCGAACGGCGAACCAGCCTCATCCCGCGCGCGAAGTCTTCGAGTTCTTGAATCAGGCTTCTAAGAGAGAGACGCCTTCGTAGCGCGCGCCGGACCGCCACACCGCGAGTTCACGACCCGAGTTCGCTGCAACGCAGCGGCACACTGTGGTGCGGGATCTCTTCACCCGGCTTCGAAAACCGGGCCGTGGCAGAGTTGTGCCTTTCCGCGTCGGTACGCTCAGGGGATGGAGCGACAAGGTGACCGTGATTTCACTCGGATGAGTGTGGACACTAGGCAGGAGATTTCCGAGTCCATTCTCGACGCCGTCGCGGAGTTCGATCTTGTGATAGCAGCCCTATTCAGAGACGGCGTCGGCTCGCCTGAGTCGCGGGCGGCGGGCTTTGTTCGCGAAGATCACGATGTCACTTCGCAGGGCTCAGAGCCGATGAGGAGCGCCCTGAGGTCGATCCTATTCTCGGTGCTTGCCGGGATGGATCACGTTCGACTTTTCGCCAGTTCCCTCACGACCCCCAATCCGTCGGTAGGCCTGGCCACTCTGAACCGGGGCGCTATCGAGGCGTACGCCCGCGCTTGGTGGCTGATGAATGCTCAAAGTGGCGCTCAGCTACTCACACGATGGTTATCGGGTCTCGCGAAGGAACTGAACCAAGCGGTCTCTCTCAGTCCAGACGTACGCATTCAGGAGATGCGCGGCGGACAATCGACTCCGCAGGAGCTACTCACCCTTGTAATGGCTGACATTCAACACGTGTCCCCTTCCGGGCGACCGGAGGGGTTCAACTACACGGGTCTGGCCAGCGCCATCAGCGATCACATCAACGAAAACGGAAGAACCCTCTATTCGCATCTTTCTGCCGTTGCGCATGGAGAGTCGCTAGGGATCAACGGGTTCTTCGGAATCGATGATGACAGAGGCGTGTTCGTACACGGCATTACGGAGCGATTCGCGCTCAACTACGCAGAGCAAGTGTTCAGCGTGACCAGCGTGGTATTCGGTGAACTGATCGAGTTCATGGGGTACGGGCGTTCCGGCTCCGAGCGTTGGGCGGTCGCACATGATCGAGCGAACGATGTGCTCATACGTGAGCACACGCGCATCAATGGTCAAGCCCCGATCCAGCGAGTTCGCTAAGCCGGTTCTCACTCTGCCAGAGCGCGGTAGACCGATGCCCGGCTGATGCCTTGATTCTCCGCTATCTTCTCAATGGTCATCTTCTGGGCACGCAGGGCGCGAACAGCGGCCACTGTCTCGGGCTTCAGAACCGTCTTGGGGCGGGGCTTCCGCTCCCCCTTGGCGGCAAGTGCGGCGCGACCCTCGGCGGCACGTTCCTTGATGTTCTCGCGCTCCCACTCCGCGATAGACAGCATGATGTTGCGCAGGAGTTTGCCGGTGATGCCGTCGAACTGCTCGCCGGGCTTCAAGCTGCGCACGTGGATGCCCGCCTCCTCCAGCACTTCGAACGTCTGAAGGGTGCCCAGCACGGTGCGGCCCAGTCGGTCGAGCGACGAGACGACCAGAGTATCCCCGGGGCGGGCGATGCGCAGGAGAGCGGTCAGGCCGGGGCGATCCATCGTCTTGCCGCTGAGCTTGTCCTCATAGATGCGATCTTCGGGAATGCCCTCGTCGTGCAGCGCCTTGGTCTGGCGCTCGTACGACTGCTGGACGGAGGAGACGCGACGGTATCCCCACGTGTAGCCGGTCGACGCGGTCTCGATGGTGTTCTCCACCCTGCAAGCGTATCAATATCTGAGTATGTGACGCAATATGTGAGATGCATCTCAGATACTGGATCTGCATGCTCCATTGGAACGCTTTGGACAGATGGTAACGCCGTCTCATTCCGCGTAACAGATGAAACACTCAACGAGGATCAGTGTCGGATCGCCACGAACTTCCTCGCGGAAGGCTGACGACCGAACCGGCATCGTTGAATCGGTGAGACGTCCCGAGCCCTCTCGACTTGCGTTGACCTTCGCCCCGGACGATCACACGCCATCTCCACCCACCCCGCGGTAGGGACGCGCGTCATCGGCCTAGAAAGACCTCGCGAAGCTGCCGAAGCTGCTCGGGCATGAACCCCACGATCTCCCTGATTCCCTGCGGTCGTGCAACCAAGACCTGCACCCGCCCCGCCTCTCGGCTGGAATCCAGGTAGGCGAGTACCGCGACACCCTTCAATGTTCGGACGATGACGTCCGGAGGAATCCGGATGTCGTGTTCGCCCAGTCTGATCCATGGCCCTGCTGTGCTCCGGAACTGCGGCGCGACAAGCTGGATCTGCTGCTGCCGTGTGGCGCGCTGGAGCCCCGCCAGCGCCTCCGAGAAGGTCTTCGCGTCCTGTGGGCGGAGAGATGCCGTGGAGGGCGCAGGAGGGCGCGCGGATGGCTGAGGGGCGAGCTGCTGGGCGGGCTGCGGCGGGCGGGAGTAGCCGGGCGCGTTCGTCCCGCTGGTGCGCCATGGATGGATGACGCGTGCGGCGCGGCTGCTCTTCATGGGTTGTCCCTCCTGTCGGTGCTGATGTTTGGTCCGACCCCCGCGTGCAAATCCATCGGTCCCTCGTTGGTTCGGGCGGGGGTCGGAGTTTATGGGGTGCCCCGTCGTCACCGATGCCCATGAGTGACGACGGGGCGGTTACGGAGGCGGGATCGAGCCACCTCCGCCTCGCCGGATTCTGAGGACGGCGAGGAGTCTGTGTAGTTGTGTTGTGGGGGCCGGGCGGCGGTCTCGAATAGGCGGGGCGCGACCGCACCGCCGCCCGGAGTCAGGGGCTCAGGTGATCGCCGCGGATGAGCTTCGCGAAGTCAGCGAGACTCACAACGGCGTAGGCGGCTTCGATGGGCTGCTCACTGCGCCACTGGATGAGTGCGCCCACGGGCACACCGCGGATGGCGGCTGTGCGCTGCGCCGATTCGAGATCTTCGCTCAACCGGAATGGCCGGAGTTTGCTGCTCACCCGGAGATCCACGCCGTCGATGCTGAGATCGGGATCCAGGGCGTCATCTCCCAGCGAGTCCGACAGGTTCGTCGGCGTGCGCTTCGACGTAGCGGCGATGCTCTGAGATTCCAGAAACAGGCCGACGAGATCCCGCACGGCTGCATGGATGCTGCGGGACTTGTTGCCGTACGCGGGGCCGGTTATCGCCGCACCCCTGGCTCTTGCGCAACGTAGTCCCACCGCAACCGCACGCCGCCCTCGTCCAACGCCTTGCGCTGAGCCTCGGCGGCGGCGATGGAGGGGTCCGGCGCGGTGCTCAGCACGGTGCTGGTGACGGGTGCCGGACCGAACTTCTCGTTTACTGCGGCGAGTGCTGCTGCGCGCCGGTCACTGTCCGGCTCGCGCCACGCGGACTGACGCGCCTCTTCTCTCGACGCCCGCCACTCTGCGGTTCCGTGCTCGGGCAGGAGGTCCACGGGGGCTGGCCCCAGCCCGAACCGCACTTCTCCCCATGTGGCGAGCTGCGCCTCCTCGGTCGCGAGATGACGGAGCCAGGAGCTGCCGTTCGCGTCCTTGCTCGCATCGATGAGCGCCTGCGTGATCGTGTACGTCTCACCTCGGCGGCTCACGTGGGAGGCGGAGAGGAAGCCGCCACCGGTCCCGAACGTGACGCCCGTCCGGAGCGCGTGGATCTGATCGCCAGGCACGACCGGGAGCGCCGCCTGATCACGCTCGGGGGCGACGACGGGGACCACTGTTTCGGCTGCGGCTCGGTCCAGCTCCGCCACCTCGGCGCGCAGGCGCTCCAGTCGCTGCCGCCCGGTCTCGTTGGTCTTCGTCATGGCTGAATCTCGATTCTCGATTCGGAAAGGGATGCGATGGCGTGGCGGTACTGCTGAGCCCAGCGGGTCTGGCCCCGTTCTTCGAGCCCGTCAGCCAACGCGAGGATGGCCTCGGGGTTGTCCCGTGCGACGGAGCGGATCGCCCAAAGCAGATCCAGAGCATCGCGCACGTTCTCGGCGGTCTCTTCGGTGCGGACACCCAGACGGTCCGCGAGGATGCCCACCGCTTCGAGTTCTGCTCGTCCCGCTGCGATGACCGTACGGGCGTCACTTTCAGAATCGACCCGCACGTCTCGGGCGGAGTCGATGATGTCCATGACTCGGCTGGTCAGCTCGACACCGACGAGCCCGCTGCGGTCAAGGAGCTGGTCCCGGAGCGCTTCACTGACGTGGCCACGCACATGGCGGCGGAGCGAGTCGGAGGAAAGCCCGTAGCGACGCGCAACGCCGCGGAAGCTCCCACCCTGGAGAAGATCCCGTTCCACGGCATCGCGGTCGGCTGCCGTACGATTGTGCACGGGCGTCCGGTCCGGGCGAGCTGTGACATCGAGTCCTCCTGATGCGGTCAGGAAGGATATCGGCACAACGGTCATCGGAGCGAGAACGCTGTCGGAGCGCTCGCCGCACGCGGTCGAGGGGCCGGTCAGGCTGCTCCGGCTCGCAGGAGTTCATCGAAGTCCAGGACGCGATACGGCGATAGTCGTCCATGGGCTCGGGTGGGAGCACGACCCTTCACTGCATCCAGGTACTCCCGGTACCGGTCGAGATCGTCGGCGTCACCGGCTGCTGCGCCGATGAGGAGGTCGGCGGGATAGCGACCACGAGCTGACTCCGGAGCCCGGTGCAGGAGGTTCTGCTTGGTGACGTACTCCGCCATGTCGGCGGCATCGAAGCCGGGGCGCATCCAGGAGTATGCTTGGAGCCTCTCTACGGCCTCGTGACCGGTCCAGGCTGCGGCACTGCACCAACGCTGCGTAATGGCGTCCTGGAGCCGCTGAGCGCCTGCGGTGGTGTGTGCTGAGCTGAGGGTGAGCACGAGATGAATGTGGGCGTTCCAGCCCGTGGAGTTGTGGGTGATCTCCTGCGTCACGGCGTACCCGACGATGCCGTTTCGTTTCTGAAATCGACTCCAGTCCCCGCGTTTCGTGAACCGGCCGAGGATGGCATCGAGGTTGGACATCTCATTTGACAGGGGCGCGTACCCGTGGGCGTAGGTCAGGGTCACCATGACGGCGGACCGCGCTCCGCGCAGTGCTGCCTTCAGGTCGGCGCGACGCTCGGCCAGCCGGTACTGGGAGCAGAGGACGCATCTCAGAGCACTGTCGCAGGTGTGTCCAGGTCGGCAGAGGATGATGCTGAGGTCATGGCTGAGTGCTCTGTTGAGCCTGTCGAGTGATGCATCGCTCCCACTCTCTATGAGAACGAGATACGCGAGCGGTGTGGGCTTGCTATTTCTCGCGCGTGACGCGCTAACGCCGAATCGCGGATCGTCGGACCGGTAGTCCAAGGGCACCCGACGAGGGGTGCGGTGTGGAGCGTCGGCGGGTACGCTGGACATCGGAAATCCGTTTCATCGCCGCCTCTGTCTTCGCAGGACTGGGGCGGCGTTTCCGTGCGCACCCCTGGACGGGTTCGAAGCCGACAGTACTCCCTCCGAGGCGTTCTAGGAAGCTCAGGAAAACCCTGGTTAGCGGGTATATTCATAAACTCCGAGACTTAGTGCTGCGTACGCGCTAGATATCCACAGGTTGTCCACATGGTTCGCGCTAGCCACTGAAGCGCTCGCGCATCATCGGCGCTGCGCGTAGGGTGCGACCTACACAGAGAGGTGGCCCCATGGACTTCCGGATGAACCCCGACTTCCCCCGTCAGATGCAGGAGCAGATCAACAAGCTGAAGGCGGTGCTGGATGGGATCTCCACTGAGTACTCCGGCGAGGACGTCGAGGTGGTGAAGGACGCGCTGAGGACGCGCTGGAACGCGGTAGGCAACGGAGCAAAAACGACTGATCCGGATCTCACCAACATCGCCACGCGCGTCAGTCTGGGGAAGCGTGTGTGGATCGAGGACAACGGCACGATCATGTCCGACGACTGACCGCCTCTATTCAGACGATAGCGCCGGGTAGCGTCGTTCCATGACCGACGCCGAAGCTGCACACGACGAGTGGATACCTCTCCCCGACCATGTCGCCGTCCTACTCGGAAGGCTGACCTTCTATGCCGCGTGGCTGGACGACGTCCTCGGAGAGGCCGTCGTGCTCGCGAACCCCGACGCGACCCATCTGGCGGAGTCGACACCTGATTGGGCTGCGAGTGGAACACGCCTCGTGGCGGCGGTGCGCGCGATCACGGTCTACCCGCCCGTCACCGATCAGCTAGCTGACCGTTTAGCTGCCGTGAACGGCACTCGGAATCTACTGGTGCACGGCGTCTGGATGTGGCGGGACGACGCGGTCATGGTGATGAAGCGGTCCCTGAAGTCAGGCGAGCGGCACGTGGAGTACACCACGTTCACCTACCAGGAGATCGAGGAGCTGATCGACCACTACCGCATCCTCGGTGGCTTCGCTGATCGGTTAGTCACCATTCTTCAAAAGAACGTGCGCCGCTCCTACGAAGATCGTTACCGGTGCCCGAGAGACGGAACGCCCTTGGACGGCTCGATTCAGCAGGAGATCATCGTCCAGCTGTGCCCGTCATGCGGCTACACAGTGAGCGCCAGCCCTTCCGTGTAGTTGTCTCCGGCTCTCTGGTGGGTCACGAGGTGGGCCGCCGATGATGGCCCACCCTTGCTAGTCTCTGACCGGGAGAGCCTTGTAAATCCAGAATTAGCAGCCACTTCGACGCATAACCGTCTTTATCGCACCAAGTGGGTCCGATCGCGGCATCTCCTCGACCCGAGCCCGTTTTCCCCGGGCGGTTCTCGCCCTTTCCATAGCCGTCGCTGGGATAATCCTGAGCATGAGCGAGCAGCGCACCCGCCCCGTCGTCTATGCCGTGTGGTTGATCATCGCGAGCGTCGTCGGCTGGTTCGCCGCCTTCCAGCTCACGATGGACAAGTTCATCCAGCTCGCCAACCCGGATGCGGACCTCAGCTGCAACGTCAGCGTGATGATCCAGTGCGGCAAGAACCTCGGCTCCTGGCAGGGCGAGGTCTTCGGGTTCCCGAATCCCATCATCGGCATCGCCGGCTGGATGGCCCCGCTGTTCATGGGCGTCGCCCTTCTCGCCGGCGCCCGGTTCCCGCGCTGGTTCTGGGCGACGTTCGGCGCCGGGGTGACCTTCGCCTTCGGCCTCGTGTGCTGGCTGATCTGGCAGAGCCTCTACGCCCCCAACCTCGGTGTCCTCTGCCCGTGGTGCATGCTCACCTGGTCGGTGACCATCCCGACGTTCTTCGCCACGATGCTGCACCTCACGCGCAACGGGACCTTCACACGGAACGAGAAGGTGCAGGAGCGCGCATCCCGTCTGATGGCCTGGGTGCCCCTCGCGACGATCCTCGCCTACGCCCTCGTCGTCCTCCTCGCACAGCTGCGCGGACTCGACCTGCTCGGCGAGGTCATCGGCATGATCTTCTGACCCGCACCGCACGCACGACGAAGCCCGTCCGCCGTATCGGCGGACGGGCTTCGTCGTGACGGGCCGGGTCAGTCGAACCAGATGCCCAGCTCCCGGGCGGCCGACTCGGGGCTGTCCGAGCCGTGCACGAGGTTCTGCTGCACCTTGAGGCCCCAGTCACGGCCGAAGTCGCCGCGGATGGTGCCGGGCGCGGCGGTGGTCGGGTCGGTGGTGCCGGCGAGGGAGCGGAAGCCCTCGATGACGCGGTTCCCGGCGAGGCGGATCGCCACCGACGGACCGGACATCATGAACTCGAGGAGCGGCTCGTAGAACGGCTTGCCCTCGTGCTCGGCGTAGTGCGCGGCGAGGAGGTCGCGGTCGGGCTCGACGAGACGGATGTCGACGAGCGCGTAGCCCTTCGCCTCGATGCGGGCGAGGATCGTACCGGTGAGGCCGCGGGCGACACCGTCCGGCTTGACGAGGACGAGGGTTTCTTCGGTGGCCATGTCATTCACTCTCTGTGTCTGCGTTCTGCGCGGTCGGCGACTCGCTCGGGCGTCGTGCGTCCAGACGAGCCCCCATGATGGTCGCATACGCCCACATGCCGCCGAAAATCAGCACCACGAGCAGCACGGCGGGAACGGCGATGGCCGAGAGGGCCACGACGATCTGCACGACCCAGCCGGCGGCGATCGCGCCGGGCCTCGTGATCATGCCGGCGATGACGACGCAGGCCACGGCGACCACGGCCCCGCCCACGATCCCCCACCACTGCTCGATGCCCGGCGGGAGCGCCTTCAGCCCGAAGATGGTGAGCCCGACGAGGAAGACCACGATCGCCTCGAAACCGAGGACCACCGGCGCGAGCTTCTGGACGAGGGTGCGCGGGGCACGCGGCCGTCGCGGCGCGTCGGCGGCGGTCATGCGCGCCACCCCGACTTCCAGTCCTCCTCCTCGGACAGCGCGATCGCCTCCCCGGCGAGCACGACGGACCCGGCGATGACCACGGCCCGTCGATCCGACGAGGCCGCCCATTCCCGCGCCGCATCGGCGGCGTCGGCGAGCGAGGGGTGCACCGTCGCGCGCTGCCCTGCCTGCTCGACCAGGTCGGCGATGAGGTCCGCGTCGTTGGCGCGATCGGACTCCGGCGCGGTGGCGAACACGTGCGCGGCGGCGGGAGCCAGGCGCGCGACGATCCCGGCCGCATCCTTGTCCGCCAGCACGCCGAGCACGAGACCCCACTCGTCGAAGTCGAAGCTGTCATCCAGCGCCTGCGCGAGCGCGGCGGCGCCATGCGGGTTGTGCGCGGCGTCGACGATGACGGTGGGAGCGATACCCAGGAGCTGCAGACGGCCGGGAGACGTGCTGCCCTGCAGTCCGTCCGAGATGACCCCACCGGCGATCGCCTGGGTGGCGCCGCCGATCAGGGACTCGACCGCCGCGACGGCGAGGGCCGCGTTGTGCCCCTGATGCGCACCGTACAGCGGAAGGTACTCCTCCTCGTACTGCCCGGCGAGGCCGCGGATGGTGAGCAGCTGCCCACCCACCGCGAGCTTCTGCTCGGCGAGGCCGAAGTCCTCCCCCTCGAAGGCGATGGTCGCGTGCCGCTCGTCGGCGACGCGACGCAGCACCGCCGCGGCCTCCGCGTGCTGCTGGGCCGAGACGACGGCGGCGCCCTCCTTGATGATCCCGGCCTTGACCTGCGCGATCTCGGCGATGGTGCTGCCGAGACGGTCCGCGTGGTCGATGTCGATGGGAGCGAAGACCGCGACGTCGCCGTCGGCGGTGTTCGTGGAGTCCCACTCCCCTCCCATGCCCACCTCGAGCACGAGCACGTCGACGGGCGCATCCGCGACCGCGACGAAGGCGAGCACCGTCAGCAGCTCGAAGAACGTCAGCGGGGCCTCCCCCGCCGCCTCGAGCTCGGCGTCCACGATGCCCACGAACGGCTCGATCTCGTCCCAGGCATCGGCGACGGCCTCATCGGCGATCGGCTCCCCGTCGATCATGATGCGCTCGGTGAAGCGCTCCAGATGCGGGCTCGTGAACAGGCCGGTACGGAGGTCGTGCGCCCGCAGCAGGCTCTCGATCATCCGCGCGGTCGACGTCTTGCCGTTCGTGCCGGTGACGTGGATGACGCGGTACGTGCGCTGCGGGTCGTCGAGGTACGCGAGGACGCGTGCCGTGCGCTCCTTGCGCGGCTGCACCCAGCGCTCCCCCGCACGGCTCAGCAGAGTCTCGTAGACGGCGTCCGCCCGGTCTCTCGCGCTCATGCGCGCCCCACCTCCAGGTTGGTGTCGATCGTGACCAGCAGCGGTGCCTTGCCGGCACCCAGGGCCCGCGCCCCGCTGCGGTGCACGCCGTCGCCGGGACTGGTGACCTCGTCGACGAGCCGGTCGAGCTCGTCCGTCGCCTGCACGGCGAACGCCACGGCGAGGGTCTCGGCGGCGATGAGGTCGGCGTGCGCCTCCAGGGCGGCGGCCTCGGCCGGGGCGGCGTTGAGGGCCAGCACGATGCGATCGCTCACATCGAGCCCGGCGTTCTTGCGCGCCTCCTGCACGACGCGGATCGCGTCGCGGGCGATGCCCTCGGCCTCCAGCTCCGGCGTCGTGTCCGTGTCGAGCAGGACGAAGCCGCCCGACGGGACGATGGCCAGCGCCTCGCCCTCCGGGCGACCCGTGGTCTCGAGGACGAGGTCGTACTCGGCGGGCTCCAGCACGATGCCACCCGCGGTCACGACGCCGTCGGTCTCGGACCAGTCACCCGAGCGCGCGGCCTGGATGGCCTTCTGCACGTCCTTGCCGAGGCGCGGACCCGCGGCGCGGGCGTTCACGCTGAGCCGGTGGCTGATGCCGTACTCCCCGGCAGCCTCGTCGGTCAGCGGGACCAGCTCGACGGTCTTGACGTTGAGCTCCTCGCGGAGGATCTCCTCGAACTGGCCGAGGTCCGCCGCGAGCGGCGACACGACCGTGAGGCGCGCCAGCGGCAGCCGCACACGCAGCTTCTCCTTCTTGCGCAGGGCGTTGCCGACACTGGACAGTTCGCGCACCGCGTCCATCGCGTCGCGGATCTCGTCCGCCGCCGGGAACTGTGCGGCGTCCGGCCAGTCCTGCAGATGCACGCTGCGCCCGCCGGTGAGCCCCTGCCACACGCGCTCGCTGATGAGCGGCACGAGCGGCGCGGCCACGCGGCACAGCGTCTCCAGGACGGTGTAGAGCGTGTCGAACGCCTCGCGGCTCTTCGGGTCATCCGTCACGCCCACCCAGAACCGGTCGCGCGAACGGCGGATGTACCAGTTCGTCAGCACCTCGGCGAAGTCGCGCAGTCGCGCGGACGCGGTGGTCGAGTCCAGACCCTCCAGGTCGGCCCGCACGTCACGGACCAGGTCTCCCAGCCGCGCGAGGATGTACCGGTCGAGGACGTCGGTCGAGTCGGTGCGCCACGACGCCTCGTACCCGCCTCCCTGGGGTGCTGAGCCCACGCCTCCCTGGGTTGCTGAGCCTGTCGAAGCATTCGCATACGTCGCGAAGAAGTACCACGAGTTCCACAGCGGCAGCAGGAACTCCCGCACCCCCGAGCGGATGCCCTCCTCGGTGACGATGAGGTTGCCGCCGCGGAGCACGGCGCTCGACATCAGGAACCAGCGCATCGCGTCGGAGCCGTCGCGGTCCAGCACCTCGGACACGTCCGGGTAGTTGCGCAGCGACTTCGACATCTTGTAGCCGTCGCTGCCGAGCACGATGCCGTGGCAGCTGACGCCCGTGAACGCCGGGCGGTTGAACAGCGCGGTCGACAGCACGTGCATGACGTAGAACCAGCCGCGGGTCTGCCCGATGTACTCCACGATGAAGTCCGCCGGGGAGTGCGAGTCGAACCACTCCTGGTTCTCGAACGGATAGTGCACCTGCGCGTACGGCATCGAGCCGGAGTCGAACCACACGTCGAAGACGTCGCCGATCCGCCGCATGGTGCTCTTGCCGGTCGGGTCGTCCGGGTTCGGCCGGGTCAGGTGATCGATGTAGGGGCGGTGCAGATCGACCTCCCCCTCGGGATTGCGCGGGAGGGTGCCGAAGTCGCGCTCCAGCTCCTCCAACGACCCGTAGGCGTCGACGCGCGGGTACTCGGGGTCGTCGCTCTTCCACACCGGGATCGGCGAGCCCCAGTAGCGGTTGCGGCTGATCGACCAGTCGCGGGCGCCCTCGAGCCATTTCCCGAACTGGCCGTGCTTGACGTTCTCCGGCACCCAGGTGATCTCCTCGTTGTTCGCGAGGAGATCGTCCTTGATGTCGGTGACCCGGATGAACCAGCTCGACACGGCCTTGTAGATGAGGGGGTTCCGGCACCGCCAGCAGTGCGGGTAGGAGTGCTCGTAGCTCTGCAGCCGGACGAGACGACCGTTGTCGCGGATGATCCGCACGAGGGGCGTGTTCGCGTCCATCCACAGCTCGCCCGCGACGTCGGTGACGCTGGGGAGGAAGCGGCCGCCGTCGTCGAGGGACAGGATCGTCGGGATGCCCGCCGCGCCGGCGACGCGCTGGTCGTCCTCACCGTAGGCCGGGGCCTGGTGGACGATGCCGGTGCCGTCGGTCGTGGTGACGTAGTCGTCGACGAGGATGCGCCAGGCGTTCCCCGTGCCGTAGGTCTCCTCGTCCGCGTAGTAGTCGAACAGGCGGTCGTAGGTGACGTCGGCCAGCTCCGCACCACGCAGCGTGGCGTCGACCGCGGCGAGCGCGTCCTCCGGGCTCTCGTACCCGAGGTCCTTGGCATAGCCGCCGAGGAGATCCTTCGCGAGCAGGTAGCGGTGTGCGGAGGCCTCGACCGCGAGCTGGTCGGCCGAGGGGGCGGCACGGCCCTGGTGCACGTCGGAGGCGCCGGCGGGGCCGGCGGGCAGCACGACGTACTCGATGTCCGGCCCCACGGCGAGCGCGAGGTTGGTCGGCAGGGTCCACGGCGTGGTCGTCCAGGCGAGGGCGCGCACACCGGTGAGGCCGAGCGCCTCGGCCTTCGCACCCGTGAGCGGGAAGGTCACCGTGACCGACGGGTCCTGCCGCGTCTGGTAGACGTCGTCATCCATGCGCAGTTCGTGGGCGGACAGCGGGGTCTCATCGCGCCAGCAGTACGGGAGCACCCGGTAGCCCTCGTAGGCGAGTCCCTTGTCGTACAGGGTCTTGAAGGCCCACAGCACGCTCTCCATGTACCCGAGGTCGAGCGTCTTGTACCCGCGCTCGAAGTCGACCCAGCGGGCCTGGCGGGTGACGTAGTCCTCCCACTCGCGCGTGTACTTCAGGACCGAGGAGCGCGCCTTCTCGTTGAAGACGTCGATCCCCATGTCCTCGATCTCGCTCTTCTCGGTGATCCCGAGCTGCTTCATCGCCTCGAGCTCGGCCGGGAGCCCGTGGGTGTCCCATCCGAAGACGCGATCGACCTTCTTCCCGATCATGGTCTGGAAGCGGGGGAACACGTCCTTCGCGTAGCCCGTGAGCAGGTGGCCGTAGTGCGGCAGACCGTTCGCGAAAGGAGGGCCGTCGTAGAACACCCACTCGGGGGCGCCCTCGCGCTGCGCGATGGAGGCGCGGAAGGTGTCGTCGGTCTTCCAGAAGTCGAGCACCTCCTCCTCGATCTGCGGGAAGCGCGGGCTCGGCGCCACAGACCCTGGGGTCCCGGAGCCGGTCGAAGGGTCGGCAGCGGGGCCGAAAGAGGAGCGCGGGTAGGTCATGGTCTCTCGCAGTGGTCGTCGTGGCGGATGCTGCTGCGAGGACGATCCTCGCGGACCGCGGTACCACCTCGCGTGCCCCTGCGTCCCCTCGAAAGCCTCGGGGACACACGGACCACTCTCACTGCGGCTGTGACGGGCCTGCCCCGCTCGGTTCTACTGAGTCCGTCGCCGGACCGTTCTTCCGAGAGCTCCCCGGTGATGGCCGGATCGGTGCTCGTACGGCCATTGTACGCGTGGTCCCGCCGTCGTGGCCGTCGTCACGGGCCGACGGGGCCGCTCGCCGCGAGCAGCTCGCGTGTGAAGGCGTGCTGGGGCGCGGCGAACACGGTCGCCGTGGGCCCCTGCTCGACGATCCGGCCGTCCTGCATGACCAGGACGTCGTCCGCGACGGCCCCCACCACATCGAGGTCGTGGGAGACGAACAGCATCGTGAGCCGGCGCTCCTCCTGCACGCGCGCAAGGAGCCGGAGCACCCGCTCCCGCACCGACGGGTCGAGCGCGGAGACGGGTTCGTCGAGCACGAGCACCTCCGGGTCGGCAGCGAGGGCGCGGGCGAGCGCCGCCCGCTGGCGCTGACCGCCGGAGAGCGCCGACGGCCGTCGGGCCGCCAGCGCCTCGTCGAGCCCGACCTCCGCGAGGAGCGCCGACACCCGTGCCGGGCGCTCGCTCCGCGGCACACCCCCCGCCTCCAGCGCCTCGGTCAGTGAGCGCCCGATCGTCCAGCGCGGATCGAAGGCTCCGAGGGGGTTCTGGTGGACGAGCTGCACCCGGGGCGTCCCCGTCCAGCGCAGCGCTCCGGCATCCGGGGTCTCGACGCCCACGATGAGCCGCGCCAGTGTCGTCTTCCCCGACCCGGACTCGCCCACGATGCCCACCGTCCGCCCGGCGCCCACCCGGAAGGAGGCGTCGCGGACGGCCGGCACCCCGCCGAACGCCTTGGCCACCCCGTCCACCACCAGAACGGCGTCCGCCGAGGCCGGTCGGTCCTCCCGTGGCGCATGCATCGTCGCCGCGATCAGCTGGCGCGTGTAGGGATGCCGGGGGTCGGCCAGCACCTCCGCGACGGGCCCGGACTCCACGATCCGCCCGTCCTTCATCACGAGCACGCGGTCGGCGACGCGGCGGACCGCGGCGAAGTCGTGGCTGATGAACACCACGGCGGTGCCGCGGTCGACGATCTCACGCAGCAGCACGAGGACCCGTGCCTGCACGGTCGCGTCGAGCGCCGTCGTGGGCTCGTCCGCCACCAGCACCGCGGGGTCGCCGGCGAGTGCCGAGGCGATGAGGGCGCGTTGCCGCAGCCCTCCGGAGAGTTCGTGCGGGCGCTGGCGGGCGCGACGATCCGGGTCGGGCATCCACACCCGCCCGAGCAGATCGCGCACGCGGTCGCCGATGGCGGCTCGTCCGCGGACGAGGCGGTGCAGTCGCAGCGGCTCCGCGATCTCGTCGGCGATCCGGCGCAGCGGATCCAGCGACACCAGGGCGTCCTGCGACACGAGGCCGATCCCGGTCCCGCGGACGCGCCGCCACCCGCGCTCGGTCAGCGCGGTGGCGTCCCGTCCGCCGAGGCGGAGCACGTCGGCGGTCACCTCCGCCGCCGCGGGGGCGAGGCCCAGGAGGGCGCGGGCGGTCAGCGTCTTCCCTGCCCCCGACTCTCCGACGATCGCGACGCACTCCCCGGGCTGCACGGTGAACGAGACGCCGTCCACCACCGGGACAGCGCCGAACCCGATCCGCAGCTCCCGGAGCTCCAGTGCCGCGCTCATGCGTCCCTTCCCTCCGCCCGCGCCCGGAGGATCCGTCCGATCACCGTCGCGCACACCACCGTGAGCGTGATCGCCAGGCCCGGGAACACCGACACCCACCACGCCTGTCCCAGCACGTTGCGACCGCCGGCGAGCATCAGTCCCCACTCCGGGGTCGGCTCGGACGGCCCCAGGCCCAGGAAGCTCAGCCCGGCCGCGGCGAGGATGCTCGACCCGATGCCGATCGTGGCGAGCACGCTCAGCGACCCCAGGACGCCGGGCACGACATGGCGTCGGAACGCCCGCAGCGGCGGCACGCCCAGGATGCGGGCCGCCTCGACATACTCCGCCACCCGGAGCGTCCGGGTCTGCACGCGGGCGAGGCGCACGTAGACCGGCGCGGCGGCCAGGGTCACCGCGATCGCGATGTTCACCGGCCCCGGCCCCAGCACGGCCACCACGACCAGCGCCACGAGGAACTCGGGGAAGGCCATGAGCACGTCGTTGATGCGCATGAGCGTGACGTCAACGCCCCGCGGCGACAGCCCGGCGAGAGCCCCCACGAGCAGACCGGCGGCGACGGCGATGGCGGTGGCGAGAAGCCCGATCCCGACCGAGCGGCCGGTGCCGAACACCACGCGGGAGTAGACGTCGCGACCGCTCTGGTCGGTACCGAAGAGATGCTCGGCGCTCGGCGGCAGCAGGGCGGCCCGCACCTCGGTCTGCAGCGGATCGTGCGTGGCGAGCAGCCCCGGCCAGACGGCGGCGACGGCGACCACGGCCAGCACCGCCGCGGCGACGGCGAGCAGGAGCCGCTCCCCCCGGCTCATCGGGCCGCACCCGGCCGGGAGGCGGCCACGCGAGGGTCGATCAGCGGATGCACGAGCTCCACCACGACGTTGATGATCACGAACACGAGCGCGCTCAGCAGGATGATGCCGGTGAGGACGGGCAGGTCACGGTCGTTGATCGCGGCGAGGGTGACCCGGCCGAGACCGGGACGGGCGAACACCGTCTCGACGAGCACCGCACCTCCGAGGACCGAGCCGGTGAGGTACGCGGCGAGCGTCACCGCCGAGGCGGCGCCGTGACGCACCCCGTGCCGCACGGTGAACCACGTGGGCCCGGCACCGCGCGCGCGGACCGTCTCCGCGAACGGCATCCGCTCCGCCTGCATCATTCCGTCGCGGAGCACCTGGCTGAGCAGCGCCGCCACCGGGAGGGCGAGCGTGATCGCCGGGAGCACGATGGTCGCCGGGTTGCGGGTGCCCGAGACGGGGAACCACCCCAGCCCGAACGCGAAGACGCTGAGCAGCAGCAGCCCGATCCAGAACACCGGCGAGGAGAGCACGACGAGCTCGACGCCGGCGGCGATGGTCCGGCCGACGCGGCCCCGGACGAAGACCGCGACCGCGAGCGCGAGCACGACGGCGATCACCAGCGCCAGCATCGCGAGCTGCACGGTCGCGCCGAGCTGCCGTCCGATGACCTCGGACACCGGCAGCCGCAGCTGGTAGGACTCTCCGAGGTCACCGCGGGCGAGCTGCCCGATGAACACCACGTACTGCTCGAGCGGCGGCCGATCCAGCCCGAGGTCGGCGCGGATGCCGTCCTTGACGGCCTCGCTCACCTGCGCCTGCGGCCCGAGCATCACCGACACCGGGTCGCCGGGGATCACCCGGAAAGCGAGGAACGCGACCGTCGCGGCGCCCCACAGCACCACGACCACCGAGGCGACGAGCCCGAGGCCACGGCCGAGCACCGCCTTCACGGTTCGATCACCCCGCCCGCTCCCTCGAAACGACGGCCGCCGGATGTCAGCCGAGGCTCACATCGTAGAAGAGCGGGCGCCCGTAGAGGTCGTAGTCCAGGCCCTGCACGCGCTCGCCCACCGCCGTGATCGCCGAGGGGCTGTAGAGCGGGACGATGGCCGTGTATTCGGCGTTCCACTGCTGCAGCTGCGTGTAGAGCTCGGTGCGGGCGTCCTGATCGCTCGAGGCGACGGCCTCTTCCAGGAGCGCGTCGATCTCCGGGTCGCTCACCTGCGAGGCGTTCTGGAAGCCGTCGGTGTGCAGGTGGGCACGGAGGAAGTCGGCGTCCACCCCGGAGAAGCCCCAGTCGGTGAGGTCGAAGGTCTTCGGCTCGTACTGCGCGTTGTAGGCGCCCGGCTCCAGCTCCTCACGCTGCACCTCGAAGCCGATGGCCTTGAGGTCGGACTGGATCGCGTTGGCCAGCGCCGCGCGGTCGTCGGGCACCGGGGTCCAGGCGATCCAGCGCACGGACAGGCGCTCGCCGTCCTTCATGCGGATGCCGTCCGCATCGCGCTCCGTCCAGCCGGCGTCGTCGAGCAGGGCGTTCGCCGCGTCCTGGTCGAACGGCCAGGAATCCTCCAGCGACGCGTCGTAGCCGGGGGTGGTGCTGCCGAGGATGCTCCACGCCCGCGGGAACTGCCCGAAGTAGATCTCCTCGACGGCCGCGTCGATGTCGATGCCTCGCGCGAACGCCTGCCGCACCTTCTCGTCGGCGAAGACGCCGTACTTCTCGTTCAGGTACAGCGAGTACGGCAGCCCCGGGTACTCCACCGAGTCGACCGTGACGCCGGCGTCGTCCAGACCAGCGACCTGGTTCGGCGGGATGTTGCTGGCGAGGTCGGCCTCGCCGCTCTCGATCACACCGGTGCGCACGGACGCCTCGGGCTGGATCTGCACCCGCAGCGTCTCGAACGACGGGGCCTTCGCGTCGTGCGGACCCCACGCGTAGTCGTCGTTGCGCGTGTAGACGATCTCCTGGTCGGCGGTGTACTCGGTGAGCACGAAGGGTCCGGTGCCGACCGTGACGTCGGGTCCGCCCGCCTTGAGCTTGTCGGCCGAGTCGGCCAGCACGGCGGGCGAGTAGAAGCCGAGCTGCGGGGTGCTCGCCGCCTGCAGGAACGGCGCGTACGGCTGCGTGAACGAGACCTTCACGGTGTGGTCGTCGACGACCTCGGTCCCGGCGTAGAAGTCCGCACCGAGCATGCTCGCCGCCTGGGCCGACGCCGTCTCGGGGTCGACGATGCGGTCGAAGTTCGCCTTCACGGCCTCGGCGTCGAACGGCTCGCCGTCGGTGAAGGTGACATCGTCGCGCAACGTGAAGGTGTACTCCGTGCTGTCCGGCGAGACGTCCCAGCTCTTCGCGAGCCACGGGCTGAACGAGCCGTCGTCCTCCTGGAAGACCAGGGAGTCGAGCACGGCCCGCTGCACCATGCCGGAGACGTCGAGCTGGCTCACCTGCGGGTCCATGTGCCCGGCGGACAGGTTCGCGCCCTCGATCGCCCACACGACCTCACCGCCCTCGCTCTCCGTGGACGGGCCGGCGCACGCGGTCAGCACCAGGGCGGTGGCGGCGGCGAGCGCGGCGAAGGGCAGGAGACGACGCACGGGGGTGGCGGGCATGAGGATTCCTCAGAACGGGCGGGGCGGGATGCCTCCATCCTAGGGCGGATTCTTGGACTCGGTCGATCTGCTGCCGGCCCCGTGATCACGCGGAGGGCAGCACGATCCGATGGCGTTCGGCGGCCCCCGCCCGCTCCCCCTCCAGGAGCGTCTGCCCCGGAGCGACGACCGCGGTGCTCAGGCCCTGCACGCGCGGCTCCGGGAGCCCGACGAGCCGCATGTCGACGAGGAGGTCGCCGCGCGCGCCGGTGATCCGCCACCGCAGCTCCGCCTCGGTCGCGGCGGCGACGACGCGGTCGCGGAACGGCGCCTGATCGGGGCGCAGCCCACCGACCTCCTGCACCTGGGCCGCGAGCCGGGCATCGCGCACATCGGCCGGGACGTCGTCGAGGACGTGATCCGCGAGAGCGGGGAACTCAGCGGCGGGCAGACCCGCCCGGAGCGCGGCGTCGATCGCCTGCGCGGCGGCCACCGTCTCCGCCCAAGGGCGGACGACGGCCGACGGCGCGTCGGTCTCCGTGAGGAGGTGCTGCAACGCCGCTCCGGCGACCCGGCGGGCGCCGAACTCGTCCGAGTTGCCGAACGCGACCACGCCGAGACCGGTGGCCGCATGCCACCGCATGTGGGCCGAGAAGCCGGGGAGCCCGCCGGAGTGCTGCACGACGCGGCCGAACCGACGGTCGTCCTCGATGAAGAGCCCGTAGCCGTACCCCGCCCCGGCGAGGTCGCGTCCGTCGAACATGCCCGACGGGACGGGGATCGGCGTCCGGGGCTGCTGCAGCTCGATGCGCGAGGCCGGCGCCAGCACGTCCGGGGCGACAGGGTCGTCGGTGAACGCCGAGCCGAGGAACCACATCCAGGCGGCGATGTCGTCGACCGTGCTGAACATGCTGCCGATGCAGCCGAGTGCCCCGGACCCGACGAACGGCTCCGGACGGAAGGTGGCACCGTCGTCGAACGTGCGGAACCCTCCCGCCAGCATCCGGGCGTCGTACCCGTCGGGCACAGGGGCGGTCCGCCGCAGCCCGAGCGGCTCCAGCAGGGTCTCCCTGATCACGTCCTCCACCGGGCGTCCGATGACCGCCTCGACGACGCGTCCGAGCAGCGACTGCCCGAGGTTGGAGTACTGATAGACGGTGCCCGGTGCGGCCGCCAGGGGCACGCCGGCGGCGAACAGCCCGCCGATCTCCTCGCGGGAGGCACCGAGATGCCGATCGACCCAGGCATTGTCCTCCCCCAGGCCCGAGCGGTTGGACAGGAGCATGTCGCCGGTGACCTCCGCGTCCTCGTCCCGGTGGTGCAGGCGGACGTCGGGCAGGATCGTGCGGATCGGCGCGTGGAGGTCGAGCAGGCCCCGGTCGCGGAGCGCCAGCACGGTGGCGGCGAGGAAGCTCTTGGACATCGAGGCGATGCGGAAGACCGTGTCACGGGTGGTCGGGTCTCCGTGGCCCTGCGGATGGCCGTGGGTGAGGACGGCGCGGACGGCACCGCGCTCGCTCACGGCGGCGATCGAGGCCGGGGCGACGCGCCGGGCGCGCTCGTCCAGGCCGCGGAGGAGCGCCTGCTCCGCGGTCTGGACGTCCACCGGCGCCGGCGGGGTTCCCGGGGTCATGCCGGCACCCCGGCGAGCACCTCGTCGGCGAAGGCCTCGATGAGAGCACGGCTGGCCGCGGTGTTGCGGTCGTGCACGCGCTCCGCTTCAGCGATGAGGGCGGGCAGCGAGCGGCCCTCCCCGCGCAGGGCGGCATCGTCCCACCGCGCGAGATCGGCGGCGGACGCCTCGGGATGGAACTGCACGCCGCGCACGCGCTCCCCCAGCCGGAACGCCTGGTTCTCGACGGCGGCGCTGGTCGCGAGGAGCACGGCCGCGGCGGGCAGGCGCGTGATCATGTCCTGGTGATTCTCGATCATCGGCGCCTCGTCGCCGAGGGCGGCGAACAGCGCATCGGCCCGTCCGGCCAGGGTCGGGCGGATGGGGGTCGCGCCCCGCTCGATGGGGCCGGTCTTCTCGGCGACCTCGCCACCGGCGACGTGGGCGAGCAACTGACCGCCGAGGCAGATGCCGAGGGTGGGGAGGTCGCGGTCGATGGCCTCCGCGGCGAGCGCGCGTTCAGCCGCGAGCCACGGCGCCCGGTGGTCGTCGTCCGGCATGAGGCCGCCGCCGAGCATGACGAGACCGGCATGACCGTCGAGGGTGGCCGGCAGGGATTGGCTGGCGCCGATCACCTCCTCGATCTCGATGCCCTTCTCGCGCAGCCAGGTGCCGAGCCGCCGCGGCCCGGAGCTGACCGAGTTCACCACGACGAGGACGCGCGGGGTCACAGCGCCCCCTCACGCGTGGTCGTGTCGACTGCGGGAGCGAGTGCGGCGGCGGCCGGCTCTCCGGCACGACCGGCGAGGAACGCCGTGTGGTCGGCGTCGGAGTCTTCCAGCACGCGGAGGACGTTCTCATGCGCCGCCGCCCGGAGATCGTCCTCCGACCATCCGCGGCGACGCAGCTCGGCGAACAGCGCCGGGTAGCCGGAGACGTCGCCGAGCCCGTCGGGCATCTCGTCGGAGCCGTCGTAGTCGGCGCCGATGCCCACGGCATGGGCACCCGCGACACGGCGGACGTGGTCCAGATGGTCGGCGACGTCGCGGACGCCCACGCGCGGGGCCTCGCCGTCCCCTCCCGCCTCCCACCAGTCGCGACGGGCCTGCGAGACGAAGGTGGGCACGAACGGGACCATGACCACGCCGCCCTGGGCGCCGATATCGGCGAGCACGTCGTCCGGCACGTTCCGGGGGTGGTCACAGAGGGCGAAGGCTCCGGAGTGGCTGACCATCACGGGCCGGGTGGTGACCTCGAGGGCGTGCCGCATCGTCGACGGCGCGACGTGCGACAGGTCGACGAGGACGCCGATCCGGTTCATCTCCCGGACGACCTCTCGTCCGAACGCGGTCAGGCCGCCGTGCCGCGCCTCGTCGGTCGCGGAGTCCGCCCAGGCGATCGTCCGCGACCACGTGAGGGTCAGATACCGCGCCCCGAGGCGGGCGAACTGCCGCAGCACCGCCAGGGACCCTCCGAGCTGGTCGCCGCCTTCGATGCCGATGAGCGAGGCGATGCGCCCGTCGGCCATCGCCGCTCGCACGTCCGCCGCCGTGCGGGCGATCGCGAAGTGCTGCGGGTGGGCATCGACGAGCCGGTGCACGAAGTCGATCTGCTCGAGCGTGGCCACCACCTGCTCGGCGCCCTCCAGCACCGGGTCGACCCACACCGACCAGAACTGCCCGGCGACGCCGCCCGCGGTGAGCCGCGGCAGATCGGTCTGCGTGGCGGGCACCGCGCCGGACAGCTCCGCGACCCGGTAGCCGAGCAGCGTCCTGCTCGCCCAGGCGAGATCGTTGTGTCCGTCGATCACCCGATCGGTGGGGCGGTCCTCGTCGGCCATGTCAGTCCTCTCGTCCATCCAGCACCGCGTTCATCCGCGCGGTGAGCTCGGGGTCGACGGCGCGTGTCACGCCGTCCAGTTCCCGCACGGGCACCGCACCACGCGTGCTGGAGCACAGCCACAGCGCGTCCGCCCGTTCCAGATCGTCCCGCAGCAGGGGCGCGATCCGCGTGGGGACATCGGCGAGTCCCGCGAAGACGTCCGCCTGCGTCGTGCCGGGAAGGACGCCCTGCTCCGGCGGCGGCGTGACCAGCGCCCCGTCCAGCCGGGCGATCAGGGTCGATCGCGGGCCTTCCAGCACGGCGCCGTCGGTGCTGACGAAGACGACGTCGTCGGCGCCGCGCCGGCGCGCCTCCCGGAGCGCCGCCTGGTTCACGGCGTACGCGAGCGATTTCGCCCCCTGCAGCAGCCAGGGCGCGGTGTGCATGACGTCCTGGCGGTACCCGCGGTCGAGGACCACGGCCGAGACACCCCGCGCGCGGACGCCGGCGGGGTCGTCGACGGTGAAGCCCAGCACCCACCCGGTCGGCCCGGACGACTCGATCTCGTCCCCCCGGGTCATGGCGAACTTGATCGCGGCGATCTCCCCCTCGCGGACGACTCCGGGGCGGGACACCTCGGCGGCCGCCCGGCGCACCGCCGCCCGCCATCGCTCGGGGCGCGGCGGCGGCAGCTCCATGAGCCGCGCCGAGCGCTCCAGCCGCGCGAGATGGGCCTCCAGCGCCTGCGGGCGCCCCCGACGGACCACCGCCGTCTCGAACACGCCGTCGCCGCGGGTCATCCCCAGGTCGGTCGCCCGGATGATCGGCGCGCGCGGATCGACGGGATCGATCCCGTCACCCGCGATGTCATCCGCGAGGTCGAGCCGGTACAGCAGCAGTGCACGCATGGGATTCCGCTCTCGCGAGGTCGGACCGTCAGCCGGCGGTCAGGACGGTCTCAGGGGCGCCCGCCGCCGCGGAGTCGAAGACGCGGGACGCCTCGCGCGCGATGCGTCCCGCGAGCACCTCGTGCCCGAGCCCGGGCCCGGTGGGGACCGCGACCCTCCCCGCGACGGCCGCGACCGGAGGGTCGATGATGTCGGACTCGTAGTACTTGTCGGAGCCCGAGACGTCCGAGGGCAGCAGGAAGCCCGGGAGCGACGACAGCGCGACGTTCGCCGCGCGCCCGATCCCGAACTCGTGCATCCCCCCGCACCACACGGGGATGCCGGCGTCGACGGCCAGATCGTGCGCTGCGCGGGCGACGGCGAGTCCGCCCATGCGCGACACCTTGATGTTGAGCACCCGTCCGGCCCCCAGCCGGATCATCGTGCGCAGGTCTCCCAGGTCGACGACCGACTCGTCCAGGCACACGTCCGTGTCGAGACGCGCCTGGAGGTCGGCGTGGGCGACGAGGTCCCGCGGGGCGAACGGCTGCTCGATCATCGTGAGCGCCTGACCGTCCAGTCGCGCGAACACCTCGGCCGCACGCTCGTCGTCGGCGTACGCACCGTTCGCATCCACGTGGACGTCGAGGTCAGGGTAGGCGCCTCGGACGGCGCGCACCGGCTCCACATCCCACCCCGGGGCGATCTTGAGCTTGACCCGCGGATACCCCGCCGCGCGCTGCATCTCGACCTGGGCCAGCAGCTCGTCGATCGACGGCTCGATGCCCAGCGACACCCCGGCCACGACCTCGTCGCGCGTCCCGCCCAGTGCCGCGGCGAGCGCGATCCCCCGTTGGCGGGAGAACAGGTCCCAGACGGCTCCCGAGAACCCCGCCTTGGCGAACTCGTGCCCGCGTACCCGCGCCCACGACTCCTCCAGAGCCGTCGGCTCGTCACCCTCCGCGCCGAGCAGCGCGGGCACGAGGTAGCGCGTGGCGATCTCCCACGCCGTGACGGTGGTCTCCGCCCCGTAGTACGGGTCGCTCGGCGACGCGATCTCGCCCCACCCCGTCCGTCCGTCCGCGTCGGTCATCTCGACGAGCACGTGCTCGATGCCGGACTTGCGGTGGGAACTCGTCTCGAAGCTGTGCCGGAGCGCCTGGCGCAGCGTGAACAACCGGACGCGGACGACCCTCATGCGTCCTCCTCGGGCCGGGATCGCGGTGCGTCGGGCCCGTAGAGTCCGAGGCGGGCGACCAGACGATCGCGCTCGGCGAGCCGCCGCCGCGCCCCCTTGGCGCTCGCCGTGGTGAGGGCGCTCAGCAGATGGCACACCGCGGCGACCGGGGTCGGCGAATCCGCGTACGAGGCCGATCCGGTGCGCACCCGGATGAGGGAGGTCGCGATGGGCGCCAGCGGGGCGTCCTCGCTGTCGGTGATGACGACGAGCTGACCGCCCGCCTCGTGGAAGAGCCGCCCGAGCCGCACGGTCTCCTCGCGATAGCGCCGCAGCGAGAACGCGATCAGCACGTCACTGGCGCGGACGTCGGTGAGCACGGTGAGCGGCTGCAGGGCGTGACCGTCGACGAGGAAGACGTTCGACAGCGTCGCCGAGAGATCGGCGTTGAGCAGCTGGGCGTACGCGGCCGCCTTCCCCTCCCCGGCGATGTAGCGCCGCCGGGCGCCGAGCAGCAGCGCCGCGGCGTGCGGCACCTGGGCCGAACGGCTGAGCTCCTCGAAGGTCTGCGCGAGGGTGCGCTGCTCGGTCTCGATGATCCGGGCCTGGATGCTCTCGGCGGAGAGATTGGTGCGGATGCGCTCGCCGTAGCGGTCGCGCGGAGAGACGAGGTCGCGGTCCTCCTGGTCGTGATCCTGATCGGTCATGGCGTGCCCTCCCCTGGTGTCGCGCGGTACACCGCCGTGTCGTCGTCGAGGCGCGTCGCCGCGACGAGGATGTCCCCCCGGCGGAAAGCCGCGGTCATGGTGCGTTCGAGGTCGCGACGCACGGTGGCGCGCGCGGCGGCGTCGAGGTCGCCGGGCCTGGTCGGGATCGCGATCCACGTGCCTCCGTCCGCCGCCACCGGTCGTCCCCAGTCGGCGCGGCCGAGGACGGGCGGGACCGGGAGCGCCCGGCGCGCGGTGCTCTCCGGTGCGGTGAGGTCCCACGAGACCACCAGGCGGTCGGTGTCCGGACGCGCGTAGTAGTCGCGCTCGTAGGCGATGCCGACGGCCCCGAGGGAGCTGAGGTTGAAGTGCGCGTTCCGCGAGAGCAACGGATCGAACGTCCATCGCATCGTGCGCTGACCCCACCGCAGGGCCACGGCCCGCTGCGCGAGCTTGAGCGCCTGCCCGACACCTCGTCCCTGATGCGCGGCATCGACGGCGGCCGCCTGGGAGTAGTGGAAGAGCGCGCCTCCGGCATCGACGCCCGCGAAGCCGTAGGCGAACCCGATGAGGGCGCCGTCGTCGGCGAAGGCGCCGACGGCGGACCCGCCGTTGCGGGCCAGCGCGGTCAGCAGATTCGCGTTGAGCGCGTACTCGCTCTCGGTGTACGCGAAGACGCGGGCGTACAGGGCCGATGCCTCCTGAAACTCGGCGTACTGGGTGAGCTCGCGGCAGCCGTAGCCGACACCGGCGTCGGCGGCCACCGAAGAATGAGGCACGATACGTTTCCTAAGATCGAGGATTCCTGCTGCTGTGAGCGATGCTATCGGCGGGTTGCGGGGCGATCAAGGGGCAAGATACGGTTCGTAACCGTGACGACTCCTCCGGCAGTGCGCGACGCGGACCATCCTTCCGACGACATCATCGCACTCGTGCGCGAACTCGTGTCGCAGGAGACGCCCAGCGGCGACGTCGAGGCCAGCGCCCGGATCGCCGACCTGCTGTCCGCCTGGTTCGCGGACCTCGGAGGCACCGTCCACCGGACCACCCACGACCTCGGCACGGATCTCGTCATCGACGTCCCCGGCACGGGGGCGCCAGTCCTGCTCATCGGCCATACCGACACCGTCTGGCCGATGGGGACGCTGCAGGAGGATCTCCCGTGGAGCGAGGACGGCGACGTCGTGCGCGGCCCCGGCGCGTACGACATGAAGGCCGGCATCGTCGTGATGCGGGAGGCCCTGCGCGCTCTTCAGGTCCTGCCGATCGAGCGGCGCCGCGCCGTGCGGATCGTGCTCGTGTCGGACGAGGAGATCGGCTCCCCGGCGTCCGGTCCCCTGCTGGCGGAGCGGGCCCGCGGCGCGGTCTGCGCGATCGGCTTCGAGTCGCCTCATCCCGACGGGGCGCTGAAGGTCGGCCGCCGCGGCAGCGCCCGGGTGCGCATCGCCGTCACCGGCCGCGCCGCGCACGCCGCACTCGATCCCGAGCACGGCGTCTCGGCGATCGACGAACTCGTCGACCAGCTCCTCCGGGTGCGCGCGATCGTCGCGGACCCCGCCCTCCCCGGACCGGTGCTCTGCAACGTCGGGGTCCTCAGCGGCGGGGGTCGCACGAACGTGGTCCCGGCGCAGGCGGAGGCGGAGATCGGCCTCCGCTTCCTCGACCCGGAGACCGAGAAGCAGGTCCTGAACGCCCTCGCCGCGCTCACGCCCCTGCGCGGCGACGCCCGGGTGGAGGTCGGGGTCCTCAGCGCCCGTCCTGCCTGGCAGGCCTCGAGCGAGGACCGGGCCCTCCTCGCCCGCATCGCCGACGCAGGCGCGGCCATCGGGCAGGCGGTCGAGGGGAGGCCGGCAGCGGGCGCCGGCGACACGAATCTCCTCGGCGGCCTCGGGCTGCCGACCGTCGACGGATTCGGACCCCGGGGCGGCGGCGCGCACGCGGTGGACGAGCATTTCCTCCGCTCCTCCCTGCACGAGCGCATCGCTCTCCTGCGCGCCATGCTCACTCTTCCGGCGGACTGACGATACGATTCCGGTTCCCGTGCCCGAGCCGAACGCGGCGGGGATACGTTCCGGATCTCCGTGCCGGCCGGAGCGCGCCGTCACCGACGTCTTCGATGCGCGCATCCTTGCATCCCCGTGTTTCCGCCGTGTTACACCCCATGGGCGACGCGGATTCCTCCCGCATGACTCGATTTTTCTTCCGCGATACGCATCAGATGTCTTGACCCCGGGGCCGTCTTCCGCTTGCATGGTCAGCACCGACCCGGCTTCACTGTGGATCCGGGCGGCGCCCGAAGGGACCTTCCATGCGTCTTGCCCCCCGCTCCAGAACCGTGCGAAGTCTGACCGCCGCCGCGATCGCCTCCGCGCTCCTCATCGCCGCTCCGGTCGGCGCCGCCCAGGCGCAGTCCGTCAGCGCCGCCACCGAATCCCCGGCCCCCGACACCACGCTGCGGATCGCGACCTCCGGATTCGTCGACACGTTCAACCCGTTCATCTCGATCTACCTGACGCCGACGAACGTCATCCGGTACGTGTACGAGTCCCTCGTGCAGAACGACGCGGAGGACGGCTCGCCGACGAAGGGACTCGCCGACTCGTGGGAGGCGACGGACGGCGGCCAGACGTGGACCTTCACCCTGCAGGACGACCTCGTCTGGTCGGACGGTGAGCCCATCACCTCCGCCGACGTGAAGTACACGTACGACCAGATGATGACGGTCCCGGCCCTGGGCACCGCGAACGGCAACCTCGTCTCCAACTTCGACACGGTCGAGGCCCCCGACGACAAGACCGTCGTCATCACCCTGAAGACCCCGCAGGCGCCGAACCCGGGCTCCGAGATCCCGATCGTGCCGAAGCACATCTGGGAGGCGGTCGACGACCCGACGACCTTCGCCAACGACTCCGATGTGGTCGGCTCCGGCCCGTTCGTCCTCGACAGCTACTCGGCCAACCAGTCCATCGTGCTGAAGGCGAACGAGAACTTCTGGCGGGGCGCCCCCAAGATCGACGCGATCCAGTACGTGTACTACACGAACTCCGACGCCCAGGTGCAGGCGCTGAAGGCGGGCGACGTCGACCTCGTCACCGGTCTCACCCCCACCCAGTTCTCGGCCCTCGATGGCGTCGACGGCGTCACCACGCACTCCGGTGAAGGCCGCCGCTACCACTCGATCAGCATCAACGTCGGCCAGCAGACCCGCGACAACGTGCCCTACGGCACCGGCAACGCCGCGCTGCAGGAGCTCGAGGTCCGCCAGGCCCTCCGGCTCGGCACCGACACCGCGACCCTGCTGGACAAGGTGCTGGACGGCGAGGGCACGCTCGCGACGAGCTTCATCCCGGCGTCCTTCCCGAAGTGGCACCTCTCCGACGACGACGACGTGATCGTGGGCTTCGACCCCGAGGCCGCGCAGGCGAAGCTCGACGAGGCGGGCTGGGTGCCCGGCGCCGACGGCATCCGCGAGAAGGACGGCCAGCGCCTGAGCCTGCGCCTGCTGACCGACGCGGACGACGCCAACGAGCAGTCCATCTCCGACTTCTTCGTCCCGTGGATGAAGGACATCGGCGTCGAGATCACCGTGGAGTCCACCGACTCCGACACGATCAGCGCGAAGGCCACCGCCGGCGATTACGACCTGTACTTCAGCGGCTGGTCGGTCAACCCCGACCCGGACTACCAGCTCGGCATCAACACCTGCATGAACCTGCCGACCGCGACCGACGGCACCGGCGGCACCACCCAGGACGGGTACTGCAACCCGGGGTTCGACGAGATGTACGCCGCGCAGCGCTCCGAGATCGATGAGGAGAAGCGCCAGGAGATCGTGCACGACATGCTCGCGCTGAACTACACCGATACCGCCCAGATCGCGACCTGGTACGCCAACTCGCTCGAGGCGTACCGGTCCGACCGGTTCACCGGCTTCACCCTCCAGCCGAAGGACGGCGGCATCATCGCCAACCAGGCCGGCTACTGGGGCTACCTGACCGTCGAGCCGATCGAAGGGGCGACCGCCGGCGGGACCGGCACGAACACCGGACTCATCATCGGAGGCGTCGTGGTGGGGGTGGTCCTCATCGGAGGACTCATCTTCTTCCTGATCCGTCGCCGGAACATCGCCGACGTCGAATGAGTCCGGCGAGACGCCGCGGGCGGCAGGCTACGGCTCCCGCGGCGTCTCGCGGTCCGCTGTAAGGAGACCCCCATGTCCAACGCGGTTCCCCCGTCCACCTCCGCCATCGCCACGAGCGCTGCGGCCGAGGAGCAGCCGAAGGGCGTCGGCGCCCTCCGCTACTTCCTCGTCAAGCTCGGCGGCGCGGCCATCAGCCTGGCGATGGTGATCCTCCTCGGATTCTTCGCCTTCAAGATCCTGCCGGGCGATCCGGTCGCCTCGATCGCCCGCGAGCGCGGGATGAGCGCCGAGCAGGCCGACCAGCTCCGCGAGCAGCTCGGCCTGAACAAGCCGCTGTGGCAGCAGTTCATCGACTACCTCGGCAACGTCTTCACCCTGAACTTCGGCACCAGTTACGTCTACCGCACCTCGGTGTCCGAGCTCATCGGCCAGTACTTCTGGAACACCATCCTCCTGACCGGCACCGCGGCGATCATCGCGATCGCCCTCGGCCTCTGGCTCGGACAGAAGGCCGCGTGGAAGCACGGCTCCACGTTCGACCGCATCGTCTCCGGCACGTCGCTCGTGTTCTGGTCGGTCCCGACGTTCTGGCTGGCCCTGCTGCTGCTCATGATCTTCGGCGGCACGCTGCACTGGTTCCCCACCGGCGGCATGGTCTCCCCCAACCCGCCCACCGATCCGGTCGGCATCGTCCTCGACGTCATCTCGCACATGGTGCTCCCGGTCGTCACGATGGTCGCGGTCGTGTACGCGCAGTACCTGATGGTGATGCGCAGCTCGCTCCTCGAGGAGATGGGCGCCGACTACCTCACCACCGCGCGGGCCAAGGGCCTCCGGGAAGACCTCGTCCGCCGTCGGCACGCCGTGCCGAACGCCCTGCTGCCGACCGTGACGCTGGTGTTCATGCACATCGGCGGCCTCATCGCCGGAGCGGTCACGGTAGAGACCGTGTTCTCCTGGCCGGGCCTCGGGAAGCTGACCTTCGAGGCCATCTCCGGGCCGGACCTCCCGCTCCTGCAGGGCACCTTCGTGGTGTTCTCCACGATCATCATCGCGATGAACCTCATCGCGGACCTCATCTACCGGCAGCTCGACCCGAGGGTGAGGCGCGCATGACCACGGCATCCCCGACCATCCGTTCGCCCCGGGCCCTGGCGTGGCACCGCCGCGGCACCGCGTTCGTCGACTTCTGCCGGCAGTTCGCCCAGCACCGCGCGGGCATGGTGGGCCTCGTCTTCCTCGTGATCGTGGCCCTCGTCGCGATCTTCGCTCCCGTGATCGCGCCCGCCAGCATGCTCGACGTTACGAAGCTCGTGGACGTGCAGCGCTTCGCCCCGCCGTCCTGGGAGCATCCCCTCGGCACCGACCATCAGGGGCGCGAGATCTGGGTCCGCATGGTGTGGGGCGCCCGAGTGTCGCTGCTCGTCGGCCTCGCCGCCACCGCGATGTCGATGATCATCGGCACCCTCGTCGGCCTCTCCGCGGGCCACTTCACCGGCTTCTTCGGCGGGCTGATGATGCGCATCATCGACTTCTTCCTCGTGCTGCCGTCGCTGATCCTCGCGATCGTGCTGTCGTCGGTGCTGAGCCGCGGCGTCTGGACGATCATCATCGCGATCGGCCTGACCTCCTGGGCCGGCACCGCCCGCGTCGTCCGGGCACAGACCCTCTCCGTCGAATCGCGCGACTACATCGAACGCTCGCGCGCTCTCGGCGCCGGGCACTGGCACATCATCATGAAGCACCTCCTCCCCGGGGTGCTGCCCCTCGTGCTCGCCAACACGACGCTCACGGTCGGCTCGGCGATCATCTCCGAGTCCACCCTGGCGTTCCTCGGCCTCGGCGACACCACCCTGCAGTCGTGGGGCTCGATCCTGAAGAACGCGATGGACGTCTCCGCGGCGACCAGCGGCTACTGGTGGTACGTGCTCGTGCCCGGCATCGCCATCGTCCTCGTCGTGCTGTCGTTCACCCTGATGGGCCGCGCCGTCGAGAACATCACCAACCCGACGCTGAGGAGCCGCTGAGATGCCCGACCTGATCTTCGACGACGTCTCCATCACGTACCGCACCTCGGGGCGGTCGGGTCGCGACGAGGTGGCGGCCGTGCGCCACGTCTCGCTCACCCTCCCCGCCGGGCAGACCCTCGGCATCGCCGGCGAATCCGGCTCCGGCAAGTCCACTCTCGCCATGAGCGTGCTCCGGCTCCTGCCGCGCAACGCCCGGCTCAGCGGCCGCGTGCTGCTGGGCGACCAGGACGTCGCCACGTTGTCCTTCGGGCAGCTGCGCGCCGTGCGCTGGGCGCAGACGTCCATCGTGTTCCAGGGGGCGATGCACTCGCTCAACCCGGTCCGCACCGTCGGCTGGCAGCTCCTGGAGGCGCTGGAGCTGCACGCCTCCGACCGATGGAAGGGCGAGAAGGCGCGCAAGGAACGGGTCCGGGAGCTGCTCGACATCGTCGACCTGCCGCAGCAGAAGAGCGAGTCGTACCCGCACGAGCTCTCCGGCGGCCAGAAGCAGCGCGTCATGATCGCGATGGCCCTCGCGTGCGATCCCGAGGTCATCATCGCGGACGAGCCGACCACCGCGCTCGACGTGATCGTGCAGAAGCAGATCCTCGACATGATCTCCCGTCTCGTGGCGGAGCGCGGCATCTCGATGCTCATGATCAGCCACGACCTCTCGGTGCTCGCCACCGCGTGCGACCGGATCGCCATCATGCGCGACGGGGAGCTGGTCGAGGTCGGCGAGAGCTATGCGGTCTGCACGACTCCGCAGGAGGCGTACACCCGCCAGCTCGCCGACGCCTTCCCCACGATCGGCGACCCGGCCTCGCGAATGGCCCCGGTGACGCGACACGGCCGCGATGCGGACGATGTGCCGGAGATCACGCACGGCGACGAGGTGCTGCTGGAGGCGCGCGGCGTCAACGTCACCTACCGCTCCGGCGGGCGCCCCGTGCATGCGGTCCGCGACGTCGACCTCTCGGTGCGCACGGGCGAGATCGTCGCGCTGGTCGGCCAGTCCGGCTCCGGCAAGTCGACCCTCGCCCGCGCGCTCATGGGGCTCCAGCCCGCCGACCCGGGGTCGCAGATCCTCTTCGACGGCGCACCGATCCCGTCGAAAGGGCGCGACCTCGCACGGTTCCGCTCGCAGGTGCAGCTCGTGCTCCAGGATCCGTGGGCGGCGCTGAACCCGAAGCACAGCGTGTACGAGTCCGTCGCCGAGGGGCTGCGTGTGCAGCGCTTCCCCGGCGATGAGCGCGAACGCGTGGCGCAGAGCCTCGCCGACGCGGAGCTCACGCCGCCGGAGCAGTATTTCGGTGCCATCCCGCAGGAGCTCAGCGGCGGGCAACGGCAGCGCGTCGTCATCGCCGGTGCGCTCGCCGTGCAGCCGCAGATGCTCATCGCCGACGAGCCGGTCGCCTCGCTCGACGCGTCCGTGCGCGGAGAGATCCTCGGACTCCTGCTGGAGCTGCGTCGCCGCCTCGGCCTCTCCGCCCTCGTCATCACACACGACCTCGGCCTGGCCTGGAACATCGCCCACACCGTCGCGGTGATGTACCACGGACAGATCGTCGAGCACGGCCCCACCGAAGAGGTGCTGCTGAACCCGCAGCACGAGTACACCCGGCACCTGCTGTCAGCGGCGCCGCGCATCGAGGAGAAGACGGCATGAGCGTCCTGACGGAGGCGGCGGTGTCGCCGTATCTCGACACGGCTCCCCTGCAGCCCGGCGACACGGTGGCGATCGTCTCGCCGTCCGGTCCCGGCAACGAGGAGAACACCCAGCGCGCCGTCGGCTACTACGAGTCCTGGGGCCTGAACGTCCGGGTGGGCGCGCACGTCCTCACGCCCCACCCGCGCGCGTCATACCTCGCGGGGCCGGACGACCTCCGCCGCGCCGATCTCGTCGACGCCTGGCTCGATCCGGACGTTGACGCCGTCGTCACGGCACGCGGCGGCTATGGTGCCCTGCGCCTGCTCGACGGCATCGACTGGGCCGAGATGCGCCGGGGAGCGCTGCGCCGGGACGGGCGGCCGAAGCTCCTCACGGGCTCGTCCGACGTGACCGCCCTGCACGAGACATGGCGCGCGCACCTCGACGTCGCGACGCTCTTCTGCCCGATGGCGGGGAACAACGTCTTCCGCGATTCGGAGCAGGTGCGCGACGACGTGCAGCGGTGGCTCTTCGAACCCTGGCGCGGGCGGGAGCTCATCGGCCCGAAGACCGAGATCATGACGCCGGGCCGCGCCGAAGGGCGCTTCACGGGCGGCAACCTCAGCCTGCTCGCGGCCGGACTCGGCGCCCCGGAGGCGGACGTCCCCTCCCCCGGCATCCTGTTCCTGGAGGACATCACCGAGGAGCCGTACCGCCTCGACAGCTTCGTCACGCAGCTTCGGCGCGCGGGCCGTCTCGCCCAGGCGACGGGCATCGTGCTCGGCTCCTGGCACGAGTGCGGCGACCTCGACCTCGTCCACGCGCTCATGCGGGACGAGTTCCAGGACGCCGGGGTGCCCGTGCTGTGGGAGCAGGGCTTCGGCCACGACCCGCACGCCTTGACCATCCCGCTCGGCGTCGACGGGGTACTGGACGCGACCGGCGACGAGCCCCGCCTCACGGTGGGACGGCCATGATCGCTCTTCCGCCCCTCGATCCCCGCGTCACGTGGTCGATCCGGCTCGTCGACGCCGGCAGCGGGGAGACCCTGGCCGAGCACGAGCCGCACACGCAGTGCGAGACCGCGAGCATCGGCAAGATCTTCCTGCTCCTCGAGGTCGCGCGCCGCCTGGAGGACGGCACGCTCGCCGCCGACGACCGCATCGTGATCCCGGACGAGCACCGCGTCGAGGACTCCGGGCTCCTGTACCGCATGCACGATCAGCGCGTCACCGTGCACGACGCGGCGCTCCTCGTCGGGGCGGTCAGCGACAACCTCGCGACGAACGCCCTGCTCCACCTCTGCGGTCTGGAGGAGGTGCGGGCCGTCGCTCCCGCACTCGGATACCGCGACACCGCCCTGCACGACTACATCCGCAACGAGCGCACCCCCGACCTGCCCTGGACCCCGTCGTTCGGCACCGCGGCGGAGCTGTCCGACGTGATGCTCCGGCTCGGGGCGGGCGAGGCGTTCTCCCCCACGGTGAGCGCGCGGGTGCTCGACTGGCTCGCCGCCGACACCGACACGTCGATGACCGCCGATGCCTTCCTCCTCGACCCGCTCGCCCACGTCGAGGCCGAGTACCAGGGCATGGTGCTGCGCCACAAGACCGGCAGCGTGAGCTTCGCCCGCGTGGACGTCGGGCTCCTGCGCGGACCGCAGGCGGCCGTCGCGTACGCGGTGGCGGCGAACTGGAAAGACTCCGCGGCCGATCTCCGCGCCCCCGTGCTCGACGGGATGCGGGCCGTCGGCGAGCTCATCCGCGCGCACGTGACCGGACGAGCGAGGGATGAGGCGGACGCATGAGCGCCATCGACGTCGACCTCCCGGAAGAGAACGGCACCGTGTGGTCGGTCCTCGTCCAGGACATCGACTCCGGCGAGGTGCTGCTGCAGCACGACCCCGAGACCGTGCAGGACACCGCGAGCGTCGGCAAGGTCTTCCTCCTGCATCGCCTCCTCGCCGAGGTGGACGCCGGCACGCGCACCCTCGAGGACCGTGTGACCCGACGGCCGGTCGAGGCCATCGAGGACTCCGGTCTCTGGTACCTGCTGCAGGCGTCCGAGCTATCGCTGTACGACGTGGCCGCCCTCATCGGTGCCGTGAGCGACAACGCCGCGACCAACACGCTGGGCCGCGTCATCGGCATCCCGACCGTGCAGGAGCACACCCGCGCGCTCGGCTACACGGCATCGGCGCTCGACGACATCGTGCGCTGGCCGATCCCGCCCGGCGCCCCGACGACGCTGTCCCACGCGAACGCCGCGGAGCTCGTGCGCTTCATGTCACGGCTGGCCGACGGCGCCGACCTCTCTCCCGCCTCCGCCGACACGCTGCGCCGCTGGCTCGGCGCCGGCATGGACCTCTCGATGGTCGCCTCGGCCTTCGACCTCGACCCGCTCGCGCACTGGGGCTTCGACCGCGGCGTCTGGCTGCTGAACAAGACCGGCACGATCTCCCGCGTCCGCGCCGACACCGGGATCGTCATGTCCCCCACCCGCCGGATCGCCTACGCCGTCTTGGCGAACTGGGACCGGGGTGCCGACGGACGCGGCCCCGTGCTGGCCGCGATGCGGCGCATCGGCGAGGGCATCTACGCCGCGCTCGCCGACTGACCACCGTTCACAACTCAGGAGTTCCGGCCGATGGCGGCGCGGCGCGCCGCGCCTGCGGCGCCCACCGCCCACCTTCTCCTGAGTTGTGAACGCGAGTCAGACGGCTCCGGCTCGCGTCAGGCGCTCCCGCACCTGGTCGATCGGCACCGCATGCGCGGTCCGCCCGTCGGGGCCTACCGTCGTCTCCGCCGCGAGTACGGAGTTGACCAGCGCCTCCTCCACCGCGTCCATCGTCGCGGCGAAGAGCGGCGACAGCTCGTCGTCCGGCGCGGGCCCCTGGGCCGTGCTCTCGGCCACCGAGAACGCGATGGCGTAGTCACCGCTGCCCTGCGCGTAGTCCGCGCCGACACCCCGCATCGCGAAGACGGCGCGGTTGGCCACCCGGCCCAGCTGGCGGCCGTCGACCAGGGCGTCCGTGGCGACGACGATCATGCAGGAATTGCCGACGGGCTGTGCCGGGGCATCGGCGAGCAGCTCCTCGGCGGGCAGCGGTACCCCCGCGATCCGCAGCGTTCCGCTGAAGTTCGTCTGCACGAGCGCGCCCACCGTGTGCGGACGCCCCGCGACCTCGACCAGGCGCGAGGCCGTTCCGATACCGCCTTTGTATCCGAGGGCGACGGTTCCGGCGCCGGCACCGACGCACCCCTCCGCGACCGGACCCGGCGCCGCCGCAGCCAGCGCGGTCGTCACCTGCTCCTCCCCCACGGCCCGTCGACGGATGTCGGAGAGGAAGCCGTCGTTCGTCTCTCCCACCACCGGATTCAGCGTCGTCGTCCGCGCGTGCATCGGCGTCGCCAACAGATGCCCGAGGAGCGCGTCGGCGACGCGGAACACCGACAGTGTCGAGGTCAGCAGGATCGGCGTCTCGAGCGCCCCGAGCTCGCGGAGCTGCGTGGCGCCGACGAGCTTGCCGTAGCCGTTGCCGACGGAGAGGTTCGCCGGCAGGCTGCGGCGCTCGGCGGTGAGCGCGTCGGGGACGATCGCGGTCACGCCCGTGTGCAGGCCGTCGCCATGCAGCGTGGCATGCCCTACCCGCACCCCGGGGACGTCGGTGATCCCGTTCCCCGGGCCGCGGGCGAAGGCCCCGGAGGGGACGCCGAGATCGGCCAGGCGAGGACGGGAGGCGCGCGACGACGGCGGTGTCATACCCCGATCCTCCCAGCGGCGACGGGGCGGGTGGCAGCGCCGCGCCGGATGCGCCCGCGGGGCGAGCACCCCGCTTCCCCGCTCGGTAGACTGGGCGGCACCACCCACACTCAGGCACGCTCACACAGTGCCGCATACATCGCTCGAGGAGACCTCCATGTCCGCCATTCCCGACAAGCCCGCACTCGAAGGTCTCGAAGCGAAGTGGGACGCCGCCTGGGCGGAGCAGGGCACGTACCTGTTCGACCGTCTGCGCGCCGCCGAGCTCGGCCGTGAGGGTGTCTACTCGATCGACACCCCGCCGCCGACGGCCTCGGGCAGCCTCCACATCGGTCACGTGTTCTCCTACACGCACACCGACGTCAAGGCCCGGTACGAGCGGATGCGCGGCAAGACCGTGTTCTACCCGATGGGCTGGGACGACAACGGTCTGCCCACCGAGCGCCGCGTGCAGAACTACTACGGCGTCCGCTGCGACCCGTCGCTCCCCTACGACGCCGACTTCACCCCGCCCTTCGAGGGCGGCGACAACAAGTCGAGCCGGGCTGCCGACCAGCTGCCCATCAGCCGCCGCAACTTCATCGAGCTGTGCGAGCGCCTCACGATCGAGGACGAGAAGCAGTTCGAGGCGCTGTTCCGTCAGCTCGGGCTGAGCGTGGACTGGACGCAGACCTACCGCACGATCTCCGACGACACGATCCGGCAGAGCCAGCTCGCCTTCCTCCGCAACATCGAGCGCGGCGAGGCGTACCAGGCCCTCGCACCGACGTTGTGGGACATCGACTTCCGCTCCGCGATCGCACAGGCCGAGCTCGAGGACCGCGACCAGCAGGCCGCGTACCACACGATCGAGTTCCCCTTCGCGGACGGCTCCGGCTCCATCGCGATCGACACCACGCGCCCGGAGCTCCTTCCCGCCTGTATCGCGATCGTGACCCACCCCGAGGGGCCGCACAAGCACCTCATCGGCACCAAGGTGCGCACCCCCTACTTCGGCGCCGAGATCGAGATCCACGGCCACCACCTCGCCCAGCCCGACAAGGGCACCGGCGCGGCGATGGTCTGCACCTTCGGCGACGTGACCGACATCATCTGGTGGCGCGAGCTGCGCACCGCCGCCGGCGAGTCCCTGCCGAACATGACGACGATCGGTCTCGACGGCCGCTTCCTCGCCGAGGCCCCCTCGATCGTGGCTGACGCGGAGGCGCGCGCCTGGTACGCGGAGAACGTGGCGGGCAAGACCGTCTTCAGCGCCCGCAAGGCGATCGTCGAGAAGCTGCAGGAGACCGGCGACATGACCGCCGTCGGCAAGCCGTTCCAGCACGCCGTGAAGTTCTTCGAGAAGGGCGACCGCCCGCTCGAGATCGTCTCGACCCGCCAGTGGTACATCCGCAACGGTGCCCGCGACGGCGAGCTGCGCGAGCAGCTCCTCGCGCACGGCACCGAGCTGGCGTGGCACCCCGACTTCATGCGGGTCCGCTACGAGAACTGGGTCGGCGGGCTCACGGGCGACTGGCTCGTGTCCCGGCAGCGGTTCTTCGGCGTGCCGATCCCGCTGTGGTACGCGCTGGACGAGAACGGCGAGCGCGACTACGACCGCGTGCTCACCCCCGATGCAGCCGCGCTGCCCATCGACCCGACCACCGATGTCCCGGCGGGCTACACCGAGGCCCAGCGCGGCGTGCCGGGCGGGTTCGACGCCGAGGCCGACATCCTCGACACGTGGGCGACGTCGTCGCTGACCCCGCAGCTCGCGGGCGGCTGGCAGCGCGACGAGGAGCTGTGGCAGCTCACCGCTCCGTTCGACCTGCGTCCGCAGGGGCAGGACATCATCCGCACCTGGCTCTTCTCGACCATGCTGCGCTCCACGCTCGAAGACGGCCGCGCCCCGTGGAAGAACGCCGCGATCTCCGGCTTCATCGTCGATCCCGACCGCAAGAAGATGTCGAAGTCGAAGGGCAACGTGGTCACCCCGGCCGACGTGCTCGACGCCCACGGTTCGGATGCGGTGCGGTACTGGGCGGCCTCGAGCCGCCTCGGCATGGACGCGGCGTTCGACCCGCAGAACCCGACCCAGGTGAAGATCGGCCGACGGCTGGCGATCAAGGTGCTCAACGCCGCCAAGTTCGTGCTGTCGTTCCCGGTGCCCGAGGGCGCGCAGGTGACGCACGCACTGGACGCCTCGATGCTCACGGCGCTCGACGGCGTGGTGGCCGAGGCGACCGCGGCCTTCGACCGGTATGACGCGGCCCGGGCGCTGGAGCTGACCGAGGCGTTCTTCTGGACGTTCTGCGACGACTACCTGGAACTCGTGAAGGAGCGGGCCTACAACCAGAACGACGTCGGGCAGGCCTCTGCCGCTCTCGCGCTGCGTCTGGCGCTGTCCACGCTCCTCCGGCTGCTCGCGCCGGTGCTCTCCTTCGCCACGGAGGAGGCCTGGTCGTGGTTCGAGGAGGGCTCGGTGCACACCGCGTCCTGGCCCGAGGCGCTCGGCATCGAGGGCGACCCGGCCGTGCTGTCCGCCGCGAGTGAGGCACTCATCGGCATCCGCCGCGCGAAGACCGAGGCGAAGGCATCGCAGAAGACCCCGGTCTCGCGGGCCGCGATCGCCGCTCCCGCCGCGAAGGTCGAGGCGCTGCGTGCCGCGGCGGACGATCTCCGTGCGGTGGGCCGCATCGCCGAGCTCGAGATCACCGAGGCGGAGGAGTTCGCGGTCACCGCGATCGAGCTCGCCCCGGTCGAGGCCTCCTGATGCAGCTCGGCACGCGCTGGGCCGCGGGGGCCCAGCCTCCCGCGTCGGTTCCCGAGGCGCTGCGTCCCGCGATCGCCGAGGTCGAGTCCCGGGGCCTCACCGGCCACTGGACCCTCACGTGGCTCGAGGGCCGGGCGATCGCGGAGCTCGACGCCGGCTGGGAGGTCCTGCAGTCCCCTTCCGGAGAGGTCCTCACCCGCCCCTTCTCCTAATCCTGTTCTCGGAGCCCCGAGGCCCCGCTTTCTCGTCGAGACCCCCTCGTATCCGCGCGGATACGAGGGGGTCTCGACGTGTGACCGGGGTGTCAGCGGCGCGGAGCCCCCAGTTGCGCGAGGAGGTGATCTACGGCCCGGGGGTCGTGGCGGCGGGCCTGCTGCTCGCGGAGGAGATCGAGGGCGAGGGTCCGCTGCTGTGCGCGACGCGCGATGCGGTGCTCGACGAATGCGGTGACGTGGTCGGCGAAACGCAGCAGGCCGCGCTCCGTCCGGGTCGGGCTGGCCAGATGCAGGGTGGCGGCGGTCATGATGCCCCCGTCGTCTCCGCGGTGCCTGCCCCGCCCGGTGTCGGCAGATCGAAGATCTCGGCACGGAGCGAGACGCGGCGCACGTCCGGCCCCTCCTGACCGCGGTACTGCGCGATCGCCTTCTCCACGACGGCTTCCAGCTCGGCCCGCAGCGACAGTGCCTGCGCGGCCGTCATGTCGAGGTGCGTGGTGATCGTCAGCCCCACGTCGCGCCACCCCTCGGGGACGTCGACCTCCGGCCGGTTGAGGTACTGCATCAGCGTCTCGTGTCGCAACCGGAAGAACTCCGAGGTCACGATCTGCGCTGCGGCACGGTTCGCCGGCGACATCTGCTCGTCCGGCCCCGGCACGTCGATGCGACCCTTCGGACGCTCCCACCACCGCTCCCGGCCCGTGCCGCGTCCCTCGACCTCGCGGATGAGGTCGTGTGCGGCGAGGGCACGGAGGTGGTAGCTGGTGGAACCCGACGTCTCCCCCACGAGAGCCGCGAGAGAGCTGGCGGTCTGGGGCCCGCGGGATGCCAGCAGATCGAAGATCTTGACCCGCAACGGATGCGCGAGGGCTTTGAGGGCCCCGGCGTCGAGTGTCCGTACCTGCGTCTCGTTCGTCATGAATGCAAAGATACGCTTGCAAACACTTCTTTGCAAGGTTTTCTTTGCATGGTGTTCTGCGCCGCACCGCCGACGCGTGCGAGGCGATGAGTACTCGGGAGGCGGACGGGACGGTGGCTAGGCTCGAAGGATGAGCGCCGCCACCAACCCGCTGCTGCAGCCGTCGACCCTCCCGTTCGGGCTTCCCGATTATCGGGCGATCCGGCCCGAGCACTACCTCCCCGCCTTCCGCGCCGGCTTCGAGGAGCAGCTCACCGAGGTCGCGAACATCACGCGCGTGCGCTCGATACCGACGTTCGAGAACACCGTCGAGGCGCTGGAGCGCTCCGGCGGACTCCTCGACCGGGTGGCGCACGCCTTCTACACGGTGAGCTCCGCGGATGCGACGTCCGAGATCCAGGCGATCGACGAGGAGCTGGCCCCGCTGATGGCCGCGCATCAGGATGCGATCATGCTCGATGCGGCACTCTTCTGGCGCATCGAGCGGGTCTACGAGCAGCGGGACGCCTCCGATCTCGACGCCGAGCAGCGCTACCTGGTGGAGCGCTACCACCGGGAGATGACCCATGCCGGCGCCGGGCTCGACGACGACGCCAAGGCGCAGCTCACGGCGCTGAACCAGGGGCTGTCGGTGCTCACGAACACGTTCGAGCGGAATCTGCTGAGCGACACCAACGACCTCGCGGTGGTGTTCGACACCGCGGCCGAGCTGGACGGCCTGAGCCCGGGTGAGCTGTCCGCCGCCGCGCGCGCCGCTGCCGACCGGGGGCTCGACGGCCGCTACCTCCTCACGCTGCCGCTGTTCACGGGCCATCCGGCGCTCGCCCGCCTGGCGGTACGAGAGTCCCGCCGGCGGCTCATGGCGGCGTCCCGCGCGAGGGGCTCGCGGGACAACGGCAACGACAACCGCCCGGTGCTGCGCGAGATCGTGCGTCTCCGCGCCGAGCGCGCCGAGCTCCTGGGGTACCCGTCGCACGCCGCCTACGTCACGGCCGACGAGACAGCGGGCTCCCCGGAGGCGGTCGAGGAGATGCTGCGACGGCTGGCCGCGCCGTCCGCGCGCAACGCCCGCGCGGAGCGGGACGCGCTCCAGGCGATCGTCGACGAGACCGAACCCGAGCCCTTCCCCGTGGAAGCCCATGACTGGGCGTACTACACCGAGCGTGTGCGCACCGCGCGGTATGAGATCGACACCGCCGCTCTGCGGCCGTGGTTCGAGGCGGAGCGCGTGCTCCAGGACGGCGTGTTCTTCGCAGCGACCCGGCTGTACGGGGTGACCTTCCACGAGCGGCACGACCTGGCGGCCTATCATCCGCAGGCGCGGGTCTTCGAGGTGCGCAACGCCGACGACTCCCCTCTCGGGCTCTACGTGCTCGATCTCTACACGCGCGACTCCAAGCGCGGCGGGGCCTGGATGAACGCGATCGTCAGCCAGTCCCGCCTGCGCGGCAGCGTCCCGGTCGTCGTCAACAACCTCAACGTCCCGCAGCCCGGAGAGGGCGAACCGACGCTGCTGACCCTCGATGAGGTGACGACGCTGTTCCACGAGTTCGGGCACGCGCTGCACGGCTTGTTCGCGACGGTGACCTATCCGCACTTCGCCGGGACCAACGTGTTCCGCGATTTCGTCGAGTTCCCGAGCCAGGTGAACGAGATGTGGATCCTCTGGCCGGAGGTGCTGGACAACTACGCCCGCCATCATGAGACCGGCGAGCCGCTCGATCCCGCCGTGGTGGAGCGGCTGCGGGCGACGGCGACGTTCGATCAGGGGCATGCGACGAGCGAGTACCTCGCGGCCGCATGGCTGGACCAGGCGTGGCACCGGCTCTCCACCGCGGATGCGGTGGACGATGTCGCCGAGTTCGAGGCGGCCGCCCTGGCCGACATCGGTCTCGACGACCCGGCCGTGCCGACGCGGTACTCTTCCACGTACTTCGCCCACGTCTTCTCCGGCGGGTACAGCGCCGGGTACTACTCGTACATCTGGAGCGAGGTGCTCGACGCCGACACCGTCGACTGGTTCCGCGAGCACGGCGGACTGACACGGGAGAACGGGGACCGCTTCCGCGAGCGACTGCTCGGCGTCGGCGGGTCGAAGGATCCGCTCGAGGCGTACCGGAACTTCCGGGGGCGGGACGCCGCTATCGAACCGCTGCTGAAGCGCCGTGGACTCGATGCGTGAGGCGTGAGACGCTGAGCGCATGAACGTTTTCCCCGACGCCGCCTTCGGCCCGGTCGACAGCATCGAGTTGCACGGCGTCCCTCTCGCCGTCATCCGGCACGAGGGCATCCGCCTCGCCGACCTGCGCGATGCCTTCGACGCCGGCTACCGTACGATCGGCGCCGCCTTCGCCGACGGCACCCTGAGCCCCGCCGGGCCCGCGCTGGCGATCTACCACGGCGACCCCATGGGGGTGTTCGATCTAGAGCTCGGGTTCCCCGTGCAGACGCCGCCGTCCGACGCGATCGCCGCCGTCGACGGGGCCGCCATCGTCGCGTCGACCCTGCCGACAGGGCCGGCCGTGGCGACCACCGTGCACGGGTCATATGACGGTCTCGGCGCCGGATGGGCCGGACTCGTCGCCCGCGCCGCAGAGGCGGGGCTGCATCCCCGAGGTGTCTGGATCGAGATCTACGTCTCGGACCCCGGGGTGTCACCGGACGAGCTCCGCACCGACCTTCTCATGCCCGTGGCGTGAGCAGCGGGCGAGACGTCATCGCCGGAGTCGGTCCATCGCCCGGTACCAGCTCGTCCGCGACGCACCCTGTCTCCTCCCGGAGCTCACGCACAGCCGCGTCTTCCGGACGCTCCGCGGGCTCCGCCCCTCCTCCGACGGTGCCCAACGCGAGGACTCCCGCTCCGTGGCGGCACTCCTCGACCACGATCGCGGCACCATCGCGATCGACGGCGAGGACGGAGACCCAGTCGCTGTACTCGAGGACGTAGTAGGGCGCGATCCGACGGGCGTGCTCGTCGAGACACTCATCCGCATGCAGCCTGATCCACCGGTCCGCGACGAGCGTCGTCCGCGAGACGGTCCTCCACGGGACCAGGCTGGCACCCATGCCTCAGGCGCTCTTGCGCTTGCGCTCCATCACGATGGTGGGCGGGGCCCCCTCATCCACGGCGGCGCGGGTGATGATCACCTTCGCGACATCGTCCGTGGACGGGATCTCGAACATCACCGGACCGAGCACATCCTCGAGGATGGCGCGGAGACCACGGGCACCGGTCTTGCGCTCGACGGCGAGGTCGGCGATCGACCGCAGAGCCTCCTCCTCGAACTCCAGCTGGACGCCGTCGAGCTCGAACATGCGCTGATACTGCTTCACGAGAGCGTTGCGCGGGCCGGTGAGGATGTCGATGAGTGCGGCCTGGTCGAGCGGCGACACATTCGTCACGACGGGGAGTCGGCCGATGAACTCCGGGATGAGACCGAACTTGTGGAGGTCCTCCGGCAGCACCTCGCTGAAGAGGTCGAGGTCCTTGCCCTTGTCGTGCAGCGGAGCACCGAATCCGACGCCGTGCTTGCCGACGCGCGCCGAGACGATGTCCTCCAGCCCGGCGAAGGCACCGGCCACGATGAAGAGCACATTCGAGGTGTCGATCTGCAGGAACTCCTGGTGGGGGTGCTTGCGTCCGCCCTGCGGCGGCACCGAGGCGACCGTGCCCTCGATGATCTTCAGCAGCGCCTGCTGCACGCCCTCGCCCGACACGTCGCGGGTGATCGACGGGTTCTCGGCCTTGCGGGCGATCTTGTCGACCTCGTCGATGTAGATGATGCCCTGCTCGGCGCGCTTCACGTCGTAGTCCGCGGCCTGGATGAGCTTGAGGAGGATGTTCTCGACGTCTTCACCGACGTAGCCCGCCTCGGTCAGCGCCGTCGCATCGGCGACGGCGAACGGCACGTTGAGGCGCTTCGCGAGCGTCTGCGCGAGATAGGTCTTTCCGCAGCCCGTCGGCCCGATGAGGAGGATGTTGCTCTTGGCGATCTCGACCTCTTCGGCCTTCTGCTCGGCCGGCTGCAGCGTGCCGTGGGCGCGCACGCGCTTGTAGTGGTTGTACACGGCGACGGAGAGGGCACGCTTGGCGGGCTCCTGCCCGACGACATACTCCTCCAGGAAGCTGAAGATCTCTCGGGGCTTCGGGAGCTCGAACTCTGCGACGCCCTCGGCGGACGACTCCGCCATGCGCTCTTCGATGATCTCGTTGCAGAGCTCGACGCACTCGTCGCAGATGTACACGCCGGGTCCGGCGATGAGCTGCTGCACCTGCTTCTGGCTCTTTCCGCAGAAAGAGCACTTGAACAGGTCAGCGCTTTCACCGATGCGGGCCATGCGCGTCCTCCTCGGGGGGATCAGGATCGTTCTTCGAGCCTAACCGCTGCATACGACACCGGGCCGCATTGGCGACGGGTCGCTCGGCGGTTCCTGCGCGAAGAGCCCCGACGCGGGCATCGCGACGGGGCTCCCCGGTGGCGGTCGTCAGACCATGCTCTTCGTGTGCCAGACCGTCTTGACCTCGGTGAAGGCGGCGATCCGCTCCGGCGACGCGACCACGTCGCCGGGGGCGAGCACGCGCTTCAGCGTGTCCGCGGCGGCGATCTGCATGTCGACCCACTCCAGGGCGCCGGCCCCGGCGAGGTCGAGGGCGTTCACGTCCTGGTGGGAGGCGAGCCACGGGGCGATCTCCGCCGGCGAGCCGGTGAGGACGTTCACCACGCCCCCGGGGACGTCGCTGGTCGCCAGCACCTCGGCGAGGCTGATCGCCGACAACGGGTACTGCTCGCTCGCGATCACGACGACGGTGTTGCCGGCGACGAGCGCCGGGGCGACGACCGAGACCAGGCCGAGCAGCGCCGAGTCCTGCGGGGCGACGATGGCGACCACACCGGTGGGCTCGGGCACCGAGATGTTGAAGTAGGGCCCGGAGACGGGGTTGGCGTTGCCAGCCACCTGGGCGTACTTGTCGCACCAGCCGGCGTACCAGACCCAGAGGTCGATCGCCTCGTCGACCTGCGCCGTGGCCGCCGAGGACGAGATGCCCTCCTGCGCGACGATCTCGTCGACGAACTGCGCGCGACGCCCCTCGAGCACCTCGGCGACGCGGTACAGCACCTGGCCGCGGTTGTAGGCCGTCGCCCCCGACCAGCCCTTGACGGCGGCGCGCGCGGCGACCACCGCATCGCGAGCGTCCTTGCGGGAGGCCTTGGCGGCGTTGGCGAGGAAGGCGCCCTTGCGGGAGACGACCTCGTATGTGCGGCCGGACTCGCTGCGGGGGAAGGCCCCGCCGATCGCGAGCTTGTAGGTCTTCGGAACGGTCAGTCGCTTGCTCATGCTGCGGCTCCCTTGAGGTAGGCGGTGAGCCCCTGGCGACCGCCCTCGCGGCCGTACCCGGACTCCTTGTAGCCGCCGAACGGGCTCGACGGGTCGAAACGGTTGAACGTATTCGCCCACACGACGCCCGCGCGCAGCCGGTCGGCGACCGCGAGGATGCGCGAGCCCTTGTCCGACCAGATGCCGGCGGAGAGACCGTACGGGGTGTTGTTGGCCTTGGCGATCGCCTCGGCCGGGGTCCGGAAGGTGAGGACCGACAGCACCGGGCCGAAGACCTCGTCGCGGGCGATGCGGTGCGAGGCCTCGACGCCGGTGAAGATCGTCGGGGCGAACCAGAAGCCCTGCTCCGGGATCGCGCAGTCGGCGGTCCAGCGCTCCGCGCCCTCGGCCTCGCCGATGTCGCTGAGCTCCCGGATGCGGGCGAGCTGCGCGGCGGAGTTGATCGCGCCGATGTCCGTGTTCTTGTCGAGCGGGTCACCGAGACGCAGCGTCGACAGCCGGTTCTTCAGCCGGTCGACGACCTCGTCGTGGATCGACTCCTGCACCAGCAGGCGGCTGCCCGCGCAGCAGACATGTCCCTGGTTGAAGAAGATGCCGTTGACGATGCCCTCGACCGCCTGGTCGATCGGCGCGTCGTCGAACACGATGTTCGCGGCCTTGCCGCCCAGCTCCAGTGTCAGCTTCTTGTTCGTCCCGGCGACGGCCCGGGCGATGTCGCGGCCGACACCCGTCGAGCCGGTGAAGGCGACCTTGTCGACGTCCGGGTGACGGACGAGCGCGGCACCGGTCGCCCCGGCTCCGGTGACGATGTTCACGACACCGGCGGGGAGATCGGCCTGCTGGAGGATCTCGGCGAAGATCAGCGCCGTCAGCGGCGTGGTCTCTGCCGGCTTGAGCACGACCGTGTTGCCGGCCGCCAGCGCGGGCGCGAGCTTCCAGGCGAGCATCAGCAACGGGAAGTTCCACGGGATGACCTGCCCGGCGACGCCCAGGGCGCGCGGGTTCGCGCCCAGACCTGCGTAGTCGAGCTTGTCGGCCCACCCCGCGTAGTAGAAGAACCAGGACGCGACGAGCGGCACGTCCACATCGCGGCTCTCCTTGATCGGCTTGCCGTTGTCGAGGCTCTCCGCGACGGCGAGCTCGCGGGCGCGCTCCTGCACGAGGCGGGCGATGCGGAACAGGTACTTGCCCCTGTCGCGGCCGCTCATGCGGGACCAGACCTTGTCGTAGGCGCGACGTGCCGCGGCGACGGCGCGGTCGATGTCCGCGTCGTCGGCGGAGGCGATCTCGGCGATCTCCTTCTCCGTCGCCGGGGAGATGGTGCGGAAGGGCGTGCCGGAGCCGTCGACGAACTCGCCGTCGATGAACAGCCCGTAGCTGTCCTTGAGGTTCAGCACCGCCGTGGACTCCGGAGCCGGAGCGTATTCCAGGAATGACATGTCGGATTTCCTAGTCGATCGTGACGTAGTCGGGGCCGGAGTAGTGGCCGGTGGTGAGCTTCTGACGCTGCAGGAGCACGTCGTTAAGCAGGCTCGAGGCGCCGAAGCGGAACAGGTGCGGCTGGAGCCACTCCTCCCCCACGGTCTCGGCGACCGTCACCAGGTACTTGACCGCGTCCTTGGACGAGCGGATGCCGCCGGCAGGCTTCACGCCGATGCGCTCCCCTGTGCCGCGATACCAGTCGCGCACCGTCTCCAGCATGAGCAGCGTGGTCGGCAGCGTCGCCGCCGGCTGCACCTTGCCGGTCGACGTCTTGATGAAGTCGCCACCCGCGAGGATGCCGAGCCAGGACGCGCGCTTGATGTTGTCGTACGTGTTCAGCTCGCCGGTCTCGAGGATCACCTTGAGCGAGGCATACGAGCCGTCCTCACGACGGCAGGCCTCCTTGACCTGGGCGATCTGGTCGAACACCAGCCCGTAACGGCCGGACAGGAACGCACCGCGGTCGATGACCATGTCGATCTCGTCCGCACCGGCGGCGACCGCCTCCGCTGTGTCGGCGAGCTTGATCGCGAGGGAGGACCGCCCGCTCGGGAAGGCGGTGGCCACGGCGGCGACGGAGATGAGGCCGTCGTCGGGGTCGCCATGCAGGGCGCCGAGAGCCGCGACCGCGTCGCCGACCATGTCGCCGTAGACGCAGACCGCGGCGACGCGCGGGGTCGAGGGGTCGGCGGCATCGGGGTTCTTCGCCTTGGCGACGAGGGAGCGCACCTTGCCGGGGGTGTCCGCCCCCTCCAGGGTGGTCAGGTCGATCAGCTTGATGATCGTGTCGAGCGCCCACGCCTTCGACGTCGTCTTGATGGAGCGGGTGCCGAGGCCGGCAGCGCGCTGCTCCAGACCGACGGCGTCCACGCCCGGAAGGCCGTGCAGGAAGCGACGGAGGGTGGCGTCATCCGGCTCACCGCCGAGGACGTCCACCGCCGTCCTGCGGCTCAGTTCTGTCGTCGTCACTGTTCCTCCAACAATGCTCGTGCTGTGGTCTCATCGGTCACCAGGACCCCGCACAGGCCGCTGGTCACGACCGTGCGCGCGATGTCGTGCTTGGCGGGGCCCGCCGTCACGAAGATGGCCCGCGCGGCACCGCGCAGGCGGTCGAGCGAGACGCCGACCGTGCGGGCGTCCAGCTGCGGGTCGACGATGTTGCCCTCGGCGTCGACGTAGCGCCCGAGGACGTCGCCGACGGCGCCACGGCGCGCGAGCTCCTCGACGTCGTCGGCCGTGAGATAGCCGTTCTCGACGTGGGCGGAGGTCGCATCGCACGGGCCGGCGGTGAACAGGAAGGCCTGGGCGTCCGCGGCCTCCTCGAGCACCGCGGCGACCGTGCGGTCGCCTTCGATCGCCTGCTTCGTCTCGACGTGCTCCAGGATCGCGGGGCTCGGCAGCAGCGAGACCTGGCCGGAGGCGCGCTGGGCGATGGTCACCGCGAGTCCCGCGGCCCCGCCCGAACGCCGGTTGAGGCTGACACCGCCGTTGAGCTGCACGACCGTGACGCCGTTCGCCCAGCCGTCGGGCAGGGCCTCGGCCACGGCGCGGAGCGTCTTGCCCCAGCTCACCCCGAGAGTGCGCGGAACGGGACGCAGGGCGGTCAGGAAGTCAGCGGCCGCCTGGGCGACGCGCTCCAGTGTTCCCTCATCGCCCTCGGGCGACGGGACGACCACGGCGTCGGTGAGCCCGAACCGTTCGACGAGCTCGCGTTCGAGACCGAGACGGCGGGCGCGCGGGTGGACGATCTCGATGCGGACGATGCCGCGCTGCCGCGCCTGCGTGAGGAGGCGCCCGACCTTCCAGCGGGAGATCTTCAGGAGACCACCGATCTCGTCCTGCGTCTTGTCCTCGTCGTAGTACAGCTCGGCGACCCGGACCATGAGCAGATCTTCTTCCACGGCGTCCTCCTTCCCTTCTCCAGGGTAGGCCCGATTCAGCGTTCGCGCACGCATCTGCTCATATGCGCACCAACGGCATCCTCCCGCGCGCATTCGCCGGAGACGCGAAAAGGGACGTCCGCCGACCGACGGACGTCCCTTTCTGCGGGTGAGCTACGCGCGCTTGCGCGAGGTCAGCACCTGGTCGACGATGCCGTACTCCAGCGCCTCGTTGGCCGAGAGGATCTTGTCGCGATCGATGTCGCGGTTGACCTGCTCGACCGGCTTGCCGGTGTGACGGGCCATGGTCTCCTCCAGCCAGGTGCGCATGCGGAGGATCTCCGCCGCCTGGATCTCGATGTCGGACGCCTGACCGTGGCCGGCCTCCCCCATCGCCGGCTGGTGCATCAGCACGCGGGCGTTCGGCAGCGCGAGACGCTTGCCGGGGGCACCCGCCGCGAGCAGCACGGACGCGGCCGAGGCCGCCTGGCCGAGCACGACGGTCTGGATCTGCGGCGCGACGTACTGCATCGTGTCGTAGATCGCCGTCATCGCGGTGAAGGAGCCACCGGGCGAGTTGATGTACATGGTGATGTCGCGCTCGGAGTCCTGGCTCTCCAGGACGAGGAGCTGCGCCATGACGTCGTCGGCCGACGCGTCGTCGACCTGCACGCCGAGGAAGATCACGCGGTCTTCGAACAGCTTGTTGTACGGGTCCTGGCGCTTGAAGCCGTAGGCGGTGCGCTCTTCGAACTGCGGCAGCACATAACGGCTGGAGGGCAGGTTTCCGGCGGACTGGAACGTGGGTGTGTACATGGTGTCCTCTCGAATCCTTACTCGACGCCCGTGCCGCCGCCGCCGGTGACGTCGCTGGCGTGCTCGCGGATGTGGTCGACGAAGCCGTATTCGAGGGCCTCCTCCGCCGTGAACCAGCGGTCGCGGTCACCGTCGGCGTTGATCTGCTCGACGGGCTTGCCGGTCTGCGACGCGGTGATCTCGGCGAGACGCTTCTTCATCGACAGGATGAGCTGCGCCTGGGTCTGGATGTCGCTCGCCGTGCCGCCGAAGCCGCCGTGCGGCTGGTGCAGCAGCACACGGGCGTTCGGCGTGATGTACCGCTTGCCCTTGGTGCCGCTGGTCAGCAGCAGCTGACCCATGGACGCGGCCATGCCGATGCCCACGGTGACGATGTCGTTCGGCACGAACTGCATCGTGTCGTAGATCGCCATGCCTGCGGTGATAGAGCCGCCGGGCGAGTTGATATAGAGGTAGATGTCCTTCTCGGAGTCTTCGGCGGCGAGAAGGAGGATCTTCGCGCAGATCTCGTTGGCGTTGTCGTCTCGCACCTCCGAGCCGAGCCAGATGATGCGGTCCTTCAGCAACCTGTCGAAGACGCTTGTCGCGACGAGGGGTTCAGCCATGTCAGCTCCTGCTTCCGTGTTTCAGTGATTCGAATCTACCGGCGCGCGCACGGCACCCAGGTCGTGTTCGCCGTCGGCATATCAGGTGTCGGCGCCCGCGATCTCGTGGGCGTAGGCGGTCATCGACCGGTGGTAGCGCGGGAGGTGAGGGACGAGGGCGAGGATGGCGACCGACAGGCCCTGCGCCGGTCGCCCGGCGCTGGCGAGGATGAGCGCGTGCACGACCGCGACCGCGTCGCGATACGGGCCGTCCGCTGACCGTTCCTCCTCGGCGCGGATCACCCGCAACGCCTCGTCGTACTCGCCCAGGTTGCGCAGCGAGCTCGCCAGCTGGATCACGCACTGCGGCCGGTGCTCCTCATCGAGGCCGAGTGCCAGCGCTCGACGATAGAGCTCGACGGCTTCTGCCGGGCGTCCCGCGGAGTCACGGGCACCGGCCCGCTCGAACTCGGCGCGCGCGTCGTCCGCGCCCCGCTCGGCCGCGAGAGCGTCGATGCGCGCGATCGTCTCCTCGCCGACCTCCTCTCCGGAGGCCTCCGCCCACACCTGGTCGATGCGCTCATCCCAGCTGGTCATCTCGTCGCCCTTCCCTCGATGAGAAAGAGGGCGGATGCCGCAGCATCCGCCCTCTTCATCCGATCCTGTCGATCACTCGGCCTTGTCGGCGTCCTTCTTGGCCGGAGCCTTCTTCGCCGCCGGCTTCTTGGCCGCGGGCTTCTTCTCCGCGGCGGGCTTCTCGTCCGCGTCGGCGTCCTTCTTGGCGGCCGCCTTCTTGGCCGGAGCCTTCTTCTTCGCGGCCGGCTTCTCCTCGGCCTCGGCAGCGGTCTCCGTCTCGGCCTCGGCCTCGTCGTCGGTCACGACGAAGTCGGAGAGGTCGACGGCCTTGCCGTTCGTGTCCACGACCTTGACCTTGCCCAGCGCGATCGCGAGCGCCTTGTTGCGCGCGACCTCGCCGACCAGCGCGGGGAGCTGGTTCGAGGACTGCAGCGCCTCGACGAACTCCTGCGGCGCCATGCCGTACTGCGCGGCGGACTGGATGAGGTACTGCGAGAGCTCCTCCTGCGACACCTGCACGTCGGCCTGCTCGGCGATCGTGTCGAGCAGCACCTGGGTGCGGAACTGCTTCTCGCTGGCCTCGGTCACCTCGGCGCGGTGCACGTCGTCCTCGAGACGACCCTCACCCTCGAGGTGGTTGTGCACCTCGTCCTCGATGAGCTGCGGCGGCACCGGGATCTCGATCTGCTCGAGCAGCGTCTCGACGAGCTTGTCGCGCGCGGCGGAGCCCTGCGTGAAGACGCCCTGCTGTGCGACCCGCTCACGCAGGCTGTCGCGGAGCTCGGCGATGGTGTCGAACTCGCTCGCGATCTGCGCGAACTCGTCGTCGGCCTCGGGAAGCTCGCGCTCCTTGACGGCCTTGACGGTGACGGAGACCTCCGCCTCCTTGCCGGCGTGGTCGCCGCCGACGAGGGCCGAGCGGAAAGTCGTGTCCTCACCGGCGGTCAGCGACTCGATCGCGTCGTCGATGCCTTCGAGCAGCTCGCCGGAACCGATCTCGTACGAGACGCCCTCCGCACGGTCGATCTCGGCACCGTCGATGGTCGCGACGAGGTCGAGCTCGACGAAGTCGCCCTTCGCCGCGGGGCGGTCGACGGGGATCAGCGTGCCGAAGCGGGCGCGCATGTTGTCCAGCTCGGCGTCGAGGGCGGCCTCGTCGGCCTCCACGGCGTCGACCTCGAGGGTGATGCCGTCGTAGTCGGGGAGCTCGATCTCGGGGCGCACGTCGACCTCGACGTCGACGAGCAGGTCGCCCGAGAAGTCCTTCTCGTTCGGCCACTGGGTGATCTCGGCGGACGGACGGCCGACGATGCGCAGCTTGTGCTCGGCCGTCGCCTCGCGGAAGAACTTGTCCAGGCCCTCGTTCACGGCGTGCTCGATGACGGCGCCGCGGCCGATGCGCTGGTCGATGATCGGAGCGGGCACCTTGCCCTTGCGGAAGCCGGGGATCTGGACGTCCTGCGCGATGTGCTCATAGGCGTGCGCGATGCTCGGCTTGAGGTCGTCCGGGGTGACCGTGATGGTGAGCTTGACCCGGGTCGGGGTCAGCTTCTCGACGGTGCTGTTCGCCATGCTGGTGTGTTCTCCTTGTGGTTTCCGCGCGGAACGCGGCTGAAAGGTCGAGGGTCGAGTCGGGGCGACAGGAGTTGAACCTGCGACCTCCCGCTCCCAAAGCGGGCGCTCTACCAAGCTGAGCTACGCCCCGGGGAATCCGCACGCAGATTCAGCCCCACCGAGTCTAACGGACGGGAGCACGCCCGACCGTCCGCTATGATCGTTGGAGTCCGGACTCCGGTTCCGGGGGTGTAGCTCAATGGTAGAGTCTCAGTCTTCCAAACTGATTGCGCGGGTTCGATTCCCGTCACCCCCTCCACTCTCCTCGCTCCTTCCGAACGTCAGTGCGTGTGCAGGCGTCCGCCGTCGCCTACGCTGACAGGACCACCTCCCGACCGGAAGGCCCTGCCGAGATGAGCGCCCCGTGACCGCCCTCCCCCCGCCGGACGTCGCGGTCGTCACGGAGGCCCCCTCGCCCGGCGGGCATCGACTGCCGTCCGCCTTCTCCTCCGGCCCCGCGATCCCTGCGCGACCGCGGAACCGCCGGCCGCTCGGAGTCCTGCTCGCCGTCATCGTCGCGGTGGCGGCAGCGGGAACGGGATTCGCCGTCACCCAGCTCACCGCGAATCAGGGGTACGACGAGGCCGCCGCGCGCGTGGCCGACGCGGCCCGATCGGTCACGAACCACCAGAGCGAGCTCCGGCACCGCACGACGGAGCTCATCGCAGCGACGGACGCGGGACACGTCATCATCGACACCGGAACCCCGGGCATCTCCGTGGGCGCGGACGTCTGGGATGCCCTGGACGCCGCCGTGGCCGACGGCGAAGGCATCGGCGCGGAAGCCGAGGAGGTCCTCGCTGCGGAGCGCCCGCAGCCCGACGCCAAACCCGCGTGGTTCTGGGAGCTCTTCCCCGCGACGGCCCGGCTGCAAGAGGATCAGTCCCTCCTCGAGGAGATCGAGCAGCGCACGACGACGGCGTCCGTGCAGGCCTCCGACGGTCTGGACGCCGTGCGCGAGAGCGGCGTGGCCGTGATCAACGCGGCCGGACAGGCGGCCGGCGCTTTCGAGAAGGCGCACCCCTCGACCCGCAACGCCGCCGTCATCGCCCTACGCGACGCCGCCGCGGACGCGCTCGCGGTCACGGAAGTCGACGACGCGGCCGCGACCACCTACGCGGCCCTGCAAACGGCCGCCGTCCAGGTGATCTCCGCCGAGAACGCGGAACTGGCGGAGAAGGCCGGCCCTCTCCGCGGCGCGCGGCTGGAGATCGAGGCCTTCGCCCGCTCACTCGCCCCCGGCGTGCTGCTGGAGTTCGACTGGGCGCCCGTGGTGAACGGCGCCGGGTACAACGGCAGCATGGGCGGCTACACCACCTGGTGGTGGGACGAGCCGGGACGCGCGGTCATCGAGCTGTCGAACTCGGTCGCGGAGCAGTGGCCCGCGGAACGCAGCAGGGCGCTCGTCGCACACGAGGTGGGGCACGCCATCAGCGTGAAGTGCCAGGACATGTACGACTCGTCGACGCAGGACAGCATCGAGAAGTGGGCGACGGCCTGGGCGATCAGCATGGGCTTCACCGATGACGCGAACGGCGTCTGGGCCTACGGCTACCCGCCGCAGAACTACATCGACGCGGCCGCGGGCTGCCGCTGAGACGGAAGAAGCCGCCGTGGTCGCCACGGCGGCTTCTTCAACGTCTGCGGGACTACTGTCCGCGACGCTCGCGCAGCTGCGTGAGCGCGTCCTCGAGAAGCTGCACGGCCTCTTCGTCGGTGCGGCGCTCCTTCACGTAGGCGAGGTGCGTCTTGTAGGGCTCCGCCTTGGCGACGGCAGGAGGGTTCTCCTTGTCGCGCCCGGCCGGGAGACCCGACTGCGGGTGGTCGATGATCTCGGGGATCTCCTCCTCTGGGAGACCGGCGGCGAAGTAGCGCACCGTCTCGTTGCCGAGGCCGTCCCAGTACGACACCGCGATGCGGTCGGCGTGGTAGCCGTGGTCCTGCTCCCCCATGGGACCGGAACCGACACGGGTACCGCGAATGGCGTTTCCACCGGTAGCCATCAGATCACCTCGAACTTCGTGATGAGGCCGAGCGCCACGATGGCGACGAACCACGTGAGCGCCAGGACGACGGTGAAGCGGTTGAGGTTCCGCTCCGCGAGACCGGAGGAGCCCACCGCAGTGGTCATGCCACCGCCGAACATGTCGGAGAGGCCGCCACCGCGACCCTTGTGCAAGAGGATGAGGAGAGTCAGCAGGACGCTGGTGATACCCAGCACGACCTGCAGGACGAACTCGAGAATTGCCACGGAAAGAGCCTTTCGCTGGGGCCGGAGCGCCCCCGTAACGGTCAAGTATACGGTGCAGCGGGGCCGAAGCCCCGCCGCACTCACACGCCGACGTGCTTCTCGAAGCGGATGATCGCCGCGAACTCGTCGACGACGAGGCTCGCGCCGCCGACCAGGGCACCGTCCACATCGGGCTCGCGCATGAAGCTGGCGATGTTCGCCGCCTTCACCGAGCCGCCGTAGAGGATGCGGGTGCGGGCGGCCGCGTCGTCACCGAGGACCTTCGCGATCACGCCGCGGAGCGCCGCGCAGACATCCTGCGCCTGCTGCGGAGTGGCCGCCTGTCCGGAGCCGATGGCCCAGACCGGCTCGTACGCCACGACGATGTCGGCCGACGGCGAGACGCCTTCCAGCGCGGCCTCGAGCTGACCGGCCGGAACAGCGCTGGCCCCGAACTTCTCCAGGTCCTCCGCCGTCTCGCCGACGCAGATGACCGGGACCAGCCCGTGCTTGAGCGCGGCCTTCACCTTGCCGGCCACGATCTCGTCGGACTCCGCGTGGTACTCGCGACGCTCGGAGTGTCCGATGATGACGTACTTCGCGTCGAGCTTCGCCAGGAACGCCCCGGAGATCTCGCCGGTGTACGCACCGGAGTCGTGCGCCGAGAGGTCCTGCGCACCGAACGCGAACGGGATCTTGTCCGCATCGATCAGCGTCTGCACGCTGCGGATGTCCGTGAAGGGCGGGAACACCGCCACCTCGACCGATCCGTCCTCGTGCTTGGCGTCCTTCAGCGTCCAGTGCAGCTTCTGCACGAACGCCACCGCCTGCAGGTGGTCCAGGTTCATCTTCCAGTTGCCCGCGATCAGCGGGGTACGGGAGCTCACGCCCATCCGAGGACCTCCAGCCCAGGTAGTTTCTTGCCCTCGAGGAATTCGAGGGATGCGCCGCCGCCGGTCGAGATGTGCCCGAACTGGTCGTCGGTGAATCCCAGCTGGCGGACGGCTGCGGCGGAGTCGCCGCCGCCGACGACGCTCAGGCCGTCGACCTCGGTCAGCGCCTGCGCGACCGCCTTGGTGCCCGCAGCGAACGCCGGGAACTCGAACACGCCCATCGGGCCGTTCCAGAACACCGTCTTCGATCCGCGGATGACCTCGGCGAAGCGCGCGGCGGTCTCCGGCCCGATGTCCAGGCCGATGCCCGACGAGCCGAACGCCGTCTCCTCGATCGCGTCCGCGGCGGCCACCTGGTGGTCCGCGTCGGCGCCGAAGGACGCGGCGACCACCACGTCGGTGGGGAGCACGAGCTCCACGCCGCGCTCGGCCGCCTCGGCGATGTAGCCCCGGACGGTGTCGAGTTGGTCCTCCTCGAGGAGGCTCGACGCGACGGCATGACCCTGCGCCTTCAGGAAGGTGAAGAGCATGCCGCCGCCGACGAGGATGCGGTCCACCCGCGGCAGCAGGTGGGAGATGACTCCGAGCTTGTCGCTCACCTTGGACCCACCGAGCACCACCGCGTACGGACGCTCCGGGTTCTCCGTCAGGCGGTCGAGCACGTCGAGCTCGGTCGCGATCAGGAGGCCGGCCGCCGAGGGCAGCAGCTTCGCGAGGTCGTAGACGCTCGCCTGCTTGCGGTGCACGACGCCGAAGCCGTCGGAGACGAGCACGTCACCCAGCTCGGCCAGCTGCGCCGCGAAGGCACCGCGCTCTGCGTCGTCCTTCGAGGTCTCCCCCGGGTTGAACCGGAGGTTCTCGATCACGACAACCTGGCCGTTCTCGAGGGACGCCACGGCGTCCTTCGCGGCCTCGCCGACCGTGTCGCCGGCGAAGGCGACCGGTGCGCCGAGCAGCTCGGACAGTCGCTGCGCGACCGGCTCCAGGCTGTACTGCGGGTCGGGCGCGCCGTCCGGGCGACCGAGGTGCGAGCAGACGACAACGCGGGCGCCCGCGTCGATGAGAGTCTTCAGGGTCGGCAGCGAGGCGCGGACACGGCCATCGTCCGTGATGACCCCGTCCCGCAGGGGGACGTTCAGATCACAACGGACGATGACGCGCTTGCCCTCGAGCGAACCCAGTGAGTCCAGGGTGCGCAGAGTCATGTGTCGGAGCTCAGATGCGCTCGGCGACGTACTCGGTCAGGTCGACGAGACGGTTGGAGTAGCCCCACTCGTTGTCGTACCAGCTCGAGACCTTGATCAGGTTGCCGCTGACGTTGGTGAGCGTCGAGTCGAAGATCGACGAGTGCGGGTTGTGCACAATGTCGCTCGACACGATCGGGTCCTCGTTGTACTGCAGGTACCCGGCCAGACGGCCCTCGGCCGCAGCCTTCTTGTAGGCCTCGTTGACCTCGTCCACCGTGAGGTTCTCGCGGTCCGTGATGAGGGTGAGGTCGACGATCGAGCCCGTGGGAACCGGGACGCGGTAGGAGGAGCCGCTGAGCTTGCCGTTCAGCTCCGGGAGCACGAGGCCGATGGCCTTCGCGGCACCCGTCGAGGCCGGCGTGATGTTGATCGCGGCGGCGCGGGCGCGGCGGAGGTCCTTGTGCGGGCCGTCCTGCAGGTTCTGGTCGGCGGTGTACGCGTGAGCGGTCATCATGAAGCCGCGGTCGATGCCGAAGGCGTCGTTGAACACCTTGGCCAGCGGAGCGAGGCAGTTGGTGGTGCAGGAGGCGTTGGAGATGATGTGGTCCGTCTCCGGGTTGTACGTCTCCTCGTTCACGCCCATGACGATCGTGCGGTCGTCACCCGTGGCCGGAGCCGAGATGAGGACCTTCTTCGCACCGGCGTCGATGTGCTTGCGCGCGGCGTCGGCGTTGGTGAAGAAGCCGGTGGACTCGATGACGATGTCCACGCCCAGCTCGCCCCACGGGAGGTTGGCGGGGTCACGCTCTGCGAAGGCCTTGATCTCCTTGCCGTCGACGGTGATGCTGTCGTCGTCGTACGTGATCTCGGCGTCGAGGACGCCGCTGACCGAGTCGTACTTCAGCAGGTGTGCCAGGGTCTTGTTGTCGGTGAGGTCGTTGACCGCGACGATCTCAAGGTCTGCTCCCTGCGCGAGAGCTGCGCGGAAGTAGTTGCGTCCGATGCGGCCGAAGCCGTTGATACCGATCTTGACAGACACTCAGGTCTCCCTGTTTCTCATGCGCCGAGCGCCGCCGTCGAGCGTGCGCCATGCGCGGGTTTTTTGGCTGAGATGGCGCCCCGACGAGCCGTGGGCCCGCCGGGACGCGACCCGATTACGACAGTACCAGCAGGCCGTTCGTCTTCTCGCGGGCCACCTCGAACCGCTGGGCGACGTTCTCCCAGTTCGCGATGTTCCAGGCGGCCTTGACGTAGTCGGCCTTCACGTTGAGGTAGTCCAGGTAGAAGGCGTGCTCCCACATGTCCAGCTGGAACAGCGGGATCGTGCCCTGCGCCGTGTTGGACTGCTGGTCGAACAGCTGCTGGATGATCAGGCGCGAGCCGATCGAGTCCCAGCTCAGCACGGCCCAGCCGGAGCCTTGGATGCCGGTGGCGGCGGCGGTGAAGTGCGCCTGGAACTTCTCGAAGGAGCCGAAGTACTCGTCGATGGCCGCCTTGAGCTCGCCCTCGGGCTGGCCGCCGCCGTTCGGCGAGAGGTTGGTCCAGAAGATCGAGTGGTTGACGTGTCCGCCGAGGTTGAACGCGAGGTCCTTCTCGAGCTTGTTCACGTTCGCGAGGTTGCCGCTCTCGCGGGCCTCCGCGAGCTGCTCGAGGGCGGTGTTGGCGCCTGCGACGTAGGTCGCGTGGTGCTTGTCGTGATGCAGCTCCATGATCTTGCCGCTGATGTGCGGCTCGAGAGCGGCGAAGTCGTAGGGAAGGTCGGGGAGCGTGTAGGTGGCCATATCGCTTTCATCCAATCCGCGCCGCGCCGCGGCGCTTGCCGATGCTCCGCGTCGCCGATGTGCGACGGAGAGCGGACGACTTTCATCCTACTGACGACAACGCACCCGGTGTCCGGATCCTTCCGGGGGTTGACACGTCGGCGGCCGCGGCTGCGATCCGCCATGACGGCATACCGTCAGACGTCGAGTCCCGCCGGGACCGCGGCCTCGGTTCCCGGGATGCCCTCCTGCTGGGCCCGCTTGTCGGCCATCGCGAGCAGGCGCCGGATGCGTCCGGCCACGGCGTCCTTGGTCAGCGGCGGGTCGGCGTGGTGGCCCAGCTCGTCGAGGCTCGCGTCACGGTGCGCCAACCGCAGCTCCCCGGCGACGCGGAGATGGTCGGGCACCTCGTCGGCCAGGATCTCCAACGCACGCTCGACCCGGGCGCACGCGGCCACGGCGGCCTGCGCGGAGCGGCGGAGGTTGGCGTCGTCGAAGTTCACCAGACGGTTCACGCCCGCGCGCACCTCACGGCGCTGGCGGAGCTCCTCCCACGCGACGGCCGTCCGCTGTGCCCCCATCTCACTGAGGATGGTGCGGATCGCCTCACCCTCGCGCACGACGACGCGGGGCAGGCCACGGACCTCGCGCGCCTTCGCGGCGACACCGAGCCGGTGAGCGGCGCCCACGAGCGCCATGGCGGCCTCCGACGACGGGCAGGCGACCTCGAGCATGGCGGAGCGGCCCGGCTCACTGAGCGTACCCGCGGCGAGGAAAGCCCCGCGCCAAAGGCCGGCGACCTCCGCACGGGAGCCCGTGGTGAGGCGGTTCGGCAGGCCACGGACGGGACGGCGGCGCTGATCGAGCAGGCCCGTCTGGCGTGCCAGCGTCTCCCCCTGCGCGATGACGCGCACGGCCCACCGCGCGCCGTCGTTCGCGGTGCTCGACTGCACCTGGGCGATCTCCGGACGGACGCCGTAGATCTCGGCGAGGTCGCGCGCCACACGGCGGGCGAGCGTCTCGGCATCGACCTCCGCCTCCACAGCCACGCGGCCCGCGATGGAGTGCAGACCACCGGCGAACCGGAGGATGGCTGTCACCTCAGCGACGCGCACCGTCGGGGGTGCATTGCGGATGCTGACGAGCTCAGCCTTGACGTCGGTGGTTAGTGCCACGAGACTCCTTCACGTTCACGCGCCGGGTCGCGACGCAAACCTCCAGCTTACTCGCTCGGGGGCCTATTCCCTGCCGAGGTCCCGGTGGCGGATGTTCACCGCGACACCCGGGATCGCCGCCAGCCGGCGGGCGAGCTCCTCCGACATCGCGACGGAGCGGTGCTTGCCGCCCGTGCACCCGATGGCGATCGTGGAGTGGCTCTTGTTCTCGCGCTGATAGCCCTCGAGCACCGGCACCAGCGCCTTCGCGTACGCATCGAGGAACTCCTCCGCGCCGTCGCGCGAGAGCACGTACTCGCGCACGGTCTCGTCCTGACCCGTGAGGCCGCGGAGATCCTCGTTCCAGTACGGGTTCGGGAGGAAGCGCATGTCGGCGACGACGTCGACATCGGTGGGCAGCCCGTACTTGAAGCCGAAGCTGAGGAGCGTGACGCGGTGGCGCGCCTCCCCTTCCTCCGAGAAGATGTCGGACACCTTCGTCGCCAGCTGGTGGATGTTCAGCGACGACGTGTCGATCACGAGATCCGCGGCCTCGCGGATGGGGGCCAGCCGCGTGCGCTCCGTGCGGATGCCGTCGAGCAGGGTTCCGTCACCCTGCAGCGGGTGCGGACGGCGCACCGCCTCGAAGCGGCGGACGAGGACGTCGTCCGAGGCGTCGAGGAAGAGCACTCGGATGGAGCCGCGCGTACGCAGGACACGGGCGACGCCGGGGAAATCATCGAACAGATTGCGACCGCGCACGTCGACGACCGCCGCGACCTTGGGCAACGAGTCGCCGCCCATGCCGGTGAGGTCGAGCAGCGGGCGCAGGATCTGCGGCGGCAGGTTGTCGACGACGTACCAGCCGAGATCCTCCAGCGCATTCGCCACCGTCGTCCGACCCGCGCCGGACATTCCCGTGACGATGAGGAACTCGCCCTTCTCCCCGTCAGACATGACTCACTGCTCCTTCTCCCCCTCGGCCTCCCAGCCTACCGAGTGGAGAGGTGCGTATGGATGTTCTGCGCCAGCACGGGACCGATCCCCGGCACCTCCTGGATCTGCTCCGCATCCGCGGCACGCAAGGCGGTCACCGAGCCGAAGTGCTTGAGCAGGACCTTGATCCGCGAGGCCCCCAGCCCCGGCACCTCAGCCAGGATCGTCGTGATGTCCTTCTTGCGCTTCTTCCGCTGATGGACGATGGCGAACCGGTGCGCCTCGTCACGAAGACGCTGGAGCAGGTACAGGGACTCACTGGTCCGCGGCAGGATGACCGGGAAGTCGTCTCCCGGCAGCCAGATCTCCTCCAGCCGCTTGGCGATGCCGCAGACGGCGATCTCCGCGTGCCCGGCGTCGCGGAGGGCCCGCGCGGCAGCCTCCACCTGCGGCTTGCCGCCGTCCACGAGCAGCAGCTGCGGCGGGTACGCGAAGCGGGGCTTGCGTCGCACGCCGGCCTCGCCGACATCCTCCGCGACGACCTCCTCGGTGGTCGGGTCGATCGTCTCCTGCTCCTCCGGACGGTCGAGGTAGGCCAGCCGACGCCGCAGGACCTGGTACATCGAATCGGTGTCGTCCGTGGTCTCGGCGATGTTGAAGGTGCGGTACTGGTCCTTCCGCGGGAGCCCGTCCTCGAACACGACCATGGAGGCCACGACGTTGGTGCCCCCGAGGTGCGAGATGTCGAAGCACTCGATCCGGAGCGGGGCCTCATCCATGCCGAGCGCTTCCTGGAGGTCGGTGAGGGCCTGCGTCCGCGCGACGTAGTCGCTCGTCCGACGGGTCTTGTGTCGGATCAGCGCCTGCTGGGCGTTCAGCGTCGCCGTGCGCATCAGGTCGGCGCGCTGTCCGCGCTGGGCGACCGCGATCTCCACCTTCCGGCCCCGACGCTCCCGCAGCCAGACCTCCAGCTCGGACGCGTCGTCGGGGAGCACGGGCACGAGGATGCGACGCGGCACATCCTGCTCCTCGCCGTAGGCCTGTTGGAGGACCTGCTCGACGAGGTCTCCGCCCGTGATGTCGATCTCCTTCTCGATCGTCAGCGCCCGGACGCCGCGCACACGGCCGCCGCGGATGACGAAGTGCTGGACCGCCGCGGCGAGTTCGTCCTCGGCGATGCCGAACAGGTCGGCGTCCTCGTCCGCCGGGAGGACCAGAGCACTCTTGCCGAGGACGGCCTCGATCGCCGACAGCTTGTCGCGGTACTTCGCCGCCGCCTCGTAGTCCATCGCCGCGGAGGCCGCGAGCATCCGAGTGGTCAGCTCACGGGTGAACCGCTCGTCTCCGCCGGCCATGAACGCGACGAAGTCGTCGACCATCGCCCGGTGCTCCTCGATCGACACCGTCATGGAGCACGGGCCACCGCACTTGCCGATCTGTCCGGGGAAGCAGGGGCGTCCCGTCTGCATCGCCCGCTTGTAGCTCGCGTCGCTGCACGTGCGGATCGGGAACGCCTTGATCATCAGGTCGATGGTCTCGTGCACCGCCCACACCTTCGGGTACGGCCCGAAGTAGCGAGCGCCCGGGATCTTCCGGTTGCGGGTGACCAGCACCCGCGGGGCTTCATCCCCCAGCGTCACCGCCATGAACGGGTACGACTTGTCGTCCCGATACTTCACGTTGAACGGCGGATCGAACTCCTTGATCCACATGTACTCGAGTTGCAGCGAGTCCACGTCCGTCGGAACGACCGTCCACTCCACCGACGCGGCCGTCGTCACCATGCGCCGGGTACGCTCGTGCAGCGTCCGCAGCGGAGCGAAGTAGTTCGACAGCCGTTGCCGGAGGTTCTTGGCCTTTCCCACGTAGAGGACCCGGCCGTTGGCGTCGCGGAACCGGTACACCCCCGGGTCGGTCGGGATCTCGCCCGCCCGAGGCTTGTACGGCAGGACGTCGGCCATCAGCTGGCCTTCCGCGCAGAGCGCCCCTCACCCAGGATCTCGGCGAGGAACTGGCCGGTGTGGCTCTCCTCGACGCGCGCGATCTGCTCCGGCGTGCCGGTGGCGACGATCGTGCCTCCGCCCGAGCCGCCCTCCGGACCCAGGTCGATGACCCAGTCGGCCGACTTGATCACGTCGAGGTTGTGCTCGATGACGATCACCGTGTTGCCCTTGTCCACCAGACCGTTGAGCACCTCGAGCAGCTTGCGCACATCCTCGAAGTGGAGGCCCGTCGTCGGCTCGTCGAGCACGTAGATGCTGCGCCCGTTGCTCCGGCGCTGCAGCTCCGTCGCGAGCTTCACGCGCTGCGCCTCACCGCCGGAGAGCGTGGTCGCCGACTGGCCGAGGCGCACATATCCCAGCCCGACGTCGACCAGCGTCTTCATGTACCGGTGGATGGCCTGGATCGGCTCGAAGAACTCGGCTGCCTCCTCGATCGGCATCTCGAGCACCTCGGCGATGTTCTTGCCCTTGTAGTGCACGGCCAGGGTGTCGCGGTTGTAGCGCTTCCCGTGGCAGACCTCGCAGTCCACGTACACATCGGGCAGGAAGTTCATCTCGATCTTGATCGTGCCGTCGCCGGAGCACGCCTCGCAGCGTCCGCCCTTGACGTTGAAGCTGAAGCGCCCGGGCTGGTAGCCGCGGACCTTGGCTTCGGGAGTCTCGCTGAACAGCGTGCGGATGCGGTCGAACACGCCGGTGTAGGTCGCCGGGTTGGACCGCGGCGTGCGCCCGATCGGCGCCTGGTCGACGTGCACGACCTTGTCGAGATTGTCGAGCCCGGTCACGCGGGTGTGCTTGCCCGGCACCGTCCGCGCCCCGTTCAGCCGCGAGGCGAGCACCTGGTACAGGATGTCGTTCACGAGGGACGACTTGCCCGACCCGCTGACGCCGGTGACCGCGGTGAGCACCCCGAGGGGGAAGTCGGCGGTGACGTTGCGGAGGTTGTTGGCGCGTGCGCCCACGACGCTCAGCATGCGCTTCTTGTCGATCTTGCGACGCTTCTCCGGCATCGGGATGGCCCGACGACCCGAGAGGTAGTCGCCGGTCATCGAGTCAGTGTCGCCGAGGAGAGCGGAGTACGGGCCCGAGTGGACCACCGCGCCGCCGTTGACGCCCGCCCCCGGGCCGATGTCGACCACCCAGTCGGCGGCCTCGATCGTCTCTTCGTCGTGCTCGACGACGATGAGCGTGTTCCCGAGATCGCGCAGCGTGAGCAGCGTCTCGATGAGCCGGCGGTTGTCGCGCTGGTGGAGCCCGATCGACGGCTCGTCGAGAACGTACAGCACGCCCGTCAGGCCGGAGCCGATCTGGGTGGCGAGGCGGATCCGCTGCGCTTCACCGCCCGAGAGGGAACCCGCCGAGCGGCTCAGGTTGAGGTACGAAAGACCCACCTGAAGGAGGAAGTCGAGACGCAGTCGGATCTCACGGAGCACCTGTGCGGCGATCTTGGCCTCACGGTCCGTGAGCTGTAGCTTCTCCATGAACGCGCGGGCGTCGGCGAGACTGAGGTGCGAGACCTCGGCGATGGAGTGCCCGTGCACCTGCACGGCCAGCACCTCGGGCTTCAGCCGGTCGCCGTCGCAGACCGGGCAGGGAACCTCACGGAGATACTCGCCCCAGCGGCTGCGCTGCGTGTCGGATTCGGCCTGAAGGTACTGCCGCTCGATGTAGGGCACGACGCCCTCGAATCCCGACGCGTACCGCATCTCGCGCCCGTAGCGGTTCTTCCACTTGACGGTGACCTTGTAGTTCTCACCGCGCAGCACTGCCTCCTTCACGTCGGAGTGCAGGTCCCGCCACGGGGTGTCGAGGGAGAAGTCCAGGTCTCGCGAGAGGCCTTCGAGCAACCGCTCGTAGTACTGGAAGAGCCCCTTGCCCTGTGTGGTCCACGGGATGATGACGCCCTCGCGGATCGAGAGGTCCTCGTCGCCGAGCATGAGGTCGACGTCGACGGACATGCGCGTGCCGAGACCGGAACAGGCCGGGCATGCGCCGAAGGGTGCGTTGAACGAGAACGTGCGGGGCTCGATCTCGGTGAGGGTGAGCGGGTGCCCGTTGGGGCACGCCAGCTTCTCGGAGAACGTCTGCCAGGCGTCGTCGCCCTCGCCGTCCACGTAGTTGATCTGCACGACGCCGCCGGCGAGCCCGAGCGCGGTCTCCACCGAGTCGGTGATGCGCCCGAGGATGTCGGGGGACGCGACGAGGCGGTCGACGACCACCGCGATGTCATGCTTGTAGCTCTTCTTCAGCGTGGGCGGTTCGGCGAGCTGGATCAGTTCGCCATCGACGATGGCCCGCGAGTACCCCTTCGCACCGAGCTCACGGAAGAGGTCGACGAACTCGCCCTTCTTCTGGGAGACGATCGGCGCGACGACCTGATAGCGGGTGCGCTCCGGAAGCTCCATCAACTGGTCGGCGATCTGCTGCACCGTCTGGCGCTGGATCTTCTCACCGCAGACGGGGCAGTGCGGGATGCCGATGCGCGCCCAGAGCAGACGCATGTAGTCGTAGATTTCGGTGATCGTGCCGACGGTCGACCGCGGGTTGCGGTTGGTCGACTTCTGGTCGATCGAGACGGCCGGGCTCAGGCCCTCGATGAAGTCGACGTCCGGCCGATCGACCTGGCCGAGGAACTGGCGCGCGTACGCGCTCAGCGATTCGACGTACCGGCGCTGCCCCTCGGCGAAGATCGTGTCGAAGGCGAGACTCGATTTACCCGACCCGGACAGGCCGGTGAAGACCACCAGAGAGTCGCGGGGGATGTCGATGTCGACGTTCTTGAGATTGTGGACGCGGGCGCCGCGGACACTGAGTTTTCCTGGGGAAGCAACGGGGACGATGGGCACCGGTCAAGTCTACGAGGGGCCACGGACATCGGCTCCGAGAACGCCCAACGTGGGGGTCAGGCGTGCTCGGGACGGCGTCCCGCGAATGCGCCGAGGCCGTCTCGCAGGGCGGCGATGTCGCCGATCCCCATCCCGACCGCCGCCATCACCTGGCGCGGCACGTCGACCGCACGCGCCCGCAGCGCGGCACCGGCGTCGGTGAGCGTGATCTCGAGACGACGCTCATCCTCGCTGCTGCGCTGGCGCACCACGAGGCCGTCGGCCTCGAGGCGCTTGACCAGAGGGGACGCCGTAGCCGGCTCCAGGGCGAGGTCGGCGGCGAGGTCGTTCAGCGTCCGCGGTGCGCGCTCCCACAGCGCGAGCATCACGAGGTATTGGGGATGCGTGAGCCCGAGCGGTTCGAGGATCGGCCGATAGATCGCCACGACGTTCCGCGCCGCCGTGACCACGGCGAAGCACAGCTGATTCTCGAGTCGGAGTAGATCGTCGGTGTCGGTCACGACCACGACTATACATCTGCACGAATCATTAGTACACTAATGAACATGTCACGCGACTCCAGCCGGCCCCCGCTTCGCACCCGCATCCGCGAGGCAGGGGGCCTGTACACCTGGGTGAACACCAACCTCGTGCGCCTCGCGGGTCCCGCCTCGGTCGGTCCGTACGAGAAGACCCCGCCGCCGAGTGCCGCAGAGCGCGCCGAACGCGCCTGTCCGCTCTGCGGGGCGCCGATGACGGAGCATGAGATCGACCGATCCGGCCCGAAGACGCTGGTCCACTGCCCCTGAGCACCGCCCCTAGCGGTCGTCCTCCGCGGCGGCCGCTCCGACGGACTCGCGGGCGATGTCGATCCAGGTCATCAGCGCGGCGTCGTCCGCGATCGCCGATGCGACGACATCGATCCACCCGGACCCCATCGTGCGAGACCCCATCACCGCACGGGACGCCCCGGGCTGCGTCACAGCGACCGCACCGTTCTCCTCGTCCACGCGCACCAGGAGGGTGCCGTCCTTGCGGGCTCCGACGAGGATCCGCCCCTCATCGAGAAAAGCCCGGGTGCCGAACATCCGCCGTTCCTCGATCGACGTGTCCGCGCCGAGCAATGCCCTGATCCGATCGGCGAGCTCCTCCCCTGCGGCTTCCATCGTGACTCCCGTCAGGCGTGTCCGGCACGCTCCATCGACCGGAGCTCCTTCTTCAGGTCCTGCACCTCGTCCCGCAGGCGCCCCGCCAGCTCGAACTTCAGCTCCGCGGCGGCAGCGAGCATCTGATCCGTGAGATCCTGGATGGTCGCCTCCAACTGCTGCGCCCCCTCGGCGGCGATTCCGGTACGACGCAGGTTGGGCGTCGGCGACTTGCCCTTGCCCGACGCACGACCGCGACCCGACATCAGCTCCGCCGTGTCCTGCCCCTCGCGCGCCAGCACCTCGGTGATGTCGGCGATGCGCTTGCGCAGCGGCTGCGGATCGATGCCGTGCTCCTTGTTGTATGCGATCTGCTTCTCACGCCGCCGATCGGTCTCCTCGATCGCCTTGGCCATGGAGTCGGTCATGTTGTCGGCGTACATGTGCACTTCGCCCGACACGTTGCGGGCCGCGCGCCCGATGGTCTGGATGAGCGAGGTGCCGGAACGGAGGAAGCCCTCCTTGTCCGCGTCGAGGATCGCGACGAGCGAGACCTCCGGGAGGTCGAGCCCCTCGCGGAGCAGGTTGATGCCCACGAGTACGTCGTAGACGCCGGCACGGAGCTCGCTGAGCAGTTCGACACGGCGCAGCGTATCGACGTCGGAGTGCAGATAGCGCACTCGCACGCCGTGCTCACCGAGGAAGTCGGTCAGCTCCTCGGCCATCTTCTTCGTGAGGGTCGTCACGAGGACGCGTTCGTCGCGTTCCACCCGCAGCCGGATCTCCTCCAGCAGGTCGTCGATCTGCCCCTTCGACGGCTTGACGATGATCTCCGGGTCGACCAGGCCGGTCGGGCGGATGATCTGCTCGACGACGCCGTCTGCGATGCCCATCTCGTACTTGCCCGGCGTCGCGGACAGGTAGACCGTCTGCCCGACGCGGTTCTTGAACTCGTCCCAGCGCAGCGGGCGGTTGTCCATGGCGCTCGGCAGCCGGAACCCGTGGTCCACGAGCGTACGCTTGCGCGACGCGTCGCCCTCGTACATCGCCCCGATCTGCGGCACCGTGACGTGCGACTCGTCGATGACGAGGAGGAAGTCGTCCGGGAAGAAGTCGAGGAGCGTGTGCGGCGGCTCCCCCGGCATGCGACCGTCCATGTGGCGCGAGTAGTTCTCGATGCCGGAGCAGAAGCCGAGCTGCTGGAGCATCTCCAGGTCGAAGGTGGTCCGCATGCGGAGCCGCTGCGCCTCGAGGAGCTTGCCCTGACGCTCGAACTCCTTCAGGCGCTCCTCCAGCTCGTGCTCGATCGTCCCGATCGAGCGCTGGATGACGTCCGTCCCGGCGACGTAGTGGGAGGCGGGGAAGATCGGCACCGCATCGAGCTTCTCGATGACCTCACCCGTCAGAGGATGCAGCGAATAGAGAGCCTCGATCTCGTCACCGAAGAGTTCGATCCGGATGGCGTGCTCTTCGTACACCGGGATGATCTCGATCGTGTCACCCCGCACACGGAAGTTGCCGCGCGAGAAGTCGACGTCGTTGCGGTTGTACTGCATCGCGATGAACTGGCGGATGAGGGCGTCACGGTCGTACCGCTCCCCTACCTGCAGCGCCACCATCGCCCGCAGGTACTCCTCCGGGGCACCCAGACCGTAGATGCAGGACACGGTGGAGACGACGACCACGTCGCGGCGGCTCAGCAGCGAGTTCGTCGTCGAGTGCCGGAGCCGCTCCACCTCGGCATTGATCGACGAGTCCTTCTCGATGAAGGTGTCCGTCTGCGGGACGTAGGCCTCGGGCTGGTAGTAGTCGTAATACGAGACGAAGTACTCGACGGCGTTGTTGGGCATGAGCTCGCGGAACTCGTTCGCCAGCTGTGCCGCCAGCGTCTTGTTGTGCGCGAGCACCAGAGTGGGGCGCTGCACCTGCTCGACCAGCCAGGCCGTGGTCGCCGACTTCCCCGTTCCGGTGGCGCCGAGCAGCACGATGTCGGTCTCCCCCGCGTTGATACGGGAGGCGAGCTCGGCGATGGCCTGCGGCTGGTCACCGGCAGGCGCGTACTCGCTGATGACCTCGAAGGGGCGGACACTGCGGGTGGGCTGCATACCTCCAGCGTATGCCGCCCCTCCGACATCGGGGCCGGGTCAGCCCGTCAGGATCATCCGCGGCGGAGCCGCTCCCACAGAGCATCCGTCTGTGCCGCCGTCTCCGCCATCGTTCCCGAGGTGTCGATCACGACATCCGCGATCGCAAGGCGTTCCTCATCTCCGACCTGCGCTCCGATGCGGTCAGCGGCCGCGTCCTCGTCGAGGCCGCGCAGCGCGACGAGCCGACGCAGCCGGACCGCCGCCGGGGCGTGGGCGACGACGATGAGATCCCAGGGGTCGTCGACCCGTGCCTCCACGAGCAGTGGCACGTCGTACACGACGACAGCGCCGGGGTCGGCAGCGAAGGCCGCGGTGAAGCGCCGCTGGGATTCCGCCCGCACCGCCGGATGGACGATCGCGTTCAGGCGCCCCAGGAGCTCCGGATCCCCGAAGACGCGCCCACCGAGGGCCGCACGATCGAGCGAACCGTCCGGCGCGATCATCTCGGCGCCGAACTCCTCCGCGATCCGCTCGAGCACCGGGGATCCCGGGGCCTGCACATCGCGGACGATCGCGTCCGCATCGACGATGATCGCACCGTGCTCCGCGAGGCGGCGCGCGATCGTGGACTTGCCGGAGGCGATGCCGCCGGTGAGTGCGATGAGGGGCATCCGGCCAGTCTAGGAGCGGGCGCCGCTCACCGCGCGAGCAGCTGACGTCGGGAGCTGATGACCCCGGTGTCGAAGCCGGCGAGGTGCAGTCCGCCGTGGAATCGGGCGTGCTCGATCTTGATGCAGCGATCCATCACGACCGACAGGCCGGCCGCCTCCGCCAGGGCGGCGGCCTCCTCGTTCCACGATCCCAGCTGCAGCCAGAGAGTCTTCGCTCCGCTGTCGATCGCCTCCCGCGCGACGCCCGGCAGATCGTCGTGGCGCCGGAACACGTCCACGATGTCCGGCTGCACGGGCAACGCGCTCAACGACGGGTACACCGGCTGTCCGAGGATCTCGGTCTCCCGCGGATTCACGAGGTACACCTCGTACGTGGTGCTGGACAGCAGGTACGTCGCGACGAAGTAGGAGGCGCGGGCGGGGTTGCCGGAGGCGCCGACGATCGCGATCGACTTCGCGCGACGGAGCAGCCCGAAGCGCTGCGGCTGCGAGGGGCCGGTCCAGGTGCGGCCGGGCTCCACGGCTGCGGGCAGCGCGCAGCTGGGTGCCTCCGTCGCAGCGGGAAGGGCGCAGGCGTCGCCGGTGGGGGTCGTGCTCATCGGTGCGCTCCCGTCGCGAGGGTGAGGGCCTGGTCGAGGTCCCAGATGATGTCCTCCACGTCCTCCAGGCCCACGGAGATCCGGACGAGGTCGGGCCGCACCCCGGCGCCGGCGAGCTGATCCTCGGTGAGCTGGCGGTGCGTGGTGGACGCAGGGTGGATGACGAGGGTGCGCGCATCGCCGATGTTGGCGAGGTGCGAGGCGAGCTGCAGGCTCTCGATGAACGTCTCTCCAGCGCGGCGACCGTCCGCCGCCGCCACCCCGAACGCGAACACGGACCCCGGTCCGAGCGGCAGATACCTGGCGGCCCGCTCGTGATGCGGATGCCCCTCCAGCCCCGCCCAGGTGACGTACGCCACGCGCGGGTCGGCCGCGAGCCACTCGGCGACCACCCGGGCGTTCACGACATGCGCGTCGATGCGCTGCGGCAGGGTCTCGATGCCCTGCAGCAGGGTGAAGGCGGACTGCGGGCTCAATGCGGGCCCGATGTCGCGCAGCTGCTCGGAGCGGAGCTTGGTGAGGAACCCGTACTCGCCGAAGTTCCCCCACCAGGAGATCCCGCCGTACGAGGCCACCGGCTCCGTCATCTGCGGGAACTTGCCGTTGCCCCAGTCGAACGTGCCCTTCTCGATGACCACACCGCCGAGCGTCGTCCCGTGACCACCGAGGAACTTGGTGACGGAGTGGATGACGATGTCGGCACCGTGCTCGAGGGGACGCGCCAGATAGGGCGTCGCGAGGGTGGCGTCCACGACGAGCGGGATCCCCGCGTCGTGCGCGACGCGCGCGAGGCCCTCGATGTCCGCGATCTCCCCGGACGGATTGCCGATCATCTCGACGTAGAGGACCTTGGTCTCCGGCCGGATCGCCGCCGCGAAGTCCGCGGGCTCACTCGAGGGCACGAACGTCGTCTCCACTCCGAAGCGCCGGAGCGTCACATCCAGCTGCGTGACGGTTCCCCCGTAGAGCTGCGCGGCCGCGACGACGTGGTCTCCGGCCCCGACCAGGGCGGCGAACGTGATGAACTCGGCGCTCATGCCCGACGCCGTGGCCACGGCGCCGATGCCGCCTTCGAGAGACGCGAGCCGTTCCTCCAGGGCGGCGACGGTGGGGTTGCCGATACGCGAGTAGATGTTGCCGTACTTCTGCAATGCGAAGAGGTTTCCGGCGTCGGCGGCGTCGTCGAAGACGAACGAGGTCGTCTGGTAGATCGGCACGGCCCGTGCGCCGGTGGCGGCGTCCGGCGTGCCGCCGGCGTGGAGAGCGCGGGTGCGGAACCCGAATCGGCGGTCTTCCGTCATGGTGTCCTCAGTTCTGCGGCGTCGAGAGCGCCGGCGATGTCGTCGACGGTCCAGGGATTCTGCAGTGATGTGGTGTCGCCGAGGGCTTGCGGCTCACGTCCGGCCCGTCGGTCGTGTTCGGCTTCCCAGAGCTGCGCCAGGAGGCGGCGCATGATCTTGCCCGAACGCGTTTTGGGCAGATCCGGCACGACCACGACGTGCTTCGGCTTGGCGACCGGTCCGATCGCCTGGGCCACCTGCGCGCGGAGCGCATCGGCATCGACCTGCGCCCGACCGGACGGGGTGACGAAGGCCACAACGGCCTGCCCGGTGACCGGGTCGGAGACGCCCGCCGAGCCCGCCTCGCCGACCGTCTCGTGGGCGACGAGTGCGGACTCGATCTCGATCGTGGAGAGGCGGTGGCCGGAGACGTTCACCACGTCATCGAGCCGACCCAGGATCCAGATGAACCCGTCTTCGTCGCGGGTCGCTCCGTCCCCGGCGACGTAGTACCCGCCGTGCGCGCCCTTCCCGGCATACGCGGACCAGTAGGCGTCGCGGTATCGAGCGGGATTCCCCCACACCGTCCGCGCCATGCCCGGCCACGGACGCCGGACGACCAGCGTGCCCGACCGGCCGGGGCCCACTTCTTCGCCGTGCTCGTCGACGACCGCGACGTCGATACCCGGAAGAGGGACAGAGGCGGAGCCGGGCTTGAGCGGCGTGACCCCCGGCAGCGGGGCGATCATCGCCGCCCCGGTCTCCGACTGCCACCACGTGTCGATGACGGGAAGCTCGTCCCGCCCGAATGCGCGCCGGAACCAGACCCACGCCTCGGGGTTGATGGCCTCCCCCACCGTGCCCAGCAGTCGCAGGGAGGAGAGGTCGTATCCGGTCGGGAGCTCGTCGCCGAACCAGGTCATGAACGTCCGGATGAGGGTCGGCGCCGTGTAGTACACGGTGACGCCGTAACGGTCGATGATCTCGAGGTGCCGCTCCCGGCGCGGGGCGTCGGGCGTCCCCTCGTAGATGACCTGCGTGAGCCCGTTCGACAGCGGGCCGTAGATCTCGTACGTGTGCGCGGTGACCCAGGCGAGGTCGGCCGTGCACCAGTGGACGTCGTCCGGCCGGGCGTCGAAGTGCGCCCAGTGCGCCCAGCTCGCGTGCGTCAGGTATCCGCCGGAGGTGTGCACGAGACCCTTCGGCTTCCCGGTCGTCCCCGACGTGTAGATGATGAACAGCGGATGCTCCGCGTCGAACGCCTCGGCGCGATGCTCGGTGGACGCCGTCTCGACGACGTCGTGCCACCACACGTCGCGGCCCTCGGTCCACGGCACGGCCTGGCCGGTGCGGCGGAGGACGAGGACGTGTTCGAGGGCCGGCAGTCCGTCGGCGGCGGCATCGGCGGCGGTCTTGACCTCTGTGGCGGTACCGCGCCGGAACTGGCCGTCGCTGGTGACGAGGAGCTTCGCCCCGGTGTCCTCGAGCCGGAAACGCACGGCCTCCGCGGAGAACCCACCGAAGACGAGGGAGTGCACGGCTCCGATCCGTGCGCACGCGAGGGTGATCACGATGGTCTCGACGAGCACCGGGAGGTAGATCACCACGCGATCGCCCGGCCCGATGCCGAGCGCCTCGAGCGCGTTGGCGGCCTGAGCCACACGTCGCTGCAGGTCGGCGTAGGTGACGGAGACACGGTCGCCGGGCTCGCCCTCGAAGTGCAGGGCCACCTTGTCTCCGCGCCCGCCGTCGACATGCCGATCCACGCAGTTCACGGCGACGTTCAGCCGACCGCCGAGAAACCAGCGGGCCGCGGGAACAGCCCCGTCGACGGGAGGGTCCCACTCATGCACCACGTCCCACGGCTCGGCCCAGTCCAGTCGGCGGGCGGCGTCCTCCCAGAAGGCGAGAGGATCGGCTGCGGCACGCGCGTAGGCCTCGGCGGTGACGTTGGCGTCCGGGAACGCGGGAGACGGCGGATAGACGCGCTCCTCCTGCAGCCGGGCCTCCGCGACCGTCACGTCCATCGGCGCAGCAGGTACTTCTCCAGCAGCGCGAGAACGCCGTTGGTGATCGTGCCGAGCAGCGCGAGCAGCACGATGGAGAGCAGGATGCGGTCGACACGGCCTGTGCTCTGCGAGTCGGTCAGCAGGAAGCCGAGCCCCATGGAGGACGCGATCAGCTCGGCGGCGACCAGGAAGAGCCAGGCCTGCGCGAGCGCGAGCCGCAGACCCGCGACGACCGACGGCACGACGGCCGGGAGCTGGACCGTCCGGAAGAGCGACCAGCCGTGCAGGCTGAAGGAGCGCCCGGCCTCGACGAGCTGCGGGTCGACGTGCCGGAGCGCGGAGGCGACCGTCGTGTACACGGGGAAGAACGCGCCGATCGCGATCAGCGTGACCTTCGACTCCTCACCGATCTGCATCCACAGGATGAGCAGGGGCACCCAGGCGAGCGAGGGAACGGCGCGGACGGCGGCGAGCGTCGGGCTGAGGAGGACGTCGCCCCAGCGCGACAGGCCCACGACGCCGGCGGCGGCGAGACCGATCACCGATCCGATCGCGAAGCCCAGCAGCACGCGCTGCACGGAGATGGCGATGTGGGTCCAGAGCTGCCCGGACTCCGCGAGCTCCACCCCGGCCTGGAAGACCGACCCCGGGGTGGGGAGCCGATACGGCTCGATGAGGCCGGCAGAGGTGACCACCTGCCAGGCGAGGAGCAGCACAGCGGGAAGCAGGAACCCTCCGAGGATCCGCAAGGCCGGCGGAAGCCCGTCACGCCGACCACCCCTGCCGGCACGGCGGGAGGCGCCCTGGGCGAAATCGAGCGCGTCCCGCGAATCCGCCGGGACGATCACCCGCTGCTCGAGACCGCTCACTCGCTCGCGCCCGCCTTCGTCGCGAAGCTGTCGTTGATGATGGTGGAGAGCGCCTTGTCGACCGAGGCCTGCCCGCCCTGGACGTCACCGGACTCCACGAGCACCGGGGCGATCTTCTCGAGGACGGCGAGCTGGTCGTCACCGGGAACGCCGCTCACGTCGAGGTTCGAGCGCTCCTGGATGACGGTGGTCGCGACGTCGAGGTCGATGCCGGCGACCTCGGCGAGCAGCGCCGCCGTCTCGTCGGGGTTCTCGAGCGCCCAGACGCGCGCCTCTTCATAGGCGTCGACGACGGCCTGCGCAAGGTCGGAGTGGTTCTCGATGAAGTCCTCGGTCGCGTTGAGGAAGCCGTAGGTGTTGAAGTCGACGTTGCGGTAGATCAGCTTGTCGCCCGACTCCTGCTCCGCGGCCGCCATGATCGGGTCGAGACCCGCCCACGCGTCGACGGAGCCGCCGTCGAGCGCCGCACGGCCGTCCGCGTGCTGGAGGTTCTGCACCTCGACGTCGGCGAGCGACAGGCCACCCTCTTCGAGGGCCTGAAGAAGGAAGAAGTACGGGTCGGTGCCCTTCGTGGCGGCGACCGAGGCGCCCTTGAGATCCTCGACGGAGGTGATGTCGCTGTCGGGACCGACGACGATCGCCGACCACTCGGGCTGCGAGAAGATGTCGATCACCTGGATGGGCGAGCCGTTGGCGCGGGCGAGCAGGGCTGCCGAGCCCGCCGTCGAGCCCACGTCGACCGAACCCGAGCGGAGGAGCTCGTTCGCCTTGTTCGAGCCGGCGGACTGCACCCATTCGACCTTCACGTCGTCCCCGAGGATGTCCTCCAGGATGCCTCGGTCGCGGATGACGAGGCTGAGGGGGTTGTAGGTGGCGAAGTCGATCGACAGCGTGTCCGCCGACCACTCCCCGCTCTGAGCGGCGGCGGAGTCGGCGTCGGCGTTCGCGTTCTCACCGGCGACGCAGCCGGTGGCGACGAGCATCATCGTCCCGGCGACGGCGATCGCAGGGATGATGCGGCGGGTGATGGTGCTCATCGGGTCTCCTCGGGGGTGTGGTGGTGCGTGTCGACGCCGAGTCCTTCGAGGAGCTCGGCGCGCAGGTCGGCGAGACCGCGATCGGCGCGGTCTCGGGGGCGGATGCCGGGGACGCGGATGGTCCGCGCGATGGACGACGCTGCGTCGTCCGCTCCGCCGACGGTGCGCAGCAGCAGCACGCGGTCGGCGAGGTAGAGGGCCTCCTCCACGTCGTGCGTCACGAGCAGCACGGTGGTCGGCTCGGCGGCGTGGATCTCGAGGAGCAGGTCGTGCATGCGGAGGCGCGTGAGCGCGTCGAGCGCCCCGAACGGCTCGTCCAGCAGCAGCACACCGGGGTTCCGGGCGAGCGCACGGGCGAGGGAGGCACGCTGGGCCATGCCGCCGGAGACCTCCCGGGGACGCTGGTCGGCGGCGTGCTCCAGTCCGACGAGGTGGAGCAGCTCACGGACGCGCTCGCGTCCGGCACTCCGCGAGGTGCCGCGGGGCAGCCCGAGCTCGACATTCTGTGCGAGGGTCCGCCACGGCAGGAGCCGCGGCTCCTGGAACGCGACCGCCGTGCGCTCGTCGACGTCGGCGACGCCGGAGCCGTCGAGGAGGATGGTGCCGCGGGTCGGCGTGTCGAGGCCGCCGACGAGGCGGAGCAGCGTGGACTTGCCGCACCCGGAGGGGCCGACCACGGCCACGATCTCTCCGGCCGCGATGTCGAGATCGATACCGCGGAGCACGTCGCGGCGTCCCTGCGCGAGGGGGAACGAGCGTTCGATGCCGTCGAGCCGCAGCGCCTGCGCGGTACCCGACGTGGTCGGGACGTCAGCGGGGCGCGACGCAGCAGGCAGGAGAGCGGTCATACGCCCATGCTGTCGGAGGGGCGGGTTTGTTACGAATGCGGGCGTAACGTTCCGTCACGCAGCGGATTCCACACTGTCCGCGCATGCGAAAAGGGCCGCCACGCCCGCCGTGAGGCGGGGTGACGACCCTTCTCGGAATGTTACTTAGGAGTTGCCGCCCGAGAGCTTCTCGCGCAGAGCGGCGAGAGCCTCGTCATCGGCGAGCGTGCCGGCGCCGGCCGACTCGCTCGAGAAGGACTGGCCGCCGAAGTCGTCGCCGGCCGCAGCCTCGGCCTCGGCCGCCTTCGCGACCTGAGCCTTGTGCGCCTCCCAGCGAGCCTGGGCCGCAGCGTACTCCTGCTCCCATGCCTCGCGCTGGGCGTCGAAGCCTTCCTTCCACTGACCGGTCTCGGCGTCGAAGCCCTCCGGGTACTTGTACTCGCCGTTCTCGTCGTACTCGGCGAGCATGCCGTACAGGGCCGGGTCGAACTCGGTGCCGTTGGGGTCGACCGACTCGTTGGCCTGCTTCAGCGACAGCGAGATGCGGCGACGCTCGAGGTCGATGTCGATGACCTTGACGAAGACCTCTTCGCCGACCGACACGACCTGCTCGGCCAGCTCGACGTGCTTGCTGGAGAGCTCGGAGATGTGGACGAGGCCCTCGATGCCGTCTGCGACGCGGACGAACGCACCGAACGGAACGAGCTTGGTGACCTTACCCGGCGTGACCTGACCGATGGCGTGGGTACGGGCGAAGACCTGCCACGGGTCCTCCTGCGTCGCCTTCAGCGACAGGGAGACGCGCTCGCGGTCGAGGTCGACCTCGAGGATCTCGACGGTGACCTCCTGGCCCACCTCGACGACCTCGGAGGCGTGCTCGATGTGCTTCCAGGACAGCTCGGAGACGTGCACGAGGCCGTCCACGCCACCCAGGTCGACGAACGCACCGAAGTTGACGATCGACGACACGACACCCTTGCGGACCTGACCCTTGTGCAGGTTGTTCAGGAACGTGGTGCGCGACTCCGACTGCGTCTGCTCGAGCAGCGCACGGCGGCTCAGAACGACGTTGTTGCGGTTCTTGTCGAGCTCGAGGATCTTCGCCTCGATCTCCTGGCCGAGGTACGGCGTGAGGTCGCGGACGCGGCGGAGCTCGATGAGCGAGGCCGGGAGGAAGCCACGGAGGCCGATGTCGACGATGAGTCCACCCTTGACGACCTCGATGACCGTACCGGTGACGACGCCGTCGTTCTCCTTGATCTTCTCGACGTCTCCCCAGGCGCGCTCGTACTGCGCACGCTTCTTGGAGAGGATCAGGCGGCCTTCCTTGTCCTCCTTCTGGAGAACCAGGGCCTCGACCTGGTCGCCGACGGCGACGACCTCGTTGGGGTCGACGTCGTGCTTGATCGAGAGCTCGCGCGAGGGGATGACACCCTCGGTCTTGTAGCCGACATCGAGCAGGACCTCATCGCGGTCGATCTTGACGATCGTGCCCTCGATGATGTCGCCGTCGTTGAAGAACTTCAGGGTCTTCTCGACCGCGGCCAGGAAGTCCTCAGCAGATCCGATGTCGTTGATGGCGACCTGCTTGGTGGCCGGGGCGGTCGTTGCGGTAGTCATGTAGTGGGTTGTCCTTGTGAATGGATACTCGGGCTGCGAGCACGGCCGCGCACGGCCGAGATGTGCTTTGCAGCAGTTGGATTGTGGTGTGCTCGTCACCTGGGCATGCGTATGCACGCCACGAGTGACAGTTCAGGCTACCAGAAGATGCCGCCCTGTGAGGAGTGCGGAACCGCGGTACCTGTCCTGTGGATAACGCGGGCGACCACCCCCGCATTCCGCATACGGTGGCCCGGTGAAATCGCCCACCGCTCTCCGTTTGCTCGTCATCTTGGCCGTCGGGATCTCGGTGCTCTCCGCCTGCGCGCCGGCACCGTCCCCCTCCCCCACGCCATCTCCCGCTTTCACCTCCGAGGAAGACGCCTTCGCCGCCGCCGAGGCCACCTTCGCCGCGTACATCGATGCGCTAAACCGCGTCGACTTCTCGATGCCCGAGAGCTTCGAAGACGTCTTCGCGACGTTATCGGGTCAGGCATCGACATCGACCAGGAGCGCTTTCAGCGAGTTCCATGCGAATGGAGTACGGGCATCTGGAGTGACGACGTTCACCTGGGTGAGCGGGGAATCCGTCAATCTGAGCAATGGCGAGGTGATTGCTCGGGTATGTATCGACGTAAGTGGCGTCGAAGTCACCTCCGCAGCGGGGTCCTCCATCGTCGCGCCCGACCGGCCATCACGCCAACCCACGATCGTGACATTCGCCCCCACGTCATCGGCTGCCTCGACGATCTCCGAGCTGGAGAGCTCTGAGGATTTTTCGTGCGGCTCCTGACAGTAGCGGCCACCGTCGCCGTCGCAATCTCGGGGCTGCTTGCCCCGACAAGCAGCGGATGCAATGCCGCCGTCTCAATCATCTCAGGCTGTTCCACAGCAGGTAATCGGCTGACCATCGTCGCCCAGGAGCGTTCAGATGCCCGTCCCTCGACTCCGCAGCAGCCTGAAGGTTCGCCTACTGAGCCGGAGCGCGAGAGCAAGGGGTGCAAGACGGACACCGCACTACAGCGCTCGTGTGGGATGTATGCGGTGCGGGTGACCGAGAAGGCGGGGCGGCCGATCACGATCGACGATCTCGCGCAGTTCGCTCCGGCTCCGGTGACCGCGACGGCCGAGCCCGGCAATGTCGGCGTGGCCGGGATGCCGACGAACTTCGTCGCGGCCGTGTCCGCGCAGACCCGCACCGGCACTCTTCTCGGCCGCCCGGTGACCGTCCGCTTCACGCCGATGAGCGTGACGTTCGAGCACGGCGACGGCACCTCGTCGACGTCACCGGACGGCGGCCGGACCTGGGCTGCCCTCGGTCAGACGTCCTTCACCCCGACAGCGACAAGCCACACGTACTCCCAGCGCGGCACCTACACGACCCGCACGACGGTGCACTACACGGCCGAGGTCGACGTCGGCGGCGGGTGGTTCGCGGTGCCCGGGGAGCTGGCGATCGACGGCGCCTCCCGACAGATCCGCGTCTACGAGGCGACCACCGCCCTGGTCGCGCGTACCTGCCTCGAACGACCCGCGGCCGTCGGGTGCTGAGCGGGCCATCCGACACGCTCTACCCTGAGTCCATGACCCGCGCCGACCGCCTCATGCTGCTCGACACCGCCAGCCTCTACTTCCGCGCCTTCTACGGTGTCCCGGACAAGGTGACGGCCCCCGACGGCTCCCCCATCAACGCGGCGCGCGGCCTGCTGGACATGATCGCCAAGCTCGTGACGACCTACCAGCCGACGCACGTCGTGGCGTGCTGGGACGACGACTGGCGCCCCCAGTGGCGCGTCGACCTCATCCCCAGCTACAAGACGCACAGGGTCGTGGAGGTCGTCGCGGGCGCCCCCGACGTCGAAGAGGTACCGGATCCTCTGGAGGCGCAGATCCCGCTGATCCGGGAGACCCTCGCGGCGATCGGTGTTCCGATCGTCGGAGTCGCCGAGCACGAGGCCGACGATGTGATCGGCACCCTGGCGACGAATGCCGCGATGCCCGTGGACATCGTCACCGGTGATCGCGATCTCTTCCAACTCGTCGACGATGCCACCGACGTGCGGGTCATCTATACGGCACGTGGCATGAGCAACCTCGAGACCGTCACGGATGCCACCGTCGTGGCGAAGTACGGCGTGCTGCCCACCCAGTACGCCGACTTCGCGACGATGCGCGGCGATGCGTCGGACGGTCTCCCCGGCGTCGCAGGCATCGGCGAGAAGACCGCGGCCACCCTCCTGCAGAAGCACGGAGATCTCACCGGCATCCGGGAGGCCGCGGCCGCAGGCGAAGGGATGAGCGCCGGCATCCGCGCGAAGATCCTCGACGCGAAGGCCTACCTCGATGTCGCCCCGGCGGTGGTCGCCGTTGCGACGGCGCTCCCGATCACGGCCCCGGGCGTGGCTTTGCACGCTCTGACCCCGGAGGAGAAGGACGCGGCGACCGCCCTCGCCGATCGCTGGAACCTGGGCGGTTCGATGGCGCGCGCTGTCGCCGCCGTCGAGGACGCGGCGTCGGCGATCACCGGCCGGTGAGGAGGCGGGTGTCACTCCGCCCAGGCGAGCAGGCGCGACAGTCCCCAGGTCGTGACGATGCGCGATGCCGGAACACCGGCCCGCTCCGCCCGCTCCGCACCGTGGTCGAGAAGCGACAACTGCCCGGGTGCGTGTGCGTCCGAGTCGATGGAGAAGAGGCAGCCGGCCTCCAACGCGATCGCGATGAGCTCGTCGGGCGGATCCTGGCGCTCCGGACGGGAGTTGATCTCCACCGCGACGCCGTTCTCCGCGCACGCGGCGAACACCGCAGCCGCATCGAACGCCGAGGGGGGCCGTGTGCCGCGCTCCCCCTGCACGAGACGGCCCGTGCAGTGCCCGAGCACGTTCACGCGCGGATGCGACACCGCGGCGATCATGCGTTTCGTCATCGCCCGACCGTCCATGCGCAGTTTCGAGTGCACGGACGCCACGACCACATCCAGTTCCGCCAGGAGGGCGTCCTCCTGATCGAGTGCCCCGTCTTCGAGGATGTCCACTTCGATACCGGCCAGCAGCGTGAAGCCGTCTCCTGACTGTGCTCGCACCAGCGGGATCTGCTCGCGCAGCCGCTCCGCCGACAGCCCCCTGGCGACACGCAGGCGCGGCGAGTGGTCGGTGATGGCCTGATACTCGTGCCCCTGAGCCCGGGCGGCCGCAGCCATGACCTCGATGGACGTGGTCCCGTCCGACCATTCGGTGTGCGCGTGGAGGTCGCCCCGCAACGTGGCGCGGAGCGCGGAGACGCGCTCCGGCTCCACGTCGCCGCGCAGCTCGGTGAGGTATTCCGGCACCTCCCCGGCCTGGGCTTGTCTGATCACCGCGAACGTCGACTCGCCGATGCCCTTGGCGGCCCGCAGGCGTGTCGGATCCTCTCGGACGTCGGGCGGGAGGTCTGCGAACGTCGCAGCCGCCTGGCGGAAGGCCTTGGCCCGGTATCGCGATGCGCGCTCGCGCTCCAGCAGGGAGGCGATCTCGAGCAACGCATCGACCGGGTCCATGATCACTCCTGGGGAGCCGCGAACTCGCGGCTCACTCCGATCCACTCATCGAGCTTCGCCAGCGCGCGCCCGTCGTCCACCGCTGCCGACGCGCGGGCGAGCGCCTCGCGGAGTCGCTCGAGGATGGGCCGCTGCACCTGCGTCGCGTCCTGCGAGAGCTCGAAGGCGACGATCCCCGCGGCGGCGTTCAGCAGCACGATGTCCCGCACCGGGCCATGCTCCCCGGCGAGCGTCCGGCGAAGGACCTCCGCGTTGTGCGCGGGCGACCCTCCGATGAGATCCGACAGATCGGCGAGGGGGATGTCCAGGTCGCGGGGATCCAGGTCGTGCTCGTGGATGTCCCCGCGCGTGACCTCCCAGATACGACTGTGCCCCGTGGTGGTGAGTTCGTCGAGGCCGTCGTCCCCGCGGAAAACCAGCGCCGTCGCACCGCGCGTGCGGAAGACCCCGGTGATCAACGGGACACGCTCCATCTGAGCGACGCCCACGGCGTTCGCTTCCGCGCGTGCCGGGTTGCAGAGCGGTCCGAGCATGTTGAAGACGGTGGGAACCCCGAGTTGGGAGCGCACCGCCCCTGCGTGCTTGAAGCCGGGGTGGAAGGCACCGGCCCAGGCGAAGGTGATCCCGGTGCGATCGAGGATCGACGCGACGGCGGCGGGATCGAGCGAGAGCTCCAGACCGAGGGCTCCGAGCACGTCGGACGATCCGGAAGCGGAACTCGCGGCACGGTTGCCGTGCTTGACCACCGGGATGCCGGCGGCGCCGATGATGACGGCGGCGGTGGTGGACACATTCACGGTTCCCACGCGATCGCCGCCCGTGCCGACGATGTCCAGCACGTTCGGGGAGACGGGAAGAGGCACGGCCGCCTCCAGGATGGCGTCACGGAACCCGACGATCTCATCGATCGTCTCGCCCTTCGCGCGGAGCGCGACGAGGAATCCGGCCAGCTGCGCCTCGGAGACTCCGCCCTGCATGATCTGCCTCATCGCCCACGTCGACTCCCAGACGCTGAGGTCGCGACGCTCCAGGAGAGAGGTGAGCACGTCGGACCAGGTCAGGGAATCAGCCATGTGTGCGATCCTATCGGCGCGGAGAAAACGTGCAGAGCCTTCCGGGCGACCGCGCAGACCGCCGTTGGACGACGTTTCCCGCGGATTCACCGGGTATTCGCAGTGTTCTCTTAGGGTCCCCTAAGTCCTCGAAGGGCGAATCGAGGGGTGCGGGTGCAAGAATCACGCCCGAGGATCGGCCATAATGGAGGGGTGACGACCTCAGCGACGTATGCCCCGGCGGCGAGAACCATCAAGCGGCCCAACCCGGTAGCTGTCGGCACCATTGTGTGGCTCGGCAGCGAGGTGATGTTCTTCGCGGGACTCTTCGCGATCTACTTCACCCTCCGCAGCACTTCCCCCGAGCTGTGGGCCGACCGTACCGAGCTCCTGAACGTGCCGTTCGCGGCAGTGAACACGGCGATCCTCGTGCTCTCCTCGTTCACCTGCCAGATGGGTGTGTTCGCGGCAGAGGACCTGCAGCCGTACAAGATCGGCAAGGGACAGAAGAACGGCGCCGGCCGCCGTCGCCTGTTCGGCTGGGGAATGGTCGAGTGGTTCTTCCTCACCTTCGCCCTCGGCGCGATCTTCGTGTCCGGCCAGGTGTGGGAGTACGCACAGCTCGTCGCAGAGGGCATGCCCATCCAGGCTGACTCGTACGCCTCGGCGTTCTACCTGACCACCGGCTTCCACGCCCTCCACGTCACCGGCGGACTCGTCGCGTTCCTCCTGGTGATCGGACGCGCCTACGCCGTCAAGAACTTCCGGCACAAGGAGGCGACCTCCTCGATCGTGGTGTCCTACTACTGGCACTTCGTCGACGTCGTCTGGATCGTGCTGTTCTTCGTTATCTACTTCCTGAAATAAGAGCGGAGCTGATCCCCGAGATGGCACGAGAGAAGAAGCGCCGTTCGAGCGGTCGTCGCAGCCCACTGGCGGCGGCCGCGCTCATCGGAGCAGGCCTCATGATCACCGGCGCGGTGTACGCGGGCGCGACTGCGGCCTTCGCGGCCAACGACGCCCCCACGGCATCGACGCAGCTGACGGTCGAGGACGGCGAGAAGCTGTTCACGGCCAACTGCGCGACCTGCCACGGCCTCGACCTGGAGGGCACGCCCAACGGTCCGAGCCTCTACGGCGTCGGCGAGCTGGCGGTGGAGTTCCAGGTCTCGACCGGCCGCATGCCCCTGCAGATGCAGGGCCCGCAGGCCCCGCAGAAGGAGCCGCAGTTCACCGAGGAGCAGGTGCGCGCGATGGCCGCGTACGTGCAGTCCGAGGCCCCCGGCCCCGGCTACCCGGCCGACCGCATCCTCGACGGTGAGGGCGACGTGGCGCACGGCGCCGAGCTCTTCCGCGTCAACTGCGCGATGTGCCACAACGTGGCCGCCGCCGGTGGCGCGCTGACCGAAGGCAAGTACGCTCCGGCGATCACGGAGACCAGCGCGCTGCACATCTACGCCGCCATGGTCACCGGCCCGCAGAACATGCCGGTCTTCGGCGACATGAACCTGTCCGACGAGGACAAGCGCGACATCATCTCGGCTCTGCTCTTCCAGCAGCAGTCCGTCCAGATCGGCGGCTTCTCCCTCGGCTCGCTCGGACCGGTCTCCGAGGGCCTGTTCGTGTGGATCTTCGGTATCGGCGCTCTGGTCGCCATCACCGTGTGGATCACGGCGAAGTCCAACTGACGCTTATTCATCGAAGAGGAACGTACGAGGAGCACCATGGCACACGACGACGACTCGCAGGCTCTTGACAGGGCCTACCAGCCCTCTCCGGGGCTGGGTGTCGCAGTCAGCGATCCCGTGCAGAACCCCGGTCTTCCGCCGCACCGCGAGCGGATGACCGATAAGGACCCGCGCGCCGAGAAGGCCGCCGTCCGCACCGTCTACACGCTGTTCTACCTGTCGCTCGCCGGCAGCATCTGGGCGGTCGCCGCCTACATGCTGTTCCCGATCGAGAGCGGCGCTCTCATCGACATCCGTCAGAACAACCTCTTCATCGGTCTCGGCATCGCGCTCGCGCTGCTGGCCCTGGGCATCGGCGCCATCCACTGGTCGAAGGCGCTCATGTCCGACAAGGAGCACATCGAGCACCGCCACCCCACCCGGGGCAAGGACTCGACGCGTGAGGCGGCCGTCCAGGCCTTCGCCGAGGCCAACGAGGAGTCGGGCTTCGGTCGCCGCACGATGATCCGCAACTCGCTGTTCGCAGCGATCGTCGCGTCGATCATCCCCGGTGTGACCCTGTTCCGCGGTCTCGCACCCCACTCCACGCCGGAAGACCCCACGGCGGGCGACCCGGTCGCGCTGCTGAAGCACACGATGTGGGACGAGGGGATGCGCCTGGTGCGCGACCCCGACGGCACGCCCATCCGTGCGGCCGAGGTCACCCTCGGCTCCGCGTTCCACGTGATCCCTGAGGACCTCGCGGAGCTGGGCCACGACGAGGGCTACCTCGAGGAGAAGGCCAAGGCCATCGTGCTGATGATGCGCCTCCGCCCCGAGCAGCTCATCGAGGCCGAGGACCGCAAGGACTGGTCGTACGACGGCATCGTCGCGTACTCCAAGGTCTGCACGCACGTCGGCTGCCCCGTCGCCCTGTACGAGCAGCAGACCCACCACCTGCTGTGCCCGTGCCACCAGTCGCAGTTCGACGTCACGGACCACGCCAAGGTAATCTTCGGCCCGGCCGCACGGCCGCTGCCCCAGCTGCCCATCACCGTGGACGACGAGGGCTACCTCATCGCACGCAGCGACTTCACCGAACCCGTCGGCCCGAGCTTCTGGGAGCGCCATTGAGCACCGCAACGCTGTCCAAGGACGAGAAGGACACCAAGGCGCCTCTCGGCGGCCGTTTCGTCGGAGCCGCATCGAACTACATCGATGAGCGCACCAGCATCTCGGGCTTCGTCAAGGAGCTCGGTCGCAAGATCTTCCCCGACCACTGGTCGTTCATGCTCGGTGAGATCGCACTCTGGAGCTTCGTCGTCGTGTTCCTCTCCGGGACCTTCCTGACGTTCTTCTTCCAGGCCTCGATGGTGGAGACCCACTACACCGGCGCCTACGCGCCGATGCGCGGCATCGCGATGTCGTCGGCCCTCGAGTCGACGCTGCACATCTCGTTCGACCTCCGTGGAGGACTCCTGGTCCGCCAGATCCACCACTGGGCCGCGCTCGTCTTCATCGCCGGCATCGGCGTGCACATGCTGCGCGTGTTCTTCACCGGTGCGTTCCGCAAGCCGCGTGAGCTGAACTGGGTGATCGGCTTCGTGCTCTTCATCCTGGCGATGGCCGAGGGCTTCACCGGCTACTCGCTCCCGGACGACCTGCTCTCGGGCAACGGCCTCCGCATCATCGACGGCATGATCAAGGGTCTCCCCCTGATCGGCACCTGGACCTCGTTCCTCCTCTTCGGCGGCGAGTTCCCGGGTACCGACATCGTGGGACGTCTCTACACTCTCCACATCCTGCTGCTGCCGATGCTGGTCATCGCCTTCATCGCCGTGCACCTGATGCTCATGATCATCAACAAGCACACGCAGTTCGCCGGCCCCGGCCGCACGAACGACAACGTCGTGGGCTACCCGATGATGCCGGTCTACATGTCGAAGATGGGCGGCTACCTGTTCATCGTCTTCGGCACCATCGTGCTGATCGCGACGTTCTTCCAGATCAACCCGATCTGGAACTACGGACCGTACGACCCCTCCCCCGTCTCAGCCGGTACGCAGCCGGACTGGTACATCGGGTTCGCGGACGGCGCGCTCCGTCTCGCACCGTCGAACTGGGACATCGTGTTCCTCGACCACACCTGGTCGTTCGGCATCCTGGCTCCGGTGGCGGTCCTCGGTCTGTTCATCGTCATCGTCGCGATCTACCCCTTCATCGAGGCGTGGGTCACGGGCGACAAGCGCGAGCACCACATCGCCCAGCGTCCGCGCAACGCGGCCACCCGTACCGCGATCGGCGTCGCCGGCGTCATCTTCTATGCGGTGCTCTGGGCGGCGGCCTCGTCCGACCTCATCGCCACGCACTTCATGCTCACGATGGAGGGCGTGATCCACACGCTGCAGGCGCTGCTGTTCCTCGGCCCGATCATCGGTTACTTCGTGACGAAGCGCATCTGCATCGCGCTGCAGAAGAAGGACCGCGAGATCGTGCTGCACGGCTTCGAGTCCGGCCGCATCGTCCGCCTCCCGGGCGGCGAGTACATCGAGGTGCACCAGCCGGTCGACAAGTACGACCGGTGGAAGCTCATCGACGTCGACGGTTACGAGCCCCTCGTGGTCCGTCCGAACGCCAAGGGCCGCATCCCGTGGACGGAGAACCTGCGGTCCGCGATGTCGCGCTGGTTCTTCGAAGACCGTCTGGCTCCGCTCACGCAGGCCGAGGTCGACGCCGCGGACGCGCACCAGCACCACGTCACCGAGGGCAACGAAGCGGCCGAGGTCGCGGAGATCCAGGGCGCCCATGAGCGTGCCGGCTTCCCCGACGCCCCGCTCACGGTCGACGAGACCCACATCGACGAGACGCCGAACACGCCCAGCACGGTGATCTCGACCGAGCCGGTCAAGAAGCCTCGCAAGAAGAAGTCGGAGGACGACGAGTAATCGTCGGTCCCCCATCGAAGGCCCCGTCCGCTCGGACGGGGCCTTCGTCGTCATCACCCGATGAAAGGATCGTGTCATGTCTTCGGTCGTCCGCCTGCTCCGTGCTCCCCAACTCGCCGACGCTCCCTACGCCTACGCCGCCACCGCGCCCGCGGGCTCCCGGCTGGTCTTCCTCGCCGGAGCCTGCCCTCTCGAAGAGGACGGGACGACCACCGCCCCCGGCGACTATGCCGCGCAGGCGGCGCGATGCGTCGAGACACTGCAACAGGCGCTTACGGCCGCCGGCGCCACCCTGACGGATGTGATCAGCACACGGGTCCTGGTGGCCTCCTCCGCGCAGCGGGACCTCGTGACAGCCTGGGACGTCGTCCATGCGGCGTTCGGGGCCCACGATGCGCCCAGCACCCTTCTCGGCGTCACCGTGCTCGGCTACGACGACCAGCTCGTCGAGATCGAGGCGGTCGCCGCCCTCCCCGAGGACCGCGCATGAGCGTCGTCATCCGGAGTGCGACGGATCAGGACCATTCCGTCCTGGAAGAGATCGAGCGCGCGGCCGACCGCCTGCTGACCGATCGTTTCGGCACCGAGGACTGGCCGCCGCCGTCGACGGCGGACGACCGCCGGAACACCGGTGGATTCGTCCTGGTCGCCACCGACTCCCCCGCGGCGGAGTCTCCCGGCGGCGTCGAAGAAGTACCGGTCGGATTCGTGCAGGTCATCGAGGGGCCCGGGTACGCCCACCTGGAACAGCTGTCCGTGCATCCCGCCTACGGACGCCGCGGGATCGGGCGGGCCCTCGTCGTCGCCGCCCAGGACGAATCCCGCCGGCGGGGCCACACGCGGATCACGCTGCGCACCTATGCGGACGTGCCGTGGAACGCGCCCTTCTACTCCAGCTGCGGTTTCGTGGATTCCACTCCGGACACCGCGTTTCTGCAGGAGCTCGTCACCGTCGAGCAGCGGCTGGGCTTGACCCGCCACGGGCGACGCATCCAGATGACCGCGGTGCTCTGACCGGCTACGACGGCAGGATTCGTACGACGCACGACGGTATCCCTCGGTCACCGGCGCCCTCCGCTCTCTAGTCTGGGCTCATGATCGATCGCGCCGACTACTTCGCCGCCCGCCTCGCCTACGAGACCGACCCCAGTGACGTGCACGCGGACCGTGCCGCCGGACGAGCGCTCGTCGTGGTGGACGTCCGCTCGGCGGAGGCCTTCGCCCAGGGTCGTGTGACCGGGGCGCTTCACATGCCTCACAGCGAGATCGCCACCCGCGCGCCGAGCGAGATCCCGGCGGACTCCGAGGTGGTCGTCTACTGCTGGAGCCCCGGGTGCAACGGTGGCGTCCGCGGGGCGCTCCAGTTCGCGCGCCTCGGCTACCGGGTGCGGGAGATGATCGGTGGCTTCGAGTACTGGGCTCGGGAGGGATACCCGGTCGAGGACGCCGACGGTGTCCACCACCGACCTGTCGACCCGCTGACCGGGATCCCCCGCATCCGTACGCGCGTGTGAGGAGAACGCAGGAACGACGAAGGCCCCCGGAAGCTCCGGGGGCCTTGGTCGTGGATCACGCTCAGCGAGCGAAGTTGCCGCGGTAGTACTCGTAGACCCAGCCGACGATCGCGACCACGAAGATGGCGAGACCGATCGGAAGGAGGAAGTGGCCGACCGCCAGGCCGACGACGAACACGCCGGCCGAAGCCGCGAGGACCAGCGGCCACCAGGACCACGGGCTGAACTCGCCGAGTTCCGGGTCACCGTCGTCGATGTCCGACGTCAGGATGTCCTCGGGGAGCTCACCGTTCTGCGCCTTGTGCGTCCGGTCGAGGTAGAACGCGACCATGGCGCCCATGAAGGCGGAGAAGAACAGGGCGACCGTGCCGACCCACTCGATCTGGTTCACGAGCGGCAGCCCGGGGTGAGCCAGGATGTTCCAGCCGGTATAGACGACGCCGACGAGGGCGAAGAACGCGGTCAGGACCCACCAGATGATGACGTTGTCGCGCATGACTCAGTGGCCCTCTCGCTCGCCGGGTGCGGTGGTCGCGAACTCCGCGGCCTCCGGGTGGTTCAGGTCGAACGCCGGGCGCTCGCTGCGGATGCGCGGGATCGACGTGAAGTTGTGCCGCGGCGGCGGGCACGACGTCGCCCACTCGAGCGAGGCGCCGTAACCCCACGGATCGTTCACGGTCACCTTGGGCGCCTTGCGGGCCGTGATCCAGACGTTCAGGAAGAACGGCAGCATCGAGGCACCGAGGATGATCGCACCGATCGTGGAGACCTGGTTCTGCCACGTCCAGCCGTCCGCCGCGGAGTAGTCCGCGTAACGACGCACCATGCCGTCGACACCGAGCCAGTGCTGGATGAGGAAGGTCATGTGGAAGCCGACGAACAGCATCCAGAAGTGCACGTAGCCGAGACGCTCGTTGAGCATGCGACCCGTCCACTTCGGCCACCAGAAGTAGAAGCCGGCGAACATCGCGAACACGACGGTACCGAACACGACGTAGTGGAAGTGCGCGACGACGAAGTACGAGTCACTCAGGTGGAAGTCCAGCGGCGGTGCCGCGAGGATCACGCCGGTCAGACCACCGAAGACGAACGACACGAGGAAGCCGAGCGAGAACACCATCGGCGTCTCGAACGTCACCGAGCCGCGCCAGAGCGTTCCGATCCAGTTGAAGATCTTCACACCCGTCGGCACCGCGATGAGCATGGTCATCAGGGCGAAGAACGGCAGCAGCACGGAACCCGTGACGTACATGTGGTGCGCCCACACGGCGACGGACAGGGCCGCGATCGCGATCGTCGCGTAGACCAGCGTCTTGTAGCCGAAGATCGGCTTCCGGCTGAACACCGGGAAGATCTCCGAGACGATGCCGAAGAACGGCAGCGCGATGATGTACACCTCCGGGTGACCGAAGAACCAGAACAGGTGCTGCCAGAGCAGCACACCGCCGTTGGCCGGGTCGTAGATGTGCGCCCCGAGCACGCGGTCAGCGGCGGCGGCGAAGATCGCCGCGGCGAGGACCGGGAAGGCCATCAGGATCAGCAGGCTGGTGATGAGCGTGTTCCAGCTGAAGATCGGCATACGCCACATCGTCATACCGGGCGCACGCATGGTGATGATCGTCGTGATGAAGTTGACGGCACCGAGGATGGTTCCGAAGCCCGAGATCCCGAGCCCGAGCATCCACAGGTTCCCACCGGCGCCCGGCGAGAACGACGCGTTGGCCAGCGGCTGATACGCGAACCAGCCGAAGGAGGCGGCCCCCTGCGGGGTGAGGAAGCCGGCGACCGCGATGGTCGAGCCGAAGAGGAACAGCCAGAAGGCGAAGGCGTTCAGACGCGGGAAGGCGACGTCGGGAGCACCGATCTGCAGGGGCAGGATCGCGTTGGCGAAGCCCGCGAACAGCGGCGTCGCGAACATCAGCAGCATGATCGTGCCGTGCATCGTGAACAGCTGGTTGTACTGCTCCTTCGTCGGGATGATCTGCATGCCCGGCGCGAACAGCTCGGCGCGGATGACGAGTGCCATCACGCCACCGAGGAGGAAGAACACCACCGAGGCGATGAGGTACATGTACCCGATCGTCTTGTGGTCCGTGGAGGTGATCCACTTGACGACGATGTTGCCCTTCTGCTCGACGCGCGAGGAGCTCATCAGAGCGGCCTGGCGCGCAGGCAGGGTGGTGGGACGGGAGCGGGGTGCCTCGTCGGTGCGAGGAGCTTCAGTGGTCGACATGGCTTACTCCTCTCCTTCCTCGGTTTCGGTCTTCCCGGAGGTGCCGGGGAGGTTCGAGAGACGGTCGTACGCGTCGGTGATGTCGCCCGTGTTGCCCTCTTCCTCGAGGGACTCGAGGTAGGCGTCGTACTCGTCCTGCGAGACGACCTTCACGTTGAAGAGCATCATCGAGTGGTACTCGCCGCAGAGCTCGGCGCACTTGCCGGCGTACTCGCCCTCACGGGTGGGGATGAAGGACCAGGAATTGTCCTTCCCGATGAACATGTCCTTCTTGTAGAGGAAGTCGATGATCCAGAAGGAGTGGATGACATCGCGCGACTGCAGGTTGATGGTGACCTTCTGGTCGACCGGGAGCACCAGCGTCGGCAGCTCGGCCTGGTCGATGTTGCCCTCGGCATCCGGCTGGGCCTGGATGCCCATGGTCCAGACGGTGTCCTCTTCGGTCTCACCGTTGTACTGGAAGTCCCACGCCCACTGCTTGGCGATCGCGGTGATCTCGACGTCGGGGTCGTCCCACTTCGTCTCGATCTCCGTCTGGTCGCGCGCCGTGAAGAAGAACATGCCCAGCACGAGGATGAGCGGCACGATCGTGTAGAAGATCTCGATGGGCATGTTGTAGCGCATCTGCACCGGCAGGCCGGTCTGGCCCTTGCGACGGCGGTACGCGATCGCGGCCCAAGCCATGAGGCTCCAGGTGATGACGCCGACCGCGAGGAGAACGATCCAGGAGTTCACCCAGAGGGACGACACGCGCTCCGTCTGGTTGGTTGCTGCCGGACCACCGTCCACGAAGCCCGGAAGAAAGCCGTTGAGCTCGGTGGGAGTACATCCCGCCAGAGCCACAGCTGCCACAACTCCCACAGGGAGTGCGGCCCAACGAAGGCGGCGTTTCGAGGGCACGATGCACCTTTCAGATCGCGGACAAGGCATGTCCAAGTCTAGAGCAACCTCACACCTGATTCATGCCAACCATGCAGGTTGAGACGCGGAACGCCGCCGTCACGAGACGTGACGGCGGCGTTCGCAGGAGGAAGCGTCAGTGGAAGCTGTCGCCGCAGGCGCAGCTCCCCGCCGCGTTCGGGTTGTCGATCGTAAAGCCCTGCTCCGAGATCGTGTCCTTGAAGTCGATCGAGGCACCGTCGAGGTAGGGGACGCTCATGTTGTCCACGATGACCTCGACACCGTCGAAGTCGACCGTCTCGTCGCCCTCGAGGAAGCGCTCGTCGAAGTACAGCTGGTAAATGAGTCCCGAGCAGCCGCCGGGCTGCACGGCCACGCGCAGGCGGAGGTCATCGCGACCCTCCTGCTCGAGAAGGTTCTTCACCTTCGTGGCAGCGGCGTCCGTCAGGCTGACGCCGTGTGCGCGGGTGGTCTCTGCGGACAGGATGGTGTCGCTCATGTCGCTCCTCATGACGGGCCGGGTACGGGCTCTCCGACGATTCTACCGCCGGGAGGACGGGAAGGCTCAGATCTCCCGCGCGTTCATCCGGGCCAGCAGCAGTGCCTCGGTCGCCACCGCGTGCCGGAAGGTGTCCAGGTGCAGCGACTCGTTGGGGCTGTGTGCCCGGGAGTGCGGGTCCTCGACCCCGGTGACGAGGATCTGCGCGTCCGGGAACTCCCGGACGAGATCGGCGATGAACGGGATCGATCCGCCCACCCCGAGATCGACCGGCGCCACGCCGTAGCCGTCCCGCATGGCGTCGCGCGTGAGGGACACCGCCCACCCGCTCGTGTCCACCAGGAAGGGGTTGCCGAGATCGACGTCGGAGAAGGTCAGCTCCGCACCGAACGGTGCGTGCGCGCGGAGATGGCGTTCGAGCGCGTCATACGCCTCCTGCCCGGACTGCCCGGGTGCCACGCGGGCGCTGATCACGACGGTCACCTCGGGCAACAGCGTGTTCGACGCCGCAGCGATGCTCGTCGCGTCGATGCCGATCACCGTGACGGAGGGCTTGTTCCAGATGCGGCTGAGGATCGTGCCGTCACCGATGGGCGTCGTACCGGGGAGCAGACCGGCCTCGTCGCGCAGCGTCTCCTCCGTGTACTCGGGCGTCTCCGCCTCCCGGGCCGCCATGCCGTCCACGGCGACCGAGCCGTCTTCGTTCCACAGGGTGGCGAGCAGGCGCACCGTCGCCATCATGGCGTCCGGCACCGCTCCGCCGAACATGCCGGAGTGCGAGGCGTGGTCCAGCGTGCGCACCTTCATCGTGAACCGCGCGTTGCCCCGCAGGGACACCGTGAGTCCCGGGGTGACGGAGTCCCAGTTGCCCGAGTCGGCGACGACGATCGCATCGGCCCGCAGTGCGTCCTTGTTGTCGGAGAGGAACTGCGCGAAGGACCGCGACCCGTACTCCTCCTCCCCCTCGACGAACATCGCGATCCCCAGGTCCAGATCGTCGCCCAGGACCTCGGCCACCGCGCGGATCGCTCCGATGTGGGCCATGATGCCGGCCTTGTCGTCCGCGGCACCGCGACCGTACAGGCGGCCGTCACGCACGGTCGGCTCGAACGGCGGCGTCTCCCAGAGGGCGTCGTCGCCGGGAGGCTGCACGTCGTGGTGCGCGTACAGCAGGATCGTCGGCTTGCCGTTGCGCGCCGCTCGGGTCGCGAGGACCGCGGGCTGGCCCTGCTCGTCGGTGCCAGGGATGTCGGCGCGCAGCACCCGCACCTCATCGAAGACGCCGGTGCCCCGCGCGAGCGTCGCGACGGCGTCGGCGCTGCGCTCCAGCTGGGTCTGGTCGAAGGCCGGCCAGGCCATTCCGGGGATGCGCACGAGGTTCCCGAGGTCCGACAGCGCGGAGGGGATGCCGACGGCGACGGCTTCGAGGACGGCGGCGTCGGACTCGCTGGGAAGAGCAGGTGAGGTCATGCGAGTAATCTTAAGGTGACCCGCCCCAGCGAACTGAGGAACCTCGTGGCCACTACCCCCGCCTCCCCTTCGACGAACGACGACGCCCCCCAGACGCCTGCCGTCGGCAAGGGACGAGCGACGCCGACCCGCGCCGAGCAGGAGGCCGCGCGCCGCCGCCCCCTCGTGGCGAACACGAAGGAGGCGAAGGCCGCAGCCCGCGCCGAGCTCAACGAGCGCCGCGCGAAGGCGCAGGCCGGCATGGCCGCCGGCGAAGAGAAGTACCTCCCCGCGCGGGACAAGGGGCCGCAGCGTCGGTGGGTTCGCGACTACGTCGACGCCGGGTGGCACCCCGCGGAGTTCGTGATGGGTGTCATGGTGCTCGTCATCCTCGCCTCGCTGCTGCCGACGAACATGATGATCTCGTTCTACGCGTACCTCTTCATGATGGCGTACCTCGTGATCGCGATCGGCGGGATGATCCTTCTGGGCATGCGCGTCAAGCGCAAGGCCGCCGCCAAGTTCGGCAAGGACCGCGTGGAGAAGGGCCTCGGCTGGTACGCGGGAATGCGCGCGCTGCAGATGCGCTTCATGCGCCTGCCCAAGCCGCAGGTCAAGCGCGGGCAGTACCCGGACTGACCAGTCCCCGGTTGATCTCGCGGCCCCAGAACGGGCCGCGGTAGAGGAACGCCGTATAGCCCTGCACCAGGGTCGCCCCGGCGTCCAAGCGCTCCTGCACGTCCGCCGCCGTCTCCACTCCGCCCACCGCGATCACGCAGAAGTCGGCGGGAACCGCACCGCGGACGACCCGCAGCACGTCCAGCGAGCGCTGCTTCAGCGGCGCCCCGGAGAGACCCCCCGCACCGGCGGCCTCGACCACTGCCGCATCGGTACGCAGGCCGTCGCGGCTGACGGTCGTGTTGTGCGCGATGATCCCAGCGAGCCCCTCGGCCACCGCCAGGCGGGCGATCGCCTCGATCTCCTCGTCAGGGAGGTCGGGCGCGATCTTGACGAGCAGCGGGGTGGAACCCGAGGCCTCGCGGACCGCCCGGAGCAACGGCGCCAGCGTCTCCACCGCCTGCAGACCGCGCAATCCCGGGGTGTTCGGTGACGACACGTTGATGGCCAGATAGTCGGCCAGCGGCGCCAGCCGTGTCGCCGAGGCGACGTAGTCCGCCAGGGCGTCCGCCACGTCCACCACGCGACTCTTGCCGATGTTCACGCCGATCACGGTGTCGGGAGCCCCGCGACGCAGGCGCGCCAGACGCCGGGCGGCGGCATCCGCACCGCGGTTGTTGAAGCCCATGCGATTGATGACCGCGCGATCCTCGATCAGGCGGAACAGCCGGGGCTTCGGATTCCCCTCCTGCGGAACGGCCGTGATCGTGCCGACCTCGACGTGCCCGAAACCGAGAGCGGCGAGCCCACGGACCCCCACCGCGTTCTTGTCGAACCCGGCCGCGATACCGAACGGCGACGGGAAGGTGAGCCCCAGGGCATCGACGCGCAGCGACGGATCCGGCCGGGTCATCGCGCGGGTCACGCGGGCGAACGGAGGCACTCCGAGGACGCGGATCACCGCCATGCCGGCGTGGTGGGCGAACTCGGGATCGAAGCGCGACAGGACGGCGCGGAAGAGCAGCGGATACATCCCTGCCAGATTACCGGTCCGCTGCGGCGGCCTTCGCGTGGTCGGCGCGCAGATCGCCGATGGCGGCCTCGAAATCCTCCAGGGAGTCGAACGCCTGATAGACACTCGCGAAACGGAGGAAGGCGACCTCGTCCAGTTCTCGGAGCGGCCCCAGGATGGCGAGGCCGATCTCGTTCGTGTCGAGCTGGGAGACCCCGGTCTGCCGCACCGCCTCCTCCACTCGCTGCGCGAGGATCGCGAGGTCGGCCTCAGTGACCGGACGCCCCTGGCATGCCTTCCTCACCCCGGAGATGACCTTCTCCCTGCTGAACGGCTCCATGACGCCGGACCGCTTGATGACGTTCAGGCTCGCGGTCTCCGTCGTGGAGAAGCGTCCCCCGCATTCCGGACACTGACGCCGACGACGGATCGAGAGCCCATCGTCGCTCGTTCGGGAATCGATGACCCGGGAATCGGGGTGACGGCAGAAGGGGCAGTGCATCTGACAGATCCTACGCGGTGAACCGCGCCTCGATCGCCTCGCCGTGCGCCGGGAGCACCTCGGTGTCGGCCAGCGCGACGACGCCCTCACGGACGGCCGCCAGCGCCGCACGGTCGTAGGAGACGACCTGCTGGGGGCGGAGGAACGTGTACGCCCCGAGACCCGGCGCGTACCGCGCCTGGCCCCCGGTGGGCAGGACATGGTTGCTGCCGGCCATGTAGTCGCCGAGGCTGACCGGCGTCTGATCGCCGACGAAGACCGCGCCCGCGCTCGTGAACCCGGCTGCGGCATCCTCCGCATCGGCCAGGTGCAGCTCGAGGTGCTCCGGTGCGTACGCGTTGCTGAAGGCGACCGCCGTCTCGCGGTCGTCCACCAGGACGATCGCCGACTGCGGGCCGGCGAGGGCCGCGGCCACGCGCTCGCTGTGACGCGTGCGGGCAGCGAGGACCTCGACCGCCTCCCGCACCCGCTCCGCGAGCTCCAAGGCGTCCGTGACGAGGACGGCGGACGCCTGCTCGTCGTGCTCTGCCTGACTCACGAGGTCGGCGGCGATCAGACGCGGATCGGCGGCGGCGTCCGCGACGACGAGGATCTCGGTCGCGCCGGCCTCGGAGTCCGTACCGACGACGCCCGCCACGGCCCGCTTCGCCGAGGCGACGTAGTTGTTACCGGGGCCGGAGACCACATCCACGGGGTCGAGGCCGAGGCTGTCGACGCCATGGGCGAGGGCACCGATCGCCCCGGCACCCCCCATCGCATAGACCTCGGTGACGCCGAGCAGCGCGGCGGCCGCCAGGATCGTCGGGTGGACACGGCCGTCCTGATCCGCCTGCGGCGGAGATGCGAGCGCGATCTGCCGGACGCCGGCGACCTGCGCGGGAACCACGTTCATGACGACGCTCGACGGGTACACCGCCTTGCCGCCCGGGATGTACACCCCCACCCGGTGGACCGGCTGCCACCTCTGCGTGATGGTGGCGCCGTCGCCGATCCGTGTGACCTGCGGGGCCGGCACCTGCGCGGCCGATGCCAGACGCACCCGACGGATCGCCTCCTCGAGGGCGGTGCGCACGTCCGGCGCCAGCGTGTCGAGCGCCTCCGCCAGGTGCTGCTCAGGCACGCGCACGGCGTGCCCCGTGACCCGGTCGAAACGCTCGGCCTGCTCCCGCAGCGCGTCCTCCCCGCGCTCGCGCACGTCGTCGACGAGACGAGCGGCGGTCTCGAGGGCCTCGGCGCGCGCCTGCGTGGCGCGCGGGACGGCGGACAGCATGTCCGCGGGCGAGAGCTCGCGCCCCCGCAGATCGATCGTGCGCATGTCAGCCCTTCGTGATGCCGGCGATGTCGTGGAGGTAGCCGATGCGCCCGTCGTCGTGGCGGACGACGTAGGCGCCGCCACGGTCCTCGATCACCAGCGCCCAGGCCGACGGGCCGACACGGAAGATCGGCTCGCCGCGCTCGTCATGGACGTCGCGCTCCGTCGCGGCGAGGATCCAGAAGGGCTGCGGTGCGGGCGCGCTCTCGCGCGGGCGGGTGGTCTCCACGTCGCCCTCGTCGGCGACGACGTCGTGCACGGCGGTCGCGTCGTCGACCGCCGCTTCCTGCGCGCGGAGCTCGTCCTCCGAGAGCGCCTTCGCGCCCAGCAGCGACTCGATGCTCCCGGTGTCGGACACGATGTCCGGCTGCTCGCTGCGGGAGCGCCGCGAGTACGGCGGGGCGTATTCGGGCTCCGCAGCGACGGGGACCGTCCCCGTCCCCCCGCCCGACGCGTGGGCGGTGAGCGGGACACGGTCGGCCTCGGCGACCTCATCCGCCTCGCCAGCGGGTTCGACCGTCGTCGCCTCGACGTCGACGATGACGGCTGTCACCCCCTCGGCAGGGGACGGGGAGGAGGCTGCCGAGGCATCCACGGCAGCGGCGGACTCGTCGGTCTGGTCGACCGTCTCCGTGGCCGCGTCGTGCTCCGGACGCGGGCGGGCGACCACGGGACGGACGGGATTGGCGTTACGGTGCGCGAGCGTGACCAGCCGCCCCTGGAAGTCCTCCTTCAGCCCCGGGATGATCGGCGCGAAGACGGTGAGCACGACGAGCGCGGTGGACGTGATGACCTGGACCACGGCGTTCCACGGCAGACCCCAGTTGCCGGTCGAGATGACCGCCGAGAGGGCGAGCCACAGGTTGCCGGCCCAGACGCAGGCCGCCACCGAGAAGGCCACGGAGGCGAACTGGTCGATACCGAGCGACCCGACTCGCCGGATGCCGTCCGGCGAGAAACGCCGGAGGACGAGGAGGAAGACCGCCACGGTCGGCACGCCGATCGGCAGGATCCACTGGATGCCGATGCCCCACAGCGAGATCCCTCCGCTGAGCGGGAAGAAGGAGACGAGGAAGGACACCAGCCAGACGCCCACGATCAGCAGTTCACGCAGCGTGAAACCGAGGATTCCGTACTCCGGCGTGACCTCGTCGTCGTAGAGGACGCCGTCCTCATCGCTGAACACCGCCTCGGCGTCCGGCTCGGGAAGATCCGTGCTCATAGTCGTCCTTTCCTCATCGGCGCCCCTCGCGTTCCGGTGCGCTCGACGGCTCCCGATCCTACCCGCTCACCCCAGACAGGTCGGTCCGAGCAGAGACTTGAGGTCACCGAAGAGGTCCGCCGACACCTTCACCGGCATGGGAACCTCGAACACCTTCGCCGTTCCTCCGCGGTGCACGCGCAGCAGCACCTCGGTATCGCCGCTGTGCCGGCGGAGGACCTCGGCGAGCTCGGTCATGACGCGCTCGGTCGCCCGCTGCTCGGCGAGGACGAGCGACAGGGGCCCTGCGGCGTCGAAGGAGCCGACGTCGGGTGCGAACGCCGACTGCGCGTGCAGGTTCAGTCCGTCGTCGCGCCGGGACACCCGTCCACGGACGGCGAGGATCGCATCCTGCTGGAGGGTGTGCTGGAACTCGAGGTAGGTCTTGCCCATGAACATGACCGTGACCTCGCCGTTGAAGTCCTCGACGGTGATCATGCCGTAGGGATTGCCGCTGGCCTTGGCCACACGATGCTGGACGCTCGTGACGAGCCCTGCGACGGTCACCTGGTCGCCGTCCTGGAGATCCTCCGAGTTGTTGAGGTCGTGGATGGAGATCGATGCATGCTTCGCGAGCGGCACCTCGAGTCCGGCGAGCGGATGATCCGAGACGTACAGACCGAGCATCTCGCGCTCGAAGGCGAGCTTGTCCTTCTTGATCCACTCCGGCCGAGGCGGCACCTTGGCCGGAGCCGCCTCCTCCATGCCGTCGTAGAGGCTGTCGAAGTCGAAGCCGATGGCCCCCTGGGCCTCGTTGCGCTTGCGGTCGACCGCCGCCTCCACCGCGTCCTCGTGGATCTCGAGGAGTGCCCGCCGGGTGTCCCCCATGGAGTCGAACGCGCCGGCCTTGATGAGCGACTCGACCGTGCGCTTGTTGGCGACGTGGAGCGGCACCTTGTCGAGGAAGTGATGGAACGAGGTGAAGCGCTCATCCTTGCGGGACTGCACGATGCCGTCGACGACGTTGCTGCCGACGTTGCGGACCGCACCGAGACCGAAGCGGATGTCGTCGCCGACGGCCGCGAAGAAGTTGATCGACTCCGAGACGTCGGGCGGGAGCACCTTGATGCCCATCCGTCGGCACTCGTTGAGGTAGAGCGCCATCTTGTCCTTCGAGTCGCCGACGCTCGTGAGCAGTGCGGCCATGTACTCGGCGGGGTAATGGGCCTTGAGGTAGGCGGTCCAGTACGAGACGAGGCCGTAGGCCGCCGAGTGCGCTTTGTTGAAGGCGTAGTCGGAGAAGGGCAGCAGGATGTCCCAGAGCGCCTTGATGGCTCCCTCGCCGAAGCCCCGCTCGGTCATACCCGCCGCGAAGCCCGCATACTGCTTGTCCAGCTCGGACTTCTTCTTCTTTCCCATCGCCCGGCGCAGGATGTCGGCCTGACCGAGGCTGAACCCGGCGACCTTCTGCGCGATGGCCATGACCTGCTCCTGGTAGATGATGAGTCCGTACGACTCTTCCAGGATCTCCGCGAGAGGCTCCGCCAGCTCGGGGTGGATCGGGCTGATCTCCTGCTGGCCGTTCTTCCGCAGCGCGTAGTTCGTGTGGGAGTTGGCGCCCATCGGCCCCGGACGGTACAACGCGATCAGGGCCGAGATGTCGCCGAAGTTGTCCGGCTTCATGAGCCGCATGAGGGAGCGCAGGGGCGGGCTGTCGAGCTGGAAGACGCCAAGGGTGTCACCGCGGGCGAGCAGCTCGTACACGGCGGGGTCGTCGAGGCCCAGGTGCTCGAGGTCGAGTTCCTCACCGCGGTTCATCCGGATGTTGTCGAGGGCGTCGGAGATGATCGTGAGGTTCCGGAGCCCCAGGAAGTCCATCTTGATCAGGCCGAGCGACTCGCACGACGGATAGTCGAACTGCGTGACGATCTGCCCGTCCTGCTCGCGCCGCATGATCGGGATGATGTCGAGGAGCGGCTCCGACGACATGATGACGCCGGCCGCGTGCACACCCCACTGCCGCTTCAAGCCCTCGAGGCCGAGGGCGCGGTCGAAGACGGTCTTGGCCTCCGGGTCCGTCTCGATGAGCGCGCGGAACTCGCTGGCCTCCTTGTAGCGGGGGTGCGCGGAGTCGAACATGCCGTCCAGCGGCATGTCCTTCCCCATCACCGCGGGGGGCATCGCCTTGGTGAGCCGCTCCCCCATGCTGAACGGGAAGCCGAGGACGCGACCGGCGTCCTTGAGTGCCTGCTTGGACTTGATCGTGCCGTACGTGACGATCTGCGCCACGCGCTCGGAGCCGTACTTCTGGGTCACATACTCGATCACCTCGCCGCGACGACGGTCGTCGAAGTCGACGTCGAAGTCAGGCATGGAGACGCGGTCGGGGTTGAGGAAGCGCTCGAAGATCAGGCCGTGCTCGAGGGGATCGAGGTCGGTGATCCTCATCGCGTAGGCCACCATCGATCCGGCACCGGAGCCACGGCCCGGACCGACGCGGATGCCGTTGTCCTTGGCCCAGTTGATGAAGTCGGCGACCACGAGGAAGTAGCCGGGGAACCCCATCTGGAGGATGATGCCGGTCTCGTACTCGGCCTGCTTGCGCACCTTGTCCGGGATGCCGTGGGGGTACCGGTAGTGGAGGCCCTTCTCGACCTCCTTGATGAGCCAGCTGTCCTCGGTCTCGCCGTCCGGAACGGGGAACCGCGGCATGTAGTTCGCCGACGTGTTGAACTCGACCTCGCACCGCTCCGCGATCAGCAGCGTGTTGTCGCAGGCCTCCGGGTGGTCGCGGAAGAGCTGGCGCATCTCGGCGGCGGTCTTGATGTAGTAGCCGTCGCCGTCGAACTTGAAGCGGTTCGGGTCGTCGAGGGTGGAGCCGGACTGCACGCACAGGAGCGCCTCGTGGGCATCCGCCTCGTGCTGATGCGTGTAGTGCGAGTCGTTGGTGGCCACCAGCGGGATGCCGAGGTCCTTCGCGAGACGGAGCAGGTCGGTCATGACCCGGCGCTCGATCGAGAGGCCGTGATCCATGATCTCGGCGAAGTAGTTCTCCTTGCCGAAGATGTCCTGAAACTCCGCCGCCGCCGCGCGGGCGGCGTCGTACTGACCGAGTCGGAGGCGGGTCTGCACCTCACCCGACGGGCAGCCCGTCGTGGCGATGAGCCCCTTGCCGTACGTCTGCAGCAGCTCGCGGTCCATCCGAGGTTTGAAGTAGTAGCCCTCCATGCTCGACAGCGAGCTGAGCCGGAACAGGTTGTGCATGCCCTCCGTGCTCTGGCTCCACATGGTCATGTGGGTGTACGCACCGGAACCGGACACGTCGTCGCTGCGCTGATCGGGCGACCCCCACTGCACCCGCGTCTTGTCGCTGCGATGCGTGCCCGGGGTGACGTAGGCCTCGAGGCCGACGATGGGCTTGACGCCGGCGTTCCGCGCCGCGTTGTAGAACTCGAACGCCGCGAAGGTGTTGCCGTGGTCGGTCACGGCGATCGCCGGCATGCCGTAGTCGGCGGCCGCCTGCGTCATGGCGTTGATCTTCGCGGCCCCGTCGAGCATCGAGTACTCGCTGTGCACGTGCAGGTGGACGAAGGAGTCGGATGCCATGCTTCGAGTCTACGTTCGGCCGCCGACATCGCCCGCGTCACGGTGCCTCGTCCACCACCTCGGTGACCACTCTCGTGACGGACTCCGGCACGTCCCCGATCACGCCTCCGGTCCCGTAGCTCTCGGCGATCGCATCCACGAGGCCTCGGGACGTGTCGATACCGATCCTCGAGCGACCGCGCGATGATCTCGCTGTCTGTGTTCACACTCTGTATTGCCCGCGCATCGGCATCCGGTTCACGGATTCTCGCGGAGATCCCGCCGCATGAGCACGCGGGGGAAGCCGTCGAGGACGGAACCCGTGTCCGCCGCCTTCGCGAATCCCGCACTCTCGAAGAGCCGCCGCGTGCCGACGTACGCCATCGTCAGGTTCACCCGCGCACCGGCGTTGTCGACCGGATACCCCTCGATCGCGGGGGCACCGCGCTCCCTGGCGTAGGCGACCGCACCCGCGATGAGGGCGTGGGACACCCCGTGTCCGCGGTGTCCCGGGCGGACGCGGAAGCACCACAGCGACCAGACATCGAGGTCGTCGACGTGCGGGATCAGGCGGTTGCGCGCGAAACTCGTCTCCGCCCGGGGATGCAGCGCCGCCCAGCCGACCGGCACCTCGTCGAGATACGCCAGCACCCCCGGCGGAGGGTCCTGATGGCAGAGCTCCCGCACCCGCTCGGCGCGGGCAGGCCCTCGCAGCGCGACGTTCTCCTTGTTGCCGATGCGGTAGCTCAGACAGAAGCAGACGTTCGATGTCGGCTTCTTCGGACCGACCACCGCGGCGACGTCGTCGAAGACCGTCGCCGGACGCACCAGGATGCTCATGCGGTCAGTGTGGCGGAGACCACCGACACCGCGGAAGCGGCGCTCCGAGGAGGCTATTCCCCGCGGAGCACGTCGAGCGCGTGCTGGAAGTCGTCCGGGTAGGGCGAGGTGAACTGCACCCACTCCCCCGTGGTCGGATGCGCGAACGCGAGCTGATGCGCGTGCAGCCACTGGCGCGTCAGGCCGAGGCGGGCGGACAGCGTCGGGTCCGCTCCGTAGAGCGGGTCACCGACGCACGGATGCCGATGCGCGGCCATGTGCACGCGGATCTGATGCGTGCGGCCCGTCTCCAGATGGATCTCGAGCAGCGACGCCCCCGGGAACGCCTCGAGGGTCTCGTAGTGCGTGACCGACGGCTTGCCGTCCGGAACCACGGCGAACTTCCACGAGTGGTTCGGATGGCGTCCGATCGGTGCGTCGATCGTCCCCACGAGCGGGTCGGGATGCCCCTGCACCACCGCGTGATAGATCTTCTCGACCGTGCGCTCCTTGAACGCAAGCTTCAAGGCCGTGTAGGCGGCCTCGCTCTTCGCGACGACCATGAGACCGCTCGTGCCCACGTCGAGCCGGTGGACCACGCCCTGACGCTCGGGGGCCCCGCTCGTCGCCACGCGGAAACCGGCGGCCGCGAGAGCACCCACCACCGTCGGGCCCTCCCATCCGAGCGACGGATGAGCGGCGACGCCGGTCGGTTTGTCGACGACGACGATGTCGTCGTCGTCGTAGACGATCCCGAGCTCCGGCACCGCGATCGGCACGATCTTCGGTCCCTCCTTCGGCTGCCACTCCACTTCGAGCCAGGCACCGCCGCGCAGGCGATCCGACTTGTCCAGGACGGCACCGTCGAGGCGCACCCCACCGGAGGCGGCGACCTCCGCGGCGAACGTGCGGGAGAAGCCGAGCAGCTTGGCCAGTGCGGCGTCGACCCGCGTGCCGTCGAGCCCGTCGGGGACGGGCAGCGACCGGGATTCCACGCTCAGCGCTCCTCGGACGCGGCGGCCGCCTCGGCGTCCTCGTCCGTCTCGACCGGCGCGTGGTCCTTCTCGCGCGTACCGTCGAAACGGAGCCCGAACACGACGAGCAGGGCCACGGAGATCATGCCGGTGACGATGAACACGTCGGCGACGTTGAAGATCGCCGGCATCATCCAGGGCATCGAGATCATGTCGACCACATGGCCGACGGGGAACCCGGGCTCCCGGAACAGGCGGTCCGTGAGATTGCCCAGGACGCCGCCCAGCAGGCACCCCAACACGACCGCCCAGAGCGGCGATCGCAGACCGAAGGCCTTCCACACGATCACTCCGGCAACGACCGCCAGGGCGATCGTGAAGATCCAGGTCACGCCGGATCCGAGCGAGAACGCCGCGCCGGGGTTGCGGACGTAGTAGAGCTGGAGGAACTCGCCGAGGACGGGAACCGCCTCATGCAGCGGCAGGTTCTCGATCGTGAGGTACTTCACAAACTGATCGGCGGCCAGCACGACCGTTGCGAGAATCGCAACGATCGCACCGGCCGCCGACCGACGAAGGGGACGACGTCCTGACAAGAGGGCGCCTTACAGGCCGATCGCGGAGACCGGCGTGGAGTCCGTCGACGCCGACTTCTCGTCGAGCTCGCGGAGCTGACCCTCGATGTAGCCGCGGAGCTGCGAACGGTAGTCGCGCTCGAAGTTGCGCAGCTCGGTGATGCGCGCCTCCAGCGTGTTGCGCTCGCGCTCGAGACGGGCGGTCTCCTCACGCTGCTTCGCCTCGGCCTCCGTGCGGATGCGGGCGACCTCGGCCTCGGCCTCAGAGATGAGCTGGTTGCGCTTGGCCTCACCCTCGGCGACGTGCTCGTCGTGCAGGCGCTGAGCCAGCTCGATGATGCCGGCGGTCGCGGTCGCGGAGCCGGTCGGAGCAGGCTCGGCGGCAGTCTCCGCAGCGGGAGCGGGGGCAGGCGTCGCAGCGGCCGGCTCGGCGGCGGCCGGAGCAGGGGTGGCGCCCGACTCGTACGCGGCGAGCTTCGCCTTCAGCTCGGCGTTCTCCTCGAGGGCCTTGCGCCACTCGATGACGATCTCGTCGAGGAAGTCGTCGACCTCGTCCGGGTCGAAGCCGTCCTTGAAGCGGACGTGCTGGAACTGCTTGGTGACGACGTCATCCGGGGTAAGTGCCATGGGTGGCTCCTCTTTCGATGAGTTCGATTGCCAGTACCGATGTATGGCGTGTTCGTGATGTGGCGCGAACCCGGGGCGCGCACCTGGGTGCCAGCATAGCCCCCGAGCCTCGGGGTCGCGATGCCACGACACCCAGGCTCGGACAACTCGCCGAGGTCCCCGGGCGCGACACGCGGGGAGGTCAGCGGATGAACAACCGCACGATGTTCATCAGGATCAGGACGACCAGAAGCGTCAGCGCGAAGCCGAAATCCAGGGACAGCTGGCCGATGCGCAACGGAGGGATGATCCGCCGGAAGAACCGGATAGGCGGATCGGTGACCGTGTAGACCGCTTCGGCGGCGACCAGGCCGAAGCCCTTGGGACGCCACTCCCGATTGAACATCGGGATGTAGTCGAGGATCAGCCTCGCGAAGAGCACGAGGATGTAGACCAGCAGCACCAGATGGACGATGCTGGCGAGGACCGAGACCAGCTGCACGGTCTACGAGTGGTCGAAGCCCGCAGACTCGGCGTCTGCGTGCGCGATACCCCCGTGACCGGACACCGCGATGTTCTCCGGCGAGAGCAGGAAGACCTTGGAGGTGACCCGCTCGATGCGGCCGTACAGGCCGAGGGAGAGACCGCTCGCGAAGTCGATGAGGCGGCGCGCGTCGGCATCGCTCATCTGGGAGAGGTTGATGATGACGGGGACGCCCTCGCGGAAGCTCTCCGCGATCAGCTGGGCGTCGCGGTACTGCTTCGGGTGGACGGTGAGGATCTCGTTCACGGCTCCTGCTGCGGGCTGGCGGACGGCGACGGGACGACGGAGCGGCGTGACGGGAGCCGGAGCCGGCTCTTCGCGGTCACGCTCGCGCTGCGCGCGGGCGGGCGCCGGCGTCTCCTCTTCGTAGACCTCTTCCTCATCGGCGAGGCCGAGATACACCATGGTCTTCTTCAGCGGGTTACCCATCGTGTCCTCCGGTTCGAACGTTTGGGGCTGGTCTTGTCACAGGCTAACCCCGGGCGGGGCGCGGTCCCGTGATTGCGGAACCGATCCGCAGGTGTGTCGCGCCGGCGGCGATCGCCTCGGCGTAGTCGCCGGTCATCCCGGCGGAGATCCAGGTCGCGTCAGGGGCGACGGCCCGCACCTCGTCGGCGATCCGACGCAGGCGGGCGAAGGCCGAAGCGGGCTCCTCGTCGAGGGGCGCCACCGCCATGACTCCGCGGAGGCGCAGCGAGGGCAGTGTGAGGACGTACTCGGCCAGCGCGACGGCCGCCGCCGGATCGACACCGCCACGACCCTCGTCCTCCGTGAGGTTCACCTGCAGGAGCACGTCGAGCACGTCGTCACCGTCCGCGGCGCGGTGCAGGGCATCGGCGAAGCGGTCGCGATCGACGGAATGCACGACGTCGGCGCTCCGCCGGATCGCGGATGCCTTGTTCGTCTGTCCCTGCCCGATGAAGTGCCACTCCAGGTCGAGCGCGGAGAGCTCCGCGACCTTGGCAGTGAGCTCCTGCTGCCGGTTCTCCCCCACCGCCCGCACGCCGAGAGCGTGCAGGTCACGGACGAGCGAGGCCGGATGGAACTTGGTGACGACGATCCGGGTGATCTCCGCGGGAGAGCGCCCGGCGGCACGCGCGGCGTCGGCGATGCTCTCGTCGATCGCCGACAGCCGCGCGGCCAGATCCGATGGCGCCGCAGCGCCGACCGGCATCGTCACTTCAGGAATTCGGGGATGTCGATGTCGTCGTCCGCGAAGGCGGGCTCGATGCTCGTCGCCGGAGTGCGCTGCACCGACGGCGCCGGCGCGGGCTCCGGGGTGCTCTTCTCGGCGGCGGGCTCCGCGGCGTCCGACAGCGCGACCTCGGGGAGGGACGCGGTCGACGGACGGGAGACCACCATCGGGTCCAGCCGCAGCGACGGCTCGCCGCCGTCGAAGCCGGCAGCGATCACGGTCACGCGCACCTCGTCACCGAGTGTGTCGTCGATGACGGTACCGAAGATGATGTTCGCCTCGGGGTGCGCGGCCTCCTTGACGAGGTCGGCGGCGTCGTGGATCTCGAAGATGCCGAGGTTGGAGCCACCCTGGATCGACAGCAGCACACCGTGCGCTCCCTCGATCGACGCTTCGAGCAGCGGGGATTCGACGGCCAGCTCGGCCGCCTTGATCGCCCGGTCCGCGCCGCGCGCGGAGCCGATGCCCATTAGCGCGGAGCCCGCTCCCTGCATGACCGACTTCACATCGGCGAAGTCGAGGTTGATCAGACCGGGGGTCGTGATGAGGTCGGTGATGCCCTGCACACCGGCGAGCAGCACCTGGTCCGCGGTCGCGAACGCCTCGATCATCGAGATCCCGCGGTCGCTGATCTCCAGCAGACGGTCGTTCGGGACGACGATGAGGGTGTCGACCTCTTCCTTGAGCTTCGCGACGCCCGCCTCGGCCTGGCTCTGGCGACGGCGACCCTCGAAGGAGAAGGGCTTGGTGACGACACCGATGGTCAGGGCGCCGATCGACTTCGCGATGCGGGCGACCACCGGGGCGCCACCCGTTCCGGTGCCACCGCCCTCACCGGCGGTGACGAAGACCATGTCGGCGCCGGTCAGCGCCTGCTCGATCTCTTCGGCGTGGTCCTCAGCGGCGCGACGCCCCACCTCGGGGTCGGCACCGGCACCGAGGCCGCGGGTGAGCTCGCGGCCCACGTCCAGCTTGACGTCGGCGTCGCTCATGAGCAGCGCCTGGGCGTCGGTGTTGACGGCGATGAACTCGACTCCGCGGAGACCGAGCTCGATCATGCGGTTGACGGCGTTGACGCCGCCACCGCCGACGCCGACGACCTTGATCACGGCGAGGTAGTTCTGGTTCTGGCTCATGGCCGGCCTCCGATTAGTAGAGCCTGGAAGGGGTGAACCTTAAACCTCAAGTAGAGGTGTAAAGTATTTCCCGGTATTGCGTTCTCTCAGATCGAAGGTATGCGCCGCCCGGCCGCGCGCGCGCAGCGACACGGGCGTGTCGCGCCATTCCCGCGGAAAGCGGTCAGCCGACGACCGCGACGTCCGGGGACGTGACGTCGATCGACGAGGCGTCCGGGTTCTTCACGAGCGCGGCGGACAGCGCCAGGGCCTTCAGCCCCGAGTCCTCCTGGCTCCCCCAGACGACCGTCAGTCCGGAGTCCAGGGTGAGCGTCACGTCGTCCGCCGTCGAGGCACGGACGCCCGTGAGCTGGCGACGGATGTCGGCGGGAAGCGCACGGACGACGAGCCCGGCGCTCCGGAACGCCGACGAGTCGACACCACCCTCGACCTCCACGAGCGGCTGGCCCGCCGGTCGGTCCGCCGTGGTGGAGAGCGCGACCCCGGCGGCGTCCACGAGGGTGAAGCCCGCCCCTGACTGGATCACGCCGATCGGGGTGCGCTCCACGATGCGCACCGTGAGGTCATGCGGCGGCCGCGCTTCCAGCGCGTACGTCTCGATGAGCGGAAAGGCCAGCAGCGCCGCCTTCACCTCGCTCGTGTCGACCAGAGCGAGCGGGGTTCCGAGCTGATCGTCCAGCGCCCCCTCGATCACTGCGGGGTCGATCGTCGTCGCCCCGGTGACCGTGATGCGCTGCACCGCGAACAGCGGACTGTACGCCGCCGCGACGCTGCCGCCGACGAGGAGCACCACCGCACCGAGAGTGCTCAGCCAGATGATCCGCCTCCGCCGCGACCGCTGGGTGAAGCGGCGGATCTCCGCGCGGAGCGCCTTGCGTCGCGCGCGCGCCGCCCGCCACACGTCCATCGAGGAGCCCGGCGCGGCCGGCGTCTGCCCTTCCGCCGCGACGGGCTCGACGAACGGCACGACCGGTTCGTCGCCCTCGATCCGGGTCGATGCGCTCCGTCGACGCGGACTCCGCTCGAACGCGGCATCCGTCTGCTCCGGCGTGTCCGGAGCGCTCGGGAGCGGGGGCGGCCGGCGCATGGGCTACGCCTCGTCGGTGCGGCGCAGCGACTCCAGCACCTGCGGGATGATCTGGTAGACGTTGCCACAGCCGAGGGTCACGACGAAGTCGCCCTCGCGTGCGACGGACGCCGTGTAGTCGGCGGCCTCCTGCCAGTCCGCGACGAAGTGCACGCGGGACGGGTCGGCGAACGCGCCGCTCACCAGCTCGCCCGTGACACCCGGAACGGGATCCTCCCTGGCACCGTAGACGTCGAGCATCACGGTGTGATCGGCGAGCTCCTCCAGGACATCGGCGAACTCCTGGTACATGTGCTGCGTCCGCGAATACGTGTGCGGCTGCTGGATGGCGATCAGGCGACCGGAACCCGCGAGGCTGCGCATGGCCTCGAGTGCGGCACGCACCTCCGTCGGATGATGCGAGTAGTCGTCGTAGACCGTGACGCCGCGCTCCTCGCCGTGACGCTCGAGACGGCGGACCGTGCCGGCGAAGCCCTCCACGGCCCTGACGGCCTCGCGGAGCGGATGGCCGAGGGCCAGAAGCACGGCGACGGCGCCCGTCGCGTTGATCGCGTTGTGCACGCCGGGGACGGCGAGCTGCATCCGCTCCGACGCGCCGTCGTAGGACACGACAGCGGAGACCGGTCCGGAGGTGACGATGTCGTCGACGCGTACGTCCGCGTCCTGCGCCTGCCCGAAGGTGAGAACGCGGGGGTGGGACAGCCCCGCTCCCACGCGGAGCGCACCCGGGTCGTCGCTGGAGATGACGACCGCCTCCGATGCCGCGTCCGCGAACCGCACGAACGCATCGTGGAAGGCCTCGTCCGAGCCGTAGTGATCGAGGTGGTCGGGGTCGACGTTCGTGATGAGCGCCACGGCGGTGTCGTACAGGAGGAACGTCCCGTCCGACTCGTCCGCCTCGATGACGAAGAGGTCGCCGCTCCCCGTCGCACTGGAGGTGCCGAGCTGTTCGATGACCCCGCCGTTGACGAAGTGCGGGTCGGCGCCGAGTTCGCGCAGGGCCGTGACGATCATCCCCGTCGACGTCGTCTTGCCGTGCGCTCCGGCCACCGAGACGAGACGCCGGGTGCCGATCAGCCAGTGCAGCGCCTGGGAACGGTGGATGACGTGCAATCCGCGCTCCTTGGCCGTGACGAACTCCGGGTTCTCGGGCCAGATCGCGCCCGTGTGCACGACGGTGTCGGCATCACCGAGGTGCGCGGCGTCGTGGCCGACGTGGACGGTGGCACCCGCCGCCGCCAGTGCCCGCAGGTTGTCGCTGTCGGCGCGGTCGCTGCCGGAGACGCGGATGCCCGCGTCGAGGAACATCTTCGCGAGTCCGCTCATGCCGGACCCACCGATGCCGATGAAGTGCGCGGAGGTGATCGTCTCGGGAATGGGGAGGGAGAGGTCGGGTCTGATCATGTCCGCTTCAGTCTACTTTTGGTTCCGGTCCGGACGGCGGCGTCACGCCGCACCGAGAGCACGGTCGATCATGGCCACGACGTTCTCGGTGCCGGTGCGGGTGCCCGCCGTCGCCGCCGCCTCCGCCATCGCCCGGAGGCGGTCGCGGTCGCCGAGCAGCGGCACGACGATCCGACGCACGGCATCACCGTCGAAGGTGGCGTCGTCGAGCAGCTGTGCCGCCCCTGCGGCCACCGCAGACGCTGCGTTCAACCGCTGCTCGCCGTTCCCGACCGAGTACGGCACGTACAGGGCCGGGATGCCGAGAGCGCTGATCTCGCTGACCGTGGCCGAGCCCGAGCGCGACACGATGAGGTCGGCGAGGGCGAACGCGAGGTCCATGCGGTCCACATAGCGTCGGACGACGTAGCCGGGTACGCCGGGGTCGGCCAGATCGCTGCGCTCCCCCGTCACGTGCAGCAACTGCCAGTCCGCCGCGAGGATGTCGCGCCAGGAATCCGCGAGGGCGTCGTTGAGGCGCTGCGCACCGAGCGAACCACCGAAGACCAGGAGCACGGGCCGAGAGGCGTCCAGACCGAAGTGCTCGGCCGCCTCCGCGCGCCGCGCCGCCCGGTCGAGGGCCATGATCTCGCGGCGCAACGGCATGCCCACCACTTCACTGCCGCGGAGGGGCGTGCCGGCGAAGGCGACGCCGACACCGGCTGCCGCGCGAGCGCCCAGGACGTTCGCCAGGCCCGGCTTCGCATTCGCCTCGTGCACCACGAACGGCACGCGCTCACGACGCGCGGCGACGTACGCCGGAGCCGAGGCGTAGCCCCCGAAGCCGACCACGACGTCGATGCCGTGCTGTCGGATGTGTGCCCGCACCTGTGCGATCGCCCGCCGGAACCGTCCGGGGAACGCGGCCGCCTGCCCGTTGGGGCGGCGGGGGAACGGCACCTTATCGACGATGAGGAGCTCGTAACCGCGCTCCGGCACGAGCCGCGACTCCAGCCCCTCCGCCGTGCCGAGCACAAGGATCGTGGCCGCGGGATCGCGCTCGCGAAGCGCGTCGGCGACGGCGAGCAGCGGATTGACATGGCCGGCGGTGCCACCGCCGGCGAGGAGGTACGAGGTCACCTCGCGACCCTACCCCGCTCGGCTGACTGCTTCTCGGCGGCCGGGATGGTCCGCGCGAACGCCAGCAGCACCCCGCACGCGATGAGCACGGCGAACAGGGCGGTCCCGCCCTGCGACATGAACGGCAGCGGCACCCCCATCACCGGGAAGACGCCGATCACGACGCCGATGTTCAGCACCGCCTGGCCGACGATCCACACCGTGATCCCGCCCGCGGCGACCCGGATGAACGGGTCCGGCGTCTTGCGGATCACGTGGAAGGCGCCCACCGTGAAGAACGTGAAGAGGGCCAGCACGACGATGCACCCGATCAGCCCGAGCTCCTCGCCGACGATCGCGAAGATGAAGTCGTTGCCCGCGGCGGGCAGCCAGCCGTACTTCTCCTGGGAGTTGCCGAGCCCGAGACCGAACACGCCCCCCGACGCCATGCCCCAGATGCCGTGGATGGACTGGTAGCAGTCCGTGTAGTAAAGCGCCATGTTGTCGCACGTCGCCGTGATGCGGCGCATCCGGTCCTCACTGGACAGCGCGTAGGCCAGCACGGCGACCACGCCCAGGATCATCGGGATGATGAACAGCCGCAGCTTGACGCCGGAGAAGAAGAGGCAGCCGAGCAGGATCAGCACCATGACCATCGCGGTGCCGAGGTCCTTGCCGGCCAGCACGGTCCCGATCGCCAGGGCGCCCACGGGGATCACCGGGATGAAGACGTGGTGCCAGGTGCCGAGCATCGTCTGCTTGCGCAGCAGCACCGCCGCGATCCAGAGGGCGAGGGCCAGTTTGAGGAACTCCGACGGCTGCATCTGCACGCCTGCCACGGACACCCAGTTCCGGTTTCCGCCGTCCTCGATGCCGAGCGGGGTGAAGACGAGGAGTTGGAGGGCCACGGCTCCGAACAGCGCTGGCCACGCCATGCGCTTGAGGAACGCGACCGGGAAACGGCTGATGAGGAACATCAGCGGAATGCCGACCAGCGCGAACACCCCCTGTCGCAGGGTGGCGTCCAAGGGGTTCTGCGCGTTCGCCACGGCGGTGGCGCTCGTCGCGGAGAGCACCATGACGAGACCGAAGATCGTGAGGAGCAGAGCGGTCGAGGCGATCAGCAGGAACTCGGTCGACACCGGGGTGAACCGGCGTCCGAGCGAGACCCGCGCCGCGAGACCACCCGACTCAGAGCGCGGAGGGCGAGCCACCTGCGTCATCGGCGCTCCCCCGCTCGATCCAGTCCCGCACCGCTTCGGCGAAGCGGCGTCCGCGATCCGCATAGCTGGAGAACTGGTCGAAGGATGCCGCGGCGGGAGCGAGAAGCACAGTGCCCTCTCCGTCGACGATCCCCGCCGCGATCTCCACGACGCGGTTCATGACCTGTCCAGTGTCGCCAGCATCGACCTCGAAGACCGGCACCGTCGGCGCGTGTCGCTGGAATGCCGTCACGACGGCGGTGCGATCCACGCCGATGACGACCGCTGCGCGTGCGGTCGCGCCCGCATCCGCCACGAGGTCGGCGATATCGACGCCCTTGAGGTCGCCGCCGACGACCCACACCGCTCCCGGGTACGCACGCAGTGAGGAGGCGGCCGCATGTGGGTTCGTGGCCTTGGAGTCGTCGACCCAGGTGATCCCGGCGTGCCGGGCCACGACCTCGATGCGGTGCGCATCCAGCCGGAAGGACTGCAGGGCCGTGTGGATGGCCTCGGGCTCGACGCCGAGCGAACGGGCGAGGGCGCTGGCGGCGAGGATGTTCTGCACGATGTGCGGCGCAGTGAGACCCGCCGCCTCGAGATCGGCGACCGTCGTCAGCTCCAGAGCGCTGCGCGCCCGGTCGTCGAGGAACGCCCGGTCGACCAGGAGCCCCTCGACGACACCGAGATCGCTCGGCCCCGGGATGCCCAGGTCGAAACCGATCGCGCGTGCGCCCTCGACGACGTCGGCGTCCTCCACCATCCGGCGGGTCGCCTCGTCGGCCTTGTTGTAGACGCAGGCGACGCGGGTGTTGCGGTAGACGAGCGCCTTCGCGTCCCGATACGCCTCCGCGCTGCCGTGCCACACGAGATGGTCGTCCGCCAGGTTGAGGCACACCGCGGAGTACGGGAACAGCTCGCCCTCCGGCTGCGACAGGCCGAGATACCAGAGCTGGTGGCTGGACAGCTCGACGACGAGGACGTCGAAGCCGGCGGGGTCGCGGACCGCGTCGAGCACCGGGACGCCGATGTTGCCGCAGGGGGCGGCCCGTCGTCCGCCCGCGACGAGCAGGGTCGCGGTGAGCTGGGTCGTCGTCGTCTTGCCGTTGGTCCCCGTGATGAGTACCCAGTCCGCGGGGGTGCCGTCCGGGCGGAGCACCTTGTCGCGGACCCGCCAGGCGAGCTCGACGTCGCCCCAGAGCGCGATGCCCGTCTCCTGCGCCCACCGGATCACGGGGTGCGTCGGGGGGAATCCGGGCGACGCGATGACGACCTCGGGCGCGAACGCGGTCAGCGCCTCCGGCACCTCGTCGAGCGGCCCGAGCTCCAGTCGGGCACCGATCACCGGGAGCAGCCGGGCGTACTCCTCCTCCGCCGACTCGCTGAGCACGAGGACGTCGGCGCCCAGCTCGGTGAGCGTGTCCGCGACCGAGAAGCCGGTCATCGAGAGCCCGAGCACGGCGACGCGCAGGGCGCTCCAGTCGGCGTTCCAGCTCGTCAGTCCCGCGAGACGCTCAGCCGACACGGGTCAGCCACTCCACGTAGAACAGTCCGACCGCGGACACGGCGAGGAGCCCGGCGATGATCCACATCCGCACGACGATGGTCACCTCCGACCACCCCCGCATCTCCAGGTGGTGATGGAAGGGGCTCATGAGGAACAGGCGCTTCCCGCGGGTGATCTTGAAGTAGGCGCGCTGCAGGATCACGGACCCGGAGGCGAGGACGAACACGCCGGCGATGACCAGGAGCAGCAGTTCTGTGCGCGTCATGATCGCCATCGCGGTGATGACGCCGCCGATGGCCATCGAGCCCACGTCGCCCATGAACACCTTGGCCTTCGGCGCGTTCCACCAGAGGAACCCGATGAGGCTCGCGGCGAAGGACGCCGAGATGATCGCGAGGTTGAACGGATCCCGCACCTCATAGCAGCCGCCGAGGGAGCCGGGGTCGCCGCCGATGCAGGGCTGCTTGAACTGCCAGAACGCGATGAGGCTGTACGCCCCGACCACGATGACGCCGGCGCCCGCGGCGAGGCCGTCGAGACCGTCGGTCAGGTTCACGCTGTTCGAGGTGGCCACCCCGATGATGGAGATCCAGGCGAGGTAGAGGATCCAGCCGAGGATGACGCCGAACGCGAAGAGATTCAGCCAGGTGATGTCGCGGAACAGCGAGATCGACGCGCTGGCCGGCGTCTGCCCCCACTTGTTCGGGAAGTTCAGCGCCACGATCCCGAACGGGATCACCACGATGAGCTGCCCGATGACCTTGCGCCAGCCGGAGAGCCCGAGGCTCCGCTGGCTGCGCACCTTCATGTAGTCGTCGATGAACCCGACCACGCCGAAGCCGACCATCAACCAGATCACGAGGATCGCGGAGAGCGCCGGGGTCTCTCCGCTCACGAGCACCCCCGTGAAGTAGCCGACGATGGAGCCGAGGATGAAGATGACGCCGCCCATGGTGGGTGTGCCGCGCTTGGCCTCGTGGCTGGGGTTCCCCGCCGCTTCGGGCGTGCGGATGACCTGTCCCCAGCCCCACTTCCGGAAGAGCCGGAGGAAGACGGGAGTCAGGAAGAGAGTGAAGGCGAGCGAGATGGCCGCCGCCATGATGAGGGACCTCACGAGAACAATTCTCCCAGACGATCGCCGAGATGCCGGAGGCCCACGGAGTTGGACGACTTCACGAGGACCCGGTCGCCGTCACGCAGCTCCGTGCGGAGGTACTCGAACGCGGCGTCTTGATCCGGGAGGTGGACGGCCTCGCTGTCCCACGACCCCTCGCCGACGGCGGCGAGGTAGAGCCGCCGGGCCTCGGGGCCGACGACGACGATGCGCCGGATGTTGAGACGGACGGCGAGCAGACCGATGCGGTCGTGCTCCTCTCCGGCGCTCTCGCCCAGCTCGCTCATCGCGCCGAGCACGGCGACGGTGCGCTCGTCCGGCCCGGTGATCTGTGCGAGCGTCCGCAGGGCGGCCGCCATGGAGTCCGGGCTGGCGTTGTAGGCGTCGTTGATGATGCGGACGCGCTCGTTGCCCAGGGGCTGCATCCGCCAGCGCTCGGCGATCTCGACGGTCTCCAGCCGGGAGACGGCGTCGTGCGGCCGCACCCCGAGTTCGACGGCCGCGGTGATCGCGGCGAGGGCGTTCGTGACGTGGTGGGCCCCGAGGACGCGCAGGCGCAGCGGCAGCGCTTCCCCCGCGACCTCGATGACGCACCGGGTGCCGGACGCGGAGACCTCGATCCCGCGAGCGTGCACGGCGGCCGCGGCCGACTGTCCGAAGCCGACGACCCGGAGGCCGCGGCTCTCGGCGAGGTCGCGCATCGCCCAGACGCGGGCGTCGTCCGCGTTGAGCACCGCGACGCCGGGGACCCGGGCGGCGGCGACGAGCTCGGACTTGGCCTTCGCCGTCGCCTCGATCCCGCCGAAGCCCCCTGCGTGCGCCATGCCGACCATCAGCACGATGACGAGGTCGGGCTCGACGAGACCGGCGAGGCGCGCGATGCTGCCCGGAGCCGCGGCGCCGAACTCGCTGACGAGGAACCGGGTGTCGTGGGTGACGCGGAGCATCGTGACGGGAGCGCCGACCTCGTTGTTGAACGACTTCACGGGGGCGACGGTCTCGCCCTCGTCGGCGAGGATGCGGGCGAGGAAGTTCTTGGTGGTCGTCTTGCCGTTGGAGCCGGTGATGCCGACGATGCGCAGGCGGCCGCCGGCCCGCACCCGTGCCACGACCTCGCGGGCGAGCTCGCCGAGGGCGACGACCGCATCCGGGACGACGATCTGCGAGACCGCGACGTCGACCGGATGCTCGACGATCGCGAGGACCGCCCCGGCCTCCACGGCGGCGCCGACGAAGCGGTGCCCGTCGGTCTCCGCGCCGGGCTTGGCGACGAAGATGGACCCGGGTTCCATCGTGCGCGAGTCGGTGTCGACGATGCCGTCGACGACCGTCTCCGGTGTGTGCTCTCCGGCCACACGCAGATCACCGCCGATGGCGGCGGTGATCTCAGCGAGCGTCAGGGCGATCATGTCATCTCCATGCGCGGCTCTCGCCGACTATCCGAACTTGGGGAGGAGCGCGTCCATCGGGACAGAGGACGGCATCACGCGATAGGTCTTCATCACCTGCGTCATCGCCTTCTGGAAGGCGGAAGCGGTGGCCGCGGACGATACAACCTTAGTCGGCTCGTCGAGGGTGACCACGACGACGTACTGCGGATCGTCGACGGGCGCGAAGCCCACCATGCTCGTGTAGTACACGCCCGCCTTGTAGCCGCCCTTGCCGTCCGAGACCTGTGCCGTACCGGTCTTGCTGGTCACGCGGTACCCGGGCACCTGGATGCGGTCGGCGTTCCCGCCCTGCACCGCGACGTTCTCGAGCATGCGCGTGAGATCGGCGGCGGTCTGCTCCTTGATGATCTGCTCGTGCTTCGGCTCAGGCGTCTCCGTGACGGTGCCGTCGGGCGCCGTGCACGACTCCACCAGCGACAGGTCGATCTTCTCGCCGCCGTTCGCGATGGCCTGGTATGCACCCGCGAGCTGCGGAGCCGTGACCGTGAAGTACTGGCCGAAGGTCGTCGTGTAGAGGGACTGGCTGTCCCAGTCGCTCACCGGGTGGAGGATGCCGCCCACCTCGGACGGGAAGTCCAGCGTCTTCTGGCCGACGCCGAATCGCTGCAGGTAGTCGTATCGCACTTCGGGGGCGACCATGGTGCCGAACTTCGACAGTGCGGTGTTCGACGAGTCGATCAGGCCGCCCGCGAGCGTGTAGTTGTACGCGGGGTGGCTGAACGCGTCGTTGATGACCGCGCCGTTCGGGAACGTCTCCCGCGAGGAGGCCGTGACCGTGCTGAGCGGCGTGAGGCCGGCCCCCTCGATCGCTGCGGCCGCGGTGATGGCCTTGAACGTCGATCCGGGCTCAAAGTCGCGGTGGAAGATCTGGCTGTAGCGCGTCTCCGGGGTCGAGGAGTCCAGGTCGTTCGGGTCCATGGCCGGCCACTCGGCGGCGGCGCGGATCTTGCCGGTGCCGACCTCGACCACCGTCACGGTGCCGCCCTTCGCCCCCTGCTTCTGGGCCTCTTCCCCGATCATCTGCTGGAGGTACCACTGGAGGTCGCTGTTGATCGTGAGCTGCACGGTGCCGCCGTTGACGGCGTCGGTGACGGACTCGCTCCCGGGGATCACGACCCCGTCCTTGCCCTTGCGGTAGGTCTTCTCGCCGTCCACGGGGGCGAGGCAGGACTGCTCGAGCTGCTCGACGCCCGCCTTGGCCTCCCCCGTGTTGTCGAGGAAGCCAAGCACGTTGCCGGCGACGGCGCCGTTCGGGTACACCCGCGTCTCGCGCGGCTTCAGTGCGAGATACGACCCGAGTCCGAGGTCGCGCAGCGCCATGAACTGCTCGGTGTTCAGCCCGGTCTTCAACGGCGCGTACTGGCTGTTCGGGTTCTCGGCGAGGGCATCGGAGACGCGCTTTCGGATCTCGTCTCCGGGCACCCCCGTGATCGCGGCGATCTTCTCGGCGGCTTCGGCCCACGGCAGCGCCGGGTCCTTCTCCTCTGTGAGCCGGATGACCTGCGGGCTGAGCTGCGCGTCGTAGACCATGACGCTCGACGCGAGCACCGTGCCCTGCGCGTCGACGATGGCGCCGCGCTGTCCCGGGATCCTCGAGCCGTCGCCGATGTGCTCGAGGGACTGGCTGACGTGCTCGTCGGCGCTCACCACCTGGATGTCGATGAGGCGGACGACGAACGCCACCAGGATGGAGAGGATGACCGCCAGGGCGACGACGGTGCGTCGCCGTGGTCCGCGAGTGGCTCGTGTCGTCATGGGATCTCTCCGTCGATCGGGGCTGTCAGTGGGTGGTGGGGCTCGGGAGCCCGTCGGTGATGGCCGGAGGCAGATTCGGGGCCGGCGACGTGCTGTCCGCCGCGTCGTCCGTCGTCGCCGGCGGGGGCGCATCCTCCGTCACGAGGACGTTGCCGACCGCCGCCTTCCCGTTGGGATCGATCGTCGAGACCCCCTCGGCGCCGGCGCCGGTGCCGAACACCGCGCCGTCACTGAGCCGGAGGTAGGACGGCGCTCCCGCCACGACCATCCCGAGGTCGGCCGCGCTGCTGGCGAGGACCTGCGGCGAGCTCAACCCAGTGAGCTCCTCCTGCAGCGCATCCGTGCGGAGGTCCAGTTCGCGTTGCTGCGAGGTGAGTCCGGCCAGCGTGAAGGAATCCTGGGTGATGGCGAGGGAGAGACCGACCTGTGCCGCGCCGATGGCGAGGGCACCGCCGAGCGCGACCAGCGCGTAGGCGAGCTTCGGCTTGCGCCGTTGTGCCGGTGCCGTGACCGGCTGCAGACGGCGCTCCGGGGTCTTCTCCGGGGTGACCGGCTGCAGCGGCAGGGTCGGCTTGCGGACTGCGTTCATGCTCATGCGCTCTCCCGCACCTTCTCAGCGGCGCGCAGGCGCACCGGGATCGCACGCGGATTGCGTGCGCGCTCTTCGTCATCGGCGAGTTCCGCCCCCTTGGTGAGGACGCGGAATCGGGGGGCGTGCTCGGGAAGCTCGACCGGGAGGCCGGCGGGCGCGGTCGACGAGGATGCGGCCGCGAACGCCTGCTTGACCAACCGGTCCTCGAGGGACTGGTACGACATGACGACGATGCGTCCCCCGACGGCGAGGGCGTCCATCGCGGCGGGGATCGCATCGGCGAGGACGTTCAGCTCGGCGTTGACCTCGATGCGCAGCGCCTGGAAGACCCGCTTGGCCGGGTGCCCGGCGCGCTGGGCCGCGGCGGGCGTCGCGGCGACCAGGATGTCGACGAGCTCGCCCGAGCGGGTGATGGGCTTCTTCTGGCGGGCATCGATGATGAAGCGCGCGTACCGCGCCGCGAGCTTCTCCTCGCCGTAGCGCTCGAAGATGCGGCGCAGGTTGCCCTCGCTGTAGGTCGCGACGACGTCGGCCGCCGTCATCCCCTTGGTCTGGTCCATCCGCATGTCGAGCGGCGCGTCCTTGGAGTACGCGAAGCCGCGCTCGGCCTCGTCGAGCTGCAGCGAGGAGACGCCGAGGTCGAAGAGGATGCCGGCCGCGCCCTGCGCGTGCAGCCCGATCTCGTCGTAGACCGTGTGGACGAGCGTGACACGGTCGCGGAAACGGGCGAGCCGCTCTCCCGCGATCCTCAGCGCGTCGGTGTCGCGGTCGAGGCCGATCAGGCGGATGCCGGGGAAGCGCTCCAGCAGGGCCTCCGAATGCCCGCCCATGCCGAGCGTGGCGTCGACGAGGATCGCGCCGTCCTCGTGGAGGGCGGGAGCGAGGAGCTCGACGCAGCGGTCGAGCAGGACGGGGGTGTGGATGTCGCGGAGGCTCATGATCTCTCTCGGGTCCGACCTTCGGCTCTGATCCCCCTCCGCTTCGCGACCCGGCACCGGGGAAGTGTGTCGGGGCGGGAGCGGCGGGGCATCACAGCCGGGGTCAGAACAGTCCGGGAATCACCTCCTGCTCCAGCTCGGCGTAGGACTCCTCGCCCGCGGCGAGGTAGGCGTTCCAGCTCTCCGCGTCCCAGATCTCGGCATGGGCGCCGACTCCGGTCACGATGAGCTCCTTCTGAAGACCCGCGTACTGACGCAGGTGAGCGGGGATGGTGATGCGGTTCTGGCTGTCGGGCATCTCCGCACTGGCACCGGAGAGGAACATGCGCATGAAGTCACGCGCCTGCTTGTTGGCGAGCGGAGCCTGACGGATCCGCTCGTGCATCGCCTCGAACTCGGCCGTGCTGAAGACGTAGAGGCAGCGCTCCTGCCCCCGGGTGACGACGATGCCGCCGCCCAGGTCCTCGCGGAACTTCGCAGGAAGGATGACCCGTCCCTTGTCGTCCAGCTTGGGTGAATGCGTGCCCAGCAGCATCGGCCATCACCCCCTCTCCGTCCGGCCAACTCGAGGTGCGCCCCACTTTACTCCACTTTCCTCCACATTCCTACGACGAATCCACGCTATCCCCGAGAGAGGGCGGGGTCCACCCCCGAGAGTCCGCGAGATTCCGGGGTGGAGGACAGTGGAGGGTCAGTGGAGGGACGGTGGAGGAGGCGCCCGATTCGCAGGCACGAAAAAGCCCGGATGCTCAGCATCCGGGCTCAGGGGTGGAAGAGAGAGGAGGGGCGGTCAGCGCCCGTCGTGGCGTCGGTCCCAGCGGTCGTTCATGCGATCCATGAACGACGACGAGTCCTTCCGCTGGGGAGCGGTGCGCGAACGGGGTTCCGCCGGGCCGGTGCGCCGCACGGGAGTGACGGCCAGCATCACTCCGGCGAGCATGGCCGCGAAGCCGATGACCCCGACGACGATGCCCCACTGGTCGCCGAGGATGACGCCGAAGATCAGCCCGCCGATACCGGCCAGCAGAAGCAGAGCGCCGTAGACGAGGTTGCGATAGCTGAGCGTGCGATCGCCCGACGGCGCGCTCACGACGTCGGCGTCATTGTGCAGGAGATGGCGTTCCATCTCGTCGAGCAGACGTTGCTCCTGTTCGGAGAGTGGCATCTCGTCCCCCTCGGGTATCGTGCCCTCCAGTCTACGCGCGCACGGCGTCCGAGGCCAGCGGTTCGAGGCCCGCATCCTTTACGTATGCTGGGAGTCGTGCCGTCCCCCTCCCCCTCCGTCCCCGACGCCGTGGCCGCGCGACTGGACCTCTTCCTCACCCGCATGCGCGCGGAGTCAGCAGAGTACGGCGAGGACGCTGCGGCGTTCCTCGACGCAGCGGCGGACACCCTCACCGGCGGCAAGCGGCTGCGCGCCCGCTTCTGTCACGCCGGCTGGCGCGCCGTGGCCCGGTTCCGCGATCGTTCCGCTGCCGAGGACGAGGCACTCTGGGATGTCTGCGCCGCCCTGGAGATCTTCCAGTCCGCCGCACTCGTCCACGACGATCTGATCGACAACTCCGACACCCGGCGTGGGCGCCCCGCTGCCCATCGGGCACTCGAGGCCTCGCACCGCGCCGCCGGATGGTGGGGCGATGCCGCGGCGTTCGGCAGGGCGGGATCCGTGCTGCTCGGCGACCTGCTCGTCGCGTGGAGCGACGACCTCCTGGAATCCGCCCTCGACGGTCATCCGCAGGCACGCTCGGTGCGCGCGGAGTATGCCCGCATGCGTCGTGACGTCACGACCGGGCAGTTCCTCGACATCGCCGAGGAATCCGCGTGGAGCGTCAGCGACGATCGCCGGCACGCCGACCGGGCGCTCCGCGTCGCGTCGTTGAAGTCGGCGCGATACAGCATCGAGCAGCCGCTCATCCTCGGGGCGGCACTCGCCGGCGCCGACTCGGAGCAGATCCAGGCGCTGCGGCGGTTCGGCCACCCCCTGGGGCTCGCCTTCCAGCTGCGTGACGACGTGCTCGGCGTGTTCGGCGACGCCGCCGTCACCGGGAAGCCCGCGGGAGACGACCTGCGCGAAGGTAAGCGCACGGTCCTCATCGCGCTCACGCGCGAGGCGCTGGACGGGTCGGCACGCCGCGTGCTCGATGAGATGCTCGGCGACCCGGAGCTCACGCCCGCCCAGGTCTCGTTCCTGCAGGAGACGATCGCCGACACCGGTGCGCTCGAGCGTGTCGAGTCGATGATCGCAGCGTACGCGGGCGAGGCCGACCGTGCGCTCTCCGGCGCGCGCCTGGAGAACGCCGCCGTCGGCGAGCTCCGGGAACTCGGCCGGGCCGCGACCGTGCGCTCGTCCTGAGCGCTCCGCCCCGTCTCAGGCGAGAGTGCGCGCGAGGCGGCGGACCTCGCTCTTGTGCCCCGCCAGCAGCGAGGCGATCGGCGAGCGTCCGAGCGACTCGTCCTCGGCCAGCAGCCAGTCGATGAGCTCGTCGTCCGAGAAGCCGGCGTCCTGCAGCACGATGATCGTGCCGCGCAAGGAGCTCAGCGGCTGGCCGTCCACGATGAACACGGACGGGACCGCGAACACGCCACTGCGCTTGGAGCCGACGAGGTAGTGCTCGTCGATCAGACGACGCACCCGGCCGAGCGGCTCGCCGAGGACCTCGACGAGGTCGGGCATGGTCAGCCAGTCGGTGGCGGCGGCATCGGGGGTTGCAGCGACGTTCTCAGACACGTTCCTCACTATCTCATCTCCGCCTCCTGGGCGCATATTCGCCCCAGCGGTCACTCCTGTCACACACGTCACTTCTGTTGACATCTCTATACATCCGTGTCAGCGTGAAGTGCTCGAAAAGGGGGCCCGACGTGATCTTCCACACAGCCGTGGCCGGCGCACTCGCCGCCACCTTGACGGCGGCACCCGCCGCCGCACCCGCACCGCCCGTCGCACCGTACGAACGTCATCGCAGCACCCCCGTGCGCGTCGTCCCGACGCAGGCGGTCCCGCCAACCCACGTCGTCCGGCCGGGTGACACCGTCGCCGGGATCGCGGGTCGGTACGGCCTCCGCACCACCGACGTCCTGAGCTGGAACGGGCTCTCCTGGCGATCGGTCATCTACCCGGGACAGACGCTGACCCTGCGCGCAGCGGCTCCGGCACCCGCGGCGACACCGGCGGCCGCACCGGCTCCCGCGGCGACCACGACACACCTCGTGGCCGCCGGTGACACCGTCTTCGCGATCGCCGCGAAGTACGGCACCTCGGTGAGCGCGATCCTCGCCGCCAACGGGCTCGCCGGCTCCGCCATCATCTACCCCGGCCAGAAACTCGTCGTCTCCGGCGCTCCGGCATCCGCACCGGCCGCGGCACCCGCCGCCCCCGCGACACCCCCGCCGGCGACCGCCGCGACGCATACGGTGTCCGCCGGAGAGACGTTGTTCGGCATCGCCCAGCGCTATGGCACGTCGACGCAGTCGCTCTTCGCCTGGAACGGTCTCAGCGCGTCCTCGATCATCTACCCCGGCCAGCGGCTGACGGTGCAGAGCCCTCCCGCGCCGAAGCCCGCCGCCGCTCCCACCGGGCAGCGGTCAGCGAGCCTGACCGCCGAGCAGGCGGCCAACGCGGCGCTCATCATCCGCGTCGGCCGCGAGCTCGGTGTCTCCGACCGCGCGATCGCCACCGCACTCGCGACGGGCATGGTGGAGTCCGGGCTCCGGAACCTCGACTGGGGCGACCGCGACTCGCTGGGGCTGTTCCAACAGCGTCCGAGCACCGGCTGGGGAACCCCCGCACAGATCATGGACGCGGAGCGGAGCACCCGGGTGTTCTACGGCGGCGCCGGCGACCCGAACGGGCACGTCACCCGCGGTCTGCTCGACATTCCGGACTGGGAGTCGCTGTCGTTCACCGACGCCGCGCAGGCCGTGCAGATCTCCGCCTATCCCGAGCGCTACGGGCAGTGGGAGGCGCAGGCGTACGCATGGCTCGCCCAGTACGGGTGACGCCTCCCGAAATCCGGATGCCCGGAGGGGTGAGGCGTTCCCGGGGCTTTCAGCCAATCGTCCATAGACTTCTGTCGTGACGACCAATCATCAGGCCGACCCCCTCATCGGGCGGCTTGTCGACGGTCGCTACCGCGTCCGCGCCCGCATCGCCCGCGGCGGCATGGCCACCGTGTACGTCGCCACCGACCTCCGCCTGGAGCGCCGCATCGCCCTGAAGGTGATGCACGCCCACCTCAGCGACGACTCCGCGTTCCAGAGCCGATTCATCCAGGAGGCCCGCGCTGCCGCGCGCCTCGCCGACCCGCACGTCGTCAACGTGTTCGACCAGGGTCAGGACGGCGAGCTCGCGTATCTCGTGATGGAGTACCTGCCCGGGATCACCCTGCGCGAACTCCTCCGCGAGCAGAAGCGCCTCACCGTCGCCCAGACGATCACCATCATGGACGCCGTCCTCGCCGGGTTGTCCGCCGCGCACCGCGCCGGCATCGTCCACCGCGACGTCAAGCCGGAGAACGTGCTGCTCGCCGAGGACGGCCGCATCAAGATCGGCGACTTCGGGCTCGCCAGAGCGACGACCGCGAACACCGCGACCGGCCAGCAACTGCTCGGCACCATCGCCTACCTGGCCCCCGAGCTCGTGACGCGCGGCACCGCGGACGCCCGCAGCGACATCTACGCGCTCGGCATCATGCTCTACGAGATGCTCGTCGGCGAGCAGCCCTACAAGGGCGAGCAGCCGATGCAGATCGCCTTCCAGCACGCCACCGAGTCGGTGCCTCGTCCGAGCGTGCGCAACCCGGCGGTGCCGGAACAGCTCGACGAGCTCGTGCTCTGGGCCACTGAGAAGTCCCCGGACGAGCGACCGGATGACGCCCAGCAGATGCTGGACCGCCTGCGCGAGATCGAGCGGGAGATCGGCGTGGCTCCGGCCGTCACCCGGACGACCGGGACGTCGCGCGACCAGGCGGATTCCGGAGACCTGACCAAGGTCATGGCCGGCACGATGGTCATGCCCGAGCCGGCGACCGCCTCCTCCCCCGCCGTCGACAACGCGACGATCCTGCGGCGCCGGGCGTCCCGCCGCCGCGCCCGCGGCGCCTTCCTGCTCTCGTTGGTGCTGCTGCTGGCCGTCCTCGCCGGTGGGGTGGGCTGGTGGTTCGGGTCCGGGCCGGGATCGCTCATCGCGGTCCCCGACGTCGCCGGGCAGACCTACGACGCCGCGGCGGCCGACCTCACCGAGGCGGGCTTCGAGCCCACCCAGAGGGATCAGTTCTCCGTGGACGTCGAGAAGGGCATCGTCATCGAGACGGATCCGGGCCAGGGCGCCAGGGTCGACAAGGGCACCACCGTCACGGTCATCGTCTCCGCGGGCCCCGCCTCCCACGACCTCGCCCCCGTCGCCGGTCAGCCGGCCGACGACGTGCGCGCGGCGCTGGAGGCGGCGAACCTCGAGATCACCGAGGACGAGGAGTACTTCACGGACGCCGCGGCCGGCTCGGTGATCAACGTCCGCATCACTCCGCGCGGCGGCGGCGACGCGTTCGGGTGCGACGAGGGCTGCACGGTGCACGAGAAGGACACCGCCACCATGCAGGTGTCGCGGGGGCCCGTCCCCGACGTCACGGACATGACCGTCGCGCAGGCCACCGAGGCCCTGACCGGCAAAGGTCTCAAGGTCGCCGAGGAGAGCATCTACCGCCCGAGCGACTCGATCGGCAAGGACCGCGTGATCGGGTACGCCGACCGGGCCGAAGAGGGGTCCTGGCGACCGGGCGAGACGATCCAGCTCATCATCTCCCAGGGGCCACCGCTCTTCGATGTGCCGGATGTCTCCGGCATGACGCGCGATGAGGCCACCGCGGCACTGCGTGACGCCGGTTTCACCTGGAGCTACACCAGCAGCACCGGACTCCCGGACTCGGTGTGGGACCTGCTCGCGAACGAGAACACCCGCGTCGAGTCGTACAGCCCGTCCGAACCGCAGCGCAAGGGTGCGAGCATCACCCTCACGATGAGCTTCGCGGGCTGATCCCCGGGGACGACGAAGGGGCCGGAACATCGTTCCGGCCCCTTCGCGCAACCGCTCCGGGTCAGCGCTTCTCGAGCTCCTCGGCCACGAGGAACGCCAGCTCCAGGGACTGCATGTGGTTCAGACGCGGGTCGCACAGGCTCTCGTAGCGCGTCGCGAGCGCCGCTTCGTCGATCTGCTCGGATCCGCCGAGGCATTCGGTGACGTCGTCACCGGTCAGCTCGACGTGGATGCCGCCGGGGAAGGTACCCACCGCACGGTGCGCCTCGAAGAACCCGCGCACCTCGTCGACGACGTCGTCGAAGCGCCGCGTCTTGTAGCCGGTGGGCGTGGTGATGCCGTTGCCGTGCATGGGGTCGGTCACCCACAGCGGCTGGGCGCCGGACTCCCGGACCGCCTCCAGCAGCGGAGGCAGCGCGTCGCGGATGCGGCCCGATCCCATCCGGGTGATGAAGGTGAGCCGGCCAGGCTCGCGCTCCGGGTCGAGCTTGTCGATGAGCGCCAGCGCCGTCTCCGGCGTCGTGGTCGGACCCAGCTTCACGCCGATCGGGTTGCGGATCTTCGAGAAGTAGTCGACGTGCGCGCCGTCGAGCTCACGCGTGCGCTCCCCGATCCACAGGAAGTGGGCCGAGGTGTTGTACGGGGTGTCCGTACGGGAGTCGATGCGCGTCATCGGGCGCTCGTAGTCCATGAGCAGACCCTCGTGACCGGTGAAGAACTCGACGCGCTTCAGCTCGTCGAAGTCGGCGCCGGCGGCCTCCATGAACTTGATCGCACGATCGATCTCCGCGGCCATGCGCTCGTACCGCTGGTTGGCGGGGTTCTGTGCGAAGCCCTTGTTCCAGGAGTGCACCTCGCGGAGATCCGCGAATCCTCCCTGGGTGAACGCGCGGATGAGGTTCAGCGTCGACGCCGCGGTGTGGTACCCCTGCAGCAGGCGCCCCGGGTCGGCCTGGCGGGAACCCTCGGTGAAGTCGTAGCCGTTGACGATGTCGCCGCGGTAGGCCGGCAGCGTGACCTCTCCGCGCGTCTCGGTGTCGCTGGAGCGCGGCTTGGCGAACTGCCCGGCCATGCGGCCCATCTTGACGACCGGCATGGAGGCACCGTACGTGAGGACGACGGCCATCTGCAGCACGGTCTTGATGCGGTTGCGGATCTGGTCCGCAGTCGCCCCGGCGAAGGTCTCGGCGCAGTCGCCGCCCTGCAGCAGGAAGGCCTGCCCGGAGGCGGCCCGGGCAAGACGGTCGCGGAGGTTGTCGACCTCACCGGCGAAGACCAGCGGCGGCAGGCTCGAGATCTGCCGGGAGACGTCGGCGACGCGGTCCGCGTCCGGCCACTGCGGCTGCTGCTTGATGGGAAGCGAGCGCCAGGCATCAAGGGCTTCGATGTGGTGCGGGAGCATGCGTCCAGCCTAGTGGTCGGCGACACCCCCGAGATGCCCGGAGAAGCCTATGTGACGCGGGCCGGGAGACGGTCTTTGACCGTCGACGCGTAGACGTCCTCGTACTCCTGCTGACCGAGCCGCTGGAGCGCCACCATGATCTCGTCGGTGACGGAACGGAGGATGTAGCGGTCGTTCTCCATGCCCGCGTACCGGGAGAAGTCGAGGGGCTCGCCGATGACGATCCCGACCCGCATGACCCGCGGGATCCGACGCCCGATGGGCATGGCCGTGTCGGTGTCGACCATGATGACGGGGACCACGGGGACCTTCGCCTCGAGCGCCATGCGGGCGATCCCGGTGCGGCCGCGATAGAGCTTTCCGTCCGGGCTGCGTGTGCCCTCGGGGTAGATGCCCAGCAGGTCGCCGCCTCCGAGGACCTGCAGGCCGGTGTTGAGGGACGCCTCGGACGCCTTGCCACCGGAGCGGTCGATCGGGATCTGCCCGGTGGCCTTCATGAACACCCGGGTGAACCAGCCCTTCAGGCCCCGCCCCGTGAAGTAGTCGCTCTTGGCGAGGAAGGACATCGGGCGGTCGATCACGAGCGGCAGGAAGATGGAGTCCGCGAACGAGAGATGGTTGCTGGCGAGGATCGCCGCCCCGGTCGCGGGCACGTTCTTGCGGCCCACGATCCAGGGGCGGAAGACCGCCTTGACCACGGGGCCGATCACGACGTACTTCATCAGCCAGTAGAACATCGAGGTGAAGTCTAGCGCCGTGCCGCGGATCGCCCGCGTGTTCGCGGGAACGACACCCGGAAAGCGACTCAGTTTCACCCTGACCGCGACCGGGTGCCATGCCCTAGACTCGGAGGAACGCACGTGCCCGACCGGTACCGAAGGAGCTGCCGTGGTCCAGTTTGAAGTCCCCGCGATCGTCCCCGCCGATCCCGACGCGAACGTCGCCGACCTGCTTGCGAAGCGCGCCGAGGCGACTCCCGACCGGGCGTTGTTCTCCGTCCCGCAGGGCGACGGATGGCGCGACATCTCCGCCGCCGACTTCGAGACCGCGGTGATCGCGCTCGCGAAGGGATTCGCGGCCGCCGGCATCCAGCCCGGAGAGAAGGTTGGCTTCCTCGCCCGCACCACCTACGAGTGGAGCCTGATCGACTTCGCGCTGTTCTACGCCGGCGTCGTGATGGTGCCGATCTACGAGACCAGCTCCCCGTCGCAGATCCAGTGGATCCTCGAGGACTCGGGCGCGATCGCCCTCATCGTCGAATCGCCCGAGCACTTCGCCCGCGTCGACGAGGTCCGTGGTGATCTTCCGCTCCTCCGCGAGGTCTGGCAGCTGCACCTGGGCGCGATCGACACGCTCACCGCACAGGGGGCCTCCGTCTCCGACGACGAGATCCGCCGCCGCCGGAGCCTCGCCGTGGGATCCGACATCGCGACCCTCATCTACACCTCAGGGTCGACCGGTCGCCCCAAGGGCTGCGTGCTCACGCACAGCAACTTCGTCGAGCTGTCCCGCAACTCCGCCAAGGCCCTCGACGAGGTCGTGCAGACACCCGGCTCGTCCACCCTGCTCTTCATCACCACGGCGCACGTCTTCGCCCGTTTCATCTCGATCCTCAACGTGCACGCGGGCGTCCGCACCGGGCACCAGCCGGACACCCGTCAGCTGCTGCCCGCGCTCGGGTCGTTCAAGCCGACCTTCCTCCTGGCCGTCCCCCGCGTGTTCGAGAAGGTGTACAACTCCGCCGAGCAGAAGGCCGAGGCGGGCGGCAAGGGCAAGATCTTCCGGGCGGCCGCCGACGTGGCGATCGAGCACTCCCGGCTCCTCGAGGAGGGGAAGAAGATCCCGTTCGGGATGAAGCTCAAGTTCGCGCTGTTCAACAAGCTCGTGTACTCCAAGCTGCGCGAGGCGATGGGCGGGAACGTCGTCTACGCCGTCTCCGGATCCGCGCCCCTCGGCGCCCGCCTCGGCCACTTCTTCCACAGCCTCGGCGTCGTGATCCTCGAGGGCTACGGCCTCACCGAGACGACGGCGCCCGCCACCGTCAACCTCGCGACCAAGTCGAAGATCGGCACCGTCGGTCCCGCCCTTCCCGGCGTCGGCCTGCGTCTCGCCGACGACGGCGAGATCGAGGTCCGCGGGATCAACGTCTTCAAGGAGTACTGGAACAACCCGGAGGCCACCGCCGAGGCGTTCAGCGATGGCGGCTGGTTCCACACCGGCGACATCGGCAGCTTCGATGCCGACGGCTTCCTCACCATCACCGGCCGGAAGAAGGAGATCATCGTCACGGCGGGCGGGAAGAACGTCGCGCCCGCCGCGCTCGAGGACCCGATCCGCGCGAACCCGATCGTGGGGCAGGTGGTCGTCGTCGGCGACCAGCGTCCGTTCATCTCGGCGCTGGTCACGCTCGACACCGAGATGCTGCCGACCTGGCTCGCCAACAACGGCCTCGACGAGAAGATGTCGCTGGCGGAGGCGTCGACGAACCCCCAGGTCCGCGCCGAGGTCCAGCGCGCGGTCGACGCCGCGAACCAGCGGGTCTCGCGGGCGGAGTCGATCCGCAAGTTCACGATCCTCGACACGGAGTGGACGGAGGCGTCCGGCCATCTCACTCCGAAGCTGTCCATCAAGCGGAACATCATCATGAACGACTTCGCCGACGAGATCGCGGCGATCTACGACGAGCCCGTGGCGACGACCAACGTCCCGATCGGCGGCTGACCGTTCGCCGACCCACCCCCTTCTGATCGAACCGGCCCCTTGCGCTCGTGCGTAAGGGGCCGGATCGTACGGAAGGGGGTGGGTCGGCGGCTAGAACCAGGAGCTCTCGCGGACCTCGCGCATCGCGATCTTCCGGGTCTCGGGGTCGAGTCGCGACAGGAAGAGCTTGCCGTCGAGGTGGTCGGTCTCATGCTGGAGCGCCTGCGCCAGCAGCCCCTCCCCCTCGAGCACGACAGGGCGACCGTCGAGGTCGATGCCCTCCACCCGCGCCCACGGGTACCGCTGGGCGTCATGCCACAGGCCGGGTACCGAGAGGCACCCCTCGCCCGTGGGCTGCGGCTCGCCACGCACCTCGGTGAGCACCGGATTCAGCACATAGCCGATCTCCCCGTCCACGTTGTAGCTGAAGGCACGGAGGGCGACGCCGATCTGCGGGGCCGCCACCCCCGCCCGCCCCGGCAGCTCGACGGTCTCCAGGAGATCGGTCACGAGCGCGCGCACGCCGTCGTCGATCTCCTCGATGGGAGCACACACCGTGCGCAGCACCGGGTCGCCGAAGATGCGGATCTCGCGAACCGTCATCAGGCGGCCTTCGCCCGCAGGCCCTCGACGAGGAGCGCCGCGAGCTCCCGCGCCGCCTTCCTCGTCTCCGGGAGGAGGTTGGCGAAGACGATGGTCCCGCCGGCCGCGATCTGCGGGTCGTACGGCACGCGGACCACGCTGCGAGCACGGGTCGCGAAGTGCGCCTCGAGCTCCCCCAGACGCACGAGGGGCGTCCCCGGCGTCGACTGGTTCAGCACGACGATCGCATCGCGGGCCTGCTGCGCGTAGCCGTTCGTCTCCAGCCACGTGAGCGTCTCGGAGGCCAACCGCGCCTCGTCCACGCTGAGCCCGGAGACGATCACGATCTGATCAGCGAGGTCGAGCGTCGCCGACATGACCGAGTGGACGATGCCGGTGCCGGTGTCGGTGAGCACGAGGGAGTAGTAGTGCGCCGCCACATCGGCGACGTCCCGGTAGTCGGTGTCGCTGAAGGCCTCCGCGACGCGAGGGTCCGCGTCCGACGCGAGCACGTCGAGCCGGGTCGCATCGCGCGCCACGATCGCGGAGATGTCGTGGTAACCGCGCACGTCGTCGCGGATGCGGACGAGGTCGCGCACGGACTTGCCGTGCTGCGGACGCTGCACCCGGTCGGCGAGGGTGCCGCGGTCCGGATTCGCGTCCACCGCGATGACGCGATCCTCCCTGGCATCGGCGAGCGCCATGCCCAGAAGCGCGGTGATCGTGGTCTTCCCCACTCCGCCCTTGCGGGAGAGCACGGGAACGAACCGGGCGCCACCCGCGAGCGGGGCGGCGATCCGTGCCGTGAGCGCCTTGCGCTCCCGCGCCCGTCGCCCATCACCGATGTTCAGCCGTCGTCCGGACAGCGTGTAGAGCAGGTGACTCCACCCGCCCTCGGGCTCCGGCTTGGTCACGCGGTGCGGGTCGAGCAGGCGGTCGGGCGTGAGGAGGTCAGCGGACTCCCGCGCGGACTCCCCCAGCTCACCGAGACGCTTGGACGTGAGGGTGACGTCGGTGCGGGGCGCCGGCCGCGCGGCCGCGGGGACAACAGGCTTTCCGTCGGCTTCGGGCATCGTGGTCTCCTTCTGCACGGGCGTCGTCTTCTGCACGGGCGTCGTCGTGGCGCGTGCCGACGCCGAGGCGCGGATCGGGGCCGCGGTCTCCGCGCGGTCGGCGACGGCCTTCGCGAGGAACAACGCCGCGGCGGTCTCCTCCTCCGCGGTGTCGTCGGTCGCGATCTCGGGCGTCGGAGCTGTGGCGGGCTCGTCCACCACGACCGCCTCGATCACCTCGTCGCGTCGCGGTGCGTCGTCCACGGGCCTCGGTGCGGCGGGAAGGGTGAGGTCGTCGACGATGAGATCGCCGATAACCTCCCCCTCCACCACGCCGTCGTCCGCGAGATCGTCATCGTCCTCCGTGGGAAGGGTCACGCGCACCTGCGCGGTTCCCCCCAGGATGCCGATGCCGGTGGTATCCACCGACGCGGCGTCGTCGAGTACGCCCAGCGACCCGTCTTCGGGGTCGCCGTTCTTCTTCGCGGTCACGTGTCACTCCAAACCTGTGCGAGCCTCGGGATGCGCCCAGGGTGCGCGGCCTCGCCCGCACAAGATTAGTGCGCGGGTCGGATCACGACCAAAAGATCGCCGGCGTCCACCTGCTGCGTCTCGGCGATGGCGTGCCGCTCGACGACGCCGTCGACGGGGGCCGTGATCGCGGCTTCCATCTTCATCGCCTCGATCGACGCGACCGGCTCGCCCGCGCGCACCGTCGCCCCCACCTCCGCCTTGAGGGTGACCACGCCCGAGAAGGGGGCCGCCACCTGCCCGGGGACGGAGGTGTCCGCCTTCTCCACCTCGTGCGCCTCCACCGCGATGGAACGATCGCGCACGAACACCGGTCGGAGCTGGCCGTTCAGGGTCGTCATCACGGTCCGCATGCCCTTGTCGTCCGCCTCGCCGATCGCCTCGAGCCCGACATACAGCTGCACGCCGCGATCGATCTCGATGAGATGCTCCTGCCCGGGCACGAGCCCGTACAGGTAGTCGCTGGTGTCGAGCACGGAGAGGTCGCCGTACTGCTCGCGGCGCTCGCAGAACTCGGCCGTGGGAGCCGGGAAGAGGAGCGTGTTCAGACGGGATCGGCGCTGCTCGCTGGTCCCCGCCAGCTCCGCCTCATCCTGATCTGTGAGCGCCGTCAGCCCGGTGCGAACGGAACGACCGGCCAGCACCTTGGAACGGAACGGCTCCGGCCACCCTCCGGGGAGGTCGCCGAGCTCGCCCGCCATGAATCCGACGACGGAGTCGGGCACGTCGTACTTCTCGGGGTTCGCCTCGAAGTCGGCGGGGTCGGCCTTCACCGCGGCGAGGTGCAACGCCAGATCGCCGACCACCTTCGACGACGGCGTGACCTTGGGGACGCGTCCGAGGATGCGGTCCGCCGCGGCGTACATGTCCTCGATGAGCTCGAAGTCGTTGGCGAGGCCGAGGGCCTTGGCCTGCTGCCGCAGGTTGGACAGCTGCCCGCCCGGGATCTCGTGGTGGTACACGCGTCCCGTGGGTCCGGGAAGCCCCGACTCGAACGGCGCGTACTGACGACGAACCGCCTCCCAGTACGGCTCCAGATCGGAGACCGCTGCCAGGGAGAGCCCGCTGTCCCGCTCGGTGTGGGCGAGGGCCGCCACGAGCGACGACAGCGAGGGCTGACTCGTGGTGCCGGAGAGCGGTGCCGACGCCGCGTCCACGGCGTCCACACCGGCCGCGCTGGCGGCGAGAAGGGTGGCGAGCTGACCGCCCGGGGTGTCGTGCGTGTGCAGGTGGACGGGGAGCTCGAAGCGCTCGCGCAGGGCGGAGACGAGCTTCGCCGCGGCGGCCGGACGCAGCAGACCCGCCATGTCCTTGATCGCGAGGATGTGGGCGCCGGCGGCGACGATCTGATCCGCCAGGCCCAGGTAGTAGTCGAGGGTGTAGAGCTGCTCGGCGGGATCCAGCAGATCACCGGTGTAGCACAGCGCGACCTCGGCCACCGCGGTCCCGGTGGCACGGACCGCCTCGATCGCCGGGCGCATCTGCTCCACATCGTTGAGCGCATCGAAGATGCGGAAGATGTCGACACCGCTCGCGGCCGCCTCCGCGACGAAGGCCTCCGCCACCGCCGTCGGGTACGGGGTGTACCCGACGGTGTTGCGTCCGCGCAGCAGCATCTGGATCGCGACGTTCGGCAGGGCCGCCCGCAGCTTGTCGAGACGCTCCCACGGGTCCTCCCCGAGGAAGCGCAGCGCCACATCGTACGTGGCACCGCCCCACGCCTCGACGGACAGCAGTTCCGGGGTGAGGCGGGCGAGGTACGGTGCGGCGGCGACGAGGTCCTTCGTGCGGACGCGTGTCGCGAGGAGCGACTGGTGGGCGTCCCGGAACGTCGTGTCGGTGATCGCCAGAGCCGTCTGCTGTCGGAGCCCGCGAGCGAACTCCTCGGGGCCGACCGCGAGCAGCCGCTGCCGGGAGCCCGGGACGGGCTCCTGGCCGAGATCGATCGCGGGGAGCTTGTCGGCGGGATCGATCACACCCGGGTGCGCGCCGTGGGGCTTGTTCACCGTCACGTCGACGAGCCAATTGAGGATCTTCGTCCCGCGGTCCTTCGAGACCCGTCCACGCAGGAGCTCGGGACGTTCGTCGATGAAGGAGGTGCTGACATCGCCGCGGATGAAGGCCTCGTCCTCCAGCAGCGCCTGCAGGAACGGGATGTTCGTGGACACCCCGCGGATGCGGAACTCCGCGAGGGCCCGCCGCGCGCGGGCCACGGCTGCAGGGAAGTCGCGTCCACGGCAGGTCAGCTTCGCCAGCATCGAGTCGAAGTGCGGGCTGATCTGCGCCCCCTGGTGCACCGTGCCCCCGTCGAGCCGGATCCCCGCGCCGCCCGGCGAGCGGTAGGTGGTGATCTTGCCGGTGTCGGGCCGGAAGCCCTGAGTCGGGTCCTCCGTGGTGATGCGGCACTGCAGCGCGGCACCGCGCAGGTGCAGGTTCTCCTGCTGGAGTCCGAGCTCGGCAAGGGTCTGCCCCGCAGCGATGCGCATCTGGCTCTGCACGAGGTCGACGTCGGTGACCTCCTCGGTGACCGTGTGCTCGACCTGGATGCGCGGATTCATCTCGATGAACACGACCTCGCCCGCGCGCTCCCCCGCCGTCTCCAGCAGGAACTCGACGGTGCCGGCGTTCTCGTACCCGATGGAGCGGGCGAAGGCGACGGCGTACCCGTGCAGCGCGCGGCGCACGTCGTCGTCCAGGTTGGGGGCGGGCGCGATCTCCACGACCTTCTGATGCCGCCGCTGCACGGAGCAGTCGCGCTCGAACAGGTGCACCGTCTCACCGGTCTTGTCGGCGAGGATCTGCACCTCGATGTGCCGGGGTCGCACGACGGCCTGCTCGAGGAACATCCGCGGATCGCCGAATGCGCTCCCCGCTTCACGCATCGCCTCGGCGAGGGCGGGACCGAGATCCCCGAGCGTCTCGACGCGCCGCATGCCGCGGCCCCCGCCGCCGGCGACCGCCTTGGCGAACAGGGGGAAGCCGATCTCCTCCGCCTGGGCGACGAGCGCCTCGACGTCGTCCGAGGCCTCGGTCGAGCGGAGCACGGGGACGCCCGCCTCGACGGCGTGGCGCTTCGCCTCGACCTTGTTGCCGGCCATCTCCAGGACCTTCGCCGGCGGGCCGATGAAGACGATGCCGTTCGCCGCGGCCTTCTCCGCCAACTCGGGGTTCTCGGAGAGGAAGCCGTAGCCCGGGTAGATGGCGTCGGCGCCCGCTTCGGTGGCGACGCGGATGATCTCGTCCACGTCCAGGTAGGCGCGGACCGGATGGCCGCGCTCGCCGATCTCGTACGCCTCGTCGGCCTTGAGCCTGTGGACCGAGCCGCGGTCCTCGTGCGGGAAGACGGCGACGGTGCGCGCCCCCACCTCCACGGCCGCTCGGAATGCCCGGATCGCGATCTCGCCACGATTCGCCACAAGGATCTTCTGGAACATGCACACCTCTGAGAGCTCGATGCACGGCCGAAGCACGCACATGGGGCGGGGCTGAGTGTTCCCCCAGCCTAGGGGAAGGTAACGTGGAGTCCGTGCACGTACTCAGCGTCAGCTCTCTCAAGGGAGGCGTCGGCAAGACGACCGTGACACTCGGGCTGGCCTCCGCGGCTTTCGCCCGAGGCGTCCGGACGCTCGTCGTCGACCTCGACCCGCAGTCCGACGTCTCCACCGGGATGGACATCCAGGTCGCCGGACGACTCAACATCGCCGATGTGCTGGCGAACCCGAAGGAGAAGACCGTCCGTCAGGCGATCACCTCCAGCGGCTGGGCCAAGGTCCACCCCGGCACGATCGACGTGCTGATCGGCAGCCCCTCCGCCATCAACTTCGACGGCCCGCACCCGAGCGTGCGCGACGTGTGGAAGCTCGAGGAGGCCCTCGCGGCCGTCGAGGCGGACTACGACCTCGTGCTCATCGACTGCGCCCCGTCGCTGAACGCCCTGACCCGCACTGCCTGGGCGGCGAGCGACCGGGTCATGGTCGTCACCGAGCCCGGCCTCTTCTCCGTGGCGGCCGCGGACCGCGCCCTCCGCGCGATCGAGGAGATCCGTCGCGGACTCTCCCCCCGCCTGCAGCCGCTCGGCATCGTCGTCAACCGCGTCCGGCCGCAGTCGATCGAGCACCAGTTCCGCATCAAGGAGCTGCGGGACATGTTCGGCCCCCTGGTCCTCTCGCCCCAGCTCCCGGAGCGCACCTCGCTGCAGCAGGCGCAGGGCGCCGCGAAGCCGCTGCACATCTGGCCCGGTGATTCCGCGCAGGAGCTCGCCGCCGACTTCGACCAGCTCCTCGACCGCATCATCCGTACGGGGCGCGTCCCCGTTACGGAGAACGGACCGCAGAGCTGACGCGACGCCACACGAAACGGCCATCCTCTTCGAGGGTGGCCGTTCTTCGTGAAGCGGGAGGAGGCGTCAGGCGGTGCGCTTGGCGCGTCGGGCCGAGAGCTCGTCGACGGGGTCCGGAGCGGTCGGATCGAAGGCGACGAGGGTCGACTCCACCTCGCGGAGGACCTTGCCGACGGCGATGCCGAAAACGCCCTGACCACGGCTGACGAGGTCGATCACCTCATCGTTCGACGTGCAGAGGTAGACGGACGCGCCATCGCTCATGAGGGTCGTGCCCGCGAGGTCGCGGATGCCGGCACGACGGAGCTCGTCCACGGCGGTGCGGATCTGCTGCAGGGAGATGCCGGTGTCGAGCAGGCTCTTGACGAGCTTGAGCACGAGGATGTCGCGGAAACCGTAGAGACGCTGCGAGCCGGAGCCGTTCGCGCCGCGGACCGTGGGCTCCACGAGCTCGGTACGAGCCCAGTAGTCCAGCTGACGGTACGTGATGCCGGCGGCGCGAGCGGCGACCGCACCGCGGTACCCGACCTCGTCATCCATCGCGGGCAGACCGTCCGTGAAGAGGAGTTCGGTCACGAACCGCGGGTCGCCTGCGAGCTCATCCGCATTCATCTGAAATCCTCCCTGGAACGGTTATCTCCACGGTAGAGCAGGGTCCCGGCACCGGCAACGACATCCGTGCGCCGCCGAAGGTGTGTCGCAATCAGTTCGTTACGAAAGGATGCGCGTGAGCGCGTCCTTCACGAACAGGGTCCGCACGTCGTCGATCCTCTTGGCCAGCTCGGGAGCCAGCTCGTTCGCCCGCGCGCGTGAGGTGGCGTCCGTCCGCCGCAGCAGCGTGGACAGCGCCGACTCGATGAGGGACACCTCGCGCTCCGCGCCCTGCCGGAGGGAGCGGAGGTGACGCGGCTCGATGCCGTGGCGGTCGAGCGCCACGAGTCCCCGCAGCAGCGCGACGGTGGACTCGGGATAGGTCTCCTGGGCGGTGATCACACCCGTGCTGATCGCATCGTTGAGCAGCTGCGGGCCCGCACCGGCGGCGGCCAGAAGCTCCTCCCGGCGGTAGCGGCGCGGTGCGGGGGCGATCGAGGGCGGCGGGGCGAGCGCGGCGGCCTCCCCCGAGGCCTCCGCCTCGTCGAGCTGCTCCCGGATCACGCTGAGCGGCAGGTAGTGGTCCCGCTGCAGGGTGAGGCCCAGACGGAGCCGTTCGATGTCGGCGGCCGAGAACTTCCGGTACCCGGACTCCGTGCGCGACGGGCGGACGATGCCCTGCACCTCGAGGAACCGCAGCTTGCTGGAGGTCAGGTCGGGGAACTCCGGTGTGAGGCGGGCGAGCACCTGACCGATGCTCAGCAGGCCCGCGGACGCCGAGCGTTCGCGGGCGGGAGTCCCCGCCATCAGGCGGTCGCCGCGACGCGATCGAGCGGTGACGCGAAGAAGTTCAGCCGGAACTTGCCGACCCGGAGTTCAGAGCCGTCCACCAGGGTGCTGCGGTCGACGCGCTCCCCGTTGACGTAAGTGCCGTTGAGCGACCGCTGGTCGATGATCTCGAACGTCGTCCCGTTGCGGGTGATCTCTGCATGGCGGCGCGACACCGTGACGTCGTCGAAGAAGATGTCGGCCTCGGGATGACGCCCCACCGTGGTCACGTCGGTGTCGAGCAGGTAGCGGGCTCCCGCGAGTGCGCCGGAACGCACGAGCAGCAGCGCCGAGCCCGACGGCAGCGCCGCGATCGCCGACTGCTCGACATCGGTCAACTCCACGCCGAACGGCACGAAGGACAGATCGGAGTCGTGTCCGAACGTCTGCGTCACATCGTGTCTGGGCTCGCCGGAGCGATGGATGGCGGCTTCACCGGCCGGTCGGCTGTCGCTGTCTGTCACTGTGCCCTCCTGACTGTCCAGACTATCCGATCCGGAGCGCCGCGCGGGAGCCGGGTTTCACACTCAGCGGTCCCATACCGGGGATTCATAGGCTGGACTCGTGAAGACCAAAGCCCTGCGCCGCCCCGCCACCCCGATCGCCCTCGCAGCTGGCCTCCTCGCCACCTTCCTCGTGCTCTTCTCCCCGCTGTCGGCGTCCGCCCACGACGCCCTCCTGTCGTCGTCGCCCGCGGCGGACAGCACGGTCGAGACGCTGCCCTCGGCTCTCACGCTCACCTTCAACGCCAAGCTGATCGACGGCGAAGGGGCGACGGAGCTCGTCGTCACCGATCCGACGGGCGCCTCGGTGATCGACGGCTCCCCCACCGTCGACGGAGCGATCGTGACCCAGCCCCTCCGCGGCTCGGGCCCGGCGGGCGAGTACCACGTGGTGTGGAAGGTCGTCTCCAGCGACGGCCATCCGACGTCCGGGGAGTTCTCCTTCACCGTCTCGGTCGGTGACGAGGGCACGGCGACGGCGGAGCCCACCGCCGCTCCGACCACGGCCGCCCCCACCACGGCGCAGACCGCCGCACCCGAGCCCCCCGCGACGACCACGCCCGCGGCCGCGGACGGCGGCGACAGCGGCGCATCGGCGTGGATCTGGGCGATCTCGATCGCCGGGGTGCTCGCCGCGCTGGCGGTGGCCGTCTGGCTGACGATGCGCGGTCGGAGAGGCACCGCTCCGACCGATTCCGACGCCCCCTCGGAGCGATAGGCTTAAGGCATGCCACATTACGACGTCGTCATCCTTGGTGCAGGTCCTGGCGGATACGTCGCTGCGGTTCGCAGCGCGCAGCTCGGTCTGTCCACCGCCATCATCGAGGAGAAGTACTGGGGTGGTGTCTGCCTCAACGTCGGCTGCATCCCTTCCAAGGCGCTCCTGAAGAACGCGGAGATCGCGCACACGCTGAACCACAAGGCCGACTTCTTCGGGATCTCCGGAGAGTTCACGATCGACTACGGCAAGGCGTTCGACCGCAGCCGTGTCGTCGCGGACGGCCGGGTCAAGGGCATCCACTTCCTCATGAAGAAGAACAAGGTGACCGAGTACGACGGCCGCGGCACCTTCACCGGCCCGAAGGCCATCTCGGTCGCGAAGTCGGACGGCTCCACCGAGGAGGTCACGTTCGACAACGTGATCATCGCGACCGGATCGAAGGTCCGCCTCCTCCCCGGCGTGCAGCTCAGCGAGAACGTGGTGACTTACGAGGAGCAGATCCTCTCCCGCGAGCTGCCGAAGTCCATCGTGATCGTCGGCGCCGGCGCCATCGGCATGGAGTTCGCCTACGTGATGACGAACTACGGCGTGAAGGTCACGATCATCGAGTTCCTCGACCGCGCGCTTCCCAACGAGGACGCCGACGTGTCGAAGGAGATCACGAAGCAGTACAAGAACTACGGCGTCGACATCCTCACCTCCACCAAGGTCGAGTCGGTCGTCGACAACGGCTCCTCCGTGACCGTCTCCTACACGGGCAAGGACGGCCAGCAGGCCTCGATCGACGCCGACAAGGTGCTCATGTCGGTCGGCTTCGCCCCGAACGTCGAGGGCTTCGGGCTCGAGAAGACGGGCGTGAAGCTCACCGAGCGCGGTGCGATCGACATCGACGACCACATGCGCACGAACGTCGAGGGCATCTACGCTATCGGCGACGTCACCGCCAAGCTGCAGCTCGCCCACGTGGCCGAGGCGCAGGGCGTCGTCGCAGCCGAGACGATCGGCGGCGCGGAGACCATGCCCCTGGGCGACTACCGGATGATGCCGCGGGCGACCTTCTGCTCGCCGCAGGTGGCGTCGTTCGGACTCACCGAGCAGCAGGCGAAGGACGAGGGCCGCGAGATCAAGGTCGCGACCTTCCCGTTCATGGCCAACGGCAAGGCGCACGGCCTCGGCGAGCCGGTCGGCTTCGTCAAGCTCATCGCCGACGCCGAGCACCTGGAGCTCATCGGCGCGCACATGATCGGTCCGGACGTGTCGGAGCTGCTGCCCGAGCTGACGCTCGCGCAGAAGTGGGACCTCACGGCTCTCGAGCTGGCCCGCAACGTCCACACGCACCCGACGCTGTCGGAGGCGCTGCAGGAGGGCTTCCACGGGCTCGCCGGCCACATGATCAACTTCTGATCCGTCGCCTCGAGAAGGCCCGGTCCGCGCATCGCGGACCGGGCCTTCTCGCGTCACAGGCCGCGCATCGTGATGAGGCCGGTCGTCCAGCCGCGCAGTGGCGGAGAGCCGAGCGCACGCACCAGTCCCTCGCGGGCGACCGCCACCGGCGCGACCACCGGGGAGCCCATCGCCATGAAGAACGCGGAACGCCGCTGCGCTCTCCCCGCGGAGCGCCGGACACCCCGGGCGAAGCCGTCGAGGAGAGGAAGGGCCTGGGGATCGGTCCCGCGCAGCGCGGCGGCGAGACGGAGGGCGTCCGCCCAGCCGAGGTTCATGCCCTGCCCGCCGATCGGACTCACCTCGTGCGCGGAGTCCCCGAGGAGCACCACGCGACCGCGGTGCACTCGGCGGGCCGCATGCTGGGCCGCGCGGAAAGACGACACCGCGGCCCGGGGGTCCCCCTCGACCCGCTCCCCGGTGCGGTGCGCGACCATGGCGGCCAGCTCGGCCGCCGAGGACACGGTCTGACCGGAGCCCGTCCGCACCACCCAGCGACGCCGACCTCCCGGCAGCGGGAACGACTCGACCAGCCCTTCCGATTCGAAGAACAGCACGGCACGATCGTCCTCGGGCGCATCGACATCGAGCATCGTGTAGGTCGCGGCCCCGGGCCGGGAGACCCACCCGGCACCGAATGCCGCACGCAGCCGGCTCCGCACGCCGTCGGCGACGATCACGACGGACGCCGTCTCCTCCCGCCGGCCCCATGCGTCGTGGATCCCGACGCGGACGAAGGGACCGACGTCCCGCACGGATCGGACGGCGGACCCGGGTCGCAGCGCCTCGGGCTGCAGCTCCCGGAGTCGGGTGCGCAGCAGCCCTTCCGTGCGCGGCTGCGCGAGCGTGAGGATGGGGCGTTCCGCCGGGAAGGTCAGCGACGCGAGGCATCGACCGCGGCTGCGCACCTCGCCACCCGACAGCCGGAGAGCCTCGGCGCGCACGCCGGCGCCCACCCCCGCCGCATCGAGGGCGTCGAGCCCCGGACGGTGGATGCCGATGGCCCGCGTCCGCGTGCCTGGCCCGGTGCGGCGCTCGCACACCCGCACCCGGCGCCCGTCCTGCGCCAGGAGGCAGGCGACGAGCAGGCCCACGGGACCGCCGCCGACGATCAGGACGTCATGGTCGGCCATCCGCCGCCTCCCAGCGCAGTTCGAGCCGCGCCGGCAGGTGCGACCGCACCTCCCAGCCCGACGGGACGACCGCCGCGAGCTCGTCCGGCGTATAGGAGCGCCGGATGCTCAGGAGGCCGTCGACCCGGATGAACGAGCCCGCGAGGGCGTTGCGCGCCAGAGGCCAGGTGCCCGCGGCGAAAGCCGTGTACGCCAGGCGGCTGCGCGCGATGTCGTGATGGGAGATGAGGCCGCGGGGACCGGCCAGCGCCCGGGAGTCCTCGAGGACCGTGCGCAGCGCCCCCGCGTCGAGATGATGGAGGACGTGGTTGGACAGCACCACATCGTAGGTGTCCCCTTCCGCCACGAGGTCGCCGGAGAAGGCATGGCGATAGCGGATGCCCGCACCGTCGTCATGCGCGGAGGCCCAGCGCACCGCCCGCTCGTCGGCATCGAGCGCGGTGATGTCGGCCTGCAGCCCGTCCCGACGCAACCGCCGGACCAGATCCCGGCACAGATCGCCCCCTCCCGCGCCGATGTCCAAAACCCGCACCCGGCGGCCGGACGCCGCCCGGGGACGGATGTCTCGTCGGTAGAGACGCCCGGGACGGGACACGACCGCGTTCACCGCGCCGAAGCGCTGATACGTGCGGCCGAGCGCCTCGTCGTCCGCGTCGGGATCATCCATGAGCTCGACGATGTCGACCGCGCGCGTCGAGAGGTCCACGGTCACGAGGCGGCGGCGACCACGGTAAGCAGCGCGCTCTCGGCAGTGAGGCCCGGCCCGAAGGCCATCGCCGCGACCCGGTCGCCGGGCTCCGCGCCTTCCTGCTCGAGGATGCGCTTCAGGACGAACAGCACGGTCGCGCTGGACATGTTCCCGAACCGGCGGAGGGTCTCCCGCGCCGGACGCAGTTGCACGTCACTCAGGGTCAGCCGCTCCTGGACGCGGTCGAGGATGCTCCGACCGCCGGGGTGGATGGCCCAATGGCGCACGCGATCCCCCACGCGCCCCGCGGCGAAGGCCTCGGCCAGGGCGTCCTCCCGGCCGTAGAGCGGAGTCAGCGCCCCGATGATCGACTCTCCGATGATCTGCGGGACGGCGGTCGAGAGGATCATCTCGAATCCGGAGTCGCCGATCGTCCATGCCATGTCGTCCACGCCCTCGGGAACGATCGCGGTGTGGAAGCCGTCCAGCCGGAGCGCGGGGACGGTCGTGGGGAGGTCCCGCGCCGTCACGATGCCGGCGGCCGCCCCGTCGGCGAACAGAGAGGACGCCACGATGGTGTCCGGATCCTCGGAGGAACGGAGGTGCAGGGTGCACAGTTCGACGCTGACCACGAGGACGACGGCCTCCTGATCGGCGGCGCAGAACTGCCCGGCGGCGCGGAGGGCCGGCATCGAGGCGTAGCAGCCCATGAAGCCGAAGTGATAGCGCTGGACGGCGTCCGACAGTCCGAGTCCGCGCACGATCTCGTACTCGGGTCCCGGAGCGTGGAAGCCGGTACAGGAGACCGTGATGACGTGCGTCACGTCCTCGGGGCCCAGATCGGGGTCCGCCTCGAGGGCGCGGCGCGCGGCCTCGACGAAGAGGCGGGAGGCCTCGCGCGTGTAGACGTCGTTGCGCGCCTTCGTGCCCGGCGCCAGCAGGTGCCCGGAACCACGGTCGTAGAACAGCGGCTCCTCCGGGGCGGCGCCGTCGGCCAGTTCCGCGATCACGGTGTGCCGCGTGTCGATGCCGGAGACGTTGAACGAGGTCGCCACGATGCGCTGCGCCAGACGCCCCAGGTCGGGCTGCGCGGCGAAGACGTCCCGCACCTGCTCCTGGACGAGGACGGTCTCGGGGACGATCGTCTGCAGTGATCGGAGCACGGGCGGTCGACTCATGTCGTCACTCAATCACCCCGGCGCCATCAGCGGAAAGGGGTTGCGCCGGAATGGCGCGCCGCCTAGAACCCGAGAGCGCGGGCGAGCTTCGAGTCGGAGCCGGCACCGCGGCCGCCGACCGCACGCACCGCCTGCTCCACGGCGGCGAAGAACGCCGCACGCCCGGCTTCGTCGGACGGAGCCGCCGGCCCGAGCTCGACCTCCCACTCCCGCCATGTCCGGCGCGTGCCGCCGCGGAGGTCGGTGGCGCGCACGTGGTCGTCGACGAACTCCGCCAGCACGCCACCGGGCCCGGTGAGCAGGTAGGCCGTGCGGTCGTTCTCGATGCGTGCGAGGGGCTCCAGAGGCGCGGTCGTCCACTCGGCGATCGCTTCGAGCACCGGGGCGGGGATCCCCTCGTCATCGCCGAGGGGCCACCCGAGCTCCAGGCGACCGTCACCCTGCCGGGGACCTTTGACGTGCCACCCCTCGTCGGGTCCGCCGGAGCGGCGACGCAGCGCGACGCCCGCGCGGGCGAGCGTCCCTGTCGCGGTGTCGAGGTAACGGGCGTCGAGCGCGCGATGCTCGCCGGGCGAGACCGCGTCCACCCCGGGGACCGTCGTCCAGTCCGGCAGCGGGGTCGCGTCGTCGACGTCGTACTTGCGCTCGACCTCGACGGTGCGGGAGGGCTCAGTCATCCTCGAGCGTGAGGTCTTCGAGGGCCTCTTCGAACCAGTAGTCGATCTCGGTGGGACCGTCGCCCTCCCCGGTGTTCTGCGGTTCGCCGCGGCGGTTGTACACCACCTGCGTCTCGCTGTAGGGGACGATCAGCTTGTCGTCCGCGTCGCCGAGGGGGATGATCTGCCCGTCCAGCGGGCCGCCGTGAAGTCGTGCGAGTGCCATGTGCTCAGGGTAGCGCCGCCCTCCCCCTTTGGTCGCGACCTGCGCGGTCAGCCGCCGACGACCCCGAGGATCGCCCCCGCGATCATCCACGGGCCGAAGGCGATGCGGGTGTGCCGGTCGGCCCGACCGGCGGCGAGCAGCACGAGGGCATACGCCGCGCCGAGCACGAAGGCGGACGAGGCGCCGAGGGCGAAGGCGCCCCAACCGTGCCACCCCAGGAGCAGGCCGATCACGAGGGCGAGCTTCACGTCCCCTCCGCCCATTCCCGCCCGGCTGAGCATCCGCAGCACCGCGTAAAACCCTCCGAGCGCGAGGGCCCCGAGCACGCCTCGGCCGAGCGGGGCCGCCTCCCCCGTCACGACCGCATCCGCGGCGAGGACGAGGAGCAGCAGGGACAGGGTGGGCAGCACGATGCGATTCGGGAGTCGGTGCGTGCGGGCATCGATCGCGGTCAGCAGGATGCCGACCGCGAGGAGCCCGCCGTGCACCAGCCCGAGGAGGGCGAGACGGAGGTCCATCCCGGCAGGCTAGAGAGATCCTGGGCGTCGCGGAGCGGCCTGTGGACAACAGCTCTCGCGATGTCGGATGTACGAACTAGCGTCGATCAGGTCACTTGCTTTATTCGTACATATCTTCGAGGATGGACACATGGGGATCGGGCTCGATGCGATGACCGCGCTCTCTCCGACCAGCGACACCCGCGCCGGAGAGGTCCTGCGACTGCGCCGCGAGATCAGCCGGATGCAGCGACGCCGCAGCGATCATGCCCTCCTCCCCCTCGACCCCGCTTTCGCCGCGCTGCTGCCCGACGAAGGACTGCAGACGGGCACCTCGTACACCGTCTCCCCCTCGCCCGCCCTCGTGCTGGCCCTGCTCAGCGCCGCCTCCGGCCGGGGGCACTGGTGCGCGGTGATCGGCATGCCCACTCTGGGTGTCGAGGCCGCCGCCGCCTACGGCATCGATCTGAGCCGGCTGATCCTCGTCCCCGACCCGGGAGACCGTTGGCTCGCGGCCACCTCTGCGCTGGCCGAGGTGGTGCCGCTCCTCGTCGCGCAACCGTCCACGAGAGCGCGCGATGCCGATGTCTCCCGACTGAGCGCGCGCCTGCGCGACCGTGGGGCCACCCTTCTCGTGGCCGAGGAGCCGGGTGCGGGGCGCTGGGCGCAGAGCGAAGGGAGCATCCGCCTCCACGACCCCGACTGGCACGGGCTCGGTGAAGGGTGGGGGCTGCTGTCGGAATGCACGGTGACGGTCACCGCACGGACCAGGCACAGTCCCCGCGCGACGAGCGTGCGGGTGCTTCTGCCGGGTGGGCAGGGAGCCGTGGAGACCGCGGCCACCGAGCTGACCGCTCTGCCGACCCTCTCCCCGCCGATGGCGGACGCCGCTGCGACGGCACCGTCCGAACTCCTCTACTGGGCGGAGGCAGGATGAACGCCCCGCTCCGCGTCCTCGTGCTCTGGTTCCCCGACTGGCCGCTGCGCGCGGCGCTGGGTGGCGGGCATCCGCACCCGCCGACGGCCCTGGTGCAGGCGAACACGGTCGTCGCCTGCACCGCTTCGGCCCGCGCGCACGGGGTGCGGACGGGTCAGCGCCGTCGCGTCGCCCAGGGCCTCCTCTCCTCCCTGCAGGTCCTTCCCCACGACGCCGAGCGGGATGAACGCGCCTTCACCCCGGTGCTGCAGCTCATCGAGAAGCACGCGCCGGGAGTCACGCTGCTGCGCCCGGGACTCGCGATCCTCCGCGCCCGCGGCATCGCCCGCTACCACGGCGGAGAGGCCGAGGCGGGGGCGGCGCTGTCCGCGATCCTCTCCGCAGCCGGCTTCCCCGAAGTGCGCGTCGGTATCGCCGACGGCCCCTTCACCGCAGAGATCGCTGCCCGGGGCACCGCGTCCTGCACCGTGGTCCCGCCGGGCGAGTCGAGGGGGTTCCTGGCCCCATACCCCGTCCAGGTGCTCCGCGACGAGCAGCTGAGCGACCTCCTCCTCCGTCTCGGCGTACGCACCCTGGGTGAGTTCACCGCGCTCGCCCCGCTCGACGTACGCGACCGCTTCGGCGAGCACGGCGCCCGACTGCAGGCGCTCGCCGCCGGCGCCGACTCCCGGCCCCTGACCCCTCGACCACCCGATCCCGAGCTCGCCCGGAGCATCGAGTTCGAGTCGCCCCTCGGAGGCGCGGACCAAGTGGCCTTCGCCGTGCGGCAGACCGCCGACGCCGTGATGCTCGCGTTGGCGGACGCGTCGGTCGTGTGCACCGAGGTGCGGATCGACCTGACCGATGATGACGGCACGGTCCACTCCCGGACGTGGTTGCATCCGACGAGCTTCGACGCCGCCGATCTCGTGGACCGCGTGCGCTGGCAGCTGGAAGCGCTGGCAGCCCGCAACGCCCGCGAGCCCGTCGACGAGGCCCGGGCGTTCGGAGGCATCGTGGCCGCCCGGCTGCTCCCCGTCGCCGTGGACGACGCCGCCCACCATCAGCCCGGGCTCTTCGGTTCCGGCACCGACGAACGCCTGCATCACGCGGTCTCGCGGGTGCAGACCATGCTCGGTCATGAGGGGGTCGTCACGGCGGCCCTCTCCGGAGGGCGCTGGCTCGCCGACCGTCAGGTGCTGACGCCGTGGGGAGAACGTGCGGTGCCGCCTCGCGACCCCCGCTCCCCCTGGCCGGGGAGCCTTCCCGATCCTCTTCCCTCCGAGGTGTTCCGACCGCCGCGTCCCATCGGGGTCGTCGCCGCGGACGGGAGCACGGTCGCCGTCGACGACCGTGGCGCCCTCTCACACGACCCCGCCCGGATCGACGGCGCCCTCGTGCAGGCCTGGGCCGGCCCCTGGCCCGTGCACGAACACCGCTGGAGCACGGACGGCGGCAAACGAGGACACCGGCTCCAGATCGTCGACGACCGCGATCGCGCCTGGCTGGTCTTCCGGGCCGGCGAGCGCTGGTGGGCCGAAGGGAGGTACCGCTGATGGGCTGGCACAATCCGCCGCTGACCTGGGATCAGCTCGAACGCACCCTCAGCGGGGAGTCTGCTCCCGCGTCCGCACCGCCGGGGCTCCGTCCGGACCCCGGCCCCGTGAGCCGTCCCCGGAAGCGCGTCCCCCCTGCCCACCCGGAGCGTCCGGAGAAGGCTGTGCCCTATGCCGAGCTGCACGCGCACTCGTCGTACTCCTTCCTCGACGGGGCGTCCTCACCCGAAGACCTCCTCGCGGAGGCCGAACGCCTCGGCCTGAGCGCGCTCGCGCTCACCGACCACGACGGGTTCTACGGCGCCGCACGGTTCGCCGAGCTTGCAGAGCTCATGGAGCTGCGACTGCAGACCGTGTACGGGGCCGAGCTCTCCCTCGACCTCCCTTCCTCCCCGCAGGGGGCCCCGGATCCGGCCGGTACGCATCTGCTCGTGCTCGCGCGCGGCCTCGAGGGATACCACCGCCTGTCGGGCGCGATCACCGCCGCGCAGCTGCGCGGCGGTGAGAAAGGACGTCCGGTCTATGACCTCGAGGACCTCGCTGCGACCGCCGACGGCCACTGGACGATCTTGACGGGCTGCCGCAAGGGCGCAGTACGGCGGGGCCTCGAGGCGGGAGACGCCGCCGCGCCGCTGCGCCGCCTCGTCGACCTCTTCGGGAGGGACAACGTCAGCGTCGAGCTCTTCGACCACGGCGACCCGCTGGACACGCGACGCAACGACGCCCTCGCCGACCTCGCCCGTCGGATGCGACTGCCCGTCGTGGCGACCAACAACGTGCACTACGCCCGTCCGGATCAGGCCCCTCTCGCCGAGGCGGTGGCCGCGGTCCGCGCGGTCCGGAGCATGGACGAGCTCGACGGCTGGCTGCCGGCCCACGGCGGGGCGCACCTGCGCAGCGGTGCGGAGATGACGGCGCGTTTCCGGCGGTACCCCGGCGCCATCTCCCACGGACTGGAACTGGCGGCGGCCTCCGCGTTCCCGCTGCGGATGGCGCGCCCCGCCCTGCCCCGACAGGACGTGCCGCCGGGGCACACGCCGATGAGCTGGCTGCGGCACCTGGTCTGGGACGCCGTCCCCACGAAGTATCCCCGGCTGGATGCGGAGGGCCATCGGCGCATCCAGCGGGAACTCGACGTCATCGAAGAGAAGGACTTCCCCGGCTACTTCCTCATCGTGCACGGGATCGTGGCGGAGGCCCGGCGACGCGGCATCCTCTGCCAGGGCCGAGGGTCCGCGGCGGCGAGCGCGGTGTGCTACCTCCTGGGCATCACCGCGGTCGATCCGATCCTCTACCGTCTTCCCTTCGAGCGCTTCCTCGCCACCACGCGCACGGAGGAGCCGGACATCGACGTGGACTTCGACTCGCGGCGACGGGAGGAGATCATCCAGTGGGTGTATCGGGAGTACGGCAGGGAACGCGCGGCGCAGGTGGCGAACGTCATCCAGTACCGACCGAAGAACGCGGTCCGCGACATGGCCAGGGCTCTCGGGCACTCTCCGGGGCAGCAGGACTCCTGGTCACGACAGGTGGACGGCTGGGGGTCGGGACTGGAGCCGGTCGACGGCCATGACATCCCCGACACGGTGCTCGACTACGCGGGCGAGCTGCTGAAGGCGCCCCGACATCTGGGTATCCATTCGGGTGGCATGGTGCTCACCGCCCGCCCGGTGGGTGAGGTGGTGCCGGTGGAACACGCGCGCATGGAGGATCGCACCGTCATCCAGTGGGACAAGGACGACGCCGCCTTCATGGGGTTGGTGAAGTTCGATCTGCTGGGCCTGGGCATGCTCGCGGCGCTGCAGCACTGCTTCGATCTCATCCGCGAGGCGACGGGCGAGGAGTGGACGCTGGAGACCCTGCCGAAGGAGGAGGCCGGCGTCTACGACATGCTCTGCCGCGCCGATTCGATCGGTGTCTTCCAGGTGGAGTCCCGCGCACAGATCGGCCTGCTCCCGCGGCTGCAGCCGCGGCGCTTCTACGACCTCGCGATCCAGATCGCCCTCATCCGCCCCGGCCCCATCCAGGGCGGCGCCGTCCACCCGTTCGTCCGGCGGAAGATGGCGAAGGACAAGGTGGACGAGGCGAACAGGGAGCGGGAGGCCAGGGGCGAAGCGCCAGAGGAGTTCCCCATCCCGTATCCGCACAGCGACCTCGAGGACATCCTCGCCCGGACGCTGGGCATCCCCATCTTCCAGGAGCAGCTCATCCAGATGGCCACCGCTGTGGGCGACTGCACCGCTGATGAAGCGGATCTGCTGCGCCGCGCGATGGGGTCGAAGCGAGGTCTGGAGAAGATCGAGAAGGTGAGGGACAAGCTGTACGCGGGCATGGCCCGTCGCGGGCTCGTCGACGAGGCCGCCGACCGCATCTACGCGCAGATCCAGGCGTTCTCGAACTTCGGCTTCGCCGAATCCCATTCCCTGTCCTTCGCTCTGCTCGTCTACGCGAGCTCCTGGCTGAAGCTGCACTATCCGGCCGCCTTCCTCGCGGGCCTGCTGCGGTCGCAGCCGATGGGCTTCTACTCCCCCGCGACGCTCACGGCGGATGCCCGCCGGCACGGTGTGGAGGTCCGCCGGCCGGATCTCCATCTCTCCGGCGCCACCGAGACCCTCGAACCTCTCTCGCCGGACGCCGCAGGCGCGACCGGAAGGGATGACTGCCTGGCCGATCCGCAACCCCCTGTGCACCGGTTCGACCGGAGCGCCCCCGACGAGTCCGCTGCCCACCGGCGGGACGGGCGGTTCGCGGTGCGTCTGGGTCTCAGCGGCATCCGGGGAATCGGGGTGCCGATGGCGGAGCGCATCGTCGCCGAACGCGAGGCGCACGGCCCGTATCGCGATCTCCACGATCTCGTACGCCGGACCGATGCCACGGCCGCGCAGCTGGAGGCCCTAGCCACCGCCGGCGCCTTCACCTGTCTCGGACTGGAGCGTCGGGAGGCGATCTGGCTCGCCGGGGCCGCCGCAGAGGACCGCTCACGTTTCCTTCCGGGCACGACCGTGGCGGTCCAGCCTCCCCTGTTCGCCGATCAGACCAGTTACGAACGCCTCTCAGCGGATCTCTGGGCCACCGGGATCTCCACCGACGACCATCCGATGACGCATTTCCGCACGGACCTCCGCGCTCGGGGCGTCCTGACGGCCGCGGATCTGCAACGGCATGAGACCGGGCGACGAGTCGAAGTGGCCGGTCTCGTCACCCACCGGCAACGCCCCGCCACGGCCGCCGGGGTCACCTTCGTCAATCTCGAGGACGAGAGCGGCCTGGTGAACGTGATCTGCTCCACCGGGGTCTGGGGCCGCTTCGGCCGGATCGCGCGGGAGTCCCCGGCGCTCATCATCCGCGGCATCCTCGAGCGTTCCCCGGAAGGCGTGGTCAACGTCCTGGCCGATGCCTTCGAAGACCTCCGCACCGGCGTCGCACACCGCTCGAGGGACTTCCGGTGACCGCGGCGGTCACCAGAAGCGTTCGCGCTCCTCCGCGGGCGGGCGATCGGTGCCGCCCCAGCGATCGGCCTCGGCCTTCGCCGCGCTGACCGCGGCGTCCGCTCCTCGCAGCGCGATGCCCGCACCGCTGGCCGACGGTCCGATCGGGTCGATGAGCAGCGACGTGCGCGGGGCGCCGCCGACGGCGACCGTGCACTCCAGGACACGGCCGATCCAGTGCGTCACCTCTCCCCGCGGCTCGTCGCCACGCCGGTAACGGATGCCCGTGTCGAGGTCGACCACCGTGAGCACGACGGGTTCCTCGGTTCGCGGATCGAGGTGCTCGGAGACCTCGACCCGATGACCGACGGGAAGAGCGACCTGACCGGCGAAGACGAGCATCCTGTCCATGCCTCCACCCTACGGATCAGCCCTCATCGGCGACAGAGAGGGGCCGGGGCAGAGAATTCGAAGAAATTTTTGTCCCCCAAATGGTGGACACGAGGATTAAGGGATATCCTGCTTCTTGTAGCGGGGGCTACGGCTGATGACTGGGGATTCAGCCGATGAGACAGCGAGATCTTCGCCGCCTCCCCCACCGTCCGGGTAGGGCGGTGAGCCCTCTCGGCAGCACCGGGTTGGGGCGGTTCGTCGAGAGGGCATACCCCTCGCGGCTAGCGGCGGCATGGCGACCCGTCAACCCCGGACCGCGCAACCAGAGCCCGGGCTACCGTCGCTCCGTATGACAGCTCTCCGCGACCACCGCCGCCCCGGTGCGGGTACCGGGTGCCGCTACTCCTCGTCGAACGCGCCCTCGAGGCCGTCGTCGTCCAGAGGCACCTCCAGGCGCTGCTCCGCCGCATCCGCGGGATCCGCCTCGATCGGGTGCGGATCCGGGGCCGACGGCTGCGGCACCTCCGGGTCGTCGGGCGTCTCGTCGGCCAGACGCTCCTGCTCCTGCAGGTCGGCCTCGGGCTTCACGTCATCGATCGGATGGTCGTTGAGGGACATGCCTTCTCCTCCTTCACTGCGGATGACTCCAGCCTGCCGACCGGGCGCCGTCGCGGCAAGGGGCTTGACCCTCGGGCGGCGCCCATGACACGGGCAGCAGGACGCGGGCGGGTGCGCATCGGCGTCTCCGGCTGGCGGTATGCGCGATGGCGCGGCGACTTCTACCCCCGCGGCCTCCCGCAGCGGCGCGAACTCGAGCACATCAGCATGGCCTTCCCCACCGTCGAACTCAACGGTTCCTTCTATTCCCTGCAGCGGCCCGACAGCTACCGACGGTGGGCCGACAGCGTCCCCGAGGACTTCGTCTTCGCGGTCAAGGGCTCCCGGTACGTCAGCCACATGTTGCGGCTGCGGAACGTGGAGCAGGCCCTCGCGAACTTCTTCGCCTCCGGGGTCCTGGCCCTGGGACCGCGTCTGGGCCCGATCCTCTGGCAGCTCCCCGCGCGCCAGCGCTTCGACGCAGACGTGCTCGCGTCGTTCCTCGACGGGCTGCCGCAGACCACGGCGGAGGCCCTCGCCCTCGCCGAGCGCCACGACGAACGGCTGAAGGACAGGGCGTGGCTGGAGATCGATGCCGACCGCCCGCTCCGGTACGCCCTGGAGCCACGGTCGGACACGTTCGCGGCGGACTCCAGCCTGCGGCTGCTCCAGGACCACGGCACGGCCCTCGTCATCGCCGACACGGCCGGCAAGTGGCCGCGGTTCGATGCCCTCACCGCCGACCACGTCTACATCCGTCTGCACGGCGCACAGATGCTCTACCACAGCGCCTACACCGAGCCCGAGCTGCGGGAGTGGGCGGCGCTCATCCGCGGGTGGGCGGACGGGACCGGTGCCGCTGACGGGAAGCCGCGGGACGTGTACGTGTACTTCGACAACGATGCCCGGGGGCACGCTCCCCACGACGCCCGGGCGCTCATCGATCTGGTGGCGGAGGCGTCCTCGTGAGGTGCCTGCGGCGAGCGCGGGTCACCGATCGCCGACGTGGCCCGGTGCGGTGAGCGACAGCACCCTCTCGACGAACGCCGCGTACTCCTCCATGTAGTGCGCGAGGAACTTCTCGGTGTCGGCGTCGTGGACCTGCCCGTCGGAGCCGAACACCTCGGGACGGAACGTGATGTACGCCTCCGGCGCGTTCAGCTGCGGGGCGTTGAGGAAGCTCAGCACGCTCCGCATGGACGACTGCACGACGGCCGTGCCGATCGCGCCGGTGGACGCGCCGATGATGCCGGTGGGTTTCCGGGCGAACGAGTTGTGCCCCCAGGGGCGGGACCCCCAGTCGATGGCGTTCTTCAACGCGCCGGGGATGGAGCGGTTGTACTCCGGCGAGATGAGGAGGAGGCCGTCGGAGCTCTCGATCGCGCTCTTGAACGCGCTGACGGCGGGGACGGGAGTGAGTTCGTCGTCGCGGTTGTAGAGCGGGAGGTCCCGGATCGGGATCTCGACGAGGTCAAGATCCGGCGGGGCGAGGCGCACGAGCGCGGTGGCGAGGACGCGATTGATCGAGTCCGATGCGAGGCTGCCGATGAGGTAGCCGATCCGATGGGTCATGGTGTGGTCCCCTCGTCTCCCTGCACCTCCAGGATATCGCCGGGGTGGGGGCTTGCCACAAGACCCCCCTGACCGAGCAGAATCGACGGCTCGCGTGCCTTCGCACGCGGACCCGAGAAGGAGACCCGGTGCTCGATCCCTTTCACCTTTCCGACGACCATGCGGCGAAGTCCGCCGACGATCTGATCGCGGCCGATCGCGCGCACCTCCGGCGCCTCGACGCCGCGCTGACCCGCGAGCGGGAGACGGTGTCCGCCCGCCTCGCCCTCGTGCGCCGGCAGACCGCTGAGGCCGGTGTCACCGCGGTCGACCGCGACCTGGAGATCCGGCGGCTGAGCGCGACGCTGCGTCTGCGGGAACGCTTCGGCATCGACATGTGCCTCGGCCGGATGACGCCGGCCGACGGCCCGCCGATCTACATCGGCCGCGCGGGTGTCTCCGACGCCGACGGCACCCGGCTCCTCGTGGATTGGCGTGTTCCCGCCGCCGAGCCGTATTTCGCCGCCACCTGGGAAGACCCCCGAGGGCTCATCTCCCGACGTCGGTACCGCTGGACCGCGGGGCGGATCACGGACTACTGGGACGAGGCCCTGACCGCGGAGGGCCTCGACGGTTCGGCTTCGCTCGACGACCAGTCCGCCTTCCTCGCCAGCCTCGACGCCCACCGCACGGGCCGGATGCGCGACGTGCTGGCGACCATCCAGGCGGATCAGGACGCCATCGTCCGCGCCCCGTCCGCGGGGGCGCTCGTGGTGGACGGCGGGCCGGGGACCGGCAAGACCGTCGTGGCGCTGCACCGGGCCGCGCACCTCCTGTATGCGGAGCCGCACCTGACGAACGGTGCCGGCGGGATGCTCCTCGTCGGGCCGAACCCGCACTACCTGGGATACGTCGAGGACGTGCTGCCGAGCCTCGGGGAGGACACCGTGCGTCTGTGCACGCTGCGGGATCTCACCCCCGAGGGTGCGGCCGCCGTCGCCGAGACGGATGCCCGGGTCGCGGCCGTGAAGGAGCGCCTGGCCCCGGACCGGGTGATCGACGCGGCGGTGGCCGCGTTGACCCGTCCGCCTCGCCACGCGCTGCGGATCGAGTCGCCGTGGGCCGATCTCTGGGTGACCGGCCGGGACTGGATCGACCTGTTCGCGGCGGCTGATCCGGAGGTGCCCCTCAACGAGGCCCGCGACGCGGTCTGGGAGGAACTCCTGGACATGCTCGTCGACCAGGTGCGCGACGAGGAGGTGCCGGAGTCCGCGATCCGCCGGCGTCTGCGGCAGGACGACGAGCTGACCGGCCTGTTCGTGCGGGCCTGGCCGCTGCTGTCGCCCGCCGCCGTGGTGGCGGCGCTGTGGGCGTCGCCGGAGCTCCTCACCCGCTGCGCCCCGGAGCTCTCGGCGGAGGATCTCGCTCTGCTGCACCGGGCGGAGGGAGCGCCGTGGACGGATGCCGATCTTCCGCTGCTGGACGCCGCCCACCGCCGGATCGGCGACCCGGAGTCCGTGCGCGAGCAGCATCGCCGGCAGGCGGCCGCGGCGGTCGCGCAGGAGCAGATGGCCGCGGTGGTCGAGCATCTCGTCGCGGGGGACGACAGTGAGATGAAGGTCATGTCGATCCTGCAGGGCGAGGACGCCCGGAACGTCCTCGCCGGGGCGGGAGCGCCGCCGCCGCTGCCGCCGGACGAGCTGGCGGGCCCGTTCGGGCACATCGTGGTCGACGAGGCCCAGGAACTGACCGACGCGCAGTGGCGCATGCTCCTGGCGCGCTGTCCGTCGCGCCGCTTCACGATCGTCGGAGACCGCGCCCAGGCACGGCAGGAGTTCGCGGAGTCCTGGACGGAGCGGCTGGAGCGCCTCGGTCTGCGTGACGTGCGCGTCGCCACCCTCCGGGTGAACTATCGGACGCCCGCGGAGGTCATGGATCTGGCGGGTCCGGCGATCCGCGAGGCGTTGCCTGACGCCAACGTGCCCGTCTCCGTGCGCGAGAGCGGCATCCCGGTGCGCGATGCCGCCGTGTCCGAACTGGATGCCGTGCTGGACGCATGGCTGGCGGAGCACCCGGAGGGCGTCGCGGCGGTCATCGGCGCAGGTCCGATCACCCCGCGTCCGCGGGTGCGGGCACTGACGCCCGAGGGAGCGAAGGGCCTCGAGTTCGATCTCGTGATGCTCGTTCGGCCCGAAGACCTCGGGGACGGGCGCATCGGGGCCGTCGACCGCTACGTCGCGATGACCCGGACCACGCGGGAACTCATCGTGCTGCACTGACCAAGGTCCCTGGCGTCGCCGTGGGAGCGGTCCTAGCCTGGGGCGATGACGAACCGTGAGGGGACGGCGCCGCACTGTCCGGAGGACGACGTCGTGATGCTCGCCGTGCCCGGCGGCTGGAGGTGCCCGGAATGCGGGCACCTCCAGCAGGCGCAGGATCCCGACGAGCCGGATCCTCCGGCGGCGTTCGGGTCACGCCTATGACGCTCAGGCGTCGTCGGAGTCGCCCCCGTCGGTGATGACGCCGGTGGGCTCACTGAGCTCCACCTCGTGGCGGACGCCGTGCTCGGACGCGAGGGCCTCCCCCTCCTCGATGGCCTCATCGCGGCTGGTGTAACTGCGGGAGAGCTCGGGGGCGCCGTCCACCTCGTTGACCCACTGGCCGTTCTTCGAGCGGGTGATGACCGCGGCGACCCCCATCAGATGTCTCCCGGTCCGAGGTCGCCCTGACCTTCCTCGCCGAGATCGGCGAGCACCGGGTCCTCCCCCTGGCTCTCCGGTTGGGGCGCAGACCCGGGAAGGTCCGCCGCCGGGACCTCGTCGTCGGGATCGGGGATCTCGTCGGGATCACGGCCGGTCGCGGTCGACGCGTCCAGCTCCTCCGGCGTCGCTCCGTCGTCGAGGGCCTCCGTGCGCTCCCACTCCGCCTGCGCGGGGTCATCACGCGGGTCGGCCTCGGTCGTCGCGTCACCGTCGCGCAGCGGCTGGCCGCCGACGTCGTCGGGTGTCGATTGCATGTGTCCTCCTTCGATCGGGCTGCCCTCAGTCTGGCGGTGCGCACGGGCGTCGCCGAGGGGCTTGAGGAGACCTCGCCGAGCCGCTAGGTTCGCGACCGTCGGTGCCACGACCGAGCCGTCTCGCTATGGCGCCGTTCGGGCGATGCGGGCGATCTCGTCGCGAATGAGCTCCAGCGCCCCGTCCACGTCGCCGGGTTCCCGGTGCAGCAGGTGGAGGGCCAGTCCATCGGTGAGGGCGTGCAGTCGCCGTGCCAGTGGGACGACGACCTCGTCCGGCAGGCTCTCGTGTGTCAGCAGCTCCACCAGTCGCGTGAAGACGGCGAGGAGCTGCTCATGCGCGCGGTTCCGGATCCCCACCAGCGCGGGCTCTGCCGGGCATTCGCCCACGAGGGCGAGATTGATCTCGAGCTCCGCGCGCGTGTCCGGGTCCCGCGGGAGGAGACGCGTGATGACCGCGAGTGCGTACTCGGCCGGGTCGTCGTGCCACGGCGTCGCCAGGACGCGGGCGGTGGCCCGTTCCACCATGAGCTCGGCAGAGAAGCGGAGCAGTTCGGTGCGGGTCGGGAAGATGTAGCGCAGCGAGCCGACGGCGAGCCCGGCCCGGTCTGCGACGGTGCGGACGGAGACGGCGCCGATCCCCTTGTCGAGGATGATCTGCCAGACCGCCTCCGCCAACTGCTCTTTGCGGGCCTCCCTGTCGATGCTCCTGCTCACGGCTGGACTCTAGCACGACCGTGCTAGAGTCCAGTTCTAGCACAGTCGTGCTAGACGATTGCGCGGATCTGGACAGGAGGCGCGGTGATGAGGCGACACGGAGCGAGGCGCTCGACCGCAGCGGTGGCCTGTGCGCTGGTGAGCATGCTGACCCTGAGCGGTTGCGGCGTGGTCGAAGACACTCTGGAAGGACTCACGGGTACCGCGCCGTCACACGAGGCCCCACGCCCCGCCCCCTCCGGCTCCGCGCACGAGTCAGAGGCTCCAGACGGCGAACAGATCGTGATCGAGGTGCGATTCGAGAGCGACGGCGCCACCGCCGCGGACGTCGTGATCGAGGTCGAATCCACGACCAGCCCACAGAGCTTCCGCGACGACCTCGTCGACCTCCCGTTCCAGCAGGAATTCCGGGTCGACACCGGCAAGCCGTTCCCGTTCCGGAATGTGACGGCGACGGCCGATGCCGCAGACGGAGCGACGTACATCAGCTGCGAGATCATCATCGACGGCGAGTCGGTCGCGTCGCACCGCAGCACGGGCGGGAACGCGCGCGCCGAGTGCGAACGCGGCCTGCGCCTGGGTCCGTCCTGACGGCGCGAAGTGCCGCGCTCTCACGACCCTCGGTGGAGGGGTGCGCAACACTCAACGCCGTCATCGCCTGGGGACGGCATCGAGGTGATACGCCTGAGATCCCTCGAGAGCGCGCAGCGGGGACGCATCAGCCAGCCGCGCTGACCATCGCGCCCCCAGCAACCTCGCTGACGGCGCCCCGGCGCGGGCCGAACCCTCATGAGGAGGAGCGCAGGCGCCGCCGGATGCCCGCGGCGTCGAGGCCGTGCAACCGGGCATGATCGGCCGGCGTGCCGTAATGGCGCCGTTCGGCATGCCCGACCCCCAAGTGCTCGATCCGGAGGGGGGAACCGCGGAGCGCTGTCGACACGGCGTAGGCCAGGGTTCCCTCCAAGAACGGCTCGAGGACGAGGAGCCGGTCGTACCCGTCGGCGAGGCGGCGAAGCCCGGCGCCGTCGAGCGGGAGCGGGGTGGAGGTGTAGGCGACGCCGACCTCGAGGTCGCTCGTCGCCGCCAGCGCCGGGGCGAGCATCGGACCGATCGCGAGCAGGAGGGTTCCCGTCCCCTGCCGGACGGCGTGTACCGACCCGTCGGCGGGGAACGGATCCGGATTCTGCTGGGTGGACAGGCGGATGTACTGCCGATCGCGTGCGGCGACGGCACGACGGGTGACCGCTTCGACTTCGTCGGGGTGGCCGGGCGTGTGCACACACCAGTCCGGCAGCGTGGACAACAGGGCGACATCCCCCGGACTCTGGTGTGTCCTTCCCTCGACGGAGGCGTCGTAGCTGGCGCCGATGGAGACCAGGACGGCGCCGAGGTCCTGGTGCGAAAGGTCGAGCTTGATCTGCTCGAACGGACGCTCCACGAGGAAGGGGGCGTAGGTGTGGACGACGGGGCGGAGCCCGGCGAGGGCGAGGCCTGCCGCCACTCCGATCATGGCCTGCTCACGGATCCCGACGTTCACCACGCGGTCCCCCGTCGACGTGCCGGCGAGGAGCCGGGTCGGGCCGATATCGGCGAGCACGAGAGCGGCTTGAGGATCGTGGACGAGCAGATCCGACATGGCGTCGTAGAAGCGGGTACGCATCAGGCCCCCTTGGCCGGGGTGTGGACGACTGTGACGCGAGGCTCGGGGCCCCGCGCCGAGAGCGCCGCCGCGAGCCCGTCGTGATCGGCCGTGTCGACGTCGGCCGTGGCCCATCCTTCGACGGCGAAACGGGAGGCGATGCCACCCGTCCACCCCAAGGAGGCCGACGCGTTGTCGATGACGATGCAGTGCAGCCGCCCCAGAGACCACCGCGCGGCGACGGCGATCGCCTCGTGGTTGCTGCCCTCGTCGAGCTCGGCATCGCCGACGAGCACGAAGATCCGACCCGCTTCACCGGCGATCTCGAGCCCCCGCGCCAGCCCGACGGCGATCGGCAGGCCGTGGCCGAGGGAGCCGCTCGATATCTCCACCGGCGGGATCAGCAGGCGGTCAGGGTGATGTCCGAGCGGCGAGTCGATTCCGCCGAGGTCGTCGAGCCAGGAATCGGGGATGAGGCCGAGGGCCGCCAGCACCGCGTAGTACGAGGCAGGGCCGTGCCCCTTGGAGAGGAGGAAGCGATCGCCACCCGGAGAGTCGAGGACCCGGTCGTGCAGCACCCACAGTACGTCGAGGGTCGAGTGCGCGGCGGAGTCGTGTTTCTCGTCGCCCGTGACGCGGCGGAGCCTCTCGAGGAGGGCATCGGGAAGTCGTGAATCGCGTGATGTCAGGAGTGTCGAAGGCATGCCCCTGATGCTAAAACCTCAACTTAAGTTGAGGTCAAGTCGACCGGTGACGGCCCAGATCGTCAGTGATCTCGGCCTCCCCGACCTCGCTTGGCACGGCCTCCGGCACGCCGGAGCCACCTGGATAGCCGACACCTTGACGAGGGGACCAGAGTGGGACCGGCGAGAACCGGTCGCCAGACATGACGAAGCCCTGATGAGAATCGCTTCTCATCAGGGCTTTTCCGTCGGGCTGACAGGATTTGAACCTGCGACCCCTTGACCCCCAGTCAAGTGCGCTACCAAGCTGCGCCACAGCCCGTTGTTCTGCACTCTCGCGCAGGCAACTCCCCTATCTTAGCCGCACCGGAGGCCGTCTCGCGAACCGAGGCATTGCGGGGTGTCGGAGGCTGCTTGTACGGTCGCCTGCATGTCGACGATCACGACCGAGCCGGCGACGACCGCGCGGTGGAACGACGTGCAGCGTGCGCTCACCGGCGGCGGCGATGGCGCCAGCTGCCAGTGCATGTGGCCGATCCTGCGGAACAAGGATTGGAATCAGACGAGCACGCCGCAGCGCACGGAGATGTTCCGCGCCGAGATCGATGAGGGGCCGCCGCCCGGACTGGTCGCGTACGTCGACGGCGAGGCCGCCGGGTGGATCCGGGTCGGACCGCGACCCCGCCAAGCCCGGATCCCCCACACCCGCATGATCGCCGCGGCCACCACCGAGGCGTTCGACGACGAGTCGGTGTGGGCCGTGACCTGTGTCGTCGTCCGCCGGGAGCATCGCGGAGTCGGGCTCACCGCCGCGCTGCTTCGTGCGGCGGTGGAGTACGCGCGCGACGCGGGTGCGCGCGTCCTCGAGGCATACCCGGTCGACACCCGCGGCGAGCAGCAGCGCGCGAACGATCTGTACCACGGCACGCTCGGCACATTCCTCCGCGCGGGATTCCAACAGAAGACGGTCATGAAACCCGGCCGCGTGCTCGTCGCGCTCGACCTTTCGGGGAACGCGAACCGCTAGCGTGAAGGCATGAGTGACGCGCCTTCTTCCCTCGACGATTCCGGTCTCAGCTCCCTTCGGCGGGCGACCTCGACTCTCGAAGACGGCACGGTCCTCACCCACGACTGGTTCGTCGGCAGCACCGAGATCGACGGCTACACGTACGAGGTGATGGTCGAGGGCACGACGCCGGACGAGATCGCGCCGCTGCTCCCCCGGCTTCGTGCGACCCTCGCCGACCTGCCCGCCACCCGTCGCGCCGCCTCCGACGCTGTGGTCACGGCCTTCAGCACCGGGGAATCCGCCGCCACCGAGCTCGACGAAGCCGCGGCCGACCTGGAGCTCGAGACGGTCGAAGCCGCGGCCGACGGCACCATCGTGCTCCACTTCACCGACACCTGCGGCGAACATTTCCCGGACGGCTACTGGCCGGCCGTGCACCTGGATGCAGGCGGCGACGTGGCCAACGTGACCGTGGAATCCTGATCCGCCGCCTCGCCGCCTCCGGCGCTCGGGACGCGCCGTCGCCTCGGTCATACGATGGGAGGATGCAGCGCAGCGCCCGCCCGTCCGTGATCGTGTGGGCCTTCGTTCCCTACGTCGCCGTGTCTCTCGTGCATGTGGTGCTCCTCGCGCTCGACCATGACCTCGCTGGCCCGTCGAAGCTGCTGCTCATGCCGCTGCTGGCGGTCCCAGTGCTGGTGTCGGCGCGACGGATCCGTCCTCCCGTCACCGCCGCACTGCTCCTGATCGCCCTCCTGTTCTCCTGGTTGGGAGACGGCGCCGGCGCGCTGTTCCCCACCGCCCCCGAGCTCCCGCTCATGCTCGGGTTCTTCGGTCTCGCGCACGTCGCCTACATCCTCCTGTTCGCACGCCATCTCGCTCGCCGTCGCCTCCCCTGGTGGACGACGGTGTACGCGGTGTGGTGGCTCGCGATGATCGTCGTGCTCGGGCCGCACACCGGTGGGCTCCTCGCGGCCGTCGGGCTCTACGGTCTGCTGCTCGCCGGCACCGCCGCCTTCGCCGCCCGCTGCGATCCGCTGGTGGCGGTCGGCGGGGCATTCTTCCTGGCGAGCGATACGATCCTCGCCTTCCGTCTCTTCCTCCCGGACGCTCTTCCGGCCTGGAGCAGCCCCGCCGTGATGCTCACGTACACACTCGGGCAGGGGCTGATCGTGGCTGGCGCTCTTCTCTCCCTGCGACGGAAGGCCGCCTGATGGCCGACAGCGCACGGGTGGACAGCTGGCTCTGGGCCATCCGGATGTACAAGACGCGATCAGCGGCGACGACCGCGTGCCGTGCGGGGCATGTGCGCGTCAACGGTGACAAGGCGAAAGCCGCGCAGGCGGTGCGCATCGGAGACGAGCTCCGCGTTCGGATCGCGGGTTTCGACCGGATCCTGATCGTGAAACAGCTCCTCGTCAAGCGCGTCGGCGCGCCGCTCGCCGCCCTCGCCTATGACGACCGCACACCGGAACGAGAGCCCCAGGCGGCCCTCGCTGTCCGTGACCGCGGCGCGGGGCGCCCGACGAAGCGGGAGCGTCGGGACATCGATCGCCTCCGCGGTCGAGGCGACATCGCGCACGACTGACCGGTCGGATCGACCGGCACGGGCGATTCCCGGCCCCTCTCCGTTCGCCCACGGGGCACCCGATGGCCGGCCTTCTGAGCATGCCAATATGCTTCCGCTCCGGGTGATGGAGAGTGGCCATCCTCGCGTCTATCCTGAGGGCCGGAGCCTCGTCGCAGGCTGCCGATGTCCCGTATCCGAACCCGCCGCAGGGCTTTGAAGCCACCGCCGTGCGCGGCACCGGCAAGCCGGATCCTCCTGTTGCAGATTCCGCGATCGGGCGTCCTCGGGATACGTCACTTCCGGCGAGATGGAGAGGGGAACCGCCACGTGCAACTGAGTACGCGCAACGGCCGCTGCTGGATCATCGGGTCGGCAACGGCGGTTGCCTGCATCCTGGTCTTGACGGGCTGTCAGGCTCCTGAGCCCCCGCAGACGATCGTGCAGAATCGATCCATGTGGACGATGCCACTGGACGAATTCAAGGCATTCGAGCCGTCACTGAGCAACTACGCCGAACAACTGCTGATCGCGAAATGTCTCGAGGTACAGGGCTACGAGTGGCCGGTGCCGTGGCAGGACACCGAGTTCCCTCCGCCTGAGACGGTCAACGACGCGGCTCTCAAGATCTTCAACTCCGACATCGCGCGCCGCTACGGCTACCACGATGCGCCCGCAGCGAATCCCGCGGATGCACGCGCATGGGCAGAGTTCACGGCATGGACGAATTCCTACGATCCGGACGGTGAGTTTCGTTCCCGGTTCGAAGCGTGCGGAGAAGATGCGCGGAGCGAGAAGACGGTGGCAGGTGCCGATGGGTTGAACTATGTCGCCAGCCTCGAGATGCAAGCGCGCGATGAGATCTCGTCGGATGACTCCGTTCGCGACGCAGCGCGATCGTGGCGAGCATGCCTCTCGGATCTCGTCACGTTCGACCTGCCGACAGATCCGTGGAGCGAGATGCCGACGACCACGATGGCACAGGAGTTCGGACTGTTCGGCTCCCACCTGACCGAGGCGGCATCGTCGGAGGAGATCTCCGTTGCCGAGGCCGACGCGCAGTGCCGTGAATCCAGCGGTTACGCCGAAGCCCGGTATCAAGCCGAATGGGCGGCGCAAGAGATTCTCGTGAGAAACAACCGCGACAAACTCGACCGGATTCGGGACGAAGCGGTCGCTCATATGGACGAGCTGAAGACAGTGATCGCATCGAACGCGCCGTCGAAATGAGGTTCATCCGGCGAGGTGGCGATCTGGACCCGATGACCGAGGACGCCTCCCTCCCCCGCGGATCCGCCGCGAGGAGGATCCGGCCGTTCGTCATCCTTCTTCTTTCGGCTCTTGTCGCGCTGACTGCCGGGTGGGCCCTTGCAACGGTCTTCCAATCATCAGCCCAGCGGGATGCCGCGACCGCCCCGCCCGCATCGACCCCCATCCTTGCCACGGTGACCACCGGAAAGCTCGTTCGCGAGACAGCGTTCTCCGGGAGCATCGTCGCCGAGAACCAGGAGTCCCTGAGCCTGGCGGTGCCGTCCGACGCGCTGCGCTCCGTGGTTACGGCACACCCGGTGAACAAGGGTATGACCGTGACCACCGGTCAGGTCTTGACTGAGGTCAACGGCCGCCCCGTCTTCGTCGTGCAGTCCGCGTTCCCGTTCTACCGTGATGTCGGAGTCGGCGATCAGGGTCCTGATGTGGCGTCTCTGCAGGAGACGCTGCAGAGCTTGGGGTACTCGCTCGACATCGACGGCTCGTTCGGCGCGCAGACGGAGATCGCCGTCCGGGACTGGTACGCCACGAACCATTACGCCCCGGCCACACGGGGCGGCGAGGCCGACAGCGGTGCGAGCACCTCCGACCCCGCGGCTCGACCACAGGACCCGAAGGCAGGGACCGACTCCGGAACGAGCACGGCATTCGTCCCCTACTCCGAGATACTCGGCGTCAAGGTTCTTCCGTCTGCTTCTCTGAGCGCACTGGCGGTGGGCAGTGCCGTGGGAGCGGAGGGTGAATCTGACATCGTCCTCGGTTCGACCACGACCACAGTGACGTTCGAGGCCGCGCCCGCGGATCTGACGTACATCGCTGAGGGTGGCGAGGTTTCCATCGAAGCGGATGGCGGCGTCACGAAGGGGGTGGTCTCGAGCATCGAGCCGATCGCCCCCGGCACCCAAGAGGACGCTGAAGGCGGCCAGCCCGAGACCGACGAACCTCCCAGCACGTCGCTCGTCACGGTGATCCCCTCAGAACCACTCCAGGCATCGAACGCCAAGGTGCGAGTCGTTTCTTCGCAGGTCATCGTGGATGAGGAGGCGCTCCTCGTCCCCACGATCGCGGTGGTCGACCGCGGTGACACCAATCAGGTTGTCATCGTCCGCCGGCCGGGAGGGGAATTCGCCGAGGTCGAGGTGACTGTCCTCGGCGCTCTCGACGGCAAAGCGGCGATCAGGCCCTCGTCTCCGTCATCGATTCGCGACGGCGATCGGGTTCGAGTGGGGTCCTCGTGACCTTGATCGAACTGCGTGACGTCTCACGAACCTACACGCCGCCACACGGGCCGCGTGTTCACGCGCTGCGCAACGTCACGTTGACGATCGACCACGGTGAGTTCGTGGCCATCGTGGGCCCATCAGGCGGCGGCAAGAGCACTCTGCTGAATCTGCTGGGACTGCTCGATGACGCTTCGTCCGGCGAGTATCTCCTCGCGGGAAAGAACCCAGGGCCGGTGAACCGCAGCGCAGCGGCGAGATTGCGGGCCCGGCACATCGCGTTCATCTTCCAGGCCTTTCATCTGCTGGAGCGGCGCCCGGCGATGGACAGTGTGGGACTGAATCTCCTGTACCGCGGAGTCCCCCTCCGTGCGCGGCAGCGGGAATCGATGCGCGCACTCGCGGCAGTGGGCCTGGATGACATCGCCTGGCAGGACACGTCCACTCTGTCCGGCGGGCAGCGTCAGCGGATCGCGATCGCGCGTGCGATGGCCGGCGATGCTCACCTCGTCCTCGCGGACGAACCGACCGGCAACCTCGATTCGGTCAACACGGAACGGGTCCTCGCCGAACTGGAGCGAGTGAATCGCGGTGGCGCTGCGGTCGTCATCGTGACCCACTCTCCGGAAGTCGCGGCTCGCGCAGACCGGATCATCCGTATCTCGGATGGAGGTGTGGTCTCGGACACGGGACCATCGAATCCGAGAGCGACCTTCGCGAACGTTCCGACGAGTGGAGCCGTCGCGACACGAGGCGATGGGAGGGCTTTCCTTCGCGTCGCGGACATGATGGCCGACGCCTGGGCATCGATCTCGTCGCGGAAGAACCAGACACTTGCACAGTGCATGGCCGTGGTGATCGCCGTCGCGCTGTCGATCATCACCCTCGGCCTCTCCGCTTCTGCCGATGCCCAGGTCTCCGAGACCTTCGACGCCCACCTCACCCGCGAAGTGACCGCCAGATGGTCCACGCAAGTGCCGCACTCGAAACCGCTCTCCGCGGCGCCGTCGACGGCACGAACGGTGCGAGGGGTGGAAGCCGCCGCGGTCGTCGTCGACCTGAGCGCGAGCGCGATCACGACGCCCGCCGCAACAGCGCAGGCGCAACCCCACGTCGTCGCGGGGGACCTGGAAGAGGCGACGAGGGTCGAGATCGACGAGGCACAGTGGCACCACGGCGGTCTCCTGCCCGGCGAGGCCTACGTCGGGGATCTCCTCGCCCGGGACCTCGAGCTCGCTGACGTCGATCTGGCCCCCACCATCCAGGTGTCGGGTGAACGCTACGTGGTCGCCGGTCTCATCACGGAATCCCCGCGGCTCCCGCTCTGGAGGGGCGAACTCGTGCTCGGCGCGGAGGCACAGGGCTTGGACACCATGGCGCCGGAGGCGACCCTGCTCGTGACGACCATGGCCGGAGCCGTTCCTCAGGTCTCGTCGCAACTCGCGCGTGCGATCAATCCCTATGCGCCGGACGCGATCTCCATCGTCGCAGCGTCGGATGACAGCCGATTGAGGGTTCAGATCGAAGCCGGCGTGCAAGCGACACTCGTCGCCTTCACGCTTCTTGCGGTGCTCGTTGCCGTCGCCGCTCTCATCAACACGACCCTCATGGCCGTCAACGCACGCAGAGGCGAGATCGGCATGCGGAAAGCGCTGGGCGCGAAGGAGCGCGACATCGGGATCCTGATCGCGGTCGAAGCTGTGTACGTCGGTGCCCTGGGCGGGATCGGCGGCCTCTTCGTCGGGATGATGGCGATCCTGGCGGTCACGATCAGCCAGCGGTGGGCCCCGGTCTTCGATGTCATGCTGATGCCGCTCGCTGTGCTGCTCGGAGTGGTCGTATCGAGCGCCGGCGGCGCCTTTGCGGCTGTCCGCGCGGCCACACTGCGTCCTGCCGAGAACCTGCGCGCGCCCTGAGGGCCGAGCCTCCGCGCCGTTCCCACCCTGCGACTCCGACAGGTCTCAGGTGTCGAGGAGTCGCAGGAGCCAGCCGCTCGAGCGCACCTGGGCGCCGGCCGCCGCGACACGCGCCTGCAGTTCGCGGTCGCTGGTCACGGCCAGCACCGGCTGTGCCGTGGCGACGCGACGCTCCACCTCGGCCACGATGGCATCGTCACCGGCGGCTTCCGTGCGCACCACGTCCAACGCCGCCCCCGCAACGCCGGCCTCCGCGGCCGCGACGTCGGCGGGCGAGCTCTCCGCGGCGGCTTCCGCGATGTCCCGCGCGCGCCCCTCGACGACGAGCGCCACCTCCGGGAACCAGGCGTCACCCGCGAGCCCGAGGTCGTCCCCGGGGACCGCGAGCCCCGTCAGCCGGTCGCGCAGACGCGCGGCCGCACCCGCCCTGTCCTTCCACCAGCCGTCCGGGACCGACCCCACGACGTTGGCGGCGTCGACCACGACCACCGGATGCGCCGACAGCTGCGCGCGCAGCACCGGCCAGGCGGCCCCGAAGCCGGGATGCAGCGGCAGCCCGTCCACCTCCTCGACCGGCACCCACGAAAGCGCGACGCTCTCGGGATCGCTGATCACAGGATCGAACGCCGTCCGCACGTCGGCGACGACGGTCGTGTAGGACCAGATGCCGAGGTCGAGCACGCTCGTGAAGCGCGGCCGCACCGCACCATCCGGCACTCCCGCCTCCTCCTGAGCCTCCCGGATCGCACCGACGATCGCCGCCTCACCCTCGTGCAGCGCGCCCCCGGGCAGACCCCAGGTGCCGCCGAAATGGCTCCACGCCACGCGATGCTGCAGCAGGATGCCGCGCTCCGGGTCGACGGCGAGCAGACCGGCGGCGCCGAAGCGCCCCCAGTAGCGCTCCCCGGTGTCCGCGACGACCCAGGCATCGCCCGGATCACGAGGCCCCTCGGGGCGACGCGGTTCACCGGCGGCGGGAGGTACGACAGTCACCCCCTCAGCTTTTCACAGCATCGGGGCTCCGGCGCCACCGCCGCGACATGCGCGGCAACGAGTCAGCGCTGACGCTTCTCGCGCACCCGCATGTTGATGACGATCGGTGTGCCCTCGAACGGGTAGAGCTCCCGCAGCCGGCGCTGGATGAATCGGCGGTAGCCCGGGTCGAGGAATCCGGTCGTGAACAGCACGAACGTCGGCGGACGGGTCGACGCCTGCGTCCCGAACAGGATGCGCGGCTGCTTCCCACCCCGCACCGGGTGCGGGTGCTCGGCGACGAGCTCGGCGAGGAACGCGTTGAATTTGCCCGTCGGAATCCGTCGGTCCCAGTTCTCCAGCGCCGTTTCCAGCGCCGGGACGAGCTTGTCGAGATGACGGCCCGTCTTGGCGGAGATGTTCACGCGCGGGGCCCAGGCGACGTGCGCCAGGTCCTGCTCGATCTCGCGCTCCAGGTAGCGTCGGCGGTCGGCGTTCTCCAGGTCGTCGTCGTTGAGACGGTCCCACTTGTTGAAGGCCAGGACCAGCGCGCGGCCCGATTCGAGCACGAGGTCGATGATGCGCACGTCCTGCTCGCTGATCGACTCGGAGACGTCGAGGACGACGACGGCCACTTCGGCCTTCTCCAGGGCGGCCGAGGTGCGCAGCGAGGCATAGAAGTCGGCGCCCTGCGCCATGTGCACGCGGCGACGGATGCCGGCCGTGTCGACCAGGCGCCACATCTTGCCGCCGAGCTCGACGACCTCGTCCACCGGGTCGCGGGTGGTGCCGGCGAGGTCGTTGACGACCACGCGCTCCTCCCCTGCGGCCTTGTTCAGCAGCGAGGACTTGCCGACGTTCGGGCGTCCCAGGATCGCGACACGGCGCGGGCCGCCGATCTCCTGCTTCGCCACGGCGGAGACCTCCGGCAGCTTCTTCAGCACGTCGTCGAGCAGGTCCGCGACACCGCGACCGTGGATCGCGGAGACGGGGTGCGGCTCCCCGAGACCCAGATTCCACAGCGCGGCTGCTTCCGGCTCCTGACGGGCGTCGTCGATCTTGTTGGCGACGAGGAAGACCGGCTTGCCGCTCTTGCGCAGCAGCTTCACGACGTGCTCGTCGGTCGACGTGGCGCCCACCATGGCATCCACGACGAACAGCACGACATCGGACAGGTCGATCGCGACCTCGGCCTGGGCTGCGACGGAACGGTCGATGCCGCGGGCGTCGGGCTCCCAGCCGCCGGTGTCGACGACGGTGAAGCGACGGTCGTTCCACTCGGCCTTGTACGTGACCCGGTCGCGGGTGACACCGGGGGTGTCCTCCACGACGGCCTCACGACGACCGAGGATGCGGTTCACCAGCGCGGACTTGCCGACGTTCGGCCGCCCGACGATCGCCACCACGGGCAGCGCGGGGCTGTACTGGATGCCGTCTTCGCCGAGGGTGATGCCCGCGAGGAGCTCCGCGTCCTCGTCGTCCAGTTCGTAGTCGGCGAGGCCGGCGCGCAGGGTCTCCGCGCGCTGTTCCGCCAGCTGCTCATCGAGTTGGTCCATCTTCTCGGCGAGCTGGTCGGGACCGCCTTCGTATTCGTCGTCAGCCACGGTGTGCTCCTCGGAGTCGTTCGATCACCGAAAGGACGGCGTCGATGGTCTGGGGGAAATCGAGTGCGGTCGAGTCGACGACCTCGACGCCGTCCGCGGCGTTGAGGAAGTCGACGACCGCACTGTCGGAGGCGTCGCGCTTGTGCAGGGCGGCCGCCACGGCGGCGGCGTTCTCACCGGCGAGCTCACCGGCGCGACGGGCGGCGCGCACCTCGGGCGCCGCCGTGAGCAGGATGCGGACGGGCGCGTCGGGGGCGACGACGGTCGTGATGTCGCGTCCTTCCACGACGACGGCCGGGTACGGCGCCTCGGCGACGAGGGCACGGAAGAGCTCGTTGACCTGCGCACGCACCTCGGGCACGCGGGCCACGCCGCTCACGGCGCCGGACACCCGGGGCTCGCGGATCGCGTCCGTCACGTCGACCTCGCCCACGCGGACGGTGCGGTCGTCCGGGTCGAGCCCGAGACGCACGGGGAAGTCGGCCGCAGCGGAACGCACGGCCTCGGCGTCGTCGGTGTCGGCACCCCGGTCGAGCACATGCCAGGCGAGCGCGCGGTAGGCGGACCCCGTGTCGAGGTAGCCGTATCCCTGACGCCGGGCGATGGCCTTGGACACGCTCGATTTGCCGGACCCGGCGGGGCCGTCGATGGCGATGAACTTCGTGGCGGAGACGGTGGAGGTGTCAGTCATTGGTGTTCCCTGCGATGCGCCAGCCGCGTTCCTGGAGCCCGGTGATCGCGCCGTGCAGCGCCGCGGGGTCGACACTGATCTCGGCGAGGCCGAACTGCGCGCCGGGCGAATGCTCCAGCCGCAGATCCTCGACGTTGACGCCCAGTTCACCGAGCTCGCCGAACAGGCGGCCCAGCTGTCCGGGGGTGTCGTCGATCATGACGACCAGTGTCTCGAAGCGCCGGTTCTGCCCGTGCTTGCCCGGCAGACGATCGACGCCGTCGTTGCCCTGGCGGATGGCCTCCGCCAGCACGCGGCGGGCGCCGGGGGCGCCGGGCGCACGGAGCGCAGCGGCGACCTCGCTCAGATCCGTCGCGAGCGCGTCGAGGATCTCGACGACGGGCGTGGCGTTGGCCCCGAGGATCTGCACCCACAGCTCCGGAGCCGACGCCGCGATGCGGGTCGTGTCGCGCACGCCCTGCCCGGCGAGGCGCAGTGCACCCTCCTCCGCCCCGGCGAGCCGCCCGGCGAGGAGGCTCGCGACGACCTGCGGCACGTGCGAGGTCAGGGCGACGGAACGGTCGTGCTCCTCGGGGGTCATCTCGAGCGGCATCGCGCCCACATCCAGAGCGAGGGCCTCGACCAACGCGAGGTCCCGCGCCGTCGTGTGCTCGTCGCGGCACACCACCCACGGACGTCCGATGAACAGGTCGGCCCGCGCGGAGATGGCCCCGCCGCGTTCCCTGCCCGCGAGCGGGTGCGAACCGATGTAGCGCGCGAGGTTGACGCCGCGCTCTTTCAGCGTGCGGAACGGCTCCAGCTTCACGCTCGCGACATCCGTCACGACCGCATGCGGGTAGCGCTCCAGCTCGGCCTGGACCACGTCGGCGGTGACATCCGGCGGCACCGCCACGACGACGAGCACGGGAGCGTCGTCATCGGCCGGAAGACGTCCGGCACCGTAGTCGACCGCGAGGCGCAGCTGTGCCGGGGACGCGTCCGTGAGGACCACGTCGACGCCCTTCGCGCGGAGCGCGTGACCGACGCTGGCGCCCAGCAGCCCGGCGCCGACGATGCGCACGGTGCCGGACAGACGCGGCGCCACGGCACCGGTCTTCCGCGCCGCGGGCGCACTCGTCGTCTGGGTCATTCGTTCTCCTGCTCGCCTGGCGCCTCGGCGACACCGGATTCCCGGCGCGCGAGAGTCAACAGCGCGCCGAGTTCGATTTTACTCAGTTCCCGCGTCCTGCCCGCCGGGAGGGTTCCCAGGTGCAGGGGACCGAACTGGCGGCGGACGAGTTCCGTGACGGGATGCCCGACCGCGGCCATCATCCGGCGCACGATCCGGTTGCGGCCGGAGTGCAGCGTGAGCTCCACGAGGCTCGATCCACGGGACGTGTCCAGCAGCCGGGCCTTGTCGGCGGCGATGGGACCGTCCTCCAGCTCGATGCCCTTGGTGAGCGTCGAGATGGTCTGCGCGGTCACCGTCCCCTCGACCTTCGCGATGTACACCTTGGTGACACCGAAGGACGGATGCGCGAGCACGTGCGCGAGTTCGCCGTCGTTGGTGAGCAGCAGCAGGCCACTCGTCTCGGCGTCGAGACGACCGACGTTGTACAGCCGCTCCTCGTAGTCCTTCGTGAAGCGCCGAAGGTCCGGACGACCGCTCTCGTCGCGCATGCTGCTGACCACGCCGGTCGGCTTGTTGAGCATCACGTAGCGCTTGGACACGTCGAGCTGCACGGCCGTACCGTCCACATCCACGAGGTCGCGCTCGGGATCGATGCGGCGCCCCAGCTCGCTGACCACCTGGCCGTTCACCCGGATGCGGCCTTCGACGATGTACTGCTCGACCACGCGCCGGGACGCCACGCCGGCCGCCGCCAGCACCTTCTGCAGTCGCACGCCCTCGGGGGCCGCGGGGTCGTCGGTGTGCGGGGTCATCGGACCGTCCCTTCGTCGAAGCCGTCGGCGCCGTCATCCAGGAGCGGCGAGATCGGCGGAAGCTCATCGAGCGAGTTGATGCCGAGGTGCTGCAGCAGCGCGTCGGTGGTGCCGTAGTTGATCGCGCCGGTCTCGGAGTCGGCGAACAACTCCGTGATCAGGCCGCGGGCGAGCAGCGTGCGGACCACGGAGTCGACGTTGACGGCACGGATCGATGCGACCTGACTCCGCGTGACGGGCTGCTTGTAGGCGATCACCGCGAGGGTCTCCAGGGCCGCCTGCGACAGCCGCGCGGGCGCCTGACCGCCGACGAACTCCGCCACGACCGGATCAAGGTCCTCGCGCACGTACAGCCGCCACCCGCCGCCGACCTCCCGCAGCTCGAAGCCGCGCCGAGGGCCGGCGCCTCCCCCGTCGTAGTCCGCGACGAGGGTCTCCAGGGTCTGCCGCACCGCCGGCACCGGCGCGCCGACCGCCGCAGCGAGGGCCACGAGGCCGATCGGCTCGTCGACGATGAAGAGGATCGCCTCGACGCGCTCGCTCAGCGGCAGCTCCGAACCCGCCGCCGTGGCGGGGCCGGCGTCCTGGTCCGGGGAGTGCGGATCCGCGGTCACGTCATCGGTCATAGTCGGCCCCCAGGGTCGCGAGTGTCTCATCCGACCAAGAGTCGGCGGCCCAGCGGAGCGTGAGCTCCCCGAGCGGTTCCAGTTGTTCGAAGGAGAGCGCCGCATGGCGGTACAGCTCCAGCACCGAGATGAACCGCGCGACCACGATGCCCGGTTCGGTGACGCCGGCGACCAGCTCGCGGAAGCTCAGCGACTCGGTACCGCGCAGCAGCGTCACGACGATCGCGGCCTGCTCGCGGATGCTGACGAGGGGTGCGTGCAGGTGGTCGAGCCCGACGTGCGGGATCTCCTTCGGCGCGAACGCCAGGAGCGCCAGCGCCGCGAAGTCGTCCACCGTGAGCGACCAGACGAGCTCGGGGGTCTGCTTCCGGTGCTTCTCCTCCAGCGGCACCGCGCGCACGTGACGCCGGTCCTCGCGCTGCAGGCATCGCGCGAACCACGCGGAGACCTCCTTGAACGCGCGGTACTGCAGCAGACGGGCGAACAGCAGGTCCCGCGCTTCGAGCAGAGCGACGGCCTCGGCATCGACGAGTTCGCCCTGCGGGAGGAGTCCCGCCACCTTCATGTCGAGTAGCGTCGCCGCGACGACGAGGAACTCGGAGGCCTGATCCAATTCCTCGTCGTCCTCGAGGTCGGCGAGGTACGCGATGAACTCGTTGGTGACGGCGCTCAGCGACACCTCGGTGATGTCCATCTCGTGCTTCGAGATGAGACTGAGCAGAAGGTCGAACGGCCCGTCGAAGTTGGTCAGCGAGACGCGGAAGCCGGAGGCCTCGTCCCCGTTTGCGGCCTCCCGAGCGTCGACGACCGGGGCGGACGCCGCGGCCTCCGTCGCTTCAGCGGTCGGCGGAGCGTCAGCGGTTGCGAGCTCGTCAGGCGACGGCGCCACGGGCGACCAGCTCCCTGGCCAGCCGCAGATATGCCTGTGCGGCCGCGTGCTCCGGGGCGAACTCGGTGATCGGGACCCCCGAGACCGACGCGTCCGGGAACTTCACGGTGCGGCCGATCACGGTCTCCAGCACGTCGTCGCCGAATGCCTCCACGACACGCTCCAGCACCTCGCGCGAATGCAGGGTGCGCGGGTCGTACATGGTGGCCAGCAGTCCGTCCATCTCGATGGAGGGGTTCAGCCGGTCACGCACCTTGTCGATGGTCTCGATGAGGAGCGCGACCCCACGCAGCGCGAAGAACTCGCACTCGAGCGGGATAATCACGCCGTGCGCCGCCGTCAGCGCGTTCACGGTCAGCAGGCCGAGCGACGGCTGGCAGTCGATGAGGATGACGTCGTACTCCCCCGCCACCTGCCGCAGCACGCGGGCGAGGATCGTCTCGCGGGCGACCTCGTTGACGAGGTGCACCTCCGCGGCGGAGAGGTCGATATTCGCCGGCAGGACGTCGAGCCCCGCGACGTTCGAGTGCACGATCGCGTCGTGCGCATCGCGCTTCGTGTCGAGCAGGAGGTCGTAGACCGTGGGCACGTCGTGCGTCTGGATGCCGAGGCCGGCGGACAGCGCGCCCTGCGGGTCGAAGTCCACGGCGAGCACCTTGCGGCCGTACTCGGCGAGAGCGGCGGCGAGGTTGATGGAGGTCGTCGTCTTGCCGACGCCCCCCTTCTGGTTGCACAGGGCGATGATGCGGGCGGGACCATGCGACTTCAGCGGTGCCGGGATCGGGAAGCCCTGATACGGACGGCCGGTGGGTCCCATGGGGATGTCGTCGGCCTTCTGTGCCTTCGCCCTGGACTTCGCCGCTTTCTCAGCCACCGGTTCTCCTGCTCCTTCGTGCTTGCTCGATTGTAGCGGCCGTGGGTTCCCCGGCCGTCCCGGCGCGCGGCGGACGGGCGGGGCGGGATGGCCGCGGAGCGCCGGAGTCAGCGCGCCCGAGGATGCGAGGTCGCATAGATGTCGCGGAGGGCGTCCACCGAGACGTGGGTGTAGATCTGGGTCGTCGCGACCGACGAGTGCCCGAGCAGCTCCTGCACCACGCGCACGTCGGCGCCGCCCTGGAGGAGGTGGGTCGCGAACGAGTGCCGCAGCGTGTGCGGCGAGACCTCGGCCGTGAGCTGCGCGCGCTCCGCGGCGGAACGGATCACCAGCCAGGCGCTCTGGCGCGACAGCGGGGCACCCCGGGCGCCGAGGAAGAGGCGGGCGGACGCGCGCCCCTTCGCCGCCAGGCCGGGGCGCACCCGGGTGAGGTAGGCGTCGACGGCCGCGCGGGCATACGACCCCACGGGGACGATGCGTTCCTTCGACCCCTTGCCGCGCAGGCGCAGCACCTCGCCGTGCGCCATGTCGTCGACGTCGAGACCGACCGCCTCCGAGACGCGGGCCCCGGTCGCGTACAGGAGCTCCAGCAGCGCCCGATCGCGGATACCCAAGGGCTCCTCGGCGGAGGGTGCCGCGAGCAGCCGCTCCACCTGGTCGATCGTGAGGGCCTTCGGCAGCCGACGCGGAGTCTTCGGCGGCCGCAGCCGGCCGCTCGGATCGTCGGCCTCGATGCCCTCCCTGGCAAGGAAGCGATGCCATCCCCGCACCGAGGACTGCAGGCGCGCGAGGCTCGTCGCCGCGGGCGGCGGATCCGCCGAGGCGCGGTCCGCGACGAACCGGTCGACCACCGCCGGAGTGATGTCCGCGGTGTCGACGATGCCTTCCGCCTCCAGCCACTCGCGGTAGCCCTCGAGGTCGCGACGATAGGCCGCGATCGTATGTGCGCTGAGGCCGCGCTCGATCGTCACATGACGCAGGTACGCGTCGAGGGCGCGATCGAGCAGCATCTCAGCCCCGGTCGCGCAGCCTCTGCGCCGCGGCCAGCACGCCGATGGACAGGATGCCGTTGTGCAAGCGCCCCTCCAGGACTCCGGCGACGGCCTCCTCCAGCGGCACCCAGGCGACACGGATGTCCGCCTCCTCGTCCTCGCGGGCATGCGCCGTCTCGGCGGGCGAGAGGCCGGTCGCGAGGAACACCCGGATGAGCTCGTCGTTACCACCCGGCGTCGTCCACGACGACACCAGGGGCTCCCACTGCGCGGCGACGAGGTCGGCCTCCTCCGCGAGCTCGCGACGGGCGGCCGCCACCGGCTCCTCCCCCTCGATGTCGAGGAGACCGGCCGGGAGCTCCCAGTCGCGGTGACGGATCGGGTGGCGGTACTGCTGGATCAGCAGCACGCGCTCCTCGTCGTCCAGAGCGAGGATCGCCACCGCTCCGGGATGGGCGACGTACTCCCGGACGATCTCGCCGTCGCCGTAGCGGACCCGGTCGGAGCGCACGTCCCAGACGTAGCCCTCGTACACGAGATCGCTGCTCACGACCTCCGGCTCGAAGGGCTCGTCGCGCAGCGACCCGCCCCCGGCGCCCGTCCCCGACTCACTCATCGACGGGCACGTCGAACAGCTCGCTGGCGCGGTGTCGGGCGATGGCGGCACCGACGAGACCGCGGAACAGCGGGTGCGGGTCGGTCGGACGCGAGCGCAGCTCCGGGTGCGCCTGCGTGGCGATGTAGTACGGGTGGACGTCCCGCGGCAGCTCGACGTACTCGACGAGGTCGAGTTCCGGGTTGAGCCCGGAGAACACCAGGCCCGCCTCGGACAGCCGGTCGCGGTAGGCGTTGTTGACCTCGTAGCGGTGGCGGTGCCGCTCGGACACCTCGGCGGCGCCGTAGACCTCGCGCGCCAGCGAGCCCTCCGCGAGAGCCGCCTGGTAGAGGCCGAGACGCATCGTGCCCCCCAGGTCGCCGCCGTCGAGGATCTCGATCTGCTCGGCCATCGTCGCGATGACCGGCTCGGCGGTGTCCGGGTCGAACTCGCTGGACGATGCGCCGACGATCCCGGCGACATCGCGGGCGTACTCGATCACCATGCACTGCAGGCCCAGGCACAGCCCCAGCGTCGGGATGCCCTGCTCACGGGCGAACTTCAGTGCGCCCAGCTTGCCCTCGATGCCGCGGATGCCGAAGCCACCGGGCACGCAGATGCCGTCGAGTTCGGCCAGCTGCTCCTGCGCACCCTCGGGCGTCTCGCACAGGTCGGACGGGATCCAGCGGATGTGGACCTTGGTCTCCTGCGCGAAGCCGCCGGCCTTGAGCGCCTCGGTGACCGACAGGTAGGCGTCGGGCAGGTCGATGTACTTGCCGACGAGACCGATCGTGACCTCGTGCTTGGGGTTGTGCACCGCGTGCAGCACCTTGTTCCAGCGCGTCCAGTCGACGTCGTCCGCCTTCTGGTCGAGGCCGAGGCGGCGCACGATGTAGGAGTCGAGGCCCTGCTCGTTGAGGGTCGACGGGATGTCGTAGATGCTCGGCAGGTCGACGGTGTTGATGACACCCTCGACGTCGACGTCGCACATGAGGGCGATCTTGTTGCGGTTGCTCGCGCTCACCGGGCGGTCGCTGCGCAGCACGAGCGCGTCGGGCTGGATGCCGACCTGGCGGAGAGCGGCGACGGAGTGCTGGGTCGGCTTGGTCTTCTGCTCGCCGGACGCGCCCATGAACGGCACGAGGGAGACGTGCACGAAGAACACGTTGTCACGGCCGAGCTCGTGACGCAGCTGGCGGGCCGACTCAAGGAACGGCTGCGACTCGATGTCGCCGACCGTGCCGCCGACCTCGGTGATGATCACGTCGGGACGCGGGTCCTCGGTCGCCTGCAGCCGCATGCGGCGCTTGATCTCGTCCGTGATGTGCGGGATGACCTGCACGGTGTCGCCGAGGTACTCGCCGCGGCGTTCGCGTGCGATGACCTGCGAGTAGATCTGGCCGGTGGTGACGTTGGCCGCCTCGGACAGGTTGATGTCGAGGAAGCGCTCGTAGTGGCCGATGTCGAGGTCGGTCTCCGCGCCGTCATCGGTGACGAAGACCTCACCGTGCTGGAACGGGTTCATGGTGCCCGGATCGACGTTCAGATACGGGTCGAGCTTCTGCATGACCACGCGGAGCCCGCGGGCGGTCAGGAGGTTGCCCAGGCTGGCCGCGGTGAGCCCCTTGCCCAAAGACGAAACGACACCACCAGTCACGAAGATGTGCTTGGTCGTGTCGTTCTTGGGCCCCGCAGAAGAAGAGTTCATCACGGGCTTCTATCCTAACAGTTCGTTCAGACGCCGAGGCTGAGAAGCTCGCGGGCGTGGGTGAGTGCGGCATCGGAATCCGCGAGTCCGGAGAGCAGGCGAGCCATCTCGGCCTCGCGCTCCTCCCCGTCGAGCCGCCGCACGCTGGAGGCGGTGACGGCGCCGTCGTGCGATTTCACGACGGTGAGGTGGTTGTTCGCGAAGGCGGCGACCTGCGCGAGATGGGTGACGGCGATCACCTGCGACTTCTCGGCGAGTCGGGCGAGTCGCCGCCCGACCTCGATGGCCGCGGCGCCGCCGATGCCCGCGTCGACCTCGTCGAACACGAAGGTGGGAACCGGGTCGGTCGCCGCGATGACGACCTCGATCGCGAGCATCACGCGGGACAGCTCTCCCCCGGAAGCCCCCTTGGCGACGGAACGGGGTTCGGCGCCCGGGTGGGGGGCGAGCAGGATGGCGACGTCGTCGCGTCCGTGGCTGCTCTCGGCGCCGGCGGTCACGGAGACCTCCAGACGCGCGTCCGGCATCGCGAGCGCGTGGAGCTCGGCGGTCACCGCCTCGCCGAGCCGGACGGCGGCCTCGCTCCGGGCGGCGGTGAGAGCGTCGGCGCGGACGTCGAGTTCCGTCCTGGCCGCGTCACGCTCGGCGGTGAGGCGTTCCAGACGCTCCCCGTCGTCGTCGAGTTCGGCCAGCCGCGCGGACCCGGTCTGCCACAGGGCGAGTGCCTCCGCGAGGGAACCGTGCTGGCGGATGAGGACGCCGAGCGCCGCCCGGCGCTCCTCGACGGCCGCCAGCTCGTGCGGACCGGACTCGTCGAGGTCGGCGAGGAAGCCGGAGAGCACGCCGGCGGCATCGGCGATCCGGTAGCCGATATCGGCCAGGGTCTCGGCGACCTCCGCGAGCTTCGGGTCCGACACGCGTTCGATCGCCCGCCGGGCCTCCGCCACCAGCGCCGACGCATCGGGCTCCCCCTCCTCATGGGAGAGAGCGCTGTGCGCCAAGGAGGCCGCGAGGCGCAGCTCCTCGGCATTCGCCAGACGCTCGGCCCGGGCTGTCAGCTCGTCGTCCTCGCCCTCTTCGGGGGCAGTCGCCTCGATCAGCGCGAGGTCTTCCCGCAGCCGGGCGGCCTCCTCCGCACGCCGGTCGCGGTTGGCGGTGATGTCGATGATCTCCGCGTCGAGAGTGCGCCAGTGCTCGAACGCCGCCTGGTACTCCTGCAGTGCCCGGGCGATCGGCTCGCCGCCGAAGCGGTCGAGGGCGTCGCGCTGCGCGGCGGCCGACCGCAGTCGGAGCTGCTCGGACTGTCCGTGCACGACGATGAGCTCATCGGCGAGCGATGACAGCACCCCCGCCGGCGCGGCGCGTCCGCCGACGCTCGCGCGACTGCGGCCTTCGGCGCTGAGAGTGCGCGAGACGTACAGCTCGGCCGTTCCCGCGCCGGCCGGCTCCAGTTCTCCCCCGGCTTCGGCGACGATGTCGGCCACCTCACCGGATTCCGGCACGATCCACACACCTGCGACGGAGGCCTGCGCCGACCCCTTGCGGACCGCTCCGGAATCGGCACGCTGGCCGAGGAGCAGTCCGAGGCCGGTGACGACCATGGTCTTCCCCGCACCCGTCTCCCCCGTGATGGCGGTGAATCCAGGACCGAGCGGCAGGACGGCGTCGGCGATCACGCCGAGCCCCTGCATGCGCATCTCCTCGATCATGCCTCGCTCCTCCGTTCCTGTCCGCGCCATCCCTCGACGGGCAGCTGGAACTTGCGGACGAGACGATTCGTGAAGGCGGTGGGATGCAGCCGCGCGAGCCGGACGGGGCGCGACGAGCGACGGACCACGACGCGCGCGCCGGGCGGGAGGTCGTGCGAGCGGCGGCCGTCGCACCAGAGGATGCCGGACCCGTCGGTCCGCTCCAGCATCTCGATCGCCACGGCGGCGTCGGGACTCACCACGAGCGGCTTCGCGAACAGGGCGTGCGCGGACAGCGGGACGACGGCGATGGCCTCCACGGTGGGCCAGATGACCGGCCCGCCGGCGGAGAAGTTGTAGGCGGTCGACCCGGTCGGGGTGGAGATGACCATGCCGTCGCAGCCGAAGCTCGACAGCGGGCGTCCGTCGATCTCGAGCACCACCTCGATCATGCGCTCCCGGCTCGCCTTCTCGACGGTCGCCTCGTTGAGCGCCCACGTCTCGTACACGACGTCGCCGGACGCATCCTTCACCCGGACCGACAGCGCCAGGCGCTCCTCGACTTCATAGTCGCGGGCGATGACGCGCCGCATGGCGTCGTCCATGTCGTCGCGGTCGATCTCCGCGAGGAATCCCACATGGCCCATGTTGATCCCGAGCACCGGGGCGCCACTGTCGCGGACGAGCTCCGCCGCCCGGAGGATGGTGCCGTCGCCGCCGAGGACGATCGCGAGTTCGAGGGTGGCGCGGTCGCCGGCCGCCTCCAGCACGTCGACGTCCTGGAAGAACGGGTCGACCGCGGCGAGCTCGGCATGGTCGTCCGCCGCGAGGACGGGCCGGACACCCGCACCCCGGAGGGCGTCGGTCACGCGGCGGGCGGCCGCGACGGTGTCGACGCGCCCCGCGTGGGCGACGACCAGGATCCTGCGCTCGTTCATCGTCCCCCTGCCAGCCGGTTGATGGTGTCCATCCATTCTGTCGGATTGCTGCCGCCGCCCGGCACGAGGTGGACGAGATACTCCGCGTTGCCGTGGGTTCCGAGGATCGGGGAGGGAACGATCCCCGCCATCCCCATCCCCGCGTCCCAGGCGCTCCACACCACACGCGCGACGGCGTCGGCGCGGGTGGCCGGATCGGTCACGAGACCGCCGCGGACGGCCGTGCGGCCCACTTCGAACTGCGGCTTGACGAGGACCAGCGCATCGGCACCGGGCGCGGCGACCGCCACGACCGCGGGAAGCACGTGCTCCAGGGAGATGAAGGACAGGTCGCCGACCACGAGGTCGGGCGCGGCGGTCTCCCACGTCGCCTCGGCCAGGCTCTCTCGGGTCATGTAGCGCACGTTGAAGCCCTCGACGGCGGTGACTCCCGGATCCGCCGCGACCGACGGCGCGAGCTGTCCGTGCCCCACATCGACGGCGAGCACCCGGCGCGCACCGCGCTCGCGGAGCACCTGCGTGAAGCCGCCGGTCGATGCGCCCATGTCGAGCGCGAGCCGGCCCTCGACGGGGATCGCGAGCCCGTCGAGACCGGCGAGGAGCTTGTGCGCGGCACGGCTGACGTAATGGTCGGCCCCTGCCACCGTGATCGTGGTGGTGTCGTCCACCGAGGTCGAGGCTTTCGTCACCGGACGGCCGTCCACGCTCACGAGCCCCTCGGCGATCAGGGTGGCGGCATGGGTGCGCGAGCGGGCGAGTCCTCGGGACGCGAGGGCGGCGTCGAGTCGCGTCATCGTGGTCCCGGCGTCTCCCGCTGATCCAGCCGGGAACCGCTCTCGAGGCGACGGGAGAGTTCATCGTGGAGAGCGGAGTACGCCTCGGCCCTCGCGGTGAGCGGCTGGCCCTCGATCAGACGCAGGCGGCTCCACAGGCCGTCCGTCGGCGCGCTGGTCGTCGTCTCTTCGCTCACGCTTCCACTGTACGCGGCGCCGCCGACGGCCGACGGCGCCACGCGTGGCTCAGGGACGGTGGAACGGATCGGCGTACAGGCGCTCCGGGACCCGGAGGACGAACACCGGCGTGCCGGAGGCCCAGATGGCCGCAGCGCCCGCCCGGAGCAGATCGAGCTGGTCGCCGGACTCAGCGACGATCTCGACGTCCGCGCCCCGGACGCGGACGGCGGCGCCGTTCACATCGAACACGCCGTCGGTCACGGTGGGCTCGGGATACGGCTCATGCAGCCCGCGGAGGTCGCCGAGGATGAAGGTCGGACGCGACCCTTCGGGCGCGGCGAGGACGTGCTTGGGACGGTCGATGCCGGTCAGCACCAGTGCGGACTCGATGCCGGCACGGCTGGCGCCGAGGATGTCGGTGTCGAGGCGGTCACCGATGAACAGGGCCTTCGCGGCGCCGAAACGGGCGAGGGCCTCCTCGAAGATCGGCGTCTCCGGCTTGCCCGCCACCGTCGCCAGCCGCCCGATCGCCGTGTGCACGGCGGAGACGAGGGTGCCGTTGCCGGGGGCGACGCCGCGTTCGCGCGGGATCGTCCAGTCGGTGTTCGTCGCGATCCACGGGATGCCGCCCTCGTCCTCGGGGACTTTGAGTGCGAACGCCGCCTCGGCAAGATCCGTCCAGGCGACCTCCGGTGCGAAGCCCTGCACGACCGCCTGCGGCGCATCCTCCGCACTGCGGGTGACCGTGTAGCCCGCCTTCTGCACCTCGTCCACGAGACCGTCGCCGCCGACCACGAGGATCGTGGCGGGCGCCGGGACGATTCCGGACAGGAGACGCATCGCCGCCTGCGGGCTCGTCACCACGTCCTGCGGTGCGACCTCGAGTCCGAGACTCGTGAGATGCGCGGCCACGGAGGCGTCGGTGCGGGAAGCGTTGTTCGTGATGTACCCGAGGCGCACCGAGCGCGCCGCCGCGTTCAGGTTCTCGACCGCGTGCGGCAGGGCGCCCGGGCCGGCGTACACGACGCCGTCGAGGTCGGCGAGGACGGTATCCACGCCGTCGAGCGGGGTGCGCCCCGTCGGCCGCTTCCGTGTGAACAGGCCCACTACGCCTCCGGCTTCTCGGATGCGGAGGGCGCGTCGTCCTCCGTCTCGTCGTCCTCACCGAGCAGTTCGCGCACCTCGTCCTCGATGGACGGCTCTACGGGCTCGGCCCCCGCAGCGGCATCGGCCGCATCAGGCTCAACATCAGCACCAGCGGGCGCGTCGGTGTCGTCGATGTCCTCGGTGTCGTCGGAGAAACCGTCCTCGTCATCGATGAGGCCGTCCTCCACGTAGATCTCCTCGTCGCCGGCTTCGTCGACCCCGAGGGCCTCCGCTGCGACCTCGGCGCGGTGCGCCCAGAACTCGGCCTCGTCTGTGCGTCCGAGGTCCTCCAGGACGGCCGCCCGTGCAGCGAACAACGCCGGGCTCCACTCGAACGCACGATCGGGATCGAGCTCGGGGATCTCGAGTTCGCCGAGCGCCAGCTCCAGGTCACCCTGATCGAGACGGGCGCCGGACATCGCGATGGCGAGAGCCACGCGCACCGGGGTGGTGAGGCTGGAGCGGTCGACCGCACGGCCGGTCTCCAGCGCGCGGTCAGGTCGACCGATGCCGCGCTCGCTGTCGACCATGAGCGCGATCTGGTCGTCCTTACCCGAGATCCGACGGTACGTACGCAGCTCTCGCAGCGCCAGGGCGAAGTCACCGGTCGCATACGCGGTGATCCCGAGGGTCTCGCGGACGATCGCGATACGACCCGCACGACGCGAGGCCGCCAGCGCGTGCTCGTGTGCCGACGCCGGGTCCTCGTCGATCAGCCGCGACGCCATCGCGAGGTGCCGTGCGACGAACTCGGCGTTCTCCTTGCTGAGTGTCTTCAGCTCGTTGCGCGCAGACGGGTGAAGGTCGCGTGCGGTGACCTCGTCCGGAACGCGGGGCTCATCGAACCGCGGACGCTCGTTCGCCGCGTTCGCCGGCCGTTCCCGACCGGCGCCCCCGCGCTGCGGGAAGGACCGAGACCGATCACTCCCCCGCTCCCGGTCGAAACCGCCCTCGCGACGCGGGGCACCACCATCACGGCGCGGGGCACCACCATCACGGCGCGGGGCACCACCATCACGGCGCGGGGCACCACCATCACGGCGCGGGGCACCACCATCGCGGTTGTAGCCACCCTCGCGACGCGGAGCACCACCATCGCGGTTGTAGCCACCCTCGCGACGCGGAGCACCACCATCGCGGTTGTAGCCACCCTCGCGACGCGGAGCACCACCATCGCGGTTGTACCCACCCTCGCGACGCGGAGCACCACCATCGCGGTTGTACCCACCCTCGCGACGCGGAGCACCACCATCGCGGTTGTACCCACCTTCACGACGCGGGCCACCACCGTCACGGTTGTACCCACCCTCGCGACGCGGAGCACCACCGTCACGGTTGTACCCACCCTCGCGACGCGGGCCACCACCATCGCGGTTGTACCCACCCTCGCGACGCGGGCCACCACCGTCACGGTTGTACCCACCCTCACGACGCGGAGCACCACCGTCACGGTTGTACCCACCCTCGCGACGCGGGCCACCACCATCGCGGTTGTACCCACCCTCACGACGCGGGCCACCACCATCGCGGTTGTACCCACCCTCACGACGCGGGCCACCACCATCGCGGTTGTACCCACCCTCACGACGCGGGCCACCACCGTCACGGTTGTACCCACCCTCACGACGCGGGCCACCACCGTCACGGTTGTACCCACCCTCACGACGCGGGCCACCACCATCGCGGTTGTAACCGCCCTCGCGACGAGGAGCATCACCATCGCGGTTGTAACCGCCCTCGCGACGCGGAGCACCACCATCACGGTTGTACCCACCCTCACGACGCGGGCCACGGTCACCGGAGCCCGCGCGAGAGCCGCCGTCGCGGTACACAGGGCGCCCTCCGGAAGGACGATCGCTGCGCTGGTTCCTGTCGTCGTTGCGACGTGGACGGCGCTCTTCCTCTTCCGGCATGGTGCTCCCTGTTCTCTGTTCTTTTCGTTCTCAAACGCAAAATGGCCACCCAGCATTGGGTGGCCATTTCGA